>JANMMU010000015.1:0-50894 GCA_031373555.1 Segetibacter sp. | reverse complement strand
AATCCCCAAAAACTAAGAAATACGAAGCAAAAAAGTGCATAAAAATCAGATCTTACAAAAGCCATCAAAAAAATGTGCACAACTTCCAGGTTTTATAAAAAATACCCGAAAAATTGAATTTTGGGGAGTGAATAGTTACTATTATATTTAATTTCAAGGTTACCTTTATTTATCTTTGGTATTGATATGTAAGTGTCACTTCATTCAAAGCTTTGAAAAAAGGTTTATAATAACCTTCTACTACACGATTTCTAAAAGCCATCTAATAGATTGTATTGCCTGCGGTTGTTAACCAGATGATGGTAATTTTTTAATTCATTCATTTAAAACACAAAAAACATGAAACAGGCATTTTTAAAATTTTCAGGAAAAAAATTCATTAGCGCAGCATTTATTTTTGCATCCGTTTTAATGACATCTCTTAGCGTACAGGCAGGCACCAACGAAAATGTAAACCCTGCAGATAGATCTGGTATCAATTATACAGGCAGCACCAACGATGGGCTTATGTTTAAAATAACAATAAACAACGAAACCGGTGCCAGGTTTACAGTTACAGTTAAGGATGATAACAATGAGATATTGTTCTCCACTTCTTACAACGATAAATCGTTTGACAAGCATTTCAAATTGCTTAAAGGAGAACAATACAGTAGCAAATACTACATTACTGTTAGCAGCCGTAACAAGCAGTTAGAACAAAAGTATGTGGTGAACACTTCAACCCGTTCTGTACAGGATGTTGTTGTTAGTAAATTGTAAAACTATTTTCCAAATTAAACTATCAAAAAGCCCCGCAATGTTGTGGGGCTTTATTTGTGAAAAATTATTAAGGAAACTAACAAAAAAACTTAGTTTCATCTTTCATAGTAAATCAAAACGGAATGAAACATTTTCGATTGTGCTTAATTTTTTTGCTGACAATACACTTCAATGATTTGAATGCACAAAACCAATTGTACATAGGCCAGGTAGAAGGAATTAGTAAAAGCGATTTTTCTAAAATTGAAAACAAAAGATCGCTTGCAGAAAAATTTCTGCTACCAAGTCTATCCAAAAGTTCCAATGAAATTGAAATCAGGTTTTACCAATCGTCGACTGCTTCTCATGATTTTTGTACAATTTTAGTTTACGATACAATCTTCAAACTTAAAAGAATTATCCATGCTAATAGAGAACTTCGTCCTCCATATGACTCGTTAGTGGAAATGAACCCAATTGAAGCCTTAAAAGCAGATAGCGTCTTAAAAACCTTAATTGAAAATGAAATATTCAATCTACCATTGACTCCTGAGGACAATTCTAGTTCGTACTATTTATCTAATAATTCGGTACTTAAACAGTTTCGTTTATGTGGAGTTACAGATGGGAGTTCCTACCTAATTGATTGCAAAATTGGAAATGTATTTAAGAGAATATACACAAGTAGTGGTGATTGGGCATCAATTAAATGCTTTCCCTACAATAGCGGCTTGCAAAGAAGATTAGCAATTATCAATTTAATGGAAGTGAAATACAAACTAATAAGCAAGAAAAAAAACTGATTAATCCACCAAACTTTTGCTATGCATACTTTTCCCCAGTTCACTATTTCATAACCTATTGATGTGAACTTTAAAGGATTACAATTGTATATTGCATTTATAAAAAACAAACATGAAATCAATAAAAGCTTATGGCGCACAGGGTGCTGCAGAACAACTTGCACCTTTGACAATAGAACGAAGGGTACTGCGCAAAGATGATGTGGAAATTGAAATTTTATATTGCGGCGTTTGCCACTCTGACCTTCATACTGCCCGCAACGAATGGCATAATACCGTGTACCCGGTGGTACCCGGACATGAGATAGTTGGTCGCGTAACCAATACAGGTGATGGTGTTAGCAAATTCAAAACCGGTGACCTTGTTGGTGTGGGTTGCCTGGTTGACTCCTGCAAACAATGTAAGAACTGCAATGATGGCCTGGAACAATACTGTGTTGAAGGTTCTACATTTACTTACAACAGTCCCGACAGAATAGACGGTCTTGTTACAAAAGGTGGCTACTCTGGCAGTATAGTAGTATCAGAAAACTTTGTTTTGAGTGTTTCAGAAAAGCTGCCTTTGGATGGTGTAGCCCCGCTGCTGTGTGCAGGCATTACTACATATAGCCCCATGCGCCATTGGAAAATAAGCAAGGGTCACAAAGTAGGTGTTGTTGGTCTTGGTGGTCTTGGACATATGGCCGTGAAGTTTGGTGTATCTTTTGGAGCGGAAGTTACTATGTTGAGTACATCGGCAAGTAAAGAAGCTGATGCTAAAAAACTGGGTGCACATAAGTTTGCATTAACCAAAGATCCAGATCAACTTAAAGGATTAGCAAATTATTTTGATTTTATTATAGATACTGTTTCAGCAGATCACGACTACAACATGTACCTTGAATTATTAAATACTGACGGAGTTATGATATGTGTAGGAGCACCTCCTTCACCTGCACAAATACCGGCTTTCAATCTTATTTTTCAACGTCGTAGTATAGTGGGTTCGCTGATCGGTGGCCTGCCCGAAACACAGGAAATGCTTGACTATTGTGCAGAACACAACATTACCAGCGATGTGGAAGTAATCAATATTAAAGATATCAATGAAGCTTATGAAAGAATGCTGAAGGGGGATGTGCGATATAGGTTTGTAATTGATATGGCGACATTATAATAAATAACGGCTCACGGAAATTTTGGAAATATTGTTTCAATATTTTCTGTTGTTTCTGCAATTTCCGTGAGCTGTTTTTAAATTGCAAATGAAAATGCAGTTGCCTTTTTTAAATCTATTATCTAAACACTCAAAGGCAAAGTGAAATATATGCAGGTCCATTGATCATATTCACTTTCTGCCCAAATTTTCCCATTATGCCTTTCCACTATTTTTTTTACAACAGCAAGACCAATTCCAGAACCCTCAATTTCATGGTCAGTTTCAATTCGGGCAAACATTGAAAATATGTCTTCTAAATCTTCTTTTTTTAAGCCAATTCCATTGTCCTTAATGGAAAATGTAACACCCGATTGATCCCTGACAGAGCTTATTTCTATTACTGGTTCTTTTCTTACTGAAGAATATTTTATTGCATTCTGTATTAGATTAGTAAAGACTTGTTTCATTAATATTGGTTCACAAACAACTTTTTCAAGATTATTTACTTTAAAATAAACAAAAGATTCCGGATGAAGCGATTCAATTATTTCAGAAACCATTTGAGCTATATCTACTTGTTGTAGCGCAAACACGCCCTTATGTATTAGAGTTAACTCCATAAGTGCATCTACCAAAACCAACATTTCAACAGAATTATTTCTTAAAATTGTTAATTGACTTACCAAAGACTGTAATTCAAATTGATCGGGATTTGTCTTAATTTTTTTTAGTAAAAAATCCAACAAAAGCTTATGGCTACTTAATGGACTTTTAAGATCATGTGCTATAATTCCGGCAAATAATTCTAGTTGGTTATTAACCAACTGAATTTCCTTTGACTTTTTTTGTAAGTCCTCATAAGATTGAAGAAGTTTTTCTTCAGCTTCTAACCGATGTAACTTTTCATTATTTATTCTACGAAAATTATGAATTGCCCTTACTATTTTTAAGTGTAAAATATCTATATCAATAGGTTTTTCAATAAAATCTGCACCTCCATTTTTAATAAATTCAGTAGCCAAATTAATAGAGGCATGGGCGGTCATCATTATTACCGGAATTTCTTCTTTATTTTGAATTGAAAGAAAAAAATCATAACCTGAAACCTCCGGCATCATGTAATCTGTTAGTATTAAATCTATATTTTGTTTCTTTAAAAAATTCCTGGCATCCTTTACATTATCACAAGAGTCAAATGCATAATCATGTTTACTTAAACGTCGTTTAAGCATTGCAATGATTGTTTCCTGATCGTCTATTATTAATATCCTGAACATCTTTTAGATAACTCTCCTATTTTAAATAACCAATAATTTTTTTTTCGAAATTCTCATCAATTGGTTTTTGAATAAAATCATTGCATCCTGCATCTATAGTTTTATGAGTATCTAATGCTGAAACAGATGCAGAACATGCAACTACTAAACCAGTATAATCATGACTTCTAAGATGTTTAATTACTTCCAAGCCATCCATACCTGGCATATGTATATCAAGAATTATAAGATCCGGAAGTAATTCAAATGCTTTTTCTATACCGGTTTCACCATTATAAACCATAGTTACATCCAAATTTAATCTTGCCAGTCTTCGGCTATACATTCTTGAAATTTTCTCATCATCATCTATTATCAATACTTTTTTCTTAACAGTCATTATTATTAGCTTGGGATTAATATTGGTAATTCAATTCTGAAATTGCTTCCTTTATGATAAATACTAGTGACACTTATTTTTCCGTTATGAAGCTCAACTAATTTTTTTGTTATTGCCAATCCTAGACCTGAACCACCGGCAGCCCTGGTTGCGGAACCGTCTACCTGCCTGAAAACATCGAAAATATAAGGCAGGTCTTCCTCTTTCATTCCAACCCCACTGTCACTTATTTCAAAAACTGCTTGGTTTTCATTTTTATATGCAGAGATATTTACACTGCCATTATCTGTAAATTTTATTGCATTGCCCAACAAATTGATTAATACTTGTTTCATGCGCATAGAATCGGCATTGAATTCAAATTTTTCAACTTGTTTGTTAATGATTAACCCCTTTTGTAAACCTGGTTTTGAAGCAAGATTTAAAACATCTTCTATCAGATCTTCAGAAGATAAAACCTCCATATTCAGCACCATTTTACCACCTTCAATTCTTGAAATATCAAGCAATTCATTTATCAGTTTAAGAAGATGCTTGCCTGACTCCTCTATATCATTAGCTATTTCAACTATTTCTTCAGATGAAGGCAAATATTCTAAATCAGTAAGCAAGGGTATATTACCAAGCATGACTGTTAGGGGTGTTCTTAATTCATGGCTTATGGTATTTAAAAATTCAGTTTTTTGCTTGTTATTGTATTCGGCATTTATCTTCATATCCAAAAGTGCAGCCTCTGCCTGTTTCTGAATTGTGATATCGTCCTGAATTCCTATGAAATGCGTCAATACTCCATCATTGTTAAATAGTGGAGACATGTTTAACTCATTCCAAAATTTTTCACCATTTTTTTTATAATTCAACAATACAACCTTGCATTTTTTCTTTTCCTGTATGGCTTCACGTAATTTATCAACTTCAGTTTGATTGGTATCCGGTCCTTGTAAAAACCTGCAATTCATTCCAATAATATCCTTTTTATTATAACCTGTTATTTTTGTAAAAGCAGGGTTAACATAAATAAGCGGCAAGTCTTCTTGCAGGCAGTCTGCAATTACAATTCCATTTGCTGCTATTTCAACTGCATCATATAATGTTTCAAGAGAAATATTTGGAACTGTATTATTCATAGAAAATTATTAGTGTACTTAAGGGTAACTTTAATCAAAGATTGTCGAAAATATTGAATTTACAATTATAAATTATTAATACTACATAATTTATCTTATTAATGATTTAAATATTCATAAAAGATACTATTATATCATATTATACATAATTATATTCCATTAGCCCTCTTCAAGTTGCGTAATTTTATCTCAACCATATTTTTACAAAATGAAAATCAACATATATAAATTATAATTTTTTCAAAGCGTCATTAATAGAAAAGGAATAGAATCTTCAATTTATTAATGGGATTTATGTACAATTTTTAATTAATAAAAGTTTAAAAGTTGAATACTAAACTATGTAGGCCCCAAGATATACTTGGTTATCGGCAGATGACCGCAAGAAGATTTCAGAAAAGGCTTATTTTATGATGGGCAAAATGGTGGGTACACCAGCTCCCGATATTGAGCTTCCGGCAATAGAAGGTAAGAATACTTCACTATATTCTGTAAACGCCAATTATACTATTCTTTGTTTTTGGGATCCTACATGTAGTCACAGCCGGCAGACATTACCACAACAAGACTCAATATACAGGAACCCATTACCCTCAATACCTCTCACTAATAAAATAAATCAACCCACACAAAACAAACGTAATCGCTAGTGCAATCATCAACTTGTATTTGTTCCAGAATTCACGGCGTTTGGTCTCTTTGGAGAAATCATAAAGGGTTTTATAAACAGTGTTGTCCGTTCCTGCAAGAGCGGTGAGTTGGTAACAGATTTTTTCTACCTGGGGAAATGGTAAATGCCGGGAACAAAACAATATTTCCCTGATAATTTTTTTATTGAGCACCATATCGTTGTTTAGCTGCAAAATCTCCATATTTTGTTTAGCCAAAAGTTGTTGTATGCGCTGGTACAATGCCCGTTTATTCATTCTTTCGGGGTCTAATACGGCTATTTTTTTTCTAAACACAATTGCCTGTTGCAATATAGCGGCTGCAGTGGGTGGGGGAGGAGGCTGTTTCTTTTTTTCGGCATGATTATAAAAATTCACTTTTATGTTATATTCCTGCCGTTGGCGCAGGTCAGTAAGTACTTTGTAAGCCTCGGTTATTTCTTTAAATTTTGCTTCTAAAGCTTTATTCCCAAAGGTTTTATCAGGGTGGTAGCGGAGTGCAAGCCTTCGGTAAGATTTTTTAATATCTACGGTAGATGCATTGGGAGAAACCTCTAGTATTTTGTAATAGTCTTTCAGCAAGTGTTACTGTTTTCCTTTGGCTTCAAATTTTTTTAGGAGAAATGAGGGTCCTGTTTTTTCAAAATCGTCTCAAAAATATAAAAATAGACTGGTTTCATTTTTCAAAAGATAAAGCCTTTCGTTGCTAAGTACGATATTTACAGGCTACATGAAAAATACAATAAAAATTACCATTGGTTCAGATGAAAATTTACAACAAATTCTAATTGCTGAACTTACGGCCATAGGTTTTGATGCGTTTGAACAAAAGGACAATGCACTGGAAGCATTTATTGCACAGGAAAAATTTGATAAAATTGCTTTGCAAACGCTCCTGGACCTATATAACCTGAACTATGACGAAAGTATCATAGAGGAAGAAAACTGGAACGCATTATGGGAAAGCAATTTTCAACCCATAATAGTAGATGATTTTTGTGTGTTAAGAGCAGATTTTCATGACCCCATCCCTGGCACCCCGTATGAAATTATCATAACGCCAAAAATGAGTTTCGGAACCGGTCACCACGCAACTACGTATATGATGGTGAGTCAGATGAAAGCACTCCATTTTACTGATGCCGTTGTTGCAGATTTTGGAACTGGTACGGGCATTTTGGCCATATTGGCCGAAAAATTAGAAGCAAAACAAATAGATGCAATCGACTATGACGAATGGAGTATAGAAAATGCTAAGGAAAATATTGAAAGAAATAATTGTAAAAAAATAGCCCTTATAAAAGCAGATGCATTTGCCGAAGGCAAAATATATGATATCATTTTGGCTAACATAAACCGAAATGTAATAATGGATAATGTGGTCAACATTAGCCAATCGCTTAAACCCGGCGGCACGTTATTATTAAGTGGTCTGTTGAAGGCAGATGAAGCGGATATTTTAAAAGTTTTTGAACAACACAATATTTCAAAAATAAAAACGTTACTACGCCATAACTGGATTAGTATTTTGTTACAAAATGGCAATTTTTCATAATTGAAATAGCGTGTTTTGTAATGTTTCTTATCTTATTTTTGCCGTTTGTGTAGAAAATTAACGATGCTTATTAATGAATGAATTCTTACTCATAATAGCGGCCTATCTGATTGGTTCTATACCAACTTCAGTATGGGTAAGCAAGCACTTTTTTGATATAGACATCCGCGACTACGGCAGTGGTAATGCCGGTGCAACCAATACCTACCGTGTGCTGGGTTCTAAATGGGGCACTTTTGTAATGGTGGTAGATGTCCTAAAAGGTGTATTGGCAGCTTCTCTATTTCTACTAATTCCCTATTATAAGCACGACGAACTTGAAAGAACAAACTTTATGGTTGGTCTTGGTTTAGCTAGTGTGTTGGGGCATATTTTTCCAATATTTGCTGATTTTAAAGGAGGAAAAGGAGTTGCAACCCTTTTTGGAATGGTTATAGCAATTCAACCAATAGTGGCGCTGTGTTGTGTTGGGGTTTTTCTACTTGTACTATTTCTTACCCGCTTTGTTTCGTTGAGTTCTATGTTGGCAGGAGTTGCTTTTGCCGTATTTATACTTTTTATCTGGAACGAAAAAGAACCCCTTTACAGGGTATTTGCAGTTGCTGTAGCACTGATGGTTATACTTACGCATCAAAAAAACATAAACCGGTTGCTAAAAGGTACAGAAAGCAAAGTGCCTATAATGAAGCACCGCGACAAACGCAAAAATAAAGACCTGGATTGATTGCATTGAGTTTCAACGAAACCCTTTTTTTGCATACACCACACTTTTTAACAAAGCTCAATCCATGTCAGTATTTATCCTGATGCATTGATAATCAACGCTTACGCCATTCATTTCTTTTAAGGATATTTCTAAACAAATTATCGGTTATCCATCACTTGAATCAATTTTTTTACTTCTTTTGCCCTTGGTATCATTATTGTCTTAGTGATAGTAAAAATAAGGAGTATGAAAAACAGACTGTTTTTTTCAAGTGTAATTGTTTCTCTTTTGGTTGTGGCGTGTACTACAAACAGCATAACAGGTAGAAAGCAACTTTCTCTTGTATCTGAAGGCCAAATGCAGGAAATGGCCGTTTCTCAATATCAGTCATTTCTTACCTCAAATACTGTAGTAAGCTCTACGCAAAACAAAGATGCCGAAATGGTAAAAAGGGTAGGGAGCCGAATTGCCAATGCTGTTTCGAATTTCTATAAAAAGAATGGTCAGGCAGATTTGAGTAGCTACCAATGGGAGTACAACCTGGTGCAAAGCAACGATGTAAATGCGTGGTGTATGCCGGGTGGTAAAATAGTAGTTTATACCGGAATATTGCCAGTAGCTCAAAACGAAGCAGCCCTGGCAGTAGTTGTGGGTCATGAAGTAGCCCACGCGGTATTGCAACATGGGGCAGAACGTATGAGTCAGGGTTTAGTACAGCAATTAGGTGGGGTAGCCTTATCGGTAGCCTTATCAAGTAAATCTGCTGAAACTCAAAACCTGTTTATGCAGGCTTATGGGGTAGGCAGCAATGTTTTTGGTGTTTTGCCACACAGCAGAAACCAGGAATTGGAAGCAGACCACTACGGTTTGATTTACACAGCATTAGCAGGTTACAACCCAAGGGAAGCAGTTCCGCTATGGCAACGCATGGCCGAAATGAGTAATGGAAATAAGCCCCCGGAATTTATGAGTACCCACCCTTCAGAGGATAGCCGTATAGCAAAACTGCAGGAAATGATGCCGGAAGCATTAAAATATTATACACCTGTTGTTGCACCTGCATCAACTAATAATAAACCTGTTGTACCCGCAAAACCCACCCGGAAAAGAAAATAAAGTTTAATAAGTTAGCCTGAAAAATCCGTTAAATTAAACAATTGGCGGATTTTTGTGTTTAACTGTAAATTTTTTGCTATAATTTTGCAACTCATTTCGATTTAACCCTTTTAAATTAATTTGAGGTATGAGTCAATTAAGCTTGTTTGAAAAGTTGCAGATTTCCAGTGAAAAGAATTTTCTGATACAAGGCCTTCCTTCCTCAATTGAAAAGCAGTTTGTTAAGCTCTCTTATTCTAAAAATGTAACACCGTTACTTAAGCTTAAAAAGATTGATTTTGCGTTGGTATTTGCTATTTCCGGTAATCAACTTACCGGTATTTTGAAAGATGTGATCCCAAATTTGAGTGCCGAAGGCAAATTGTGGGTTGCATATCCTAAAACCACCAGCAAAATTGTAAGCGATTTAAGCCGCGATTGTAATTGGGATGTATTAACAAACAATCATTTTGCCAGTGTAGATGAAATACAATTAGACAATGTATGGATTGCAGCACGATTCCAAAGACCCGAGTCAGCCCGTTTTGAAGTATTTATTGAACCAAAACTGGTAGAAATGAAGGGTGTAGAGTTCAACAAAAAATTAGTTGTAGCCTCTGCAGAATTGGAAAAAATGTTCAATGCACACAAAAAAGCCCGGGAGGTATTTCAAACCCTGTCAGACAGCAATCAAAAAGAATATGTAGAGTGGATTGATGCTGCTAAGAGGAAAGACATCCGTGTAAGGAGATTAGAGTCAACAGTAGAAAAATTACTTGCGGGTAAAAAAAGCCCTTTGGAAAAGTAACATGAGATTTAAAAATTTATATTAAACCCACCATTTTGGTGGGTTTTTTAGTTTACGACCGATGGGGATGTTGTGAAATGCCAATTTGGGTTATAAACAGCTTACTGTTTTTATGAAAATGTCTAAATGCAAATGAAACGAAATAAGCAACTATAAAATTTATATACTACTTGTAAACACTACTCCACCACCACTTTTGCAATATGAATGTTTCCTTTTGTATCAGTTACACGCAACACATAAACACCTCTGCCAAACCTCTTTACAGGTATTGTTTCCAAAGATGAGTTAGCGCATTGACGGGTGAAAAGATTCCGGCCGGTTTGGTCAGTGAGGGTTAGCTGTACCATGTTACTGCCTGCTATGTGTACCACATCTTTTGCCGGGTTGGGGTAAACAGCAATGCCCAATGAAGAATGATTAATGGTTAATGAGCGGATGGGGCTGTATGTAAATTGCCCGTCTTTGTCCACCATTTTGAGGCGATAAAAAAGCCCCCCCGCCCCCCAAAGGGGGGAGTTAGGTGCAACTGCATCACTAAATTTGTAAGTGTTTGATTGTGTTGTGCTATTGGCCTTTACAGTACCAATTTTGCTGAACTCCCTACCATCAATACTCCTTTCTATTTCAAAATGGCTGGTGTTTAGTTCTTGTGCGGTGGTCCATTGTAGCAGTGCCGCACCCCGGCCCTCTCCTGTAGAGAGGGAGGAAGATAGCCATTTTGCAGTAAAGGTGAGTAGCTGTAGTGGCACTACCGTGCCACAACTGGCTGTGCCGTATTTGGCTATGAAGAAGTCGCTATTGCCACCATCACTTAATATAGTAGTGCCGTTTACATTTAGGTCAGCACCCATTTGTCCACCTACAAATACATTGCCTTTATCATCGGCTGTCATGGCCGAAGGTAAATCCCAATAGCCGGGTGTAACTTTTAATTAATCAACTTTTTTTGTCAACCCCGTTTGGGCATCTAATTCTGCAATAAAAATATCATAATTGCTGTTGGGTGGAGCACACCCTGATCTTATTGCCTACAAACTTCTGTGTTTTGTTTGATTGACGGGGATAAGGAAAACCTTCTGGGATAAAGATGCTTAATCACCGCTTGCAGAAAGGTTTTGTTTGGGTAGCAAGCCCTTAACTAATTGACATTGCCCTCTGTAGCAAAAGAATGGCAGGAAGAAAATGAGGCTGTCTATTTCCAACAGCCCCATTTTTCAAATCACCTATTCAAAAGCTCAACCGTCACCGGACTAAAATCGATATGATGTACATGACCAGTTGATTCAATGTCACTCAAATCTAAATCATCCCCATCTGTATCTCCTCTAAATTTAACGTATTTTATGACCTCGCTGGGTGAATAATAAAATGGGTCATAATTAATATCATTGTCCGTATAAGTTATTGTTTGTACTTTTTTACTTACTATTGAATTAATTTTCTTACCGCTGGGAGCTGTCCATATTTTCTGTTCGTATGTTCTTTCCCCTGTGGTATGATCACCCCCTACTTCAACCATGGTAACTACACACTTTGCCCAAAGCTCTTGTTGATTCGCTCTTATATCCAATGTTGTAGTCATGCTCACAGACGGCCCATTTGCAGAAAACTCCTTGTCACCCCGCACATGGTTCAGGCGGATTTCGTCTATATCGTTTGGAGTAATTGTAACAGCCGTAGGCGGAATGATGGTGCATTCCCTAATTGTAAATTTATCATACTTTACAACCGAAGCAATTGAATTGTCTTTAATAAATCTTAATGTATAACTTAAAGGGACACCTGGACTTGTGTTTACATCAAAGTTTGATCCGTTTATCAAATAGTTTTTCAATGTTGCAGGATTATTCACAACTTTTATAGCGTCTGTTGCAGACCCGCCCAAAATCACACCCTTAACAGAACTTTCGCTAAGTATATTTCTCAGTTCTGTTTCCACAGTTAACCCACCGCTGCTCACAAATGCATCAAAAGAAGCCTGTATTTTTCCCATATAGCTGTAGTCGTATGTGCTACTCTCAATCATTAGCTAAACTTTCCTTCCGTATTTTATTGAACTCACATATACAGGCGATACCCCACCTAAAACCGGATCATTACATGAAGGAGAATTTTTAAAATGGTGTTCCATGCCAGGTTGAACAGCGTCAACATCAACAGAATAATAAACCTGCGTAAAAGTTATTACATACCTGCTTTTAACCTGGCTTGACTGGTAATTAAACTGTGCATTTATGTCAAAGAACATATTTCCATAACCTGCCCCCATCTCCAGGTTAAACTCCTTTTCATTATGTATTTTGTGTGTTGTCCACGACAGATGGGCTGTTGTAGTGGCACCTTGTTGTTGTTGTGATACAATTTCATGAATGGCTGTTCGCATGGTAGAAAGGCTTGGATTACCTACTGTTCTTCCTGCTGCTCCGTTAAAGCTGGAAATGGAAGCAGAGATAGTTACCGGCAGCATGTCACCGGTAATAGGTGTGTACCCTCCATATACAATGCTGGGATAGCTTATAACCGCACCAGGCCATATTAGTGATGTCTGGGGGTCATAAGAAATAAATTCTATGTATTTGGGGCCAAATTCAACTTCCTCATCGTGGCAATATATAATGCCATCGCTGCTCATGGAGTCAGACACAGAATTGCGGGGTGTTTCTGCAAGAATAATAGGCAGGTCTGCAGTACACACTGCAGCAGTTGTAGGTTCCACTTTCTTGCAAGACAATACAACAAGTGTTGACACGAATGTAGTCAACATAATAATGATAATCTTTTTCATAATTTTATTATTAGTAATTTATAAATAATTTTTAAAGCAATCAGATAGCTCTTTCAAAAGGAAGGCATCCTTTTGAAAGGTCACCTTCCTTTTTTCCGGATGCGCTATTCGATTAATACCTTTAAAGTATTTTCAAAGTTGTTTGTTGAAATGCTTATAGCATAAAAGCCTTTCTTTAAGCTCGAAACATCCGTGATAATACTATTCGCACCCTCAGCGGCTAAACCCTGTTTGAGCATAGCCATATGTCCAACAGCATCATAAAAGCGAATGGTCCATGCCGATTTGGAAGGACTCCTGAACACAATAGTTAGTTGGTCGTGAGCAGGATTAGGAAACACCTTCAGGTCACTAATACCCTGTTTTAAATCGGCAACTTCGGTAACAGGCTTTTGAGCTTGCCTTGTTGCATCTGCCAGGTACGCGGAAGTTGCATCCTTCTCAATATCACTGCTCGCTTTGACTGTATTATCATGACCAGTCAGCACAGAATCTGCAGACAGTTCAGTCGAATCAGTTTTAAGCCAAAGTTCTTTGCACTTGACAGTCACTTTTGTATATCCCAGCAGGATAGAAGTATTTTTCCGGTAAAAAAACTTGACTGTGGTTGTGCCGCAGGGAAACCATTTGGGTGCATTGTTCACCACATCGTAGCACTGGACTAAAATAGCTGCTATTTTAGAGTTAGTATATGAAGTGCCATACCACGATGTCGCACTCACAGTTCTGTCTTTCGGCTTTATAAAAATTCCGTAGTGCACTAATGATACATCGTTTGTTTTCCAAAAGGAATGATCATCTAAAAGAACGTGTAACTGACCGCTGACATGGGGTGTTCTTCCATCATCAGCATCCCAAATATCCAATCCCTCAGGCTCGGCACCCCAAGGGTTATACCAACTACCAGTGTTAAAATCAAAATGAAAACAGCCCTGGGCACTCGGATTTCTTGAAAGATTGATTGATCTCTTTACAACCTTCCAATTGGTTGTTTCAAAGACAGTTATACCATCAGTACTCAAATTTTTTTGCGGCAACCCTGCACTTACATACAGATATTTTCCATCTGAAGTAAAGCATCCACCTTGCATATTCGAAATTGCTTCGTCAATGAAATGAAGTTTGGGTTTAGTCCACATGAAAGCGTCATGACCCGCAGAGGATATTTTGCCCTTTTTTATCGTAAATTCAGCAAAAAATGAATTATAGTCATTTGACACACACAATCGCTTTCTCTTCATTGAGTAAGCACACCACCCTAAATCAACCATAGCATTTATTTGATGATAATTAATAAGTGGATAGTGAAAGTTGACGAAAGATAAATCGCTGGTACGGAAGAAACCTATAATAGGCTTGCTACCACCGGTAAGAGGTGCTAAAATATATTCTTCTCCCTCAATTACTGCTACATCAATATCTCCTATATGCTTGTACTTCTTAAATTCTTTTCTTGTTTTAGTGTTAGCAGGTAGCTTACTCAATTGGAATCGCTTTACAGTAGGATCATGCCGGTAATCTCGATCCAAAGGGTAGTTTCTGGGAATCTTCCAAATTATATAATCTGTTTTACCGGTAGTACCCACAAAGGTTCTTTCTAAAGCACAAATAAAAATGAAATCCTGATTATGGGCTATTCCATTTGCAGCCCAGCGTTCATCTCCCCAGCAGGGCGTACCATGGTGAGGGTAGGTGTTTCTGTAAAAAAAGAATTTGTCTTTGCTCCAGGTATTGTATCTCGCATTAGCTGACGACTTAAAGCTTGAATCGGTTGACATGGATTCATCCGCTCCTTCCATGGCCTCATAGTCTTCAGCTTCATCCATGTCACCGGGTGTCAAGTGCAGATTTTCCAACCCATTTATTGGAGGGAATATACCCTCGTTATAAGTAGCAGTATCAGCCTTTAATGGAAACAAAGGTTGCTGGGCAAATAGATTAATATTTGGTAGCACCAACGTGGCTATTATGTAAGCCAGTATTAAATATATAGTTTTCATAATTTACGGTTTAATATTTTAAAGCATTTTGTTTTCATTGCTCTTTTCCGATTACTGTAAGAATTTTATTTAAGGAGAAGAGCATTTTATACAATGCCAACTTGCCGCACACGGCCGAGGACAGTTTTTACTTTAGTGGTGTCTCCACTTTTAGCAATGATTAAAGCAACATTAGAAAACCTTGGAAAACAAGGGTAAAAGGAGCATGAATAATTGGGAGTAAGACGAGTAGCTACAGCAACTCTGGCATCCTGCAAGATTACTCGTTTCAGGCAAGAACAAACTAATATTAAGAGAGCAAAATCTTTCTTCGAAAAAGAAAGATTTTGGTAAAAGGAAACATTCTTAAAATATTTATTTTTATAAGAATTTGATGGTTTAACCGTTGACATTTTTGCAATTTTTTTAATACTGCAAAAATGGTCTTACATTATAGTTTTATTGGGCTTAAAAGTCTTTCAAAAAAAAGAGCATTCTATGAATTAGGTAAAATTATTCCAGCTCCTTGAGAATTTTCACTTCAATTACTTTTCTCAGGGTCTTCACTTTTTTTATGGTGCTTTTTTTGTTCTCGAGCTATCTTGTTTTAAGGAGTTGTCTTTGGGAATTACGGTAATATTTTCTAAAGAAATTATGTTGTTCTGAATTGCTTTTATAACAATAGCAGTTTGGTTGGTAGGAACGTTCCACAATCTAGATAATTGCGCTGTTATTCTATATACACCCTTATCGGATATTCTTTTTTTTACTTTGGCGTGGTCAAATTGCTCTTGAATTATTTTTTCAATTGCATTTGCCTCATACCCTGCGGCCAACATTTCTAATACTTTTTTTTGTAATTCTGATTCACCTTCATCGTCATCTGGTGGTACTTGTTGCATGATGATTTTTATTGTATCACTCGACCAATCATAAAAATCCCGTTCATTTTCCAATCCCTCATACACTTCATTTAATATTTGCATAAGATATATATCTGAATCGCCTGATTCATTTTTGTAAATATAACCTACCGCTCCGCCAGCCTGAGCACTCTCGACCAAATCGCCAGTAGCATGATTAGAGTAAATGAATACTTTTACTTCAGGATTTTCCTTTGTAATGGCAGGCAGCCTTTCCATTCCGAGTTTAGCCTGCTCATGCAGTGTCTTATACAGCCTTTTCATTCTCGGCAGTTGGTTTAAAGTATTTTTCTTTTCCCCGTCAGGAAGCTCTAAATCCAATAAAATAACATTATAGTTTTTAGCGTCCTCAACTATTCCTTTAGCAGTACGCCGAATGTCTATTTGAAAATTATTATTATTCATAAATTCATCACCCAATTTTTTGTTATCATCAACTAACATTACTTTCAGCGGTTGCCGAACTGTTACGTCAACTTTCTTATTTGTATCTTCCTTTAATTTTTTAAGCGCTTCCCAAAATTCTTCCAAATTAGTCGTTTCCGGTAGTTCAAGTTTAAGTGCGGCTTGTTTTAAAAATTCATTTAATTCAGTTGCTTGTGTGTTCATATGATAAGTTTAAATTGTTACGGGTAAACGCAATATTGCAATACATCCAGGACTATCTTCGTGATTTTCTAAAATAATATTATTGAGAGTTTGATTTTTCCCCAATCTTTTTTTTATGAAATAATCTGTATAGTCATCTACCAACATCTTGCTAAGTACAATTCCATTACCAGCTCCCTCTTCAAATTTTATCTCTGTATCATCCTCTTTAGGAAGTCCCACTCCATTGTCATTTACACACATTATCATCATTTCTTCATTAGCACCGTCCTCCATTTCTACACTCACTACAATTTTGCCTTTACTCTCTTCATTTATCTTACTTGCCAATATTGCTTTATAGGCATTATTTAAAAATACTTTCAATACAAACCAGAGTAGATTTTTATCTGATTTAAACGCAGTCCATTTTGCGATGCAAATTGGGTCAAGTTCCAATTCTATGTTACTTAACTCAAAAAATTCTTTATGATTAGCTACTATATTTCCAATAAAATAAGACTCAATGGGTTCAAGTATTCTCGGTAAATGTACTTTCTGCATTTCTTTGTTTAATCCTTTCATTAAATCCAGGTAATCTCCAAGTTGTTCTTTCGTATTCTCTAATTGAGCTTTCGACTCCAGATCAAAATTTGCCGTTTTAAGCAATTTAACGACGTTATCATGCGCATAGGGCAGGTCATGCTTTAGCATGGATAGAATAGTACCTCTTATAGCCATGGTTTCATAAAGCTGTTGGTTAGTCAAAAAATTATTTACTGCTATTGAAACCTTATTTGCCAAGTTTTTTAGAGTTTTTTCTTTCTTAACGTATGCATTCTTTTTGAAGCTCTGGACTGAAAAAACACCTAATTTTTTTTTGTTTATAACAATTTGAAATGCTGCAACTGACTCGGGTGTGTCACCCTGATTTTCTATTGCATCCGGATAGTCGGTAGATTTATAGTCACTAATAAATATAGGATTATTACTTTTAAAGCAATCAACAATAAGATTTTTTTGCAAATTCAGTGATCGAGAAGTTGCATTCAAATATACATTTTTCTCTATTACATAATAATCTAACTGATTCATTCTTTCGTCGTAAATAGCTATGAGAATAATAGGAGCATCTACTAATGCATTGATTTCATTATTAATGCTGCCAACCAACTTTAGCATATCGGTGTCTCCTGGTTTTATAGCGGCAGATATACTCTCCCCAATTTTATTAAGTACCAATAAGTCTTTTTTCTGCTTTTGTCTATTATTTGCAATAAACTTTGCATATGTTGCAACTATAACAAATAATCCAGCAATAAGAATTGCAATCCACTTTGTTTTATTTTCGGCATCGCGTAGTGTAATATCATTACGTATCGAACTTATAGTGTGATTTGCTAAATAATTTGTAATACCAGATATATTATAACTTTTTAGTGAATCCCTGGCAATTAAATAATAATCCTTATCAGGAGAAATTTTTTTATCTTCATAAACATGGTCAAAAATCCCGATAGTGTAAGCAATCATTATAAATTCATATAGGTTGTCTTTCTTTTGGTCATTACGTATTATTAAACTTTGTTTAAAATATTCTCTTGCTAGATCTAACTGTCCCTGTTTTTCATAACACCTACCAATGTTTTCATAAACATATGCTAATGCTCTCTTAAAAGATTTATTTGAACCTGTTTGAAATTTTTTTTCAATTTTTTTAAAATAATAATTTAGTGCAGAGTCGGTTTTATTTTGATATAATAACAATTCTCCTAAGTTATTTAATATCATTGCTTCTGTATAGGACATTACACTATCAGAATATTTGCTTTTTAGCTTACTTCTATGAATAGAATTCAATGCTGAATCGTAATATCGTTTTGCAGAATCGTAATTTTGTTCATCTTTATAGGTTTCTCCCAATGAGTTTAATATTTTTTCTTTTCTATAATCAGAATCTGAATCAGTATGTGCAAAAACAGATAGTATTAAATGATATGCTATCAAGAGAGTGTCACGAGCTGCTTTACGATCACCTTTATAGAGGTTTAGCCTTCCTATCAAATAAAAAACTTTAACACTATCCTTTGTATCTTCAGCAAGACTATAAGCTTTCCTTACAAAACTTTCTGCTAAATCGATTCGTTTAAAAAGATTGTCATTTCCGTTTGTTAAATTTTGATCAAATGGCCTTTTGTCTTGTGAAAAAGTCAATAGCGGGATCAGGAAAAAAAGTATATTAAATTTTTTCATAAAATATATTGGCCATGCATTTATACATATCAAATAAGCGATTTGTTATTAAACTTTCAAAAGCGACCTTAAAGTTAAATATTATTGCAAATGTATGGGCTTAGAATATTACATTTTACGCAGGTAATTTTCTCTTTTTCAAAAAATAGATGCAGTAAATTATGCTTTTACGCAACCTCCATTTCCCTAAACCGCTCAACCATTTCACCAATTACATTTGATGTAATCATTTTTTCAGCCAATGCAATCATGTTAGTGAAGGATTTGGCCTTGCTGATACCGTGACCAATAATTACGGGTTTTGCTACCCCCAAAACCGGGGTGCCTCCATAATTTTCGTAATGAAAGCGGTTGATGTATTCATCCTCTATGTTTCTTTGGATGCTGATGTCGTAAAAGCTTTCCGCCATTTTAAGGATTACATTTCCGGTAAAGCCATCACAAACAACAACGTCAGCTTTTTCAGTAAGGATATCACGGCCTTCAACATTTCCAACAAAGTGTATGTTGCTGTTTTCTTTGAGCAGGGGATAAGTTGATTGTGCTAAAATATTTCCTTTACCTTCTTCTTCGCCTACATTGAGCAAAGCAACTTTTGGGTTTTCTATTCCTATAACATGGTTGGCATATAAGCTACCTAATATGGCAAATTGGTTAAGGTGTTCGGGTTTACAATCTGCATTGAGGCCTACATCAAGTAAGAGACCGGTTTGTCCGTTTAGCTTTGGGATTACTGTAGAAATAGTTGGTCTTAGTACACCCGGTATTGCTTTTATGCTATACATGGCACCTACTAACATGGCACCCGTATTTCCTGCACTTATAAAAGCATCAATCTTGCCTGAAGCCAACAAGTAAAACCCAACAGAAATGGAAGATTTTGGTTTTTCTTTCAGCGCTTTTGTCGGGTGTTCGTGCATACCAATAATTTCAGGTGCAGGCACAACATTTATGTGGGGAGATGAAATATTATTTTCGGCAAGTAATTGGTTTATTTGTACCTCATTACCTATACAAAATATAGTAGCCGGAGCTGTTGAATCTGATAAATATGTTTGCAACCCTTTGATTGCTTCAGCCGGCGCAAAATCGCCACCCATCATATCTATTCCAATATTCATAGCAGGTTCTTGTTATTAAATAATACCATTTGGAAAATAAATAGTCCAATCTGGTTTTAGTATAATGCCGATACCGTTAACTCGGTACAAGTTGTTATAGCCGTTTCGTCCAATTTAATGGAACTATCACGGATATGCAATCGGTATAAATAATAAACTGGTACAAATAAAAAATTATTCACGCCTTTGCAGACATGAATAATTCTATAAAAATTGTTGCGCTATTCTTATGCTTTTAAAGGAGCGATTTCAGCAACCACTTTTCCTTTATAGTACAATTTTCCTTCGCTTACATGTGCACGGTGGCGTACATGCAATTCGCCTGTAACAGAATCCTTGCTTAGTGTAACAGCTTCTGCTTTGTAATGTGTTCTTCTCTTTGCACTGCGCTGTTGCGAGTGTCTCCGCTTGGGATTAGGCATAACTTAAAATTTATAAAATATCTAAAACAATTATTGCAAATCTTTAAACTGATCCAAACCTTTCCAAACAGTGTTTGATTGGGATGATTTGGCTTCTTCTTCCATTTTTCTCAACTTTTCCAACACTTCAGGGTTGCATTGCGATTTTCCGTTTTCGTCTTCCTTACACATACGTTGCATAGGTATGCTTAGGTTGATAAATTCATAAATCCAATCTGCAACATTCAGGTGGCTTTCTCCTTTTCCTATATAATAAACATCGGGGTCATCTTCCTCTTCGTTCATTATTTCCGGGTCATCTACAATTTTCACCACTATTTTAAACTCGTCCCACAGTTGCAACTGCAGATTATTGCCACATCTGTCGCACAATACATCTACTTTGCCATCTATGTCAAACCGGCAAAGCATAAATCCGGATTTCTTATCGAATGTTAGCTTAACCGTTGCGTTGCAATGTTGAAAATCCTGCTGTTGAAAATCCTCAAAAAACTTATCATCAATCTGGTAAACAAATTGGTGCTCGCCGGGTTTTAAACCTACAAATGCTATATCAAAGGCTCTCCGGTGGCTCATAGTCATTTTTTAAGGATGGCAAAGGTAAGGGAAATGAGGTAGAAAAAGTGAAAATTGATTGCTTAATGACCTTTATGTTTATTTTATATTATACAAGCAATATTCCTTCACGGTTTAAAAAGCCGAAAACAAAAAGTATCAGTTGTGTATTTATATAAATAGAATGCAAATTTACGTTATAGAAACAGGAAGCAGAGAATAATCAAGGATTATAGTTACGCATCCAATTCTTCATTATTATTGTCCAAATTATGGCATGTTATTTTCAGTTAAAATAAAAGTATGGATGCAGCAGTATATCCCACTGTGGAAAAAGTTAGATTGATAAAAAAAATCAGAATCAGTACTTTGGTTTGGGGCATACTTTTATTGTCATTATGCATATTTATTAAAATTTTTTCGTACTTCCCCTTTGCTATTGAGCAATATTATAGCAGGGGTATTTATCCCTATATTTCATCATTCTACCGTTTCATTTTTGGATGGATACCTTTTAGTTTCGGCGACCTTTTTTATTTTGCTACAGGTTCTTATCTTCTATATTTATTCATTAGAATAATTGTTCTTGCCTGTTACCGAAGGTTAACCAGGGTGAAAATTCTTTCAAAACTAAAATCAATAGGTTTTACAATTGCTGCGATTTATATTTATTTCAATCTCTCGTGGGGCTTAAATTATAACCGCCCGGGTATTGCATCTCAATTGAACCTTACGCCACAAATGCATAATGCGCAGGATTTAAAAACCATCACAGGAATTCTTTTGCAAAAGTTAAATGATAGTCGCTTAAAGGTTAATATTGATAAAATAGCTTTTAAACCATACCCCGAGGTATTTGGTGAAGCGCAACAGGCTTTTCAGGCTGCTTCTGTCAATCTACCTTTTATGAATTTTAAAACCGCATCGGTTAAGCGTTCTATGTATGGACGAATGGGCAATTATCTTGGTTTTTTGGGTTACTATAACCCGTTTACCGGAGAAGCGCAATTAAACCTGACCATGCCACGGTTTTTAATTCCCTATGTTGTATGTCATGAAATGGCTCACCAATTAGGTTATGCAAGTGAGAGTGAGGCAAGCTTTGTAGGATATCTTGCAGCAGTTAATTCCAAGGATATTTTGTTTCAATATTCCACTTACTTTGATTTTTTTGAGTATGCTAACCGTGAATTATATTATAGAGACAGCGCTGCTGCAAAGTCAAATTACAAGCAACTGAACAGCCTGGTAAAAAATGATATGACTGAAGTACGGTCGTATTGGAAGAAAAGCGAAAACAGTTTGGAGCCCATCATTAAAGTTTTCTACGATCATTACCTGAAAGCCAATCAGCAAGTAAATGGATTAAAGAGTTACAATGAAGTCATAGGTTGGCTGATTGCCTATTACAAAAAATACGGAAAGGTTTAAACGGGATTTTAGAAACCTGTTAAAAATTGTTTTTCCACATCATGCTTTCTACCGGCTTATTTATTTGACCGCTGTATTTTGCATTAGCCTTTTTATTATATTTTACCAATACTTCACCATCAACAGGAAAATAAATTAGCTGACCTATCGGCATACCCTTATAGACTTTTACGGGTTGTTTCACTGAAATTTCTAAGGTCCAGTTGCCGCAAAAGCCCACATCTCCCTTTCCTGCCGTAGCATGAATATCTATACCAAGCCTGCCCGTACTTGATTTTCCTTCAAGAAAGGGTACATGTGCATGGGTTTCGGTGTATTCTTCTGTAACACCCAGATAAAAAATATGAGGATACAATACAAAACCTTCGTCAGGAATTTCGAAGTGTTCTATTTGGTTGTGCTTTTTAGCATCAATTATGTGTTCTTTATAGGTTGCCAGAAATTTGCCCAAATGCACATCGTAACTATTGCTGCCAAGACACTCACGGTCGTAAGGCTCAATTTTTATGGTTCCTTTTTCTATTTCCTGCAATATGCGTTCGTCAGATAGTATCATTGATATGGTAGATTAAAGTGATGGTAATAATACTTTAAAGTGGAAAAATAATACTTTTCAATATTGAACGATAACTTTATTGTTTTTCGGCAACTAATTTTTAAATCAAAGCTACTTTCCTTGGCCCTTTTTCTTAGTAAAGATATAAACGAAACCACCCGGCTTGCTATTTGGAAAATAGAAGAACCGGAGCATTTTTTTGACCTTGGTATTGCTTTGCAAAGCGAAATCAGGCATCCGCACAAAAGATTGCAGCATTTGGCAGGCCGTTATTTGCTGCCTTTACTTTTCCCTGATTTCCCTAATCATGAAATTGAAATCGCAGACACCCGCAAACCTTATTTAGCTACGGAGCAATACCATTTCTCCATATCGCATTGTGATGATTATGCAGCAGCTATTGTAAGCAGTCAATATAGAGTGGGTATAGATGTGGAAACGATTACTCCCAAAGTACAATTGATTAAGCATAAATTTTTGCATCAGGACGAGCAGGATTTTGTTCATAAACACAGCGCTGATGATCAGATTATACTCTTAAGTATAGCATGGAACGCCAAAGAAGCTATGTACAAATGGTATGGGATGGGTCAGGTTGACTTTAGCGAAATGCTACGACTTGAACCTTTTGATTTAGGGAACGATGGAGTAATAAATGCAAAGTTTATAAACGAGGAATTTCAACAAGCTTTGCAAGTGCAGTACCAAATATTTGATCAGTTAGTGTTGGCATGGATTGTACAATAATCCGTTTTGAAATTCTGACCAATGCTATTTGCCTTCTACTACTTTTTTATACAAGTGCATATCAATTGCTTTTTCGCTTTTGGCTATTACAACAGTTGCTACTGTATTGCCAATAATATTGGTCAACGCCCTTGCTTCACTCATAAATCGATCAACACCAATCAACAAGGCCAAACCTTCTACCGGCAATACTTTCATGGCTGTGAGTGTGGATGTTAGTACAAGGAAACCACTGCCCGTAATGCCGGCAGCACCTTTGCTGGTAATCATAAGAATACCTATGATTGACAACTGATGACCTATAGATAATGGTACATGATAAACCTGTGCTATAAAAATTACACACAGACTAAGGTATATACTTGTTCCATCCAAATTAAAACTATAACCTGCGGGAACAATTAAGCCAACAACACTTTTTTCGCATCCGGCTTTTTCAAGCTTTTCTATAAGGTTGGGCAAAACTACTTCACTGCTGCTGCTACCCAATACAATTAATAATTCTGCCTTTATGTAAATGAGTAATTTCCAAAGGCTGAACCCATAAGCTTTTGCTATGAGATTGAGTAGTATGAAAATGAACAATGCAGAAGTAATATAAAATGTACCTATCAGTTTGCCTAACAACGCAAGACTTCCTAAACCAAATTTTCCAATGGTATATGCCATTCCACCAAAAGCACCAACAGGACTAACTTTCATTACTATTTTTAGGACATTGAAAAGTGTTTTGTTTATTGTATTAAAAGTAGTTAACAGGCTTTCTCCTTTGCTGCCCAAATGTTTTAAACCAATACTGAAAAGTATCCCGAAAAACAGCAGTTGTACAATGTCACCTTTTGCAAATGCATCTACTACATTGGTTGGAACAATATGCAGGATAAACTCTGACCAACCGGGCAGTTGATTGGTTGCGGCAGCTTGCGCATCTGCCGCAGCAGTTATAGGCTGCTCAACACTTTGGCCGGGTTTTACTAGATTGGCTACTATAATGCCAATAGCCAATGCAAGAGTTGTAACAATTTCAAAATACAGTAAACCTTTACCACCAACCCGGCCTACTTTTTTTAAATCTCCTGCACCGGTAATGCCTAATACTATTGTAAGAAATATGACAGGCGCTATCACCATTCTGATCATATTGATAAACAAATCGCTGATAAGTTTTGCAATAGGGGCAAATGATGGAAAGATGAAACCAACTACAACGCCCAATACAATTCCAATAATGACCTGTACATAAAGCGATTTTAAATGTTTCATGAGATGGTTTGCAAATGAAGGATGAAAATAAGGTGGATTTAAGTAAAAAGATAAAATCGTTTTCCAAAAAGTTTGAATCTGCATTTTTAGGGTGCGTTAATTTTTAAGCAATGAAAAAACTATGGAAAATGTTGAAAAGACGAAAAAATGTACAAGAGTGTGATCCCGCCTTGCGGATCTAAGGTGTGGACACAATTTTAAACAAATAAGCTACTCGCTCCAAAGGAGCGGCGTGTTTATAGCAAGAATAAGCTTTACGAATGTTTTTGAGGCTCCAATGGAGCCCCGTGTTTTGTAACGATGTATCTTTCAGTAAACAAATCAATATATGCCCGGTACATTCTCACAAATTTATCTACAGTTTGTTTTTGCCGTAAAAGGGCGTGAAAGCCTTATTCCCAAACAGCACAAAGAAGAGTTGCACAAATACATCACTTCCCTAGTTCAGGCACGAAATGCAAAGATGTTGGCGGTGAATTGTATGCCTGATCATGTACACATTTTTACTGGCATTAAACCTTCGGTTTACATTCCGGATTTTGTAAAAGAAGTAAAAGTAGAAAGTAATGATTTTGTCAGGAGCAAACATTGGGGAGCCAATGCATTTCATTGGCAAGAGGGGTACGGAGTCTTTTCTTATGGGCATTCACAAATTAACCGGGTCTGCAAATATGTTTTGAACCAGGAGGAGCATCATCGAAAGAAAACATTTAAAGAGGAGTACCATGAATTTCTCCAAAAATTTGCTGTGCCGCATGAAGAGCGGTTTTTATTTGAATGGATAGATTTATAAACGTGCAGCTGCCAAACACGGGGCTCCAAAGGAGCCTGTAAAACCTTTGTAGATAGCTGTTTCTATAAACACGATGCTCCTTTGGAGCAAAAAACGTATGCCTCAAATATGTGTACACACGATAGACCTTGCAGACGGGACTGGCAGCAATCAAAGTGCCACAAAGAGATAAGGTTAGGACCATAAATAATTCTTATTGTTTAATTGTGAATAATCTGGCATTGTATTGTTTTTAACTTTGCAAACATGAGTATTGTGTTTATTCTTATCTTGTAAGCCCTGTTTTAATAATTAGAAATGCAGGAAGATTAACAGAAGTACTGATGAGTATTAAATTATATCCCGGTCATCCATATCCGCTTGGTGCTACGTGGGACGGTAAGGGCGTAAACTTTGCGTTGTTTGCAGACAATGCTACCAAGGTAGAGTTGTGCCTTTTTGAGTCATTTGAAAACCCAAAGGAATCAAGGCATAAACTTATAGAGCGTACACATCAGGTGTGGCATACTTATATACCAAATTTAAAACCCGGACAATTGTATGGTTACAGGGTTCATGGACCTTACAGGCCATTGAACGGGCATAGGTACAATCCGCACAAACTATTGATAGACCCTTATGCCAAAGCTATTGCAGGTTCTGTGCAATGGCATGATTCACTATTTGGGTATGATGTTAACCACCCTGATAAAGATCTTTCTTTTAGTAAATCTGATAGTGCGCTGTATGTACCAAAGTGTGTTGTGGTAGATACCAATTTTGATTGGGAAGGTGATGTGCAACCAAGAACAGCCTACCATAAAACGATTATTTATGAAACGCACATCAAAGGGTTCACACAAATGCACCCCGGCATTCCTAACGAGATAAAAGGAACCTATGCGGGTATTTCTCATCCTGTTACCATTCAGTATTTAAAAGAGCTTGGAGTTACTGCTATTGAATTAATGCCTGTTCATCATTTTATGATTGATAAGCATTTGGCAGATAAAGGGCTCGACAATTATTGGGGATATAACTCTATCGGATACTTTGCGCCTGATGTTCGCTACTCCTCTGCAAACCCCGACGGCGGGCAAGTGAATGAGTTTAAGCAAATGGTAAAAACATTGCACAAGGCGGGTATAGAAGTGATATTGGATGTTGTTTACAACCATACCGGCGAAGGCAGCGAACTAGGGCCAACCGTAAGTTTTAGAGGAATAGACAATGCATCTTATTACAGGTTGACCAATAACAAAAGGTCGTGTATAGATTATACGGGTACAGGCAATACGCTCAATGCTATGATGCCAAATGTATTGTGCCTTATCATGGATAGCCTGCGCTATTGGATACTGGAAATGCATGTTGATGGATTTAGGTTTGATCTTGCATCTACATTGGCCCGTGAACTGCACGAAGTGGATAGGCTGGGTTCTTTTTTCGATATTATTTATCAGGACCCTGTGATTAGTCAGGTTAAGCTGATTGCCGAACCGTGGGATGTTGGTGAAGGTGGTTATCAGGTGGGTAAATTTCCACCGGGTTGGGGAGAGTGGAATGGAAAATTCAGAGATTGCATCCGTAACTATTGGCGTGGCGCTGATAGTATGTTGGGTGAGTTTGCACAGCGCTTTACCGGCAGCCCCGATTTATATCAAAATGATTTCAGAAGGCCAACAGCCAGTATCAATTTTGTTACTGCTCACGATGGGTTTTCCTTACATGACATGGTTACTTACAACCAGAAATATAATCTTGCAAATGGAGAAGATAACCGAGACGGTGAAAGCCATAACCTATCGTGGAACTGTAATGTGGAAGGCGAAACAGTTGATGCTGAAACCAATAAATTAAGAAATCAACAAAAGAGAAATTTCCTTACAACAATTTTACTCTCACAAGGCGTACCTATGATTGTAGCGGGTGATGAACTAAGCCGTACACAAAGGGGAAATAACAATGCCTATTGCCAGGACAATGAAATATCATGGATCAATTGGGAAAAGGCAGATGTGGCGTTACTTGACTTTACAAAAAAGCTGATTGCATTTAGAATGCAGCATCCTATTTTTCGTCGCAGGGGCTGGTTTCAGGGGCAGATGATACACAATACCGACGCAGAAGATATTGCCTGGTTTCTGCCCGATGGTGCTGAAATGACGGAAGAAAACTGGCGACATGATTATGCTAAGTCATTAGGTGTTTTTCTAAATGGTCAGGGGATAAAATCCAGAGGCCCTAAAGGTGAGAAAGTATTGGATGATAGTTTTTATATCATTTTCAATGCTCATTTTGATAAACTGCGTTATACTATTCCTGTTGAGAAATATGGGCAGTTGTGGACTAAGGTGTTGGATACAGCAGAGAGTCTTATTGGCGAGGAAAAAGGTCAATTTGTTGCCGGAGAAATAATTATGGTACAAAGTCGTTCTGTTGTGGTATTGAAACAAATTGATAAATCTTATTGATTTCTTTTAAACAGCAATGGAAACTTTTTAACAGTTGTTAGTATTGTTAATCAAGGGTTGGAAATACACTAGTTAAAAGCATTAAAGTTGAAAAATTATACATCAAAAAATTCCGTCATTGCGAGCCAAGCGAAGCAATCTGATCACACAAAAAATTAAACTCTTGAAAATTAAGCTGCAGAATGCTTCACATAGCTTCGCAATGTTCGCAATGACGAGCCAACCTTTGAGTTGGACTTAATTATTATTCAATATTTTTTAAAATATCCAATAAATGAAATTAGATAGAAGCGCAGGTATATTAATGCACGTAACCTCATTGCCCTCACCATTTGGAATAGGTGATTTGGGTTCTGAAGCGCAATTGTTTGCAGATTTTTTACAACGTTCCAATCAAACATACTGGCAGATTTTACCACTTAACCCTACTGAACAAGGTCAGGGTAACTCACCTTATAGTGCTATTAGTAGCAGGGCTGGTAATACTTTATTGATCAGCCCGGAACTTTTAGCTGCCGATGGTTGGTTACCACAAGTTGATTTGTCAAAATATTATTTACCAAAGGCTGATAAAGCGGATTATAAAAATGCTGAAAAAATAAAGGAACAATTGTTTGAACTGGCATGGGCAACTTTTCAAAGTAATACGGATAGTGCACAGCAAAGTGCATTTGAGGCTTTTTGTGTTAAAGAAAATGCTTGGCTGCAGGATTTTGCATTCTACACTTTGCTTAAGGATATACATGATGGTAAGCCTTGGTTTGAATGGGAGAGTGGTTATAAAAATCGGGAAGAAAATTTATTAAGCAAACTTGAAATTTCTCATGCACAAGAATTGCAAAAGACAAAGTGGTTGCAATTTGTTTTTTCAATACAATGGCAAAAATTAAAGAAATATTGTAACGGAAAAGGCATTTCTTTTTTTGGCGACCTGCCTTTTTATACCAGTTATGATTCTGTAGATGTATGGAGCAACAGAACATTGTTTAAATTGGACAATGATGGTCAGGCAATTGGAGTAGCAGGTGTACCCCCTGATGCATTTAGCAGCGATGGACAGTTGTGGGGCATGCCGGTTTTTGTTTGGGAAATTCACAAACAGCAAAATTATAGTTGGTGGATAGATAGATTGAAAAAGAACATGGAACATTTTGATTTGCTTCGCCTTGATCATTTCAGGGCATTTGCAGATTATTGGGAAGTGCCTGCCGCGGCAGAAACTGCAAAAAGCGGGGAATGGAAGATTGGACCAAAATCTGACTTCTTTAATGCAGTGAAAAATGCATTGCCTACTTTACCTTTTATTGCTGAAGACCTTGGCGATATTGATGAACCGGTATATGAATTACGGGATGAATTTCAATTTGCAGGAATGAAGGTTTTGCAATTTGCTTTTGGTCATGAAATGCCTTTATCTCCACATATACCGCACAATTTTACTAAAAACTTTGTTGTTTACACGGGCACACATGACAATAACACTATTCTTGGTTGGTACAGGCATGAAGCCATTAATCACCATCATCAACTCAATCACTATACAGGTCAGCAAATTGATGAAACTAACATACACCACATTATGTGCAGAATGGCTTATGCTTCTGTAGCAGACATTGCTATTTTACCCGTGCAGGATGTATTGGGGTTAGATGAAAATGCACGGATGAACATACCTGCATCTCCTGATAATAATTGGTTGTGGCGATTGTTGCCTGATCAATTAAATCATGGTATAGAGAACATGCTTTCTGATTGGACATGGCTTTATAATAGAAGGACTAGTGAACAATGAACAGTGAACAATGTACAATGAAGGAAGTAGTTGAAAAATCTTTATTCTAAAATTTTGAACTCGGCTTTGTGCATGTTGCCCGTTAGACGAAACTGAAGCCTGGTAGAATTATTAAAGTCCATTGTTATCCCCTCATCCGATAACTGAAGTTGAGAAATGTGGCTACGCCCCATAGGGACTGCTATTTTTCATAAGCTAAACTTATAACCTTCTTTCTGAACTGAAGCTCAATAATGAATAAAGGTTGAGGCAATATGCAAGCCCAATAATGCCAATTTAGTGTTGTGCGTTGTTTTATCTTCTTAGTGATATGTCCATTCAAATTTTTCTGACTTTTGAAAATCATCATAGTAAAGAACGTAAGCGTTGTGATTATGTATACGATACCAAAACAAAAATTCATCCTTGCCATCATCGTCAAAGTCGCCGTGGTCTAGATACGTTAATTCATCCTGTAAAAAAATTAAGTGATCTTGGTTATCAATATAACATGTTAGTCTTAATCCTTGAATTGGTGAATCTTCTCTTGCGCACCACTCATTATAAGGATACCATCCATGAGATATAAGAACTGAAGGAACTAAAAATCTTATTATCTTATTTTGCTTTGCATCTTCATAACTGTGTTGTCTTTCTATCTTTACATGCGATGTATCGAAAATTGGTTCATGCATTCTATCAGCAAAAAAATGCTCTAATGTATCTAATGATTTTTCGTGACAAAAAGTAGCAAACTGACGTCTAATATATGGCAAGAAGCTTTCTTTTATTAATTGGATGTCTTTTTGAGTTGGGGTATACTTCTTTAATGTTACGCTTCTGCCAAATTGCTTATTGTTAGTCAAAAAACTTGCCTTTGAAAATAAAGGTTTGTTATCATCTTCTGCTAATAATAATTGGGTTAGTTTATCTTTAATTCTCAGTCGAGACTTGGTGGTATAATGAATTTCCCTTCTGGTAAAATAATACAAAGTATCCTTTCTGTAGTGGCCATAAACTTTAGCTCCTCTAGACCCATTTGCCGCTGTGTAAAAACTATCTTTCGAGAGATAAGTTTCATTCTCTTTCCATAAACTATCTGTTTTTATAAACAAGTTAGTAATCTCATGTCGGTTGATGATCTTGTTTTGGTCATAAAGACTAAACCTCGGGACTACTTCAAAAACACTAATCTTATAAGGCTGTTGAGCAATATCATCTTTGCAAATCAATACCATAAAGAAAAACAAAGCTCTTTTCATGAAAGTGGTTTGTTTGTGAAATAAATAAAGCACAAAATTTACCGCCTCCCCCCTCTACTAATGCATCCCCGGAAATAAAGGTCTTGCCACTTCTCTGAAAGGCCATGGAACCAATGCAACTATTACAGCCAGAGCAATAAAATATAGCCAGAAAGAACGTGAGTGTTTTGCTTTATCACTAATTGCTTTTCTAAAAGTTCCTCGTCCTATTGTAATAAGGATAATACCTATTAACATGCCGGTAATATGTTCTACTGCCCAAAAGCGATAAATCGGATCTTTCATAACAGCAGACATACCCATTGATTTAATATTTTCTAATCCCCACGGACCTGCAACCCACTGATACAACCCAACCAACAACATTGTGTGTGCAGTAATCATTAGAAATAAACCAATTTTTTTATCACCTGCGGTAAATGGTTTGTTCCCCATCATTCCAGTAAAGGATTTATAAATAGCCACTAATAAAAGAATAATAAGTATCCAACGACCAAAGTTGTGCAAGTGTAAAAGTCCGTTATACATGATGTTTATAGATTTGGAGGCAAAAGTAAGCAGAGAAGCAGTAAGTTTCAAGTAATTTTAAATTTGATTTCTATTCGTTGTCTCTTTGTTTTCTTTGTTCCTTTGTGTGAAATAACAAACGTCATGTACTTTTACACAATGAAAAAATGGTGTAGTATTTTTCTCTTATTTTTTTTCCTGGCCTGTGGAAGCAACGATAACAAAGTGGATACGGCTGAAACTGCCAAAGCAGCAATTGTAAAAGACTTAACCGAAAAAGTAAAGCAAAATCCTGATAGTGTAGTATTGCGTATGCGACTGATAAACTCATTAGATAGCTTAAGACAATACAGCACTGCAATAAAAAATATTGATAGCCTTTTGGTAAAAGATAGCATGAACCAAGGGTTGTGGGTTACCAAAGCTCATTTGGAAGAAAGCAACAAAGACACAAGCAATGCAATTATAAGCTATGAAAGAGCTATTCGTATTTATCCCTCCTTAGAAGCACAGTTATATCTTGCCAACCTCTTTGCAGAAACCAAAAATCCTAAAGCGCTTTTACTGTGTACCAATGTTCTCAAGATGGGGCAAGGCCGGGAAACAGATGCCAATTGTAGTTTCATAGCTGCAGTGTATTTTTCAAGAATAGGAAATACTACAAAGGCTTTGGAAGGATTTGACAAAGCAATTGCAGACAATTATACCATGATAGAAGCCTATTTGGAGAAGGGTTTTATTTATTACGATAGAAAGAATTTTAAAACTGCACTCAAAGTATTTGAAACTGCGCAAAAGGTAAGTGCAACCAATGCCGATGTGTATTATTGGATTGCAAAATGTTTTGAACAAATGGGCAATAAGCAGGAAGCATTAATAAACTTTCAACGGGCAGTAGGATTAGATAAGAATTTGGCCGAAGCAAATGAAGGAGTGAAGCGGCTTTCTAAAAGTTGATTAATTTCATTTCAATTAGGAGAATAACAAAAAGATACCCATATAAAACATCCGCGACTTTTTTGAAACACCGGTTCCCGGGAAAAATCTTTCATATTAACAGATTAGAGGAAATAGAACCTTTACCCCAAAAAATAAAAAGCCCACATAAACATAATTTCTGCGAAATATTTTTCCTGACTGAAGGTGAGTTTCAACATAATGTAGATATGCATCAATATAACATTAAGAGGAACCAGTTATTTAAGTGCTTAGTTGACTATATATAGCCAAGTCATTACCTTATACTTTTTGGGAACGCGCAATTGTTCTTTATTCGACTTTGCTTGTTGCTTGCCCCGTCAATTTTGCGGGGTCACTCACTGCATCTTTTGGGTAATTTTATTCATCTTTTTCCATGTTTTGTTTCTTTCAAAGTTATCTAAGCTAATGACCTTGTATAAATAGCTTTATTATTTATTAGGGAACTGATTGTTAGAATGCTATGTAGTTATGTTTATATTCTTTTAATAAAAAATCGGGGAAAAGTCAACAATATTATCCATTGAAATGAGTAAATTGCAGCCTATTATATTAGTTAGTTAATAAAAATATATGTAATTGATTATTATTCAATTTATTTTTTGTAAGACAGCGACACAGACTAAGAAAGTATCATTTTGCTATTGTTTAGGGCTTTTTATAAAGTTTTGATTAAATTTCCATATATCAATTGATAACCAATTATTGCTGATTCCAAAAATCAGTATAGTTTATTGTTTTTACAATCATCAATTCATATTTAAAAATGAAGTCTTTGTACTATTTGCGTATTTGCTTCATCTTTATTTTGTCTTGCCTTTTTTATTTTGGCGCATCTTCTCAAAATTGCCCACCCAATATAGATTTTGAATTTGGGGATTGGACAAATTGGCAACTATATGCAGGAAGTGTGGCGGTTTCCGGAGGAAATAATGTAATAACCGTAACACCATCTGCTCCTATAGCTGGACGGCATACCATTATAACAGCCGCAACAGCACCTGCATTAGACCCTTATGGTAATTTCCCTGTCTTGTGTCCAAATGGAAGTGGAACTTCCGTGAAGCTAGGCAACAGAAGCGTTAATGCCCAGGCCGAAAGAATTTCGTACACATTTACCGTTCCTTCTACACCTAATCAATACAGTATTGTTTATCAATATGCCGTCGTGTTTCAGGATCCCGGACACCTTGATAATGAACAACCACGCTTTACTGCTAAGGTGTTTGATGTTGCAGCAAATACTTACATACCATGTGCCTCTTTTGAGTATATTTCCACGAGTAGCCTTCCTGGTTTTCTTCCGGGAAATGTGGTACGGCCACAGGATACTAATGTGCTATATAAACCATGGGTTCCTGTAACCATAAATTTGGGCCCTTATGTTGGTCGCCAAATTAGACTCGAGTTCACTACTGCAGATTGTACAAAAGGAAAGCATTTTGGATATGCATATATTGATGTAAATACCGGTTGCACTTCGGCTATAACAGGAAATTCGTTTTGTGCTGGTGCTACTTCGGTTACATTAAATGGACCTAATGGTTTTCAGAATTATAGCTGGTACAATCAGAATTTTACGCAGTTACTTGGCTCACAACAAACATTGAATATTACCAATCCGGTCGGTAATACTACGGTCGCCCTGGTCATTACACCTTATAATGGCTTTGGTTGCGTAGATACTATTTTTACAACGCTTAAAGAAAACCCGCTTCCATTGGCAAATGCTGGTCCTGATACTTCGGTTTGCTTTGGTTCTACTGTCAATGTTGGCTCTCCGCCACAGGTGGGACATAGCTATTTATGGTCGCCGGGAAATCAGGCAACCTCTACTATTGGAGTTTCACCTATAGTACTTACAAATTATATTGTTACTGTCACAGATGATACAAGCGGATGTAAAAATAAGGACACTGTAAAAGTGCAGCCCATAAAAATAGATACTTCATTAAAAGTAGCAGGAGGCCTCGCATTTTGTAGGGGAACTAATCCCAATACTGTATTATCCGTTAATACAGGACCTACAAATATTCAATGGTATCAGAATGGCGTTGCAATAACAGGTGCAACAGGGTTAAGTTACACAGCAAATACCAGCGGGGTTTATTTTGCAATTTTGAAAAATGGATTATGTAAGGACAGCACCAGAAAAATTACAATTTCTTTTCTGCCATCACCTACTTTGTCATTTAATTTTAACACAGGTAACCAATGTTTGGTGAATAATAAGTTTGTGTTTACCAACACATCTACTTCAACAGATAGCTTGATTTATGCCTGGAGTTTCGGCGATGGTGGTATAGCAGGAATTCGCAACCCTACCCATACCTATACGGCTTCCGGCACATACAACGTACAGCTAATAACAACCAACACCAAAGGATGTAAGGATACTCTCATTAAACCCGTCACTGTTTATCCCAAACCCACAACCGCTTTTGCAGCCAGTAGCAACCAATGTTTGGCGAACAATAGTTTTACGTTTACCAATACATCTAACATAACGGGCGGAACCTTAACGTACGCCTGGAGTTTTGGCGATGGCGGCACATCAACAGCAGCAAGTCCTACACATAGTTATGCAGCATCGGGAACATACACTGTTAAGTTAATCACTACGAGCAACAATGGTTGTACGGATAGTTTAACAAAGACTGTTACTGTCTATCCAAAACCCACAACTGCTTTTGCAGCCAGCAGCAATCAGTGTTTGGCGAACAATAGTTTTACGTTTACGAACACATCAAACATAACTGGTGGAACACTCATTTATGCATGGACTTTTGGTGATGGCGGAACGTCAACAGTGGCTAGTCCAACACATAGTTATGCAGGGTCGGGCACTTACACTGTCAAGCTCATTACTACGAGCAACAATGGTTGCACGGACAGTTTAAGCACAACTGTCACTGTTTATCCAAAACCCACGACAGCTTTTGCAGCCAGCAGCAACCAGTGTTTGGCGAACAATAGTTTTACGTTTACCAATACAAGTAATGTTGTCGGTGGAACACTCTCCTACAACTGGACTTTTGGTGATGGCGGAACATCAATAGTAACAAGCCCAACACACAGTTACACAGCAGCAGGAACTTATATAGTGAAGCTCATCACGACAAGCAACAATGGTTGTACAGATAGTTTAAGTAAAACAGTAACTGTTTACCCTAAACCCACCACCGCCTTTGCACCCAGCAGTAATCAATGTTTGACGAACAATAGCTTTACGTTTACCAATACAAGTAATGTTGTCGGTGGAACACTCTCCTACAACTGGACTTTTGGTGATGGCGGAACATCTACAGTTACAAGTCCAACGCACAGTTATTTAGCAGCGGGAACTTATACTGTTAAACTTGTAACAACCAGCAACAATGGTTGTGTAGATAGTTTAAGTAAAACAATCACCGTTTATCCAAAACCAACGATAGCCTTTGCAGCCAGCAGTAATCAATGTTTAACGAACAATAGTTTTACGTTCACCAACACCAGTAATGTTGTCGGTGGTACACTCACCTACAACTGGACTTTTGGTGATGGCGGCACATCAACTGTTGCCAGTCCAACGCACAGTTATACGGCTTCCGGAACATACACCGTCAAACTCATCACGACGAGCAACAACGGTTGTACAGATAGTTTAAGTAAAACAGTAACTGTTTACCCTAAACCCATCACCGTCTTTGCAGCCAGCAGTAACCAATGTTTAGCGAACAATAGTTTTACGTTTACGAACACAAGTAACATAGCCGGTGGCACACTTACTTATGCATGGACTTTTGGCGATGGCGGCACATCAACAGTAGCAAGTCCAACGCATAGTTATGCATCATCGGGAACTTATACGGTTAAGCTCATCACGACGAGCAACAATGGTTGCACTGATAGTTTAACGAAGACTATTACTGTTTATCCAAAACCCACAACCGCCTTTGCAGCCAGCAGCAATCAATGTCTGGCGAACAATAGTTTTACGTTTACGAACACCTCCAACATTGTATCAGGCACATTTACTTATGCATGGACATTTGGCGATGGCGGCACCTCAACAGCAGCTAGTCCAACCCATAGTTATACAGCGGCGGGCACTTATATTGTCAAGCTCATTACTACCAGCAACAATGGTTGTAGGGATAGTTTGACAAAGACTGTCACTGTTTATCCAAAACCCACAACCGCTTTTTCCGCCAGCAGCAACCAGTGTTTAGCGAATAATAGTTTTACGTTTACCAATACATCAAACATAACCGGCGGAATCTTAACGTACAATTGGACTTTTGGTGATGGTGGAACGTCTACGACATCAAGTCCAACACATAGTTATGCAACGGCGGGAACTTATACGGTTAAGTTAATCACCACTAGCAATAATGGTTGCACTGATAGTTTAAGTAAAACAATAATCGTTTATCCCAAACCCACAACTGCCTTTGCAGCCAGCAGCAACCAGTGTTTGCCGAACAATAGTTTTACGTTTACCAATACTTCAAATGTTGTTGGAGGAACACTCACCTACAACTGGACTTTTGGCGATAGTGGAACATCCACGACAGCAAGTCCAACACATAGTTATGCAGCGGCGGGTACTTACACTGTTAAGCTCATTATTACGAGCAACAATGGTTGTACGGATAGCCTCACTAAGAACGTCACTGTTTATCCCAAACCAACGACAGCCTTTGCACCCAGCAGCAACCAGTGTGTGGCTAACAATAGTTTTACATTTACAAATACTTCCAATGTTCTTGGTGGAACATTGACTTATTCCTGGAGTTTTGGTGATGGTGGCACCTCAACAGCAGCCAGTCCTACCCACAGTTATTTAGCTTCAGGAACATATACTGTCAAACTAATAACCACCAGCAACAATGGTTGCACGGATAGCCTTACAAAGACTGTAACTGTTTATCCAAAACCCACGACTGCTTTTGCAGCCAGTACCAACCAGTGTTTGGCGAACAATAGTTTTACATTTACCAATACTTCCAATGTTCTTGGTGGCACCCTTACTTATACATGGACTTTTGGTGACGGAGGAACATCTACAGTTGCCAGTCCGACACACAGTTATTTAGCGGCAGGAACATACACTGTTAAGTTAATCACTACGAGCAATAATGGTTGTATGGATAGCCTTACTAAGACTGTTATTGTTTATCCAAAACCCACAACCGCCTTTGCAGCCAGCAGCAATCAGTGTTTGGCGAACAATAGTTTTACATTTACAAACACCTCTAACATAGTATCAGGCACACTCACTTATGCCTGGACATTTGGAGATGGCGGCACCTCAACAGCAGCGAGTCCTACACATAGTTATGCAGCATCAGGAACCTACAGTGTTAAACTTATTACGACGAGCAACAATGGTTGTATGGACAGCCTGACAAAGACTGTCACTGTTTATCCCAAACCAACAACCGCCTTTGCAGCCAGCAGCAATCAGTGTCTGGCGAACAACAGTTTTACGTTTACCAATACATCAAACATAACGGGCGGAACCTTAACGTACAATTGGACTTTTGGGGATGGTGGAACATCAACAGTAGCTAGTCCTACGCACAGTTATGCAGCTGCGGGAACATACACTGTTAAGTTAATCACTACCAGCAACAATGGTTGTACAGACAGCCTCACCAAGACGGTTACTGTTTATCCCAAACCCACAACAGCTTTTGCAGCCAGCAGCAATCAATGTTTGGCGAACAACAGTTTTACGTTTACCAATACATCAAACATAACGGGCGGGACCTTAACGTATGCATGGACTTTTGGTGATGGTGTAACATCAACAGCAGCAAGTCCTACACACAGTTATTTAGCTTCAGGAACATATACTGTCAAACTAATAACCACCAGCAACAATGGTTGTACGGACAGTTTAACCAAGACTGTCACAGTTTATCCCAAACCCACAACAGCTTTTGCAGCCAGCAGCAACCAATGTTTGGCGAACAATAGTTTTACGTTTACCAATACATCTAACATAGTATCAGGCACATTGACTTATGCATGGACATTTGGCGATGGCGGCACCTCAACAGCAACAAGTCCGACGCATAGTTATGCAGCATCTGGAACTTATACGGTCAAACTCATAACCACGAGCAACAATGGTTGTACAGATAGTTTGACAAAGACTGTCACAGTTTATCCCAAACCCACGACCGCCTTTGCAGCCAGCAGCAATCAGTGTCTGGCGAACAATAGTTTTACGTTTACCAATACATCTAACATAACGGGCGGAACCTTAACGTACAATTGGACTTTTGGCGATGGCGGAATCTCAACAGCAACAAGTCCAACACATAGTTATGCAGCGGCGGGAACATACATTGTTAAACTCATTACTACCAGCAACAATGGTTGTACGGATAGTTTGACAAAGACTGTCACTGTTTATCCCAAACCAACAACCGCCTTTGCAGCCAGCAGCAACCAGTGTCTGGCGAACAATAGTTTTACGTTTACCAATACTTCCAATGTTCTTGGTGGCACACTTACTTATGCATGGACATTTGGTGATGGCGGCACCTCAACAGCAGCGAGTCCGACGCATAGTTATTTAGCGGCTGGAACTTACACTGTTAAGTTAATCACGACGAGCAACAATGGTTGCAGGGACAGTTTGACTAAGACCATCACTGTTTATCCCAAACCAACGACAGCTTTTGCAGCCAGCAGCAATCAGTGTTTGGCGAACAATAGTTTTACATTCACAAACACCTCTAACATAGTATCAGGCACACTCACTTATGCCTGGACATTTGGAGATGGTGGAACGTCTACTGCAATCAGTCCTACACACAGTTATCTAGCGGCCGGAACTTATACCGTTAAGTTAATAACCACGAGTAACAATGGTTGTACTGATAGCCTCACCAAGTCTGTCACTGTTTACCCTAAACCCACAACAGCTTTTGCAGCCAGCAGCAATCAGTGTTTGGCGAACAATAGTTTTACATTTACAAACACCTCCAACATTGTATCAGGCACACTCACTTATGCCTGGACATTTGGAGATGGTGGAACGTCTACTGCAATCAGTCCTACACATAGTTATCTAGCGGCCGGAACTTATACCGTTAAGTTAATAGCCACGAGTAACAATGGTTGTACTGATAGCCTCACCAAGTCTGTCACTGTTTACCCTAAACCCACAACAGCTTTTGCAGCCAGTAGCAACCAGTGTTTGGCGAACAATAGTTTTACATTTACCAATACATCAAACATAACGGGCGGGACTTTAACGTATGCATGGACTTTTGGTGATGGTGTATCATCGGCAGCAGCAAGTCCTACGCATAGTTATTTAGCAGCGGGAACCTATACTGTTAAGTTAATCACCACGAGCAACAATGGTTGTATGGATAGCCTCACCAAGACTGTTACGGTTTATCCAAAGCCAATGACAGCCTTTGCAGCCAGCAGCAATCAATGTTTAGCGAACAATAGTTTTACGTTTACCAATAGATCTAACATAACAGGCGGAACCTTAACGTACGCCTGGACTTTTGGCGATGGCGGCACCTCAACAGTAGCCAGTCCTACCCATAGTTATTTAGCGGCGGGCACTTATACTGTTAAGCTAATCACGACGAGCAACAATGGTTGCACGGATAGTTTAAGCACAACGGTCACTGTTTACCCAAAACCCACAACAGCCTTTGCAGCCAGCAGCAATCAATGTTTAGCGAACAATAGTTTTACGTTTACCAATACATCTAACATAACAGGCGGAACCTTAACGTACGCCTGGACTTTTGGCGATGGCGGCACCTCAACAGCAGCGAGTCCGACGCACAGTTATTTAGCGGCGGGAACTTACTCTGTTAAGTTAATTACTACTAGCAACAATGGTTGTATGGATAGCTTAACAAAGACTGTAACGGTCTATCCTAAACCGACGACTGCTTTTGCAGCCAGCAGCAACCAGTGTTTTGCGAACAACAGTTTTACGTTTACCAATACATCAAACATAACGGTTGGGACTTTAACGTATGTATGGACTTTTGGTGATGGTGTGACATCAACAGCAGCAAGTCCTACGCATAGTTATTTAGCAGCGGGAACCTATACTGTTAAGTTAATCACCACGAGCAACAATGGTTGTATGGATAGTTTAAAAAAGGCCGTCACTGTTTACCCAAAACCAACAACCACCTTTGCAGCCAGCAGCAATCAATGTCTGGCAAACAATAGTTTTACGTTTACGAACACAAGTAACATTGTATCAGGCACACTTACTTATGCCTGGACATTTGGAGATGGCGGAACCTCAACAGTAGCGAGTCCTTCACACAGTTATTTAGCGGCAGGAACATACACTGTTAAGTTAATCACTACGAGCAATAATGGTTGTATGGATAGCCTTACTAAGACTGTTATTGTTTATCCAAAATCCACAACCGCCTTTGCAGCCAGCAGCAATCAATGTCTGGCGAACAATAGTTTTACATTTACAAACACCTCTAACATAGTATCAGGCACACTCACTTATGCCTGGACATTTGGAGATGGTGGAACGTCTACTGCAATCAGTCCTATACACAGTTATCTAGCGGCCGGAACTTATACTGTTAAGTTAATTACGACGAGCAACAATGGTTGTATGGATAGTTTAACAAAGACCGTTACTGTTTATCCAAAACCCATCAGTTCTTTTAGTGTGAATACATTGCCGCAGTGTTTCAATGGCAACTCATTCACCTTTACCAATGCTTCAAATATTAGTAGTGGGTCAATAACAAATACATGGTTATTTGGTGATGGAAATACTTCCGCTGCCATTAATCCAACATACAGCTATAACTCAAGTGGAACATTTAACGTTAAGCTAATTACCACTTCAGATAATGGGTGCATAGATAGTATGCGTAAAACGGTAACAGTATATCCAAATGTTGTTGCTGGATTAAATCTCTTAAATAGTATGCAATGCTTCAAAAACAACAGGTTCATATTTACCAATAATTCTGTTCCGGCAGTGGGAGGTTTATATCAATGGGATTTGGGCGATGGCACTATTTCAACAGCTACAAGCCCTATTCATAGTTATGCAGCAGTTGGTAACTATACAGTAAAATTGTTAGTTACACTTACAAGTGGTGGATGTAAAGACAGTCTTACACAGTCTATTTCTGTTTTGCCTTCTCCTATTCCTACTTTCAATATTTTGGATTCTGCACAATGTTTAAGCAGCAATGTATTTTCTTTTGTAAATAACACAATAACTGGAAGTGCTTATTTGTGGAATTTTGGAGATGGTTTTGGAAGCAACATGTTGAGCCCTACACACACCTATTCTGCAGCAGGTATTTATCCCGTAATGTTAAAAGTCTTTTCAGCAAATGGTTGCAATGATTCAATTACAAAATCGATTGTTATAAAACCAATGCCAACAGGTGCAGTTACAATATCGCGAACAGTTATTTGCCAGGGTGATACTGCAAAACTAGTTGCAACCGGTGGTGTTATTTATCATTGGTACAAAAACGGCACACCGATTTCGGGTATTACTGATTCTGTACTTTATACTACAACTTCAGGCACATATACTGTGGACATAACAAATGCATTGGGTTGTACAAATCAGGCCACAAACAATGTAGTGCTTAAGGTTACGGAAAAGCCCGTTGCTAATTTTACTTTTGATAAATACTGTGCAGGACGTTCTGCTAATTTTACTAACACCAGTTTTTTTGGAAACAGCTTGCCTGTCAATTTCTTATGGTTGATGCCTGATAATTCAAAGGCTACAAGCTACAATGCCACTTATACTTTTAATAATGCCGGTACCTATAAAGTCAAACTAACAGTTGCTTCTTCATTGTGTAGTCGGTTAACAGATAGTGTTGAAAAAATAATTACAGTGGAAGCTCAAGAGAAAGGTATTCGTTATAATCCATTGAATGCAGTTGTATCAAAACCCCTACCGTTGAAGGCAAGGCAAATTGGTATAAGTTATTATTGGTCGCCGGGAACTTTTCTTGATAACCCAATATTATACAATCCCGTTTTCAATGGCACAAAACAACAGGAATATACCATCAATATTACCAAACCATCAGGGTGTATTGTAGTGGATACACAGTTAGTGAGAATTCATTCAAACTTTGACATACTGGTACCACAGGCATTTTCGCCAAACCATGATGGCAGCAACGATTGGTTTTTCCCATTCCTTATTGGAGATATTGAATTGACAAATTTCAAAGTCATTAACAGATGGGGAGTGGTAGTATTTGAAACAAATACAGACAGACCGGGATGGGATGGAAACTATAAAGGCCAACCACAACCTGTGGATGGTTATGTATGGGAAGCAAAAGCAAGAGACAAACAAGGAAATGAAATTAGAAGAAAAGGAACTGTAACCCTGGTCAGATAATGGAAGGAATAAAATGAAGTTGAAGTTATTAATAATACTGTGTTTTATCATCCCGGCTGTCTTGACATTTGGGCAGGATCCTCATTTTTCGCAGTATTATGCTTCTCCTGCTACTGTTAATCCGGCAATGACAGGAAAGTTTCAGGGCAGTTCAAGAATATCAGGTGTTTACCGTCAGCAATGGGCTCAATATGGCGACCCGTTTGCAACCGGAACTTTAACCTACGAAACAAAAACCGGTAACAGCAGAATGGAGGAAGGTGTAAGTTCACTTGCACTTGGTGGCTTTATGTTGTACGATAAAACACCCGGCGGCATTATCAAAAGTCAATATTTTCAGGGACTTATTGCATATCATCAGGTGTTGGACAATAACGGTTTTCATAAACTGGGAATTGGTTTTATGGCTGGATTGGCGCAGAAAAGTCTCGACCTTACCAACGTATCTTTCGGCAGTCAGTTTACAAGCAACGGGTTTAATCTTGCACTTCCTAACATGGAACCATTTAACGGAAGGTCAATGTCAAGCTTTGATATACAAGGCGGTTTGTTGTATTCTTATAATGACAACGAACGAGAGTTTTATCTGGGAACATCTTTATATCACATCAACGAACCCAAAAATTATTTCTACGACAAAAACACCATTCAGCAAAACATCCCCAGGCGATATGCTATAAATGCGGGTGCAAATATTGTTACAGAGTATTTGCATTTAGCAACTTCGGCTTTGTATATGCGGCAGGGCAACATTAATTACATTTTAGCCGGGGCATCTGTTGGAATGCCGTTTAATGAAGCCGGGGTGCTATACACCGGACTTTGGTATAGGGTAGGAGAGGCCTTCATACCACAGATAAATCTGCAGTTTAACAATACCAACATTGGTCTAAGCTACGAAGCGTTCATAAACCCCAAAACCTTTGTAAAACCACGTTCACTTGAAATTAGTATTTCGTGGAGATCTATTTTTGAGCAACCCAGCAAACTGAATTGTTATTCGTTTTAAACTGTCTTGCTGTTGTGGGGTTGAGTATTGTTTTATTATGCAAATCTGATATTATGTTTTGTAGTTTAAGTATATCTCCATATTTCAAGAAATGATTCTCTGTATAAAAAAAGTAGCTACCTATTTAATGGCAGCTACTTTTTTTATGAGGATGTCTATTTTAATGGCTTATCCTAATTTTTCTAATCTGAAGTCAAGGCGTTTATCTTTTTTGAAATATTCCATGATCATTACAGAACCTGCTTTTGCAGGAAATACTCTCATCATTTTGGCTTTGGATTTTAGCTCTATTTTATCAGTACTAAACTTTTTCCCATTATAGTGTATTGAATTAAAAGTCTGGCCACGATAATCCTTGCTTCTTTCATAGTCACTATAACATATCGTGAATGTTGAATTGTCTGCTTCACCCGTAGTAAACTCGTAGTCAAAACTCCCCATTGCTTTTATAAAAAGGGCAATAGCATGCTGACTATTATAATCAGACATTGTACTAAGTATGGCGTCATTATGGGATTTGTCATATATAGTAGCATGGTTTAATTTGAATTTACTGTCAAACTCCATCATCACCATATCTGTGACTACCATTTTAGTTACGCCCATTCCAGAACGTCCCCCTCCCAACACGGTCATAGCAATACCCAAAGCACTTGCCTGCCTTTTATATCCTTCTCCTACTGCAAACATTTTTCCATCGGGTGTCATTATTACTTTGTGAATAAACAGGAAGCCTATGTCCTCTATTTTGCCTTTACTGTTAGTTGGTAAATATTTAGCAAATTCTCCCGTCCACGAGTTATAAGCTTTTGATATGGAATTTCCTCTTGAATCTATTTTGTAAATTGCCATTCCCATGCTATAGTCTTTTACAATATTTGCTTCTTTATCAAAATAGCTACCCATCATCATAATTTCATTAGGCTTTTCTGCCTGTACAATATTTGTAGCAACAAACTGGTATTTATCGTCATTCTGTTCTATATCAAATTGTTTCTTTCTGGTATAATAATTAATGCCTACCAGATGTGCAGTAGCAGTTGTACTCAAAGCCCTGTGTTTTTTCATAACCTGTAGTATAATAAGGCTGTCTGTACTCCCCATAAATTCGGCTGTTGCATATTTATCTTCTTCCTGATCGGGTATATAAGAAAATTGTTTCCTCTCCTTAGACGAAAAATAATCAACTTCATAAGTCCGCATTTTACCATCACGAAGTGGGAGAACGGTTATGTAGCCACCTTCGCCTACGTTATATACGTTTTGATTGGTACCATCATCCGAATGCATCATTTCGTATTGCTTCATTAGTTCATCAGTTTTTTTGTCGTATTCACGACCATAGGTGTAAAGTAACTTGCCGTCTATGCCGTAAATTTTCATATCAAGGGACTTTGTATCCTCGTTCTTAAACAAAAAGGAAAGGCTACCACCATTGTAAGCAGCTTCCAACAGGCTAAGTTTTTTTGAATCTTCAAATTTGATGTCTTTTACCTTGTTCAGGTTTTGATCCAGTATCTGTAAAGTATATTCATTGGTATGCCTGTCTATCTTGTCACTTTGGTACAAATAGAAATAACCTTTTATCTGGTTGCTTTCCATGATTACCCCTGTGTTGCGCAGATAAACCGTGTAAACTTTGTCAACACTTAGTTTGCTTTGTGCCTTTAGAACTACAATTCCAGACAGTAGTACAATGGCAAATGTCAATAATCTTTTTTTCATTTTTTTTGTTTGAGTTTTTTGTTTAATTGATTAATCTTTAGCTATTTGTACACTAATCTCATACTCATCTTTAAAAGGTGCATAGTAATTCAATGCAGGGTGATATTGATTGAGAAAATGGTAACTTAATGAGGCATAATCTTCCAGATAAAGGTTTTGCATAAACTGCAATAATAAGTTGTAGTTAGGCCGATAATTGGGAGTCGGCAGATCAATGTGTTTACCCAGCTTATGCTCCTTTTGATCTAAATAACAGGCGTTCATTATTTTGCCCACCTGGGCAATCAGGTATGGGTCCCCCTTACGTGATTTCAACATCTCAAGGGAGTAATATAAACTTCTTGTGTAGTTGTTAACCTCATATGCGTATTCAATTATTTCATACCTGAAAGTATTTTGTAACTGGTTAAATTTAGTTTTGTCAATAATGTTTTTTGCCACAGACACCCTTAACTTTTTTACTGTAGGTTCCAATGTTTTAATTCTTGTTTTACATTCAGGGTGGGTTTTCAACGAATCTTCCATTTTATCGTCTTCTTTTATTACTGCATGCCCGCCCAACAACCCTTCCTCTTTATTCAGCCACTTTTTCTTAAAGGGGTAGGTAGTGGTGTTAAAAGTATTTACCAGGACACTATCCATTTTGAAAGTAGTAACATCAATAGAATCCAGCAGTGCTAGAGTAGTAAGGGCTTCTGATATGTCAAACCTTGTATTATGTAAAAAAACAAGTGCCATGCTATCAGCCTGTCCTTCATGATCCCGGCTATGCCGTCTTGAGTCGAACGTTACCCCTTTCACTAGTTTCTCAAGCTGCTCACGTTTGTTGTATTGCTTGCGTTTGATGCTGCGAAGTTCTTTTTGTACTTCATCGCTGTTTATGGTATAAACATATTTGTTAAGGTGGTTTTCGCTGTGTTTAAGCACAAAATGGGAAATTTCGTGACATAGCACAAATGCTAACTGGCTTTCGTTATTAAGCCTGTGAAACAACCCCATGTTAAAAAGAATGACACCTTCGCCAATGTACACAGCGTTTGGAACACCTGATCTTGAAAAAAAGCAACTGAAATCATTGCCTTGCAAAGACGGGTTACTCTTTACGATTTCTGCAACTACAGCATCGAGGTATTTTTGGGCAGAGGCAGAGGTGTACACTTCTCTTTCGTCAAATTTTTCTTTGATGTTTTCCCAACGCATTTTATATATTTCTTCAAAGTCCTTTTTGTTTTCAGAGGGAAATGTAGCAGTACGTTGTTTGTAGCTTTTCTCAAATTTGCTGACAAGCGATGCAAGCAAAACAGAATCCTGCTTAACGGGCTCAAAAATGATTGGCTGCGATACGGCTTTATTGGTTACACTTAGTGTAATGAAGGCAATAATTGTTATAGTGCGCAAAATATAACTAGTGTTTAAAGGGAGTTTCATTTAATTATTATGTTTGAAATAATAGGCAATTAACTGAAAAAGTTTGAGAAAGAAAATTTTTTCTGAATATGAGACTTATTCTAAATAATCAGTAGATATAAAGTCAGGTAGCTGAAAACAAATTGGTATATCCTCTGTATTGTATCCATATAACTCTGAACATCTAAGAATCTATTATTTAACATCTAAATCATAATTTTTCCTACCTTAGTTTAACCAATTTCAGGAATTCACAGCTAACTTTTTGTCAAACTCCCCGTGCTTGTTTAACCAGGATTTTTCATCATAAAACTGCTTATATGGAAACTACACTTGTGTCCGCACCCCTTGACGATGCTACTATGCTTATGGAGCAGCAACGTTATGCCGAGGCAATAGAACTGCTTCAAAAAGCTACGAATCAGGATGATTCACCGGCAGATCATTATGCAAACCTTGCCCTTGCTTATTTTCACCATGAGCAGTATGATACTGCTGCTACGTATTTTGAAAAGGCATTGCAAAAGAAACCAGAGAATGCAATATGGCAGGAGCTGCTACAACAGTCAAAGACTAATTTTCTTTCAGCCGCACAAGCCCCCACTCCCGATATTTATTTCTTTGAACGGGAATCACTTTTGGCAAAGCCTGTAGTGGCAGCGGGTTCATTGCCCCCAAACCCTGCACCTGCACCACCGCCGGGAGTGCTTAAAAGCCTGCGGCTTCTTTTGGGTGATGGATTGGGTGTGGTATTTACCGGCATCATGGGAGCCACCACAACTATCTATGGAAAGTTAGCCGGTTACAAGGACCGGGTTTGGACTAACTGGTATCGCCGCCCACTTTTTCTGGGTATCCTTACGCTGGCATATATGAGGGAGAAAATGAACAAACACAACCTCAATTCCACTTATCCCAAAGGTGTGCTGACCGGCTTTCAGCCCGAAGGACAAACACCACCTGATGGGGTTAAATATTTCCGCACAGCGGATGGAAGCTGGAACAACCTAAGCAACCCAAAAGAAGGGGCTGCAGGCACCCGTTTTTCACGCAACATAAAAGTGGCAGACATTCAGCCTGAAAGCGGTGAGAAACTTTTGACCCCCAACCCCAGAGAAATTAGCCGCCACCTGCTGACCCGTAGTGCAGAAATGAAAGAAGTGCCATTCCTGAATATGTTGGCAGCCAGTTGGATACAATTTGAAAACCACGATTGGGTAAACCATGGAGAAAACCTGCTGAATGAATTGATAGAGATACCTCTTGCAGCCGATGATCCCTTACGAAAAAAGTATTGGCAATCAAAAATAATGGTCCCCCGCACACAGGCAGACCCTACCCGTATGACTGACAAAGAACCCACCCCCATTTCTTTCATCAATGAAGTAACCCATTGGTGGGATGGTTCGCAGATATATGGCAGCGACCAGCATACCATTGACCGCCTAAGAAGTGGGGTAGATGGTAAAATGAAAATGACTGAAAAAGGTACATTGCCCATGGGGCAAAAAAGGATAGAAGAAACAGGCTTTGTGCGAAACTGGTGGGTAGGATTGAGTATGTTGCATACGCTCTTTACACTTGAACACAATGCAATTTGCGACCACCTGAAATTGCACAACTCATCATGGGACGATAAAAGGCTGTTCAATGTAGCAAGGCTCATCAATGCTGCTATTACTGCCAAAATACATTCGGTAGAATGGACCCCGGCCATACTTGCAAACCAGGGATTAGATACTGCCCTCAACGCCAATTGGTTTGGCATACTTACAAACCTGTTTCAAAAAGGGACACACCGCAAAACGCTAAGCGAAATAAATGTGCGCAACCCCGAACTGGGCGGAGTAGTGGGCAACCCCATCAATAAACATGGCTCTCACTATGCCCTCACACAAGAGTTTGTAGAGGTGTACAGGCTACACTCATTATTGCCGGAAACGCTACAACTGCGCCACCTTAACAGTAAAGAAATAACCTACGTTCCTTTTGTAGAAGGAAGACTGGCAGCCTCTCACAAGCTTTCTGAAAAGTTTCCGTTTGCTGATTTGTTTTATTCGTTTGGCAACCAACACCCCGGTCAGTTGGTGCTTAACAACTACCCAAAATTTATGCAGGAGTTAAGCATCCCCTTTAATCCCTTGTATGACCTTGGGGCGGTAGACATACTTAGGGCAAGAGAAAGAGGGGTGCCACGCTACAATGAATTCAGGAGGCAACTGGGGCTCAATCCAATTGCCACATTTGACGATATTACAGATGATAAGGAACAGGTAGCTACTTTGAAAAAAATCTATAACAACGATGTTGAAATGCTTGATTTATTGGTAGGTACACTTGCCGAAGGCCACCGCCCATATGGCTATGGTTTTGGTGAAACAATGTTTCAGATATTTATACTGAATGCTACCCGCCGTCTGCAGGCCGACCGGTTCTACACAGACTGCTACACCGAAGAATATTATACCAAAGAAGGCCTGGAATGGATAGACAAAGCAGATCTGAAAACCGTATTATTGCGCCACTATCCTGAACTGGCAAACACCGGGCTCGCCAATATAAAAAATGCTTTTGAACCGTGGGATACTGATCAGGTACTTGACCCCGCCAGGCACCCACTGCGTGGTTGGGACAAAACATTGAAAGGCAAACCTTGGGTAGGCGATGCTTTTAGAGAAGTTTAGGTGCTTGTCATGCCCAAACTGAAATTGAAAAGTGATTCGCTGCTGATTGTACTCCCGTCTGCACGGATTTTGCCCATGTTGGGTGATGTGCTATTTTATGAGACGTATAATTGTGAATATTGTTATGCCAATTACAATGGAAGTGTAAATCTGCTTATTGTACCTGGCTAACCAATTGGGTAAATAGATATCAAAATTCTCTTTTGTTGAATTTGAATATTTTCTGGCCCAAATTGTCAGGGGACAATACAGTTTGAATAATAACAATGTCAATCCTTCAAGTACGATTAAGCCATAACAAATCCAAAGCCTAATGTCCAATTTGTTTACAATTACTGCATACAGCATGTAAAAAATAACAATATTGAAGAATATCCAAACTAAAGTATGGGCAATTTTAATAATTTTAAGTTTGCTTTCGTTTATCATTCTTTAAAGAATTAGGAATTTCCAGACTAGTATTTCAGCCAAGGGGATCGGCTTTGTGTAGGTGTGGAATAGTATTCCGTCTGCCCGGAACCGCTGATGATTCAAAAATATTTTGTTGAAGTTAAATATTTAGAATCAAAGCTGGGCGCCATCTGTCACGCCTTATACAGTATTCGTCGAGCCCCGTTCCGCAATTAAGCAGAATTATCCCTACACACTGTAGGGACTGATTGTTTCAATGTCAAATCCCACTATTGGCAATGCCGTTGTTCTGCGTTTGTGTTTCTTCTTTTATAATTGAGTCAATAAAATCATTAATATGAAGTTCTTTTAAAGCAGCATATACTTTTCTGTCCTGATTGGCCTTTTCTGCCAATTCGTATTTCATTTGTTGATATTTTAACCTTGCCCAATCATTCTTTCTTGTAACTATTCAGTACCCAATTTAGCAATAAGCAGTAGTTGGTTCAAAATATTTTGACCTGCTTTTCTTGCAGTATCGATCACAGATCTTAGTATGGCAAAGCCATCGGCACCTTCATCAGATTTGAACTGGCCCG
>JANMMU010000013.1:0-46349 GCA_031373555.1 Segetibacter sp. | reverse complement strand
CAATAGTTGTAGAACCCCGGCGGAGATTCACCCAACAAAGTGGTACAACCCGAACCCCAGCGGGGTTCAACCCAACGACCACATTTCCATAACGTGTACAAATCCCAATGCGAATGTTGAACCCCGCTGGGGTTCTATTATACCTTACCGTCATTCATGTTACAAATAGTCAACCCCTCTGGGGTTGTAAAAGAACCCCGGATGGGTTCAATAGTTGTAGAACCCCGGCGGAGATTCACCCAACAAAGTGGTACAACCCGAACCCCAGCGGGGTTCAACCCAACGACCACATTTCCATAACGTGTACAAATCCCAATGCGAATGTTGAACCCCGCTGGGGTTCGATTCCACCTTACCGTCATTCATGTTACAAATAGTCAACCCCGCTGGGGTTGAGGATGAACTCCAGAGGAGTTCAATAGTTGTAGAACCCCGCTGGGGTTCAATAGTAGTAGACCTCAGGCGGAGATTCAACCCTAAAGAGTGGCACATTCTGAACCCCTGCGGGGTTCAATATTTGTAACCTGCCGGAATATGATAATTGATTCGCCGAACCCCGGAGGGGTTCAACCCCAAAAACCCGGCTTAAAAAAAAGGAGTACATTAGCTTCTTAATCCCTAACTCTTCCCAATGAAAAAGAACTCTGCGTTTTATTTTCTCATAGCTATGCTGTTATGGACAGCAGGATGCCAAAAAGCAACAGTTACTCATACAGAGGAATTACCTGCATCTACCTCTGAACGTAGTGCAGTAAATACATTTGCGGCCGCAGCTGCAAGTTCTATTGAAAATTTTGAAACAGGTGCCAAAGCAAGTTATGCAACAGGAACTGTAACTCTGCCCACAGGTTCGTGGACATTAAACGATGCCTTGCTGGGTAATACTACTTCTGATGCAAAAAATGGCACACAATCAGTTCGTGTCCGCAATAGCGGAATTTTATCTACCAATTTTGATTTTGCAATGGGTGCATCTACCATTACAGTGGCACATGCCCGCTATGGCACTGATGCCGGCAGTACATGGCAACTTTGGTACAGCACCAACAACGGAACAAGCTTTTTACAAAGTGGTGGCACTATAACAACCAGCACTACTACATTGCAAACAGTTACATTTACCCTTAACGTGTCGGGCAATGTCCGCCTTCAGCTTCGCAAAACAGATGGCACCACCAACCGCATAAACTGGGACGATGTTACGGTGAACCCTTATAGTACCCCGGTGGGCACACCCACACTTACTTCTGTATCACCCAACGCGGTTACAGCGGGGGGCGCCTCATTTACACTAACAGCTACAGGAACTAATTTTGTGAGCAGCTCTACCATTTACTGGAACGGCACAGTGCTTACAACAACATTTGTGAGTGCAACTTCGCTTACGGCAAGTGTGCCTGCCGCTAAGATAGCTACAGCAGGTACTGCAAGTGTTACAATTGTAACGCCGGGGGCTACAACGACCGGTGCGGTTACGTTTACAATTAATGCTACATCTACCGGAGTTAAAAGATTTTTATTTGATGCTACCAAAGGCGAAACAGCAGGCAATGCTGATTGGGTTATTGACCAGGATGCATCGCCACAAAGAGTGCCAACACCTTCGCAGTCAAATATCACTACCTCTACAGCCGGCACGTACTGGACAGGGGCAATCTCAAGCTGGGGAATTGCATTGGTAAATGCCGGTAATTTTGTAGAAACCTTACCTTCAGGTGCAAGTATCTCTTATGGAAATACTTCAAATGCACAAGACCTTTCTAAGTATGATGTATTTGTAATTGATGAACCCAACATACGATTTACTACTGCCGAAAAAATTGCAATTTTGAATTTTGTGAGCAACGGTGGCGGATTGTTTATGGTGTCTGACCATACCAATTCTGACCGCAACAATGATGGTTGGGACTCTCCTGAAATATGGAACGATTTTATGTCCAATAATACTTTGGTCAACAACCCTTTTGGATTTAGTATAAATCTTACCAATATTACCCAGGTATCCAGTAATGTACTTACTTCTACCACCAACCCAATTATGAACGGCGTAAAGGGTAAGGTAACCAAACTTGAATTTAACAATGGAGCCACCCTTACACTGCAACCAACTGTTAACAGTACTGTACAAGGTCTTGTGTGGCAAAATACCTATTCGCAAAGTACTACGCGGGTTATGGCTGCATCTTCTACCTATGGCAATGGACGTGTGTTTGTAGTTACCGACAGTTCGCCTATGGATGATGGAACCGGTGCCGCCGGCAATAATTTATTTGTTGGATGGCCTCTGTACAGCCACACACAATTGTTTATGAATGCATCACTTTGGCTTGCCAAACAGCAATAGAAAGATATTTGCAAATGAGAGGCCGGTTTGAGATTCAAACCGGCCTCTTTATTTTTGGAATACTACTATCGGTTACCATTCCATGCAAACTGTTTGAGTGTAATAATTTTTCGTTTTGATCCTGAACCTGTTCGCAATTTCATGAGCCGGTGACTAAGGTGGATAACCTTATACTTACTACCATCAGATAATGTAAGGCTACTATCTGCACGATAAAACCATGTCAGGTTAATAGATTTTTCAGGATAGAGGTTAATGTACGTAGCAGTACTGTCAGCTTTGAGTTCAAGCTGAAGGGGCACCCTGTACTTAGCCTGTTTTTTTTGAATCTCAAACCACCTGCCTGTTATGTTACAACTGTCAGGCTGTGCATTAACAGACAAGTTAATGAGCATGAGAAATGCAATCAATAAAATAATACTAAGGGCACTGCCAGAAAATGCATTTTGTAACCCTAAGTGCCCGCCCGTTTTCATGTAGTTGATATAAATTAAAATAGTCGTGACCACCGGCATACACCAGTTTTTCCCCATCCCATAATGTAAAATGCCCTGATGCATCTGACCAACCGCTAACATCAAAAGCAATAATACCTTTTTTACCTTTAATAACAGTGTTGTCAATGACTCCATTTGGCGATGCAACCAATACCTTTGGTGGCGGGTATTTAGACAACAGATATTTCTTCATTTCCTTCACCCTTATTGCATATCTCTTACCATCTATTCCTTTAATGCTAAGCAGCGAACGTAGCCTTGGGATTTCATTTCCCGGGCTGTAGTTAAGGGCTTTGGAGACCCGCATGGTGCAGGTATTTGCATAATCGGGATTGCTGCAGTAAGCAGGGTTGATGGATCTTATTACTTCTTGCGGATCGGATCCGGCAGGGTAATTAGCAAGCAGATTTTCAAATTTTGGTAGTATACTCATGAGTTGGATAATGTAATTATTTTCTTCAACTAAATAATTGTTAGCTAATTGGAAACCAAGATACTTACGTATTTTGAAACAACAAGCAAATCATACTGGAATTTGAAGAATTTTAGACGAACGGGGGAAAATGATACATGAAAGGTGAGGATAAAAATTAATACCGATTGGACAAACAAATAGTAGAAATAAGCTTCGTCTCATTTGAATATTTGTTTGATTTTATGGTATAAACCATTGTAAGATTTTAAAAATGTTGGCCTATTTTGAAAATCAAATTGTCCTATTTGCGTTGAATTAATACCATTGTGAATGATAATTATTCCAATTCTGTTTTGCATAATGCCGATATCCAAAAACCGGATAGAAGTTGTGTTGGCCGTAAAGTCCATTGCAATTGAAATATTACAGGTATTCAATCGGTAAGAAACCTCCATTCAATCATAGGTTTAATAGAAAACCGGGTTATACATTTACCGTGAAAAAGTAAATATATAACCCGGTTTTTTGGGGTATCCTTCTTAAAAAAATTCCTAATGCCGGATATATAAGTTGAATCCGGGTGTTATGTTAATATTACCACCAGATTGTATTTTTAAGCTTCCGCATTCGGCATTGTTATTTACGGCAGGGTAATTTGTTAACCCACCTTCGATTAATACATCTGTATTAATTCCAGGTACAGAACCACAGCTCCAGTTTTGTGCATTGTTCCAGTCTGTTCCTTGTGCCCCTGTCCAGCGGTTGCCTTTTATAATAACATATTCTCTTGAGTAATTACCGTTTACCACGCACCTGAATTTTTCAAAAATAGTCAATCCGCTATTTTTTATTTGCAGGCTAGCTGTTGTAGTTCCAGAAGTATTTACATCGTTATATATATTTACAAAACCGGTAGGACTGTACTTTTGCCACTGATAACTGGTACCTGACAAGTTTGAATTCAGTGTATTTACATCATTGCTATTTGTTGAGCACGTAGCAAGTGTATCACCTGTTCCTATACAATTAACATATGCAATCCACCCAGATTCTGTTACAGAACCATCGCTGTGAAAAGCGAAAGTAAGTTCCCCATTAACACCTGTACTTTGGATATTGGGGGGTAATGTATTTCCTCGGTAATTGCCTATCAGTGGTGAAGAGGTATTTGGTCCATCGTAAACATTTAAATAATCACAACAGTTCTCTGTACCGAACTGGCTAAAAACAACCTTGAGCTTTTTACCACTTACTGATGGAGTAAATGTGGTTATGTAATTAGAGCCGGAACTGTAATTACCATATCCCCCCGGGTCAAGAAAGGTAAGGCCGCAAGTACTTACCGTTGCGTTTTGCATAATGTATAAATTACCAATCAATACAGTTGCATTGTTTGAATAAGGAGAATAGGTTGAGTCCCGACGTGCTTTTACACGATAAAAAATTAAACTGTTATCCGGAGCTATACTGTCTATATAGGTAGTGCTATTGGCTGTAAGTACTACCAAAGAAATAAAATTGATGGTATCGTTTACTGAACGTTCAACCACAAAACCAGTCTCATCGTTAGAATTGTCTGTCCAGCTTAAATGAACCTTTTTAGAAGCATCTGCTGATGCGGTTAAATTAGTTGGGGTTGCCACGGGTTTATAACAACTTACCTGCGCCACCCACCCCGAATCTGTGTTAGGATAGCCCTGATACACAAATGTTAATGATCCATCTGTACCAGTACCTTCCAGTATTGGAGGTAAGTTATAATAACCGCTATAGCTACCTATCAAGGGACTATACGTATCCGGACCGTTATAAACATAGAGACTACCACTAAGTTTAAATTTACTAAAAACAACACGTATGTTATTACCCAAAACAGAAGGCTTGAAAGTGGTCTTTTTGTTATAGTAATTATTATTAATTACAGGAATTATATCTACACCACCAGGATCCATAAATACTTTATCGCAGGTAATAAGCATACTGTCTGTCATCAGATAAGGTGCATTACCTAAAGCAACCCTGGCTGTATTGCTGTAAAATGATCCAAGTGTATCACGATAAGCTCTCACTCTATAATATAGCAGACTGTTGGCAGGTGCCGTTGAATCTGTATATTGAATTGTGTTGGCGGCAAGTTGCTTTATAACTACAAATTTAGAAGGGGCATTTACTGATCTTTCTACTGCATAGTGTGTTTCATCATTTGCATTGTCAGTCCAGTTTAACTGAACCCTGTTTGCGGTATCTGCTACGGCAGATAAATTAGTAGGAGCACCGACAGGTTTATAACAACTTACCTGCGCTACCCACCCGGAATCGGAATATGTATAGCCCTGGTATACAAACGTTAACGAACCATCAGCACCAGTGCCTTCAAGTATAGGAGGTAAAGCATAACTACCGCTATAGTTCCCTATCAAGGGACTATACGTATCCGGACCGTTATAAACATAGAGATAACCATTAAGTCTGAATTTACTAAAAACAACACGTATGTTATTACCTAAAACAGAAGGTTTGAAAGTGGTCTTTTTGTTATAGTAACTATTATTATTAACTACAGGAATTACATCTACACCACCCGGATCCATAAATACTTTGTCGCAGGTAATAAGCATGCTATCTGTCATCAGATAGGGTGCATTACCTAATGCAACCCTGACAGCATTGCTGTAAAATGATCCCAGCGTATCGCGGTAAGCCTTCACTCTGTAAAATATCAAACTGTTGGCAGGTGCCGTTGAATCTGTATATTGAATTGTGTTGGCGGATAGTTGTTTTATAACAACAAATTTAGAAGGAGCATTCACTGATCTTTCTACTACATAGCGTGTTTCATCGTTCGCATTATCAGTCCAGTTTAACTGAACCCTGTTTGCAGTATCTGCTACAGCAGATAAATTAGTAGGCGCAGCTACAGGTTTATAACAACTTATCTGGGCTACCCAGCCAGAATCTGCATAACCATAACCCTGGTATACAAATGTTAATGAACCATCTGTGCCAGTACCATCTACTATAGGGAAATTGTTATAATAATATCCACTGTAACTGCCTATTTGCGGACTGCTGGTATTGGGGCCATTATAAACCCGCAAGGTTCCATTTAATTGAATTTTGCTAAAGCTAGCCCTGACACGGTTGCCTGTAACCGAAGGTTTAAATGTCGTCACTTTATAATAATAAGTATAGGGCTCGGGGATTACATCAATACCTCCCGGATCCATAAATACTTTGTCGCAGGTAATAAGTATGCTGTCTGTCATGAGATAGGGTGCATTACCCAAAGCAGCCCTGGCTGTATTGCTGTAAAATGATCCTATTGTATCACGGTAAGCCTTCACTCTATAATATACCAGGCTGTTGGCAGGTGCTGCTGAATCTGTGTATTGAATGGTGTTGGCCGCAAGTTGCTTTATCACAACAAATTTAGAAGGTGCATTCACTGATCTTTCTACTACATAGTGTGTTTCATCATTCGCATTGTCTGTCCAGTTTAACTGAACCCGGTTTGCGGTATCTGCTACGGCAGATAAATTAGCAGGAGCAGCTACAGGCTTATAACAACTGATATATGAAATCCAGCCGGGGTAATAGGTTGAATAAGCATTGAATACGAAAGTAAGTTCTCCTCCCGGTGAGGTACTCTCTAAAGAGGGCGGTATGGAACTGCCATAATAATTTCCTAAAAGCGGTGATGAAGTAGATGGGCCATCATAGATATAAAGAGTCTCGTTGGTATAAAACTGGCTAAACACAATTTTAAGCTTATTACCAGGAATGGATGGTGTTACAGTTGTTGTATAATAACCGCTGCTATAATTACCAAAACCGCCAGGGTCAAGAAAGGTAATACCACAGGTAGAAATAGTTGCATTTTGCATAATCAAAATATTACCAATAGTAACCGAAACAGCTTTAGAATAAGGGGAGCCGACAGAATCCCGGTACGCCCTTACACGATAAAAAAGATAACTGTTATCAGTTGCAGAAGTATCTATAAATGATGTGGTGTTGGCTGAAACAGATGCAATTGAAAAAAAGTGAAGCGAATCGTTTAATGATCTTTCTATTACATAGCGTGTTTCATCATTAGCATTGTCTGTCCAGTTTAAATGCACATCTTTAGCGGTATCTACTGTTGCAGTAAGGTTGGTAGGTGCCGCTACGGGTTTATAGCAACTGATATACGAAATCCAGCCTGTGTAATAGTTAGAATAAGCATTGAATACGAACGTAAGTTCACCTCCCGGCGAGGTACTTTCTATAATTGGCGGTAGGGTATTGCCATAATAACTTCCCAAAAGTGGTGATGAAGTAGAGGGTCCGTTGTAAATATAAAGATAATCACCGGTGTTAAACTGGCTAAACGCTATTTTAAGTTTATTGCCCGGAATAGATGGGGTTATTGTAGTTGTATAATAGCCACTGTTATAATTACCAAAACCACCTGGGTCAAGAAAGGTAATACCACAGGAAGAGGTACTTCCATTGTTCATTATAAAAATGTTACCGACTATAATAGATACTTTATTGGAATATGGCGAACCAACTGAGTCGCGGTATGCCCTTACGCGATAAAAAAGATAACTATTATCAGGTGCAGAAGTATCAATAAATGATGTGGTATTGGCGGGCAGAGATGCAATAGAAAGATAATTAAGCGAATCGTTCAATGACCTCTCCACTATATAGCGTGTTTCATCATTAGCATTGTCTGTCCAGTTTAAATGGACATCTTTAGCTGTATCCACAGTTGCTGTAAGATTAGTTGGGGCAGCTACCGGTTTAAAACAACTGATATAAGAAATCCATCCGGAATAAGTATTTGAATAATACGGATTGAATACGAAAGTAAGTTCTCCTCCCGGCGAAGTACTTTCAAGGGATGGGGGTAGCGAACTGCCATAATAAGTGCCTAAAAGCGGGGATGCTGTAGATGGACCATTGTATATATAAAGATAGTCGCCGGTGTTAAACTGGCTAAACACTACTTTAAGTTTATTGCCAGGAATAGATGGGGTTATTGTAGTTGTATAATAGCCACTGTTATAATTACCGAACCCCCCCGGATCAAGAAATGTAATGCCACAAGTAGAAAGGGTTCCATTGTGCATAATAATAAGGTTGCCGATAACAACAGAAACAGCTCTGGAGTATGGCGAACCAACAGAATCGCGATAGACCCTTACCCTATAAAAAATGTAACTGCTATCAGGTGCAGCACTATCAATATACGAAGTGGCATTGGCCGGAAGTGTTGCTATTGAAAGAAAATGAAGCGAATCGTTTAGTGATCTTTGTATCACATAGCGTGTTTCATCATTAGCATTGTCTGTCCAGTTTAAATGGACATCTTTAGCTGTATCGACAGTTGCTGTTAGATTAGTTGGGGCAGCTACGGGCAAGAAACAACTTACGGATGCAACCCATCCCGGGTAAATACTGGTAGAAGATGCCCGGAATTGAAAAGTTAGCTCACCCCCTGGTGCAGTACTTTCAAAATCAGGAGGTAAAACAGAGCCGGAATAAAAACCCAGGTAAGGTGAAGAAGTTGAAGGCCCGTTGAAAACATACATATAATCGGAACCAATATTAAACTGACTGAAAGAAACTTTTATTTTATTACCCGTAGTTGCGGGTTTAAGTGTAGTTATAAAATTTCCGTTACTATAATTGTTTAAACCACCCTGATCCAGAAATACGGCAGAACATGTAGTATAGCTCCCGTTAACCATAATCAATGGTGCATTGCCCACTGCAACAGATGCCAAATCAGAATATATAGAATGTGTGGTGTCCCGGTAACTTCTCATTCTATACTGATTTATGCTATTGTTTACATAAAACGAATCTGTATAACTTCTAACTGCTGCACCTACTGTATCAATGATGGTAAAATTGGTATTGCCATTTACTGCTCTTTCAATAATAAATCCATGAATGGTCTGAAAAGAATTGTATGACCAGGATAAATCTACATTGGTATTGAAAACAGCTGACAAATTGTAGGGTTTTGCAAGCTGGTCATATACCCCCACAGCATTCCATGCCTCTGCCGTTTGGATTAATTCATTAGAGTTTGCACCAAATAAATCTTCTGTAGCCTGTAGTGTAAATATTCTTGCATCAGCATAAGTTGCTGCCGGAAAAAGATACAGATTTTCCGCTCTATATGCAATCTCTGCTGCTTTTGTTATCCCGATTCCGGTTACACTATAAGAGGTTCCGTTATCATTAACGCCGGTTTTACCCGTTGTCAAAATATAAAACCAATGATTCATTACACCACTATTATAATGCACGCCACCATTATCACCACTTCCGGTATACCAGTTTATGCCTTTGTAAGTATCAGGCTGATTTTTGCTTTTCGGATTGGTAAACGACCTGAACATATCCCCGTTATTAAAAATCTCATCCCCAAGCTTCCATTTATCTTTGGTAGAATCAGCATAATTTTTTATGCAGGCTCCCCATATATCACTTAAGCTTTCATTCATAGCACCGGACTCATATGAGTAAATTAAACCGGCGGTATGTTCGCAAACAGCATGTCCGATTTCATGTCCACAAATATCTATAGATACCAAGGGAAACATAGTGTTTCCGTTTCCGTCTCCATAAGTCATAACAGAACCGTTCCAAAACGCATTTGCATAAAGATTTCCGTAGTGTACATAACTTTTTATTTTAGTACCTGTGTTATCAAAACTATTTCTGTTGTGCTTAATTCTCCAGTAATCTAAAGTCATCATTGCACCCCAATGTGCATCAAGTGCAGCGTTGTCATAATTGGTATTGTTATATTCTGCACTGGTCCAGTTATTATCGTTGTCTGAAAAAACAAGAGCACCGGTATAGTTACTCCCCCTGTTCATATTGTAGGTTCCAACATTATAATTGCTATTAGAATCCTCCAGGGAATAATTGTTGTTTACCTGGGTTGTAACTATTGTTCTTGATCCGCTGTATCTGGTAGCAGCTGTTCCGTTTGTATGTTTTATAATAGGGTTTACATGAATAATGTTACCTGTTTTTGCACTTACATAAATATAATCGTAGCGTAACGGTTCAGAAGCATAAATGGCAAATTTATAAGCCAACTCCATCAGTGGTTTGGAATCACTATCTGCTTCTTTAAAATTTTTACATATCACCAATTCGCTTTTTGGTTCGTTTGCAAAAGGTGTGTTATTAAATGCCGGGTCTTGCCAGCTATACTTTTGGGCTCCAACAAATGCAATTGCTCTCGCCAATGCCGTTGTTGATGACAAACGGGGTACTGTTGAAAAATTATCCTCAATATTGAAATACTCTCCAGTTATTATGTTCGTTTTGCCATTCTTTCCATGGGTGGTTACAACACCGTATTCAACCTTTATACCGTTATAAAATTGATTATAGCGTGTATGTTCTTCTCCCTTACTATTTTCTTTCAACCCCAAAGACTTCTTAGCTGCCGCATCAGGTATAAAATCGTTTTTAAGGCTTAACCCAAACAAATTTTTCATTTGCTCTGCCGGGGATAACTTAGCAGTTGCAGGTTGATTTTTTGAATCAAACTTTATAAAATTATATCTCCCGTCAGCAGTCTTCTTACCTGCAATAATATTGTACCTTGATTGTTGCGCAAATGCAACCGAAGTAATTGATATTGCAAACAAAATAAAAGCGCATCTCAATGTTGAAAAATATCTCATTGTATATTTATGACTAAGGTTAAGGTTATTTATGTCAGTCTGGTATAAACTATATTCTAATTATCCCAACAATTAATTATTTACTCATTATAATCCCTCAAAAAAAAGTCTAGATAAGTTTGTTTTTTTAAGTAAACCTATTTAAACAATTATCGGTGAATAATAATTGATTTAGTATCTATTAGTATTTCATCGTTGTAAATTTCAAGTGTATACCGGCCGCTTTGTTGCACTTTATTTAAAGCATAATAATAATTTACTGCCTGATTGCCGGTTATGGATTGTACATCTTCAATTTGCGATAAACTATTTCTCAATTTTAGTATTAGCGGGCTTTTGCTAATATTTCCACTTAGCAGTTTAAATGAGAATCCTTCTTTTGCAGGATTTGGATATACAACTATTTGCACTTTCGAATTTAACTTTAATGAGCGTGTATCGCTGTAAGAAACCTTACCATTTATATCTTTTTGTTTTATTCTGTAAAAGAGAATTGTTGATTTCAGATCTGTGATCTTTTCATCAATATAGGTATAACCTTTCTGCTGAATGGAGGTGTTTGTTTTAATATTTTTTATAGGAATAAACTCTCTTCCATTTATACTTCTTTCTATTTCAAAAGAGTAATTAAGGTCATTATTGGCAATATTCCATTGCAATACTGCATCAGTACTTTGCTGTCTTGCAGAAAAATTCAACCATGTTACCGGAAGAATAATACCAGAAATTGTTGCTGAGGAAGTTGCCACTCCTGAAAGAGTGCCAGAGGCATCATAACTAAATGTGTTGACTACCGACACCCCTGGCCTTGTATAATATAAACTTGACCCATCAGAGGTATAAGAGCCTGTGCACAAAAATATTGAGTTGCCGGAAGATGTACCAATGCCTCCATCTGGAAGTGTAATCAGCGATACATTTTTTGCTGTAACAGGCCCATTAGAAAACATGACTTCCATTACCTCAAATTCTGTATTTGCCACTGTAGTTGGTTGCAATGGCGAGGAGGCTGTTGTTATCTGATAATTATTATAACCACCCTCAGTACTTTCTGTAACCGACCAGTTAACACCCGCCATAGTTGTAGAAACTATTGTCATTGTAGGTTTTGGAGAAACAGAGGTATCTATTCCGATATTAAATTGCAAGGTAGAAATGTTTGCAGGCGCCTGACCAACAGATGGTTTTAAATAAATTTTCACCCGGTTACTGTCTGTACCCTGCCCAAGACTTGCCTGTATAAGCTGGCTAAAACCTGTTTGAAAAAAGAACCCGCAAAATAATAATGTTATAAGTCGTTTCATCTGAAATGTTATTAGCTTTAAAACAGTGTGTATTTGAAAATTAAGGCAGTGCCTGTATACGTTGTGTGGTAGTAGAACTGTTAAGGATGTTTATGTACAAGTAGTCTTTATCGTTCGCCAAACCATTAAATCTAATGACCCTATTCATATTAATATCTGCCGGGCTGTAAACATTACTTAAAACAGTAGCTGCATTATTGCCCAATGCCGTAATTAATATTGCATCTTTATCATTTTGCAATCCTGTATATTTTGTATTACCATTCAAACTTGCATTGCCAGCCCAAAGTAATTTTACATTACCCAATAAAGGATGTGATGCTGTATTATAAGCTGCAGTTGTTCCATAAAGTGTAGTATTTGACAACCTAAAATCTGCAACATTAGTTGAATAGGCTGTTGAAGTTGCTTCATTAAAAATTTTGTATCCGTTTGCAGGATTCAGGCTTATACCTAAATGATTACGGTGGCGTACTGCCAACACATAGTTTCCCTCGGGTATATTGTTAAATGTAACAGGGCTTGATCCATCTATATCTACTATATCCCCGTCTCTCTGTATTAGTGCACTTCTGGTAGCAAGTATACTATTACCCGGTGTAACTGTTGTATTACGAAGTTCTAGAAAGACCCAGTCAACAATATTATCATTTACGGAAGATGCACTTCCAAATATTGATGGAACTGCATTTTCTGCAATGGTGTTATTAACGTGGGTAAAGTAAGTACTGTACGGAGCAGTGCGGTATGGATCACTGATGGGAATGAGGTTAGTACCACTTCGCAATGCATCACTCATTAATCCATTAGAAGCATTATATGCACCTTGCAGCAATGCTCTTGCGCCAACTACCACAAACTTATTCATGGCAAATAATGAACCATTATTGCCGCTTACCGGGGCTGAAACCTGATGTTGTGCATAATCATGTGTTTCGTTTTGCGAAGACCAGTCAGTTCCATTATTATAATAGCCAGATAATTTATTTTCTGCACCGGAAATGTCTGTTGTCTTGTACGTTCCTTTTAAAGTTACGCTACCGCCCGAAATACCAAATTTAGAAACAGGCCAATAGGCAGCAATATAATTACCAATCATAGGAGGCATATTTGGACTGGCAACATTTTTTAATTGTAAGCCCACCATGCCACTACTATAGGTACAGCCTGAAGTAGTTATATAAGCCGGCCTATAATTATTATTTTCCCCTAAGGGAAATAAAAAATCTATAACATCTGCAGTTAGACCTTTTTTAACGTAGCCGCTTCCATCGGTCCATATAAAAGCTGATGAATTTGCGCCGGAGGTAACAGCCTGAGGTGAAAATAATAAGTCGTTAAGGCCGATTTTTAATTTCCCGTTAATAAATGTAAGTGAGGAATCTATAATCAGATTACCCGTTCCTAAAACAACATTACTACCATTATTTATTTCAAGATGAGAGATTGTATCACTATTCATATTCAATGTTTGTAAAGAACTTCCGTTCATTACCAACGTACCCGCACCCTTTATGGAGGCATTACCTGTTACATTGCCTGCAGCATAAATTTTAGAACCATTACTTACATTAACAGAAGCTCCATCATCTATCACTAATTGCGAATGCCCGGGAGTAAATGCGAAGAGAAAAATTGAAATAAGCAGTATCGCTCTCATTTAAATAAAGTTTAACTTATCTTCAAAAGTATCTAATTGACTTATAAAAAAATTTATTTAAATGTTAAGATTTACTTAAATTTTAACAACTTTAAAGTCGTCATTTCAGTAAAAATTTGTTAGTCCTCTAGCTATTAAGCACATTAATCTTACAATTAAAAAAATATCATATTCAATATTCAAATTAAAAAAATTTGGATAAAATTTGACGGGGAAGGCTGAATTCAATTTATCAAAAAACAGGTATCCTCTTTATAGGTAAGAATTAGTTTTTATAACAACAGTCAATTTTTTTAGTTGCTTATTTGCGTGATGTTATTAATTCAATTATTATTTGCGGTAAACAAGTTTTCTTATAAAATTTTCTAAACCAATCCTGCAGTTAACTATATAAACACCACTTTCTATTTGATTACTTATAACATTTATTTTGCCACTGCTATTCTCAAATATCCGGCTATATACCACTTGTCCATACTCATTTGTAATATTTACTAATACATCTGAAGTTTTATCTCTGCAGTTAAATATCAAAGAAAAATTTCCGTTTGCCGGATTGGGATAAATACTTAGACCTTTCTCAATGTTTTGGAGTGTTACAACGGGCATTTTTGCACCGCCAATACATTTTGTAATGGGCAAATATTTTGCCGGTGAATTACCACAAACAGATGTTGCTATTGCAGAAATATTTCCATTTCTAAAAAACAAAGAATCGGGGTACTTTACTGTAAGTACTTCCATACCTTGTCCGCTTAGAATCTGCGCATTAACAGGTACAGTCCAGTTATAGCCGGTTGCGTTAGCCACTACGGCTGCTATGTAAGTTTGGATAGTATTGTAGCATGGTGTAGAATCGCCTGAAATGTATGACGGGGTTAATAATTTTCTTGAAACAATACCCATTGTTCTGTCTAAACTTACCCCACAATTTCTAACTGATTTTACTTTTAAATAACCAGTTGTAAATCCTACATTAAATTTTAGTTTTACAATCGTATCATTTACCCCATTGCCTCCGGGGTGCGAATTAATATTAATGCCTCCAGCACCTGCTGGTGTGTTGTTAATAACACTCCAGTTATAAGCAGAAGCAAGGTTGACTTTTCTTATGGTGTATGTGGCCTCTGTTTCATTTATAATACTGATACATGCATCACCCGGACCTGTTATAGAGGCCGGTGTAGCTGGTATTATCGCCTTAACGTTGAGTGACATTGTTGTACCGTTAAAACATGGGTTAACTGCTTTTACAGTTACAAATCCGCCTGTTACAGGAAAAGCAGCAGTGAATAAAACCGTGATAATTGTATCATTTACACCCGCCCCACCGGGATGTGTTGTGATGCTTGCACCTGCAGGCACTGTCCAGTTATAAGAAGTTGCATCCACTACCTTTCTTATAGTATATGTTACCGGTGTACCCACACTGTTAGTGCTGCCAATCATTTCGTTACATACATCAGTCAGGCCGGTTATTGCACCGGTATTGACAGGTGCTTTGCGAATGATGTAAAGCTTTTTCGGCAAACTTGTTCCGCAAGGTGAAGTAGCCCTTACAGCTACAAAATCAACTGCCGTATCAGGGCTTATAGGAAATGATGCATTGAACTGAACTGTTATTACAGTATCATTTACCCCGTTACCCGCCGGATGGCCGGTAATAGTTGCACCAACCGGCGGTATTGTCCAAATATAGCCTGTTGCATTGGCAACTCTTCTGGTTACATAGGTAGCAGTGTTTGGTAAATGATAGGCACAGGCATTGGTTGGACCAGACAATACGGAAGGTGTAACCGGAGGCGTAGTAAGTATAACCAATGTTCTGTCCGGGCTGTTTCCGCATCCGGAAATGGCTTTCACTTTTATGGATCGCTGCGCTGTTGTGCCTGTTGTAAAGTTAGCATTGAAAATAAGTGTAACATTTTGTGAATCCGGTGAAGCGGCTACCAATGTTACATTAGAAGGCAATGTCCACCTGTAAGTGAGTGCATTGGCAACCGGTGTCAGAGAATAGGTGACCGGGATGTTTGTCCCACTATAAATACAGGCATTAGAAGGGCCACTTATAACAGGTGCTACAGGCAAGCCTCTGGTGATGGTGATGGATTTAGTAACATCTGCCCCACAATTGCTTCTCCTAACTACATTAATTACTCCGGAACTAAAAGCGGTTGAATAATGCACCATTATACTGTTGGTCCCTTGCCCTGAAACCAATGTTGCGGCGGCTGGCAGTGACCACGTAAAATGTGTTGCTCCTGTACTTGGAATATTGTATTGAGCATTGCCAGTGGCATTGCCTGCATAAGGACAAGAACTTGCAGGGCCGGTTATTTCACCAACGATAAATGTATTAACATTAAGAATAAGTGTTGCCAAACTATCGCAACCAACAGCGTTTGTTAAGTGTGCAACATAAGTACCCGCAGCATTGCACTGAATGCCATTCCATAAATAAGGCAAGTTAGTAGAGCAAATATTTCCTGTGGCAGTACTTGCCGAGGAAGATTTGATTGTTAGGTTAAGGGTAACTGTACTATCGCAACCTTTTGAGCTGGTAAGTACTTTAACTTTAGCACCAGAAGTATTGTAAGTAGTTCCCTGCCAGGTATATCTATCACAGGCAGTTGCAGAAAAGCTTGTAGCAATAGGTGTTGCAGGCCCGGCAATTGTAAAATTGCCTGTAGAAGCAGTACAGTTAGATGCCCCAATATTGGTTAATGAGATGGAATGTACGCCGGCGGTAAATCCGGTAACTGCAAATGGATTGGTAGAGAATGTAACTGCTGCACCTCCATCTTTGCTATACTTACCTGTAGCTGCAGCACCAACACCTGATAAGGTTACTGTAGCCGAGCCTGTTGCAGCACCAAAACAAACTACAGGATTGGTGGTTACTGTAGCAGTTACTGCACAATTGTTACCACAGTTAGCACTAAATTGCAATGGTCTTACAGCAGTAGCAACCAGTCCTGTTGCTGGATCATTCACAATCACCTGGCCGTAAGCTGACAAATTATTTACATTGCCATTGTTGCTGATTTGCCTTAGCGGGCAAACATCATTGTACCAGCCCCAGGCCAGCCAGCCAATGTTGTAGGTTTTTAAAATGGCCAGCAATTGTGTATATGCAAGGTTGTATTGACAGGGGTTGGCATCGTCCTGTTGATTGGCTACCTCACCAAAGGCAATACATAAACCACTGTTATACAAAGCCTGCACTTTGGTAGCCATCATGGTAGGGTTATTATTGGCAAATCCAAACCAATAACCGTGTACACTAAACATTGTATTAGACAAAACGTCTGAACTTAAAATTTGCGATCCAACACTTACTATGGCATCAGAGTTAGTACCACAATCCGGCGCATCTATCATAAGCGGAACCTGCAGGCCATTGCTGCGCAAATTGATGATTGCATTTTGATAGGTTGTCTTATAAGTTGTTAAGGCAGTTGCGGGGTTTGCTGCCCATTGATATTGCCCTGCTTCATTGGCAATGTTGATGATAAGGTGTTGCCGGTATTTTAGTTCAAGCGCTTTAAAAGCAGTAGTAGTATAAAAAGGAAGAAGTGCAGTTACATCGGCCATATTACCCGTGCAGGTTGCATCATGCAGTACCAATATCGGAATCATTTTAGCTCTTATACATCTTGCAAAAGCACTGTCAAGATTGGCCAGATTATTATAAATGGATAAAGCAGAATTTTTGTACCATACAATTCTAACACTATTGGCTTTGGTAAGTGCAATCTGGTCAAAGTAGTTTTCTGATAAGGTATAACCCCAATTGTAGGGGGCATAATTGACACCCTTCAAAACAATGGAATCTGCACAGGTACCTATAATTTTTCTTCCCTGTATTTGCAAATGGGTTCCATTTTGTGCTTTTGAAATAGCCGAAACGGTAATTAATAATAATAGCAGTATTATTTTCATGACAATATATTTTGGTAGAATAAAGGTGAGATTTAATTTGGTAAAAAATAAGAATTCACTTTAAATCATTTCAAGAGCACTTCATTATAGAATGCGTTACGACTAAAATCATTTTATTTAAAGATAAAAAAACTCAAACAAATTATCTTGCCTTATTCCGTTGAACTTGCAAAAAGCAGGAAGAGGAGCTTTTGCTACTGTTGTTCAGTCGTGTAGTGGTGAATTGCAGTTTATGTTTATTGTGGTATAATAAATGAATGAGAATGATTGGAAGAATTGACTAAGTTTACCGGGGCTGTTGTTGTTAAGTTATTCTTTTAAATTTTATACTTTCGAAGTTTAATAAAATTATACACTTAGATTAAAATCACTTGCTTCCAATAAACTTTGTTTGAGATCAACTCATTTCCATGAAAATAAAAATAATTTTTTGCTTCCTCTATTTACTTCCTTTCTTCATCATTTCAATTTTTAATCAACCCGCAATTGACGACTTCTGGAGTGCTAATGTTATTAGAGAACATGGAAGGGTGGGGTCTGTGAGTTTTTTTTATCAAACTGTTTCTGCCAGGTTTTTCTCTAATTTTCTTATGGGGCTTTTGAATACTTTACCTGATGGGAAAATATGGATATTCAAAGTTTGGCCTATAATTCTTATGCTATTGCTTGTAGGGTCGTTTTATTTTTTTTATAAATCAATATTTCAAACTGTAAAAAAATCAAAAGAAATTTTACTGGCTTCCTTATTTTTTGTAGTAATATATATTGCCAATATCAGGGTATTGTTTGAAGGCTTATATTGGATGTCTTCCACGATCTGCTATCAGATAGCAGTTTGCGTTTTTGTGGTGGGCCTTGGTTCAATTATTCATTATCAGAAGTCACCATCGTTATTCTATGGAGTTATTTCTATAAGCTGTTGCTTATTGTTACCGGGAACTGCAGAAAGTATTGCCCCCGTCTTTGTTTTAGCAGTTGGAGGAATACTTATCATTTCCATTAAAAAACAGTTAGGTTTTAAATTTCTACTGCTTTGCATTGTTGCTTGTTTTATTAGTATGGCTTTTGTTGCACTTAGCCAAGGTAATAGTTCAAGAATACAAATTGACGGCTTGCGGTACAAGCAAAATATTTTTTTGGCCCTATTTTACTCCATCAGGGCAGTTGGGTTTTACAACTTAATTTGGTTGACCATTCCTATAAATATTGCAGCATTGCTATTAATATTAGAACCGTTAAAGAAAAATTTTAAACAATTTGTTTTCACCGCTTCAATAACTTTCAATCCTGTTATTTTTATTTTAATTTCTTATACCGCATGTATAATTATTTATTTACCCCTTACTTATTTTGCAGCCAAAGAACCATTTCCAAGAGTAACTGTAATGGTGTTCTTTGTTGCCGCGCATTTAGCTGTTTTGACAATTGGGTTTTTACTAATGAAAAGCAATAGAGTAACCCATTTTGCAAATTACGTTTCAAGCATAAAAAACTTTAGAACAATTGGCTGGATTTTGTTTTTTATTGCTGCATTTAGTTCCCGCAATTTTATACTGGTCACAAGAGATTTATTTCAGGGAAATGCCTACCATTACAATATTGAAGCAAACAATCGTTACTATTTGATAAAGGCTTCGAAAGATGATACCTGCTATGTACCCGAATATGTTCATTGGCCAGCTTTTATTCAAAACGCTAAAATTGAAAACAGTAACTCTAATTCCTTTTTGAGAATGAATGAATATTTCAAGAAGACTATATTGTATGAAAAAGGTATGAAGTAAATAAGAGATGACTATGTAGTCATGAGATTGATACAATTGGTTGCATTTTTCTTTCTTTTGATAAAAACAGAACAAGATAAATGGAGACTAAAATCAACATCTCGCCAATTTCTCTTTGGTAAGAAAACCTGAAAGGTAAATCATGGTTCAAAGCAAGGCCAAGCAATAACAGACATAAAGATAATCCTGTTGCCCTGTTTATGACAAGGCCCAATATGCCAAGGTATTGCACCATGTTGTAAGGGTTTCTGTTGGCCGGGGTAAACAATTCACAAAAAATATAAATCATGAAGGAAGCAAGCATGAGTGTTTCACTGTTTGCAGAAATATTTTTGAAACCGGTGACCCACAAAAAAAATACTACGAACAAGACAAGCGTTCCTGAAAAGAAAGTAGCATTTGTAACCTTCAATCCAAATAATTGAAAATAATGCTGAACAGAAAATAAGCAGCCGGCACCAAAATTTCTGACCACATCCATTTTTACTACACAATTTTCCATAGTTATTGGTTCTGCCCTATTCAATTTATTGGGTTCCCGATTATTCCACCCTGTAATCTCTGTACCATACAATTTCATGGCCTTTGAATATTCAGGCATGTACCTCATAGTGTCGGAAATAAACAATAAGAAAATTGCGAAAACACCGCTAATTAACACCCATTTTAGACTAGATTTAAAATCTTTAAAAATCCATGGCAAAACTGCTAAAGCAAAAAATGGCCTGACCAAAGCTGCTAAAGGAAAAACAAGTAAAGTAGCTTCTTTTCGTTTTTGAGACAAGAAAGCAGATAGTGCAAATAAAAAACCAAAGAGTATATAATATTGACCGCTGTAAATATGCTGCCACCAATTGCGGCTGTAACAAAAAAAGACGGTTGATAGAAATATTGTGATTAACTGCTTGCTCCTTTTTGTTGGAATGAACCATGTTAGCAATAATGTTGCAAACATGAGTAGCTCTTCAATCACCCACCAGAAGAGTTTTATATTACAATAGCTAAATTTAACCAGTGGTAGTTGCAACCACAAAATGAATGGTGAAGCTGTTACCCCATTTAAGCCATAAGGCAAAATAATATTAGGATCAAACAACTTCACATCATCCCCTTTTTTCCACTCATAAAAATATGCAGGTCGGTTAGCCTGCATAAGATGGGTGCCAATCACACGGCTGTGGAGGTCTTGCATCATGCTTTCTTCCATAAGCCTATGCGCAATAAAAACCTGCGGAATAAAAACGACTAGCAATACAAACACCAACCACATTTTACCAATTGGTTGAGCTTTGTCAGAAAGTATATATTTCGCAGTAATTTTAAACACGTGTAAATATAACAACCTTCCAAAATAACTCGTTAAAAACCATCCCCACTTTTACTGAAATGATTTTGCTTTCATTCAAACCCGCTATTCCATTACTTTTGCGTTTCAAATAATGGCTATGAGCATTCATCAACAGTTTAGTGAGCAGGAACAAATCCGCAGAGAAAAAAGAGAAACCCTTATTGGCATGGGCATTGACCCATACCCGGCAGCATTGTACCCGGTTAATAATAACAGTGTTTTTATAAAGGAAAATTATAAAGGAGAAGAGAACAAAGCTGATTTTGCTGAAGTTTGTTTGGCAGGTCGCCTTATGAGTATACGTGACATGGGCAAAGCTGCCTTTGCAGTTATACAAGATAGCCACGGAAAAATTCAGGTGTATATAAAGAGAGATGAAATATGCCCCGGCGAGGATAAAACACTTTACGACCACGTTTGGAAAAAACTGTTGGACATGGGTGATTTTATTGGGGTGAAAGGCTATGTTTTCACCACCAAAACCGGCGAAACCAGTGTGCATGTTAGTGAATTTACTTTATTGGCAAAATCACTGAAACCTTTACCAGTAGTAAAAGAAGCCGAAGGACAAACCTTTGATGCCGTTACCGATCCGGAATTTAGATACAGGCAACGCTATGCTGATTTAATTGTGAATCCGCATGTAAAGGAAGTATTTATGAAGCGTACCAAACTGATGAACGCCATCCGTGAATTTTTGAATGAGCATGGTGCATTAGAAGTAGATACACCCGTGCTGCAAAGCATTCCCGGTGGTGCGGCGGCCAAGCCTTTTATTACCCATCACAACGCATTGGACGTGCCTTTTTATATGCGTATTGCCAACGAGCTTTACCTGAAAAGATTGATTGTTGGCGGCTTTGATTGGGTGTATGAATTTAGCCGAAACTTCCGCAACGAAGGCATGGACCGTACACACAATCCCGAGTTTACCGTACTGGAATTTTACACCGCATACAAAGACTACGAGTGGATGATGAACATCACCGAACAGTTGATGGAACGTGTAGCCATTGCTACAAATGGGACTACCAAAGTAATGGTAGGCGACAAGGAAATAGACTTTAAAGCACCTTATAAGAGAGTAAGCATTCACGATGCCATCAAAGAATTTACCGGCACTGATGTAAGCGAAATGGATGAAGCAGGTTTGCGTGAATTGTGCAAACAACAACACATACATGTAGAACCCAGCATGGGCAAGGGCAAGCTGATAGACGAGCTTTTTGGTGCAAAGTGCGAAGGCAATTATGTACAACCGACTTTCATTATTGACTACCCGGTGGAGATGAGCCCGCTGACAAAAAAACATAGAAGCAAAGCCGATGTGGTAGAGCGTTTTGAGTTAATGGTAAACGGCAAAGAAATAGCCAACGCCTACAGCGAATTGAACGACCCGATAGACCAACGTGAACGTTTTGAAGATCAAATAAAGCTGATGGAACGTGGAGACGATGAAGCGATGTTTATCGACTATGACTTCCTCCGTGCATTGGAATATGGCATGCCGCCTACATCAGGCATTGGCATAGGTATAGACAGGCTTTGCATGCTCATGACCAATCAACCTTCTATACAAGACGTACTACTATTTCCGCAAATGAGGCCAGAGAAGGTGGAGGAGTAATTTAGTTCCTTATTGAAATAATTGAAGAAACAGATGTTCTAAAAAAATGCTCACGGAAAAATCGGAAACAACAGAAATTACTTTTCCGTCCATTCCGTCCTTTCCGTGAGCAATATCCTCTTCATTTATCAAGAAGAAATTCTCGACTTTACTCCAATTCCTTATCCTGTAAGTTTTTCAAAAACTCCAATGATGTATCAACCTTATCTGCCAATAACACGGCTATAGAACCCGGAACGGCATTTTCATAGGCATACATGATTGCTTCTTCTTCATCGGGAATCACTTTTATTATGGCACCTGTAGGTTTAGATTGCTCAATCCCTTTTGTCAACAAACCTGTTATTTCAGTCTCTGTTCTTCCCCGCAGGTTTTTATCCATTCGAATGATGATTTCATCAAAACAACCTCCCGAAATTTTACCAATCTCAATGATGTCTTCATCACGTCTGTCTCCGGTGCCGGATATAATACCCACACGTTTGGTTACATCCATTTTCCCAACAAAATCACACAGCAATTCAACACCTGCAGGGTTGTGTGCAAAGTCGAGCAGAAACTGAAATTTTTTCAATTGGAACATATTCAACCTGCCAGGCGTTTGTGCCGCCGAAGGAATGAATGTTTGTAATGACTGCTTAATATCGTCAATAGTAATTGTCTTGTACAGGTAAGTAGCCAATATAGCCGGCAGTGTATTCATGATGTTATGAATAGCTTTACCCTTGTACGTCAGCGGAATATCGGTCACTTTGCTCACCCGCATTTTCCATGTACCTTTTATGATAGACACAAAGCCATTTTCAAATACTGCAGCATATCCGCCATCGGCGCAATGTTGTTTAATTCTTGGATTATTTTCATCCATACTAAAGAAGGCAACATTGCAATCCAACCCCTTGCGCATTTCATACACCAAATCATCATCCGCATTTAATATCGCAAATCCATGAGGGAAAACCGTTTCAGGCAATACCTGTTTCACCTTGGCCATTTGCTCAAGGTTGTCTATGCCACCTATACCTATGTGGTCTGCACTTACGTTGGTTACAATAGCTATGTCGCAGCTTTGAAATGCCAACCCTGATTTTAAAATGCCACCTCTTGCACACTCCAATACAGCAAAGTCCACAGTTGGATCTTTCAACACAAATTGGGCACTGACAGGACCTGTACAGTCACCTTTCATCATCAGTTGATTTTGAATGTACACACCGTCGCTGGTGGTAAAACCAACTTTGTAACCAACAGTTTTACAAATATGCGCAATCAAACGTGTCGTAGTAGTTTTACCATTGGTACCGGTTACGCCAATAATTGGTATTCGGCCATTTGCCCTATTAGGGAAAAGCATTTCAATTACCGGCTCACTTACATTGCGTGGCAGGCCTACAGTAGGCTCTATATGCATACGGAAACCCGGTGCAGCATTAACTTCCAGTACCGCACCACCATTTTCTGTTATGGGGTTGCGGAGGTCTTCAGCCATTATGTCTATTCCGCAAATGTCCAGTCCTATTATCTTACTGATCCTTTCTGCCATAAAAATATTGGCCGAATGTACCTCGTCAGTCACATCTGTACTTGTTCCGCCGGTGCTTAGGTTAGCGGTAGGCTTAAGCAGTACCAATTCGCCTTTTGGTGGCACTGTGTCCAATGTATAATTCAACTCTTCCAGCATCTTGTGGGTAAAGTTATCAATCTTAATACTGGTCAACACCTTTTCATGACCAAAGCCACGTCTTGGGTCTTTGTTCACTTCGTCCACCAACCATTGTATGGTGTGAACCCCATCTCCTACTACACTTGCAGGTGTACGCAGTGCTGCGCAAATAAACTTATGGTTAATCACCAAAACCCTAAAGTCATATCCGGTAATGAACTTCTCACAAATCACACTGCGGCCATATACCTGTGCAGCTTCCAAGGCTTTTATAGCCTGTTCCCAGTTAATAATGTTGGTAGTAGCACCCTTGCCATGATTGCCATCTATAGGCTTCAGCACCAGCGGATAACCATAATCTTCCACAGCCTCCTCAAGACCTTCTAATGTGCGTATAATCGTTCCTTTTGGAACAGGGATTTCGGCAGCTTCCAGCAGGTTTTTTGTTTCTTCTTTATCACAGGCTATGTCCACTGCTATACTACCCGTAGTGCTTGCAATAGTTGCCCTGATGCGTTTTTGATGAATGCCATAACCCAACTGCACCAGGCTGTGTTTGTTCAATCTGATAAAAGGGATATTTCTTTTCACCGCTTCATCCACAATGCCACCGGTAGAAGGTCCCAGACGGGTATCTTCCCTTATTTCGCGAAGCATTTGAATATCGTTTTCCAGATCATAGGGTTCATTGTCAGCCAAGGCCTGTGCTATCTTTACTGATGCTTTGGCGGCATACACGCCTGCATCTTCTTCCATGTAGCTAAACACTACATAATATTCACCTTCCTGCCCTGTAGTACGGGTACGACCAAAGCCAGTATCCATACCAGCAAGGGTTTGCAGTTCAAGCGCAATGTGTTCTATTACGTGACCAAGCCATGTGCCTTCATCCACCCTATGAAAAAATCCACCGCGAAAATCTTCGCTGCAGCGGTGTTCTATCATGGTGGGTATTAGAGCCTCCAGTCGTTGTCTGAAACCATCAATCTTGTTGGTAGGCCGTTGCTCCATCTCTTCAAGGTCAAGATGCATTTGTATAAGCTTGTTGCGGCGCACACTCCAGTAGTTAGGGCCACGCAAAACTTTAATTTCTTTTATTCTCATAAAGTGCTGTTAATATAGTTAAGATTGAAAGATAAAGGAATAATTGGAAAATGTGAAAATGGGCAAGGAGAAAAATAATTGTGGTTGATTTTTTGGGCCGGCATTTGAGCATTGATGGCGTTTCATTGGCGACAGTCTATCCCGATTTTTCTTCGGGACTCCATTCTTCATTTGTAATGCTATGGAGCTTTTTCTACCGTTTGTTATTTTAACCGCAGAGGAAGAAGGAGTTTTTCACAGAGGACAGGGCACCGTCATTGCGAGGAGGAGGTACGACGACGAAGCAATCTGCTGATTAAAAGTTTAGTGCTTTATATTCAAGCAGCGGATTGCTTCGTCGTGCCTCCTCGCAATGACGGGTCGGCTACAACTTCTCAAACTTCACCACGCTTTGCTCACCCTCGCCGGAAGTAGCCCGCAAAAAGTAAATGCCACTTTGCAATGCCACAATATTGATGCTGCGCAACATGGAACCCGATGCGGCGGCCATGTTGCTACTTAAAACAACCTTACCATCCTGTGTGATGATGTCCAATTTCAAAGCAACTTTTTGGTCGCTATTGATTTGCAGTTGCAGTTTGTTGTGAGCGGGGTTGGGGAAAATTGCAATTGTTAATGGTGAATTATTAATTGTTAACGACCGAATGGGGCTGTAGGTGAATTACCCGTCTTTGTCGAGCATCTTCAAACGGTAATAATTAACCCCTTTTAGTGGATCATTATCGGTGAAAGTATAGTTGGTGTTGCCTGCTTTTACAACCCCTATCTTGCTAAACTCCCTGCTGTTGCCGCTTCTTTCTATCTCAAAGCGGTCGGTGTTGACCTCTTGTGCGGTTGTCCAGTTGAGGAGGTTGGCGGTGTTAGCTCTTTTGGCGGTGAAGGTGAGGAGGTGGAGGGGGAAAGTGGTTTGGGCTAGTTTGAGTAAAAAAAGATTATTATGGCCTCCAGATGAAAGGGTATAAGTTCCTGTGCCAGGATCACAGTCAATTGTATCATAAAACGAGCCTGATGCATAAATATTTCCAGCACCATCAAGTGAAACTGAACCGAAATAATCATTATTGCCTCCCCCAATATTAACAGCAAATTTGAAACTGCCAGAAGAATCTAGCTTTGAAATAAAAATATCCATCGCACCTTTGGATGTCAAATTATAGGTTGCCGGACTGGGATCGAAATCCGCCGTACTGTCGAAAATTCCGGCGGAATAAACATTTCCTAAAACATCAACTTTAATCATGTAACCATAACTAGATGCCCCTCCCATATTTTTTGCCCACTTAAAGTCCCCTGTAGAATCCAGTTTTAATACAAAAATATCATTAGAACCAAAAGCCTTCAAATTATAAGTTGCCGTACCTGGATCAAAATCCGCAGTATCAGTGAAAAAGCCCGTTACGTAAACATTTTTCGTTGCATCAACAGCTATTCCAAAACCAGTGTCAGTTTTCTTACCTCCTATTTTTTTAGCCCACACAAAATCTCCTGCAGCATTCAATTTTGAAATGAAAACATCATTTAATCCATCAATAGAAGTTAGATTATAAATGCCTACACTGGGGTCAAAATCGACCGTGGAGTTTATAAATCCTGTTGTATAAACATTCTCATCATTGTCAATGGCTATTGCATTACCAAACCCTCCGATAGGACCGTTAAAGGATTTTGCCCAAACGAAATCTCCATTATTATTAACCTTAAAAATGAATATATCGATTTCTCCGAAAGAAGCTGTGCTAAAAATATGAGCACCTGTGGAAGGTTCAAAGTCTATGGTTTGGGTAAACATTCCTACGGTGTATAGATTTCCTAAATGGTCAACTTCAATAGAACTATTTGAAAGTAATCCGGTGCCGTTTATGTTTTTTGCCCAAGAAAAATTACCATTTAAATCCATTTTCAACAAGAAAAAACTTTGAGCACTTCCACCACTCAGATTATATGTCCCCGCCCCAGGATCAAAATCTTGCGTACCCCTAAAACTCCCTGTTAAATAAATATTGCCAGATAAATCAACAGAAACTTTAGAGCCGTAAACATTTCCAGAGTCACTTCCCAATCGCTTTGCCCAAAGGAAATCACCATTGGCATTTGTCTTTACTAAAAAAGTATTATTTCCAACCGGACATGTCAAATTATATATTCCAATACCGAGATCAAAATCGACTGTACCGCTAAACGTACCGATAGTGTAGGTATTTCCTTGATTATCGGCTACTGTATAGCAAGAATTGTATGACGAATCGTTGATTTGCTTTGCCCAAGTCAGTGCAGGCTGCTGCCCAAACCCCACCCCCCAACACATCATCAACATCAAAAAGCAAATCCCTTTTAGCGAAGCGTAAAAACTCTTCATGGTATAAATATTATAGAATACAATATTAAACCAAACCCCCATTCCTTCCTCCATTTTCCGATCATATTTTTCTCCCCTTTCAGAAAACGAACCTCCGTTCCCCCTATCGTATCGCGTTACATTGGTCGAAAGCCTAAATAGTCTGTTCGGATGCAAAATTGGCAATCACTACTATTCTAAAGGTGAAAGACATGAAAAAACTCAAATATCAGCACCAAGGCAGAAATGTGCTAACTCCTTAAAAATGACGGGGCAAACAGCGAACCGAAGCCACCAACCAACAAATATTGGCCCCATAAAATTAGCACAACACACCCCAATCGACATTACATTTTCCAACATTACCTTTGCCGCACATAAAACCATTTTCACCCCCGTGACCACCGAACAACTCTACGAACTTTACCAGCAATTTCCATCGGTGCAGACCGATACCCGCAAACTGAAAAAGGGTGACATTTTCTTTGCATTGTCGGGGCCTAATTTTAATGGCAATTTGTTTGCGCAAAAGGCTATTGATGAAGGTGCGGCCTACGCCATTGTGGATGAAGAAATACATTCCCCGGACGGCAAAATAATACAGGTACCAAATGTGCTGGAAAGCCTGCAAATGCTGGCAAAGTTTCACCGTGAACGGTTTGGGATTCCTTTCATTGCCATCACGGGCAGCAATGGTAAAACCACTACAAAAGAATTGGTGAGTGCAGTGCTGGCTAAGCAATACAAAACTTATACAACGGAGGGCAACCTCAACAACCACATTGGCGTGCCGCTAACTCTGTTGAAAATAAAACCCGATGCTGAAATGGCTGTGGTGGAAATGGGCGCCAACCATCAGAAAGAAATAGAAGGCTATTGCCACTATACCGAACCGACTCACGGTATCATCACCAATTGTGGCAAGGCTCACCTGGAGGGTTTTGGCGGCTTGGAAGGTGTACGCAAAGGCAAGGGCGAACTGTTTGATTTTATAAAGCTGCACAGCGGCAGTGTCTTCCTGTTTAATGATTATGACTACCTGCAGCAGATGAGTAAAGGCATTGAAAACGTGGTGACCTATGGAACTAACAATGCCGCTACAACAGGTCATGCGCTGCCATCAGATACATTTCTAAAAGTGCAATTGACCGGCAGTGTTGATGCCGTTATCAATACTCAATTGGTAGGCGATTATAACTTGCCCAATGTGCTGTGTGCGGTGGCGGTAGGCAGGTATTTTGAGATTGCCGTGGACAAGATAGTGAGTGCAATAGAAAATTATATCCCCGGAAACAGCCGCAGCCAAATGGTGGCGAAAGGTAGCAACCACATTATTTTAGATGCCTACAATGCTAACCCAAGCAGCCTGAAACTTGCCATAGAAAACATTGCTAAAATGGATGCGCCAAATAAAATACTGATGATCGGCGGCATGATGGAAATGGGGGATGACAGCATTGCCGAACACGAATCAATTGTTGAGTTAATCCGTCAATTCGAGTGGGAGAAGGTTTTGTTGGTTGGTGGTGATTTTAGTAAAGTGAGCCACTCGTTTATATACTTTGAAAATTCTGCCGAAGCAACCCAATGGGTTTCGAAGCAAAATTTTTCAAACAGTCATATTCTTATAAAAGGAAGCCGGAGTGTGAAGATGGAAGTGATTTTGGAGGGGTTGTGAGTGAAAAGTTATGAATTATGAGTTCCTTGTTTTCAACTCTAAATTCATCATTCTCAATTCTAAATTAGAAGGTATAGTATTTGTAACTTTCTAAAAAACCTATCGTATGAGTAGCACAGCAAAAGAATCATTCTCAGACATCATTAAAGGCGAAAAACCTGTATTGGTTGATTTTCATGCAGAATGGTGCGGGCCCTGCAAAATGATGAAGCCTATTTTAGAAGAATTAAGAACACTGATGGGTGACAATATCCGGATCCTTAAAATTGATGTGGATAAGAATCCCGCTATTTCATCATCGCTGAATGTTTCGGGTGTGCCTACTTTAATTTTATACAAAAAAGGACAGATTGTATGGCGTCAATCAGGTGTAGTGCCGGCTAAGCAGCTTCAAAGTATTATTCAACAAAAGGCCTTGTAAGTTGTTTACCTTTACGGTCAATTATTCAAGAAGATATTTATGAGCAACAGCAAACCCTGGTATGTTTGGACAGTTCTTACGAACAGATGTCCCAGGTGCAGAGAAGGGAAATTGTTTGTAACTGAACACGCTTATGACTTTAAGAAAAACATGAAAATGCATGAAAAATGCCCTGTTTGTGGTCAGCTTACAGAAATTGAAGTGGGTTTTTATTATGGAACAAGTTATGTGAGTTATGCGCTTACCGTAGCATATAGTGTTGCTACCTTTGTAGCATGGTGGGTATTGCTTGGGTTCTCTCTCTATGATAACAGCATTATGTATTGGTTAATCATAAATGGCATTACCCTTCTGGCTTTGCAGCCTTTTTTTATGAGAATGTCAAGATCGTTGTGGCTTAGCTGGTTTGTAAAATACGACCCCAACTGGAAAAATACCAATGCAAATAACTATGAGCGTATTGTGAAGGAACACATGAAAAATTGGTAGTCAAAAAGTACTGAAGAATAAAGTATTAAGTATATAGACGGATTAATTTTCTACACACTCCCAAAAACCTTTGTTGTTGCGAAAGCAACTAAATTTTCCATCTATTATTTTGGTTGATATGTTTTGCCCTGCCTTTTCGCAAAGTTTATATTTTGTTCTTATGGGGTAAATCATAGCACCTGCGGGGGCAAAAGCATTTTTCAAAACCATTTCATGCGAAGCGGTAAAGGAAACCGAATTGCCATAGGGAGGTTCCTGCTGAAAGTATAAATAAGTCACCCCTTTCTTTTTGTTATCCTTGTTATTGGAAGTAAGTAACTCGAAAATTTTCCTTTTTCCAACTTTATCCGAAAATTTTTCAGCATTATTAATGGCTGATACGGGTGGTGTAAATGAGCAATCTTTTGTGTCTGTTAATTTGATTTGTTCGGGCAATGTAACCGGTTTTGCAGCAGTCTCAATATTCCTGATCTGCCTTACAGATACCCATTCATCGGTACTATCATTCTGACCCGGAAAATGAATTTTATACAGGTATTCACTTTCCTTTTCTATGATTTGAACTTTTTGCCACTGCCCCTTTACATTCACTTCAGCAGTCATTGGAATATATGACCCGAACGCCTTTTTGTCCAAGTTTTCCTTATCAGGTTCTTTTTCAAGAGTATTTAAAGCTGAATTATTTTCTTTTAAACCCTGCCCGAAATTCTTATCAGTTTTTTTTTATAAATGTAGGTTTTATTAGCTTCTAAAGCTTCAGACGAAGTTGAATCAACAGCTACATTATTGCGTTGAGTTGCATTGTTATATTTATTTTTCCTGTTTGCACCAAAGTCTTTCTTTTCTTCCGGTGCAGGAGTTGTTGTTGTATCAGTTTCTGACTTTGATTTTATTACAGAATCTGCCTCTTTTGCTGCTTTTTGCAACGGAGTTAATGGGGCATCCTCTACCGGTGTTTCTGTAGGAGGCGTTTCTACTGCAGGATCTTCTTCAGTTTTCTTTTTACTTTTTTTCTCTTTTTTAGCTTTCTTCTCTTTTTTCTCTTTCTTCTTTACATTTTCATCTGCTTTTGTTTCAGTGCTTTCCGCTTTAGACATCTCTTCTTTCATGGTTTCTTTCAGGCTCTCTTCAGCATTGCCTGATGTTTCTGTTTGAATAATAACAGGCTCTACAGCTTCGGAATTGTTAGTTGTTGTATCAGTATCAGCAGGGCTTACAATAGTATCTGTTGGTGGAACAGGAATATTTCCTCCTGATTGCAAAGTATCCACCATCAAAGCTTTAGTTGAGGTATCCACCATTGGCTCTTCCGCTTTAGCAGGCTTTGGTACAGGGGCTTCCTCGGGTGTTGGTGACTTTTCTGTTTCTACAGGTTTTGTCACTACAGGTGGGGCAGACTTTTCTTCAGTTGCTGACTTTACGGGTGGTTCATAAGAAGTATTACCATGAGCTTCTTCCAATTTTCTAAGTGTTTCAAAATCTACAACTCCTGCCGTATCAGTCATTTCTTTTTCTTCTGACTTGGTAATAACAGGTTGTGTTTTTGGCTCTTCAACTTTCACGGGCTTTTCAGGAGTTGCCTTTACTTCTGCTTTGTCAACAGTTGGAGTTTCTGATTCTGAATCAGCAACTACTTCATCCTGCTTTGGCATTTTACTGCGGTTAATAGAGTCACGCTGACGGGCAATCTCTTTTAGCGACATTGCAGCTTTTTTGGTTTCTGCAGCCATTTCTTTCTTTTTGGCAACAGCAGCCGAACCTCTGTATGCATTCGCTTTTACAGCACCCTTGCTTTTTATTTCATTATTCTGTTCCTTAATTGTTTCTATTACTTCATTGGTTTCTGAAGATGCAGTTCTTTCTTTTTCTTTTGCGGCTTTTCTTTCAGCAGCTTCCTTTGTCCTTGCTTCGGCCATTTTTTGGGCTTCAGTTTTGGCCAATTCTTTAGCCGCAGCCACTTCTAACTGTGCAGATTTTTGCTCTTGTCTTATTTGGTTGGCATTTTGCCATTGTCTTTTTCCATTCTGACGCTTATCAGTATAATATATGCAATCGCATTCTTCAACGGGGCCTTCGCCCCTGCAACGCAATATTTCTATTTTCTGACCACCGCCAATTTCTATTACTTCATGGGCTACAAAAGGCCTTTGTTCCTGTGCAGATGCCCCTAAAGAAGAAAAAAAGAATGCTGTAAACAGCACCATAAATAAATTAAACCTGTTGCTGCGAACCATGTTTATACTAAATTTAATTGTCATGTAATATTAGAATTTACATCAAAAGTACCTATAAAAGATAAAAAAGCGACTGATTTTGATGATATAAAATTACCATTAACATTTTTCTTCATTTCGTTAAAATAGTGATAAGCATCATGCTTATGAATTCTTGACAGGCATAAAGAAAATGAATACTTTATTTTTGCAAAATGGATAACGTGCATGAACAGGATATTATTACTGCAACTTTACCCCCTAACAAAGGTATAACAACCCTGCCTGTAATGGAGGCTTTTTATACTATTCAGGGAGAAGGCTTTCATCAGGGAAGGGCGGCTTATTTTATCCGGCTAGGCGGTTGCAATGTAGGTTGCTTTTGGTGCGATGTAAAAGAAAGCTGGGATGCCGATGCTCATCCAAAAATGAATATTGGAACAATTGTACAACAAGCAGCGGCCGAACCTGCAAGATTGGCCATTGTAACCGGTGGGGAACCACTCATGCACAACCTGAATGGATTGACCACAAAATTGAAAGAAGCAGGTTTTGAAACCAATATAGAAACTTCGGGCTCTTACCCCATGAGTGGTAAGTGGGACTGGATTTGTGTTTCACCAAAAAAGTTTAAATCCCCCACACCCGAAGCGCTAAGTGCTGCAAATGAGTTAAAAGTGATTATTTATAATAAAAATGACTTTGACTGGGCAGAAAAAAACGCCGCTTTAGTCAGTGACCATTGCAAACTATACCTGCAACCCGAGTGGGACAGGTCTGCTATTATGACCCCGCAAATTATTGACTACATAAAAGCTCATCCCAAATGGGAGTTGAGTTTGCAGATTCATAAGTATATTAATGTGCCGTAAAGATCTTTTTGAATTCTGGATTTATTTGCAGACGATTCCGTAAAGCAGATTCAATGCTGTCTTTTTCTTTTTTCCTTGATGAAAAAAGAAACAAAAAAATCAAGGCTGCAAAAAAAAGGCTAAAAATTTTGTACTAAGCCTAAAGGAAATGAACTCGCAGCAGTCACCAAAGCTGTTTGAGACACGATTGTTGCTCAAACAACATTTCCTTCTTAACGGCTTATCCCAAAATTTTCTTAACGCCATTTTTTTGAGGCCAGTCCAGAACCGTAAATACATGCCTATTACAAATCCCATTTTGTCAAAAAAAGAGGCTGCTAAATAACAGCCTCACTAAAAAATTTAATAACTAACACCTACTCCACAAATACCAACTGTTGCAACACATTAGTATCATTTACTGACAACACTTTTACCACATAATTTCCTTTGCTGATAGTTGTGGGCAATTCAACAATAAGTGTGGAACTGCCATTGCTTACTGAAAATTTTTTGCTGAAAAGTATTTTACCTTCTACAGAAAAAAGTTGCAACCAATAACCACCAGGAACAATATTGTTTGTGTAAACGTTTAACTGTTTGTTTATAACAGGGTTGGGTGCCACAACCATGCCGGGTTGATGCTTACCAGGCTTTACAAGAATGGTTTTGCTGTAAATAAACGAGCCGTCTTTGTTCACAGCTTTAATCCTGTAATAGCTATCCTCTGCCTAAGGTTTTTCATCTGTATATTGATACTGCAATAATGCAGTGGGTTGCACCTGTGCCTGTTCCCAAAACCGTTGTTCTTTGTTGGCTCTTTCTACTATGTATTTAACAGTATTCTCTTGCTGTGCAACACCCCATTTTACCAATACCTTTTTGTTTGCCGCCTCTGAATTAATGTAGGTAAACGATATAGGCAGTGCTATGATTTGTGTAGCCGAAAGAAAAAAACTATCAAGGTAAAGAGGGGTGGTCGGATATTGCGGACAATTTATGGATGTATCAATAACACCATAGATTTTTAAATCAAATGGGAAGTTCGCAATTATTTGATATGTTGTATCTCAATGTTTACTGATAAGAACTTGACCACAATTTTGGGGCATTTTATAAAAAATGCTAACTACCTGTGTATTATTTGTATCGTTCAATGAACTAAGTGTTATTCCTTTTAGAATAAAATCTGAAGTGGTGAGCTTAACTCTGGCTGTAGGTGGACTTGCAGCAATATTAACTATAACTGTATCTATTCTAACTTGTGAATAGCTATTCAGCGTGGCTAGTAATATAACTATTGCATTGATTGTTTTTTCATTTTTATAGCTATCTAATTATTGAACAGATAAATTTTTATAATCTTTGACCACGCCATCACAAATGAGTATTATGCTATACAAACCAGGCTGGTAAGAGGATGTGTTGATTTGTATTGAAAGTTAATTTAAAACAGAATACAATATGAAGATATTCTAAAAGTTCACAAAATCAAATAATTTAAAAAGATATCATAAGATTTTTATTCCTCAATAAATACTCTTACCCTTTTTATAACAAACCATTACCTAATTTTAACGGGCATAGTAATTGGAGTATCAGAACTGCAGTTGCTATTAACCAAATTATATGAAATCAATTCTTTTATTCCTTTTCAGTCTTTTAATTATTACTGTCACAGCCCAAACTTACGATGCCGAAAAGGTGAACAAAAAAGCTGTTACCACTTATGAAAAGGCAATGGAATACCTTGTTGACGATAAGCTGAAAGAAGCCATTCCGCTACTGCAAAAAGCCATTGAAACCGATAACGGATATGCTGATGCATACCTTTCCCTCGCCAATGTATATGGCGAAATGAAAGACTATAAAACGGCTGTTGAATATTTTGAAAAAGGCCGTGCCATAGATACAGGTTATTTCCGCTTTTTCAATTTGCCTTATTCCATTAACCTTGCCGGGCAAGGCAGGTTTAGCGATGCACTTATTGCCATCAATAATTTTCTTGAACTACCCACTCTTAACGAAAGAAGTCGCAAAAGCGGTGAATATCGAAAAAGCACCTATGAGTTTGCCCTGCAATATGCCGGCAAACATGCTGCAGGCAATTATGTTTTTGCTCCGCAAAATTTAGGTGATAGTGTTAATTCACCCGAAAGCGAATATTATCCTTCCATTACTATAAACGACAGCATATTTGTTTTTACCCGAAGAGATGGCTACCGTGAAGATTTTATAGAGTGTACTATTTTAGCAAATAAGCAATATTCTAAATCACTAAAAATTAGAGGAGATATAAACATAGAACCAAAGAAAGGCGCAATTAATATTTCGCAGGATGGTGAGTGGCTCATCTTTGCAGCTTATTACGATCAGGGTGTTGGCGATTTTGATTTATACATTTCTTACTACACCCCCACGGGTTGGAGCGAACCTGAAAATCTTGGCAGAAATGTAAACTCTGAATCGTGGGACAGTGGCCCCAGCCTTAGCCCCGACAACAGGGCACTTTACTTTAGTAGTACTAGGCCGGGCGGTTATGGCGGTTCAGATATTTATGTTAGTTACAGACAGGCTAACGGACGATGGGGGCCGGCACAAAATATGGGTCCATCAATAAACACCAGAAGTGATGAAAGAGCCCCGTTCATTCATGCAGACAATGCTTCTTTATATTTTACCAGCGACGGACAGCCGGGCTATGGCAACAGCGATATTTTTCTTTGTCGCAAAGGCCCCGATAACCAATGGAGTATTCCACAAAACCTTGGCTATCCTATCAACACCATTGAAAACGAGGGCAGCCTTTTTGTAGCTGCCGATGGCAAAACAGCCTACTATGCCAGCGACCGCAGCGATACCCGCGGCGGCCTTGATTTATACACTTTTGAATTAAGAGAAGACGTGAGACCCGCTAAAACCTTGTATGTAAAAGGAAATGTGTATGATGTTAAAACCGGCAAGGGTATCCCCAGCGCAGTTGAACTAATGGACAATGCCAACCAAAAAGCTGTTACCAATGTACAGACAGACGAAACAGGCAACTACTTCATCACATTGCCAATAGGCAAAGACTATACATTTACGGTTAACAGAAAAGGTTATTTATTTTACAGCCAGGTTTTCCCTTTGAGTAAAAATGCACCTGATAGCACCTACAGCAAAGACATTCCCCTGCAACCAATTGAAATCAATGCTTCATTGGTGCTTAAGAATGTGTTGTTTGAAACCAATTCAGCTCAACTCCTGCCGTTTAGCTTAATTGAAATAAACAAACTGCTTCAATTGCTTACCGAAAACCCAACCCTTAAAATACAACTCAACGGGCATACTGACAATGTAGGCAAACCCGCCGACAACCTTAAACTTTCGTATGATAGGTCTAAAGCCATTGCCGACTATCTTATTACAAAGGGAGTTGGTTTAAATCGCCTTACATACAAAGGCTTTGGAGAAACCAAACCAATAGCAGATAACAAAACAGAATCAGGCAGGGCTTTAAACCGTAGAACCGAGGTTGTTATAGTGGGTCAATAAGTGATTTTGGCAGAAAATTAATAGTGTCCTAAATTTATGGCACGGGATTAGAATAATTGTTTTTTAAAAAGAATATAAAATGAAAAAAATATTTTTGATTGCATTAGCAGTTTTGTTAATTGAGTCCACAATGCAGGCTCAAAAAATTTACAGTACCAGAACTGCAAAAATTACATTTTTCAGCAAAGCACCGCTTGAAGATATTGAAGCAAAAAACAGTGAGGTGGACAGTAAGCTTTCTACTAACGGGCAAATAGTTTTTAAGTTATTGATAAAAGGATTTCGCTTTGCAAATGCATTAATGGAGGACCATTTCAACGAAAATTACATGGAAAGCAGCAAGTACCCTAAAAGTATGTTCAGCGGACAGATAACCAATCTTAAATTTATTAATTTTAATAAAGACGGCAGTTATCCTGTAAAAGTTAAAGGTAAACTCACCATAAGAGATATTAACAAAGAGATAGAAGCAACAGGCACCATTGATATTAAAGATGGAAAAGTTAGCTCAAAAAGTAATTTTAGCGTAAACCTCAAAGACTACGGCATAACAGGAACCAACATAGGAAGTAAAATTTCAGAGTCCATTACTATACAGGTGGATGCACAATATCAATAGAAACATAATTTACATAAAGAGTACATCTTTTTAAAACTAAAAATATCCTCAAAAGTCAGTTTTTGAGGATATTTTGTATATAGCCGTTCATATCCTATCTTTGCAGTGCCGGCAGGCGGATTTGTTTATTGTTCACCCTGCATGGTTTCTCTTTTATTGAACTAATAAACGACCCACTCTTTCCACTTTCGGAAATGCCCTCGTTTAATCAGTTTTTACAGGAGAATATTTTTGAAGTCAGCTGCACAGCTTTGTTCTGCATCGTTGTGCCTGTCCCGCAAAATGCGGGATCGCTAACTTCAATTTTTAAAACATTATTCAGCAAACAGTGCTGTCCCACTCATTATAAGCAGGCAGCACAAAAATTGTAAGTATATGGACATCCGTACCGAATTAAACAAGCGTATCCTGATAATAGATGGTGCCATGGGTACCATGATTCAGCAACACAAACTGCAGGAAGCAGATTACCGCGGCGAACGGTTCAAAAACTGGCACTGCGATGTAAAAGGCAACAATGACCTTTTGAGCATTACCCAGCCAAAAATCATAGAAGACATTCACATAGAATACCTGGCTGCGGGAGCTGACATTATAGAAACAAACACTTTCAGCAGTACCAGTATAGCACAGGCAGACTATGATATGCAGTCATTGGCCTATGAACTTAATGTTGCATCTGCCAAATGTGCCCGTAATGCAATTACCCGTTTTCTTGCTTCTAATGCCGGCAAAGACCGCAAAGGTGCATGGGTAGCAGGCGCCATTGGCCCACTTAATAAAACGTTGAGCCTTTCCCCCGATGTTAATAACCCCGGCTACCGTGCAGTAACTTTCGACGAAGTTGCAGCAGCCTATACCGAACAAATAAAAGGATTGGTAGATGGTGGTGTAGATATTCTATTAATCGAAACCATTTTTGACACCCTTAATGCCAAAGCTGCAATTTATGCAATTCAGAATTTTTTCAGAAAAAGGGATGTTGCACAAAACTCCCCCCTTGGGGGGTCGGGGGGGCTCCCAATCATGATCAGCGGCACCATAACCGATGCCTCCGGCAGAACATTGAGCGGACAAACTTTGGAAGCTTTTTACAACTCCGTTCGTCATGCCAGGCCGCTAAGTATAGGTCTAAACTGTGCTTTGGGTGCTACGCAAATGCGTCCGCACATTGAGGAGTTAAGTCAGATAGCAGAGTGCTATACATCTGCCTATCCCAATGCCGGCCTGCCAAACGCCTTTGGCGAATATGATGAGCAACCATCAGAAACAGCCCATATTATTGAAGATTGGGCCAAAGAAGGATTTGTGAATATTGTTGGTGGATGTTGCGGCACTACCCCCGACCATATAAAACATATAGCCGATGAAGTTAGGAAATTTAAACCGAGGGAATTGCCGGTGCTTGAAACAGAGTTGGCGCAAACTGTTTGATATCGCAATTTGCGATATCAAACAGTTTTGAAGTCACAAATTGTGACTTCAAGTTTTTAAAAAACAGTTGAATAAGCCAACTTGATATCACAGATTGTGATTTCAAAATGAAAAACTTGATTAGATGAATTTATTTTTTACTCTTAATTAATTGATAAACAATATTATTATTATTATTAACCGTGATTATTTCTCAAACTTGATATCACAGATTGTGATATCAAGTTTGAGAAATAATCAAAAGTTTTGAAGTCACGAATTGTAAGTTATCGGAAACCTTTAAAGCAAATTTAATTTCGTTAAACTTTGAATAATATTTTATATAATCTTAAGTATATAAGTTCTAAATGGAAACACCACTATACTATATTGTAAAAGCTAAATTAGTCAAAAAAGAAAATGGAAAAGAGCCTGAATTTGAAGAGTATCAAAAGGTTTTCCTAAAAGAAAGCCCTATCATTGCAAGACAATCAGCTTTCGATTATTATCAAGGCTGTTTAGATGTTTTATTACAAAACAAGGGAATTGAATACACCACAGATAAACAGGCTCGACTTGACTTGATAAACTTTATAGAAACAGGGGAGACCTCAAAAGTAATTATCGGAGAAAAAGAAGTTGTTTTCACAAATGATAGTTTGGTTAATGGTATAGGTGTTTATCGAGTAGTCAATCAAGCCATCAACTTTGATACTTTTATACCATTAGATATAGGTTACCAAGTCATATTACATGGTATTGGTAATTTGGTAAGCAAATATCAGATAGATGAATTCATGTTTTTTCTTCGTTCCGAGGCTCAATGTTATGAGCAATTAAAACTATATACAAACCATGGCATTACAGAAGTGACTTATTGTAGTAGAAGTGTATGGGAAGAAGGCTGTGAAGACATCTCAATCGATACTTTCAAGATATTAAAGACCCCATTCGATTGGGATGGCTTTGATAAACCATTTTGGTGGGGACAGCCCGATACAATTCCAGAACCTCAAGTAGAACCTTTACCTCAAACTTTTGAAAATATAATCAATGGAGGAGAAAGTAATACAGTGGAGTTTAAGCCGACACTGCTGTACAACTTTAAGACTGGAAAAGCGGGAATAAGCATAAAAGAAATAATTGCAAAAACAATTTGTTCTTTCCTTAATAGTAAAGGAGGATTCTTGTTTATTGGGATTGATGATAATGGAAATACTCAAGGCTTAGAAAGCGATTTCAAACTTGCAGAAGGGAAAAAACCGAAAGACTTTTTTCAGCTTGAGTTTGACCAAATGACACAACACTTTCTTGGATTTGCAACGAGAAGTAATATTAATGGACAGTTTATTAAACTCAACGGTAATGAAGTGTTTGTTGTGATAGTTGAACCGAGTTCAAGACCTATATTCTTAAAAAGCCAAAATGATAAGAAGTTTTATGTTCGTGGAGAAGCTTCATCAAGGCAACTTGCAGAAATTGAAGAAATAATAAACTACTGCATTGATAGGTTTAAACGTTGACATTGGAGGAAAAAAGGCTATTAATATTATCGGCTTGATACAAGTATAGGTCTTTTAAATAACATTACTTAACACTAAAAAAAATCCCGATGGCGAAAGCAAATCAGGAAATCATCAAAATAGACGATGAAATCATTGTCAATAAAATTCATATTATCAGAGGCCAGAAAGTCATGCTGGATAAGGATTTAGCGGAAATGTATGATGTAGAAACTGCTGCCCTTAATCAAGCTGTCAAAAGAAATATTAACAGATTCCCAGAAGATTTTATGTTTCAATTATCAGAAGCAGAATGGGGAAACTTGAAGTCACAAATTGTGACTTCAAGTTATGGAGGCATTCGTAAATTACCAAATACATTTACCGAACAAGGTGTTGCCATGCTTTCATCTATTTTACGTTCAGAAAGGGCAATCCAGGTAAATATCCAAATCATCAGGGTTTACACAAAAATGAAAGAATTGCTGGTTGACAACAAAGACCTGTGGATGAAACTGGAAAAAATAGAACAGGCATTGCTTCAAAAAGATGATGAAGTGCAGCACATATTTAAAGTCTTAAAAAAATTAATCGTACAGAAAGAAAAGCCCCGAAATGAAATAGGTTTTCTTGCCGGGAGAAAAAACAAACAGAAATGAATTCAACAATCAAACCATACCTACGCCTCGCCGGTCTTGAGCCTTTGGTAATAAGACCCGAAACCAATTTTGTGAATGTTGGCGAACGAACGAATGTGACCGGCTCCAAAATGTTTGCCCGCCTTATCCGCGAAAATAAATATGAGGAAGCCTTGTCCGTAGCCCGCCAACAGGTAGAAAACGGCGCCCAAATACTGGATGTGAACATGGACGATGCACTGCTCGACGGTGTGCAGGCCATGACCACTTTCCTCAACCTGTTACAAGCCGAGCCCGACATTGCCAAAATACCGGTGATGATAGACAGCTCAAAGTTTGAAATAATAGAAGCAGGGCTTAAATGTGTACAAGGCAAGTGCATTGTCAACAGCATCAGCATGAAGGAAGGCGAAGAGAAGTTCATAGAGCAGGCCTTCATTTGCCAAAGCTATGGCGCTTCTGTTATCGTAATGGCTTTTGATGAAAAAGGACAAGCCGATACCAAAGACCGTAAGATAGAAATCTGTTCACGGGCTTATGACATCCTCACCAAACAGGTAGATTACGACCCGCAGGAAATCATCTTTGACCCAAACATTTTTGCGGTAGCAACAGGTATAGAAGAGCACAACAATTATGCAGTTGATTTTATAGAAGCAACAAGAGAAATAAAAAAGAGAATGCCGCTTGCAAAAGTAAGTGGTGGAGTTAGCAATATCTCATTTTCATTTCGTGGAAATGATCACGTAAGAGAAGCTATGCACTCCGTATTTCTTTTCTACGCTATCAAAGCAGGTATGGATATGGGCATTGTAAATGCGGGGCAATTGGTGGTGTATGATGAAATAGAGCCTTCACTAAGAAAACTGTGCGAAGATGTATTGTTGAATAAAAATAACGACAACAACGAAGCTACAGAAGCACTCATCAACTTTGCCGAAACTGTAAAAGCCAAAGGCAAGGAAAACATAAGAGATGAAGCCTGGAGAAATGATCCAGTAGAAAAGCGTTTGGCACATGCACTTGTTAATGGTATTGCCGATTATGTAGATGCGGATACCGAAGAAGCAAGACAAAAATATCCTAAACCATTAGACGTTATAGAAGGCCCGTTGATGGAAGGCATGAACATTGTCGGCGACCTGTTTGGTAGTGGTAAAATGTTTTTGCCACAAGTAGTTAAGAGTGCACGGGTAATGAAGAAAAGTGTGGCTTATTTATTTCCATATATAGAAGAAGAAAAGAAAAACAATCCACTGGCAAAACAAGGCGGCGCAGCCAAAGTTATTATGGCCACCGTAAAAGGTGATGTTCACGATATTGGTAAAAACATCGTTGGCGTTGTATTGGGTTGCAACGGCTATGAAATTATAGACCTTGGTGTAATGGTGCCTGCCGATAAAATATTAAATGCTGCGGAAGAACACAATGCTGATATCATAGGGCTTAGCGGTCTCATTACGCCTTCGTTAGACGAAATGGTACACATTGCCCACGAAATGAAAAGGCGAAACATGAAGCAGCCACTACTCATTGGTGGTGCTACCACAAGTCGTATGCACACTGCGGTAAAAATAGCTCCTCAATATGAAAATGGTGTGGTACATGTGTTGGATGCAAGCCGTAGCGTAACAGTGGTCAATAATCTGTTAAGCAAAGAAAACAAAGCGCCGTACCTGCAACAGATACAGAAAGAATATGCTGACCTTCAAACTCAATTTGATAGCAAACAGCGAAACAAACACCTGATTTCTTATGAAGAAGCTGTTATTACCAAGGAGCATTTTGACTGGAAAAATTATCAACCCGCCAAACCTGCTATTGATGATGTAAAGGTATTTGCTGAATATGACCTGGGCACTATTGCGCGGTATATTGACTGGGGTCCATTCTTTATTGGTTGGGAAATGCCCGGCCGTTTCCCCGAAGTATTAACCGACCCAATATTTGGCGTAGAAGCAACAAGACTTTACAACGATGCACAAAAATTGTTAGCACAAATTATTGAAGAAAAATGGTTTACAGCCAAAGGCGTTATTGGCATTTGGCCGGCATTGAGCAACAACAAAGACACTGTCACTTTACAAACAAAAGATGGTGCTGTAAACATTGAATCGCTTCGCCAGCAATTGAAAAAAGCAGCCGGGCAGCCCAGCTATTCATTGTCTGATTTTATAAAGCCAGCCCCCTCTAACTCCCCCAAGGGGGAGGATTCATCAGCAAACGGGGTTTTAGATAATAGTAAACCTTTCAGCACCGAAATCCCCCCTTTGGGGGGCGGGGGGGCTTCCGATTTTATGGGTGCTTTCGCTGTTACTGTAGATGGCGCAAGGCAGCACATAGACCGCTTTGCCCTTGACCACGATGAATACAACAAAATAATGGTGCAAATATTAGCAGACAGAATGGTAGAAGCCTTTGCCGAATGTCTGCATCAGGCAGTGAGAAAAGAATATTGGGGTTATGAAAAAAATGAAACGCTTACCAATGAAGATTTGATAAGAGAAAAATACAAAGGCATAAGACCTGCACCCGGATATCCTGCATGCCCCGATCATACAGAAAAACTAAAATTATTCAGTCTGCTGAATGTGACTGAAAACATTGGCATAGAACTAACGGAAAGTCTGGCTATGAATCCGCCGGCATCTGTTTGTGGTTGGTATATTGCACATCCGCAAAGTCACTATTTTGGTTTAGGAAAAATAAACCGCGACCAATTGGTTGACTATGCTGAAAGAAAAAATATGCCTTTGGAAGAAGCAGAAAGATGGTTAAGGCCGGTGTTGGAGTAGGTCTAATAAAAATTGCTGAACTTTACTGTAAATATTATTTTATGAGAAAAGGTGTATTGATGGCTGACAATGAGCCAACAGACGAGGAGTTGGCCGAATTAATGCACGAAGTTGCAGTTGAAGCAAAGCGAAAGGCAACTATTGCTAAACAGCAACTAGATGAAAAGATTCAACAACTTTTCAGGGAAGCAAAGCATAAAAAATGAATGCACAATTTATAAAAAATCCAATTCTAATTATTATTGCCGGGCCTAACGGTTCAGGCAAAACCTCAATTACTAATAAGGTATTAAAACATGAATGGTTAGAGGATTGTGTTTATATTAATCCAGACAATATAGCTAAAGAAGTTTTTGGAGATTGGAACTCAAGAGATGCTATTCTACAGGCAGCAAACTATGCTACAGAAATAAGAAATAATTGCTTGGCTGATAATAAAAGTTTCATATTTGAAACAGTACTTTCAGCAAATGATAAAATTGAATTTATTAAAAAGGCAAAATTACAAGGGTATTTCATCAGATTGTTTTTTGTTAGTACAGATAGCCCTGCAATTAATGCAAGCCGAATTGCCAATAGGGTAATGGAAGGTGGACATGATGTTCCGATTTCAAAAATTATTTCAAGGTATAGTAAGTCCATATTAAATTGTTCAATTGCAATTCAAATTGCTGATCGGGCTTATGTTTATGACAACTCTATAGATTTTGCAGATCCCAAATTGCTATTCAGAACAAAAGACGCCATAATAACAAAGCAGTCCCACGAAATAAATAATTGGGCTATCGATATATATGAACTTTTGAAAAATTAATAATTCAACATTTAAAGAACCTATTTGCTTTATGCCATTTACCAATAAAACAGTTTTCATTACAGGTGCCAGTCGTGGCATAGGTAAAGCAATTGCACTAAAACTAGCCACACATGGAGCCAATATAGTGGTAGCCGCAAAGAGCGTTGAAGAAAATCCGAAACTTGGCGGTACTATTTACACTGCTGCTGCTGAAATAAAAGATGCAGGGGGCAAAGCGTTACCTGTACAATGCGATATCAGAGACGAGCAACAAGTTAATAATGCAATAGAACAGGCCATACAAGCATTTGGTGGTATAGACATACTAATCAACAACGCTTCAGCCATATCGCTTACGCCTGCCGAACAAACCGATATGAAACGGTTCGACCTTATGCATAGCATAAATGTTAGGGGCACTTTTTGCGTAAGCAAGGCTTGTATCCCTTATTTAAAAAATGGAAATAACCCACATATCTTAAACCTTTCCCCACCTATCAATCTTGATAAAAAATGGCTGGGTGGCCATGTTGCCTACACCATGAGTAAGTATAACATGTCTATGATTGCTTTAGGGTTGGCAGAAGAACTGAAAAAATACAATATTGCAGCCAATACATTATGGCCCAAAACAACTATTGCAACAGCAGCAGTTCAAAACCTTTTAGGAGGGGATGCGTTGATGAAAATGAGCAGAAAACCCGAAATAATAGCCGATGCTGCTTTCTATATTTTACAGCGACCTTCAACAGATTGTACCGGCAATAGTTTCATTGACGAAGAAGTACTAAAAGCGCAAGGAATTGTTGATTTTGAACCTTATGCCATTACCCCGGGAGGTATGCTTTACACCGATTTATTTTTGTAACTTTGAAATACAGGTTTAATTTTTTTAAAAAGGGCAAAAAAAATTGGCATTAATCTGTTCAACCCTTATTTTTGCACTCCTTTTTAAAGAAATTTAAAAAGGAAATCAGGATTGCCCTATAGTATAATGGTAGTACGACAGTTTTTGGTACTGTTTGTCTTAGTTCGAATCTAGGTGGGGCAACAAAAAAGAGACTATGTAGTGATAGTCTCTTTTTTTATGTAATAGCCCATATTTTGAGTTTGAGTGGAATTCTCTTTTCCTCCTATCAGGTTTAAGGTTATTCACTTGCCAATAGTTCAATATAAAATGTTGTACCCTCGCCCAACTTACTACTTACACTAATTTTGCCTTTATGTAAATCAATAATTTTTTTACAAATGGCCAGGCCAATACCTGAACCTTCGTACTGACTTTTGGGATTTAAGCGTGTAAATGTTTCAAAAATGGATTCTGTATATTCCTGTTCCATTCCAATACCATTATCTTTAAACTGTATAATTACTTTATCGCCCTGCCTTTGCCCTGTAATATTGATAATAGGGGTAAGGACAGAAAATTTTAAACTGTTACTCATTAAATTAGTAAATAATTGAGATAGATAAGCTTTATTTCCCAGTACATTGGGAATAGTGCCACATTGTATTATGGCTTTTTTCTCCATAATTGTAACTATTCAGTACCCAATTTAGCAATAAGCAGTAGTTGGTTCAAAATATTTTGACCTGCTTTTCTTGCAGTATCGATCACAGATCTTAGTATGGCAAAGCCATCGGCACCTTCATCAGATTTGAACTGGCCCG
>JANMMU010000012.1:0-18856 GCA_031373555.1 Segetibacter sp. | reverse complement strand
CGGGCCAGTTCAAATCTGATGAAGGTGCCGATGGCTTTGCCATACTAAGATCTGTGATCGATACTGCAAGAAAAGCAGGTCAAAATATTTTGAACCAACTACTGCTTATTGCTAAATTGGGTACTGAATAGTTACAATTATTCTTCTTACGAATCCCATATCGTCAGGCCTCTACAAGATTACCTGCAGCAAGGTTTAAAAAGTTGGGTAAGATATGTTTGTTGGTAAATAATATTTTGTTGGGATCCTCAAGGTGTTCTATCATACTTTTCCATTTTTGTTCACCATGATTAGTTATTACGGTTTCTTTTTTGTCTTCTCTTTGCAGGTACATACTCATACCATTTGCATCCGCTTCGGGATGAAACTGTGTGGCAATAAAATAATCATTGATTCGTATTGCCATTATAGCCCTTTCGAGATCTACATGTGGGCGTAATTTTTCAAGTGCTAAAATTTTACCTCCCATGGCTGTTATTGCATCAAAATTTGGTTCTGTAACCTGGTAGTCGCGGCTGTCTACTGCGTAAAACGGGTTTTTTAAGTTCTCGAAAACAGGCTCTTCATATCCGTCTTCTATCATGTGTATAGGGAAAACGCCAAATGAGGTTGATTTTCTTTGGGAAACAAGGCCGAGGTTATAATGTCTGCAGATAACCTGAAAACTGTGGCAGATAAAAAAAGCATGTTTCTTTGGGAAGTTTTCCGGGCCATTATTCCAATCTTCCATTTGTTTTAACCAATTAAACATAGCTTCTTCCCATTTGCTTCCCTCACTTTCCAAAGGAGAACCGGGGCCTCCGGTTGATATGTATATATCAAAGCCGATTCCGGGGACTTCACATTTTTGGCGTACATTAAATTCCTTAACAGAAACATTGTACTCATTATATGCTGCCCAATCTTTAATAATAGTACGGATACAGCGCATACCCTGATTTTCAGCACCATCATAAAGATCGAGGATTGCTATATTAATATTCCTCTTTTCACCCCACAGGCCTTGCCCCGTATGCTCTTTCATCGACATCACTAATACAATAATGGTTTTAAAATAGGTTTATGTTTCGTTTTTAAAACTTTACATAAAAAACCGGATTCATATAAAATATATAAACGGCTAATTTACAAAACTATTGCAATTCCGGTTAATAGGGAATTGATGTGCAAAGCAGGTGAATAAAAGTTTTGCAATTGATGTTTTATTAAGGTAATTTAAAATCTTAAATAATTCATTTGCAAACAGTTGAGTTCAGAGAATTTAGTAAATCTTATTTGTAATATGTGATTATGCATCAGGTTACTTTAACAAATTATACCCGTTCAATCTTCTAGTTAACCGGCAAACCCATTGCCTTTTGCATAGATTTTATTTCAGGGGTATGCCCACGAAATGCTTTAAACATAGTGTTATAGTCTTCCGTATTTCCTTTTGATAAAATCATTTTACGGAAACGGTCGCCATTTGCACGGGTCATACCGCCATTTTCTTCAAACCAGCTATAAGCATCTTCTTCCAGCATTTTTGTCCATTGGTAGGCGTAGTATCCTGCGGAATAACCGTTGCTCCATATATGCAGAAAGTAAGGTGAGTGGTATCTTGGCGGCACTTCCTTTAAGTTCAGCCCTGCATTTTGCAGCGCATCTTTTTCAAATATTGTAGCATCCTCAACATTGCTTGTAGTTGTTAACTTATGCCATACCATATCAACCGAAGCAGCAGCTATTGCTTCTGTCAGCTTGTATCCTGTATTAAAAGTGCCGGCATTTTTTATTTTATCCAAAAGGCTTTGCGGTATTAATTTGCCGGTTTTATAATGAACAGCATAGTGTTTAATCACCGAAGGCTCGGTAGCCCAATGCTCATTGAACTGTGAAGGGAACTCAACATAATCACGTGCCACATTGGTACCGCTAAGTGTTGGATATTTTTGGTTTGCAAACAGGCCATGCAATCCATGTCCAAACTCATGAAACATTGTGGACACATCATCAAAACTGATGAGTGCAGGTTGTCCAGGTGCAGGTTTAGTAAAGTTGCAAACATTATAGATCACCGGTTTTGTTCCAAAGAGAAATGATTGACCAACAAGATTACTCATCCAGGCACCGCCAGATTTGTTATCTCTTTTATAAAAATCGCTGTAGAACAGAGCCATCGGTTTTTTATCCTGATCAAAAACTTCAAAAACCCTTACATCAGGCGCATACACAGGTATGTCGTGGCGTTCTTTAAAAGTTAATCCATACAATTTATTAGCTGCGAAAAATATCCCATTTTCCAAAACTTTATTTATTTCAAAATATGGTTTGATCTCATTTTCGTCCACGTTGTATTTTTCTTTTCTAACCTGTTCACCATAAAAGTTCCAATCCCATGGTTCTAAAGTAAAACCGCCGCCCTGCTTATCTATCAAAGCCTGAATTTCCGCAGCTTCTGCACGGGCTTTTGCAGTTACGGAAGGAACCAATTGAGCAAAAAATTTGGTTACAGCTTCAGGGTTTTCCGCCATCTGATCCTTTAGTTTCCATTCGGCATAACTTTTAAAACCCATTAATGCAGCTTTTTCAGCCCTTATTTTTGCCAGTCTGATAATGATGGAACGAGTATCATTGGAGTCATTTCTTTCAGCCCTGCCCCACGACGCTTCATATATTTTTTGCCTTGTTGCCCTTACTGACAATGATTGCAAAACCGGTTGTTGTGTTGTGTTTTGTAAAGAAATTAACCAATGACCTTCATGGCCATTTGTTTTAGCATTTTGGGCAAATGCATCCATGTCAGATTGTGAAAGCCCTGCCAGTTCTGCAGCATCCGTAATAAGCACAGCTCCGGCTTTTGAAGCATTCAACAATTGGTTGGTGTACTTAGCGCTTAGTGTTGCATCTTCTTCATTTAGTTTTTTCATGGTTGTTTTATCGGCATCAGATAGTTTAGCGCCTGATAAAACAAAACCTCTGTAAGTATATTCTACTAACCTTTTTGATTCTGCATCTAATTTCAAGGTGTTTCGCTTATTGTATATGGTTTCTATTCTTTTAAAGAGTTTTGTATTGAGATAAATAAGGTCCTGATTGGCAGCAAATTTAGGGGCAATGTATTCCTGTAATTGTTGTAATACCGGATTGGTATTGGCTCCACTTACTAAACTAAAGACATTGTTTACCCGGGTTAACAGCTTACCGCTTTTTTCCATGGCAACTAACGTGTTTTCAAAAGTGGCAGGTGCAGGATTATTGGCAATTTGTTCAATTTCCTTAAGTTGTTCTTTTAAGCCTGCTTCCAAAGCAGGTTGATAATCTGTGTCTTTTATTTTGTTAAAAGCAGGAGCCTGATAGGGCAGCTTACTTGCACTGCTAAATGGATTGGTTGAGGGCAGGGTAGAGGAAGACTTTGTATTTTTTTTATTTTCCCCATGTTTAAATGAAGACATAGATATAAAAATGATGCACAAGAATGCTACAGAAATAGATTTCATTGGAGTCTGTTATTTTGTGAAAGATATAGAGAAATAGTATTTTCAGAAAATGTTTAATGATGAATGGTAGGTCTAAGATTAATAATTATTAAAAAGAGTGAATTAAATGAATACAATAAAATAGTTTAGAGTAATATTGAGACTATTGTTTGAACCGCTTTTTCTGAAACTCTGGTATCCCCATCCATTTAAATTTTACCTTCTAATCAATAACTTTCAGGTAGTTAAGCCGTGAAATTTCATTTTTTTTTAACAATACTCAAATAACAAAAAGATGGTTTTGCGGCTCATATTTACCGTTTATACATTCATAACGGTTTTGTAACCGCTTATACATTTAAGAATTATTTTCTTGGATGAGCAAAGTAGTTTTGTCCCAATAAAAAATTAAGGCAATGAGAAAAATTTTAATCGCCATTACGGCAATGATCACAACAGCTACAGGCTTTGCTCAAAACAATTCATCAGTAAAAGGAACTGTAGCAAACAAAGAAACAAAACCCATTATTGCAGCTACTATTCAATTGCTAACTGCGAAAGACAGCTCACTTTACAAAGCAGCAATTAGTAGTAATAATGGTGATTTTCTCTTCGAAAATATGAAATCCGGCAATTACCTTATAAAGATCAGCAGTGTGAATTATAGTGATTGGATGTCTGAAAAATTTGAGTTACAAGAAAATCAGGAGTATGTTTTACCGGCAGTAACCTTATCAAATGCGGAAAAAAACCTTAAAGATGTAGTTGTTACTTCTGTAAAGAAACCAATGATTGAGGTAAAAGCAGACCGAACAGTCTTTAATGTAGAAAGCAGCATAAACGCTACCGGCAACAATGCCTTGGAGCTGCTTCAAAAAAGCCCCGGAATTACTGTTGACAAAGACGATAATATTAGCATGAAAGGAAAGAATGGCGTTCGTATATACATTGACGGAAAGCCCAGCCCCATGGCGGGTAAAGACCTGGCTGCATACCTGAAGTCTGTGCAAAGCACTGATATTGAAGCTATTGAAATGATTGAAAACCCATCAGCTAAATACGATGCAAGCGGCAATGCCGGCATCATCAACATTAAGTTTAAGAAAAACAAAAAGTATGGCACTAACGGTTCCACATCAATTGGTTATAGCCAGGGGCAATATGCCAACGGCAACGGCAATGTAAGCCTGAACTACCGCGACAAAAAAGTAAACATTTTCAGCAATATCAGTGCTGAAAAAGGCCGGGGATACAGCTACATCAACCTGTATCGTCAGCAGGTTGATAGCATTTACGACCAACAAACCATTAACGCCGATTATAGCAAAGGTGGCAACGTGAAAGCAGGTGTGGACTACTTTATGAACAGCAAAAATACCATTGGCTTTATGTTCAATGGCAACTATGGCGATAATAAATGGACTTCTGACGGTAATACCCACATTTCACCCGAGATCAACAAACAGCCTTTGCAAATACTGAATGCACAAAACACCGTTCCCAGCCAAAGGGCCAACAACAACCTGAACATTAATTATCGCTATGCCGACACGAGTGGCCACGAATTGAACATTGATGCTGACCGGGGATGGTTTACCAACCGTGCTACCAGCAACCAGCCTAATAACTATCTTGACTATAAGACTGGCGTACTGTTGCGTCAACGAACATTTGCCAATGAAACCCCTATCAACATTGATATCTATACAGCTAAAGCAGACTACGAACAAAACCTGCTGAAAGGAAAGTTTGGGGTGGGAATAAAATATGCTTCTGTTAAGACCGATAATACGTTCAACTTCTACAACGTCCTCAACAATCAAAAGCAAATAGATTACACCCGTAGCAATCGCTTTACCTACACCGAAAATGTAGCAGCAGCTTACCTGAACTATAATCGTTCGTTCAAGAAATGGAGCTACCAGATAGGTGTTCGTGCAGAGCAAACAAAAAGCAACGGAACACTGAATGCAAAGAACCAACAAACCCTGAACGATACATCAGAAGTAGTAAAGAGAAGCTATCTTAACTTCTTCCCCAGCGGGGCTATTACCTATACCATCAATCCCAAACACCAGTTAAACCTGAACTATAGCCGCCGCATAGACCGCCCCAGCTATCAGGACCTGAACCCGTTTGAAAACAAACTGGACGAGTTGACTTACCAAAAAGGAAATGCATTTCTTCGTCCGCAATACACCAATAGTTTTGGGCTTAGCCACACCTTTAATTACTTTCTTACCACCAGCCTGAACTATAGCCACATATCAGATTATAGCACCGTGATAACTGACACGGCACGTACCAATGCTACCTTTATCACCAACAAAAACCTGGCTTCGCAAGATGTGTATAGCATAAACATTGGCGCACCCATTACGGTTAGCAAACACTACAATATTTACGCAAATGCCAACCTGAATCAGAGCCGTTTTCGTGCAGACTTTGGCGAGGGCAAAATATTGCACCTGAATGTGACAACGCTCAACTATTACAATCAGCACACCTACACTTTTGGCAAAGGTTTCACTGCTGAATTAAGCGGATGGTTCAACACCCCATCCATATGGGGAGGAACTTTTCAAACAGCATTTATGTGGAGCATGGATGCAGGTATTCAAAAGACTTTGTTCAACAACAAAGCAAGCCTGAAAGTATCGCTGAATGACGTTTTCAAAACAAACAAATGGAGAGCAGTCAGTGATTTTAGCGGCGTAAAGATTAACGCCAATGGCGGATGGGACAGCCGTCGCCTCCAAGTTACATTTCAATATAGATTTGGTAGCAGTACAGTGAAAGGTGCACGCCAACGCAATTCAGGACTGGAATCAGAAGCTAAGCGTATCAAATAATTTTTCATTTTTCGAGGTTTAGGGTTAAGGCCACTGTATGCGAAAGTATATGGTGGTTTTTTTTGTCATTCCCAAATGAATTTTTTTGGTAATCATTTAAAATTAAAAAAATGCAAGGCAAAGATTGAAGTTTTTAATTTTTTAATGACGGCATATTTATTTTATGAATAAATTTGTTAAAACCGCTGCATTATGGTACAACCTGAAATAATCCGAAAAGGAAGCAAAGTGTTTCTTGCAGACACTATTAATGAGCCTGTCACTGTACTTGACAATGTGAATGGCGAGATATCGCTTAAACTAAACCGGGTTGTCAAAACCCATCCAGAAGAACTTTATCCGGTGCCATTGACGGCTGACAATATAGTACGCTGCGGTTTTTTTAAAACAGATGCATTTGTTTTTGAACACCCGGTAGAAAAAATTGAACTGGAAATAGACCATACCGGGTTAACACACATGTATGTACACAACCATAAAACTACAGTAGATATTAAGTCATTACATGAACTTCAACACGCCTTCTGGTTTTACACGTCTAAAGAGTTGAGTTACAAATAAAGTTTAGGGTTTAAGGTTTAGAGTTTAGAGTTTAGGGTTGTTTAGGGTTTAAGGTTTAGGGTTTAAGGTTTAGGGTTTAGGGTTGAGTTCATAACTCATAACTCATAACTCATAACTCACCACTCATACCTCATAATTCATAACTCATAACTCATAACTCTCAACTCTACTTAAACGACTCCTTCATACTTCTGCTTAATGTATTTGCACTCCAATAGCCGCTTGCTATAATACGGCGGATGGTGTACAATGGATCGTTGGGGTCGCGTTTGGTGCTAAGTATATAAGCAGAGCGGATGCTTCTCTTTTTTAATTCAGGTATTGCTTCAGGTCTCCAAAGGCCGAAGGGGTAGGCAAAATCAAGTGTTGGTTTACCAATGATTTCTTCAATCTGTACTTTAGGCTTTTCTATTTGTGTTTCCCAGTCTTTGTCAGTTACATACCCTTTTACACTGTGGTGGTCCCATGTGTGAGAGTTGATAATGTGACCTTCGTCAGATAGTTGTTTTACCTGGTCTTTGGTCATGTAGTTGGGCCTGTTAAGTGTAACGGTCATAATGAAGAATACACCCTTGTAGCCGTACTTTTTCATTTCCGGGGCGGCTATGGTAAACTGATCGTCGTCGGTGTCGTCAAATGTAAGCATAACGGGCTTTTCGGGCAGGGGTGCGCCGGTAGTAAGGTAGTTATACATTTGATCTGGTAGTATGGTATGAAAGCCACTATCGGCCAACATTTTGAGATGCGCCTTGAATGTTTCTACCGGTATAATATAATCTTTTGCTCCTTTGGAGTCTGTAGGTCTCCAATCGCGTATTTGGTGATAGCAAAGAATAGGAACTTCTTTTCTTGAAAATATAGTTGCGGCATCGGCTATTTTGCCATCGCCTTTTTGGGTAGGGGTAGATGCGCCGGATTGTTCTGTACCAGGTTTTGTAGAATCTGTTGTGTTGTTTTTGCCTGCAGAATCTGTTTGTTTGCACGATAATAATATCCCTGAACAAAACAGGATTGCGGTAAATAAGCTCCTTTTCATTTATAACTGTAATTAGTGATTTATGCGGCGAAATAAGTCAATAGTTTTTAAATACGGAACAATGTCAGTAATATTTTGGTTTGGCCTGACTTGTTATATGCTGCAAAAATATACAATCAATTCAGTAACTTCTGTTAATGGATTATACCGATTGGATATCCGTAATAGTCCAATTGCATTGGCCTAAACGGCTATCACATCGGCATTATACCAAAACCACATTGGACTATTTATAATTCAAAATGGCATTACATCAAATGTAATGACCATGGTAGTCAGAAACATAACAGAAAGCCCCAAAAGGAAAAAGAAATCAGCAATGCTTTCATATCGGGTGGAAAATTTTTCATTTGTTGATCTGACAGATAAAAAGGAAAGAATGCAACTAACCATAAACGATATGGTGGCTACTGCTGTAAATTCATCTATAAGCGATGACTGCCTTAAATGCAAAACAGAAAGGGATGTTAACACAAGAAAGCACAACCCTAACAAATTAGAAGAAGTGTTAAGTATGTGGGTGGATTTATTCATATTTTATGTTTTTAAGGTTGTTCTCTATCTGCTGATTGTTACTTGAGCAAATGGTATAAAAAGCTGCTATACTGTATGCCAATGAAGTGATTGCGACGCCACGCTGTTGCTATGGAAACCAAATGCTGGTATTAAAAATTATTGCTTCAAAATTCATTTCACTTTGAATTACTAATTTATATTGTGCATGTGACATGTTATGAATCTGTTTTGCGCACAAGAATTAGACTTTTGAAAACCTGTTGGGATAAATGTGGGTGATACAAGCCCTTGTTAAATAAATAATTTAAACTGGTATGTGGTTTGCGGTAGGTGGCAATGATTGAAAATCTGTTTAATTTCGAATCATAAATACATTGTAGCATGAAATGGATGTTTGCTTGTTTTTTATTGTTTGCCTTAACTTCTAACGCTCAGTGGAAAAGTTATAGGTTGGTGAACGATAACAGGGATACGATTAATTGTATAGATAATCAGGACCGGAAGCAGGGTAGGTGGGTGATAAAGGTTGACGGATTGCGTGGGGAACCGGGTTATGATGAAGAGGGTAGGTACAAAGATGGTAAGAAAGAGGGAATATGGCGCTGCTATACGAGCTTGGGCGACCTGTATGCTATAGAACAATATCGCTGGGGCAACCGGGATGGTAAATGCCAGTATTACAATATATCAGGATTGCAAAGGGAGGAAAGCTGGAAGGCTGTGAACCCTGATAACCCGTTTGATACAGTAGATGTGTATGACCCCATAGACCCTACCAAAGTGGAGCAAAAACTGGTGAAAATAGAAGGGACTTCTGTTAAGCATGGCAAGTGGAAGTATTATGAAAGCTCGTCGGGTTCGTTGATAAAGTCTGAAAACTATTTCTTGGGCAAACTGCAGGTGGCGCCTCCACCGGTTGCTGCTGTGAGTACCACGCCGGGTGATACTACATCTATAGCTCCGGTTAATGTAAAACCGGTTAAGAAATCGAAGCCAAAGGAGGTGATGGATTTTGAAAAGAAAACCGGTAAAAAGAAGGTAAAGGTGTTTGATGGGAGTACGGGGTTTTGATTTGCCTTTATCTTTTGTAAAAAAATTATTGGGTTTTATATAAATGCTAATGCATCTTTCGTTTCGGGAGGTGCATTTTTTGTATATGTTGGTGTACTAAGCGTATCTGTCGATGCACTTTGTGTATCTGTTGATGTACTTAGTGTATCTGTTGATGTACTTAGTGTGTTGAAAGATGTACTTTGTGTATCTGTTGATGCACTTTGTGTGTTGAAAGATGTACTTAGTGTATCTGTTGATGTACTCTGTGTGTTGAAAGATGTACTTAGCGTATCTGTCGATGCACTTTGTGTGTTGAAAGATGTACTTAGTGTATCTGTCGATGTACTTTGTGTGTTGAAAGATGTACTAAGTGTATCTGTCGATGTACTTTGTGTGTTGAAAGATGTATTAAGCGTATCTGTCGATGTACTTTGTGTATCTTTCGATGTACTTTGTGTGTTGAAAGATGTACTAAGTGTATCTGTTGATGTACTTTGTGTATATGTCGAGGGGCTTCTTTTCGGTGTTTTGTTTGTACTTTTTTGCTTGCCCAAAAAAGTACCAAAAAAGGGCAGCCTAAACCGAAAACAGCCCGGTTTAGGCGGGGTTCCCTGATTTGGCTTTTGTGCTACTGTAGCTTCGACAGTGGGGTTTTATGTTTTGTTTGGTGTTTTGTTTGTACACTTTGTTTGTCTTTTTTGTTTGCCCAAAAAAGTACCAAAAAAGGGCAGCCTAAACCGAAAACAGCCCGGTTTAGGCGAGGTTCCCTGATTTGGCGTTTGTGCTACTGTAGCTTCGACAGTAGATTTTTAATGGGTGTTTTGTTGGGGGGTAGACCTTGTTTGTACTTTTTTATTTCTTTTTGGTGTTTTGTTTGTACTTTTTTGTTTGCCCAAAAAAGTACCAAAAAAGGGCAGCCTAAACCGAAAACAGCCCGGTTTAGGCGAGGTTACCTGATTTGGCTTTTGTACTACTGTAGATTCGGCAGTGGATTTTTAACTTGAGTTTTATTGGGTGTTTTGTTGTATGTTTTTTAAGGCTTTGATAGTGGCGGGATTATTATAAAAAAAAGCCACCACCGATGGGTTGTAATCATTGGTGGCGGCGTTTTTTCACTATTCATTGTATATTGTTCACTATTCAGAATTCATCATTCTTTTATTGCTTTCAGGGTTTTAATCTGGTTGCCTTGTCTTACTTCTACTAAATAAATGCCTTTCATAAATGATTTGCCAAACTTGAAAGATTGACCTGGTAAGCCTTTGGCGGCATACATTGTTCGGCCGTTTATATCCAATACCCTTATTGATAATGGTTCATCTACGGCCTGTACGGTTAAGGTAAACTGGCTTGTTGTTGGGTTTGGTACTAATAACACCTGCATTGATGAATCATATACCGGAGGCTTTGTAGTTTTTGCAATGACGGATACACAGGTAACGGTTGATTGTAAAATAGGAATTGATACAGAATTGCCCGGACAATTGTTACTGTCTTGTATATATGCCCGGTAACTGCCTGGCCTTAAGTTGGTAAAGTGGTTTGCAGTTGCGAAAGTACCCACTGTACCCAACCGGAATTTGTATGGTGGTGTGCCCCCAACACCTGTCAATGTTATGGTGCCATCGTTTTTATTGATGCAGGTAAGGTCTGTTTTTGTAAATGTGAGGCTTACATCGGTTGGTTGTGATATTATGGCACCGCTGTTAAAGTTGCAACCATTGGCATCCTGTACATAGACCCTGTAACTGCCGATCCTAAGACCTATAAATATATTTGCAGTACTGAAACCTCCTACACTGCCTAACCTGTATAAGTAGGGTGGCGTACCACCTGTGGCATTTGCCTTAATAATACCTGTTTTGCCTCCAAAACATAGCACATTGGTTGTTGCTATAGAATCGCCGAGGATTGCAGGCTGGTTAACCGTTACATGAACGATATTGGAACAGCCGTTGGCATCTTTTACAAATAAGACATACGTGGCTGCCCTTAAACCGGTAAAGATATTGCTTGTACCAAAGTTACCTGTAGTACCTAACTTATAAGTAAAGGGAGGGGTGCCATTGGTGGGTGTTGCTGTAAAAGAGCCGTCTGCCATGCCTTTGCAGGATACATTAGTAATGGTAAAATTAACTGCAATAGGTGGTAGTGAACCAATAATTATAGGATCAGTAGTTCCGGTACAACCATTGGCATCTTGTATATAAACCTTATAGGTGCCTGCTGTCAGATTGCTAAACGAATTTGCAGCACCAAAGCTGCCTGTAGTACCTAACTTGAATGTATATGGCGCTAACCCACTGGCGGGTGTGACTGTCAATGAGCCTGTAGCACTACCGAGACACCCTGCATCTGTTTTGGTAAATGTGGAAGTAATAGCAGGCTGCTCTGCAATAACAATATTGGTAACGGTGCCGGGACAATTGTTTGCATCTAATATACTAACCCTGTATGTACCTGCCCGAAGGTTGTTGAAAGTATTGGACGAACCAAACACTCCGCTAGTACCTAACCGATAAGTATATGGAGCTATGCCGCTGGTGGGTGTTACGGTAATAGAACCGGTAGCTGAACCGGAACAACCTGCATCAGTCTTAGTGAAAGTAGCGGTAATGGCAGGTTGCTGCGTAATGATTACCTGATCTGATATCCCGGCACAGCCTGTTGCATCAAGGATGGAAACCCGGTAGCTGCCTGCTTTTAAGTTGGTGAATGTATTTGCAGTACCATAACTACCAACTGTGCCAATGCGATAGGAGTATGGGCCTACACCACTTGTAGGCGTAATGGTGATAGAACCTGTAGCTGACCCAAAACAAGCTGCATCTGTTTTGGTATAGGTAGATGTGACTGACAGGATGGTTAGATGGAGTGTTTCCACCGAATCGCAACCGACTGCATTTGTGCCTATGAAAGTATAGTCGCCGGACATTACATAAGTGCTGTCGTGCCAGGTGAATTTGTTGCAGATTACTACGGAAGTATCGTAGTAGGAAAGGGGTTTTACTACAACTTTGACTGTATCTGATATTGGGGAAATGCAACCATTGGAGTTTGTATTAGTAACAATGTAATTTCCACCGGTTTTTACCACAATGCTTCGGGTAGTGTCCCCATTACTCCATAAGTAGGCGGTAGCGGGGGTGCTTGTGAGTGTCACACTGTCATTTGCGCAGAAAGTAGTTGGTCCGGAAGCTGTTATAACAGGTGTTGTGACTGGTAAAATATTCACTACAACCGGCAAAGAAGTATCTTTCTTTCCATTAAAATTGGTAACGGTCACAAAATAGCTACCCGAAGCTTTTACTGTAATTGAACGGGTAGTATCTGATGTACTCCATAAAACTGATTTGTAATTATCATTCAACAATGATAGTGTGGCACTATCTTCTGAACATAGGGTTATGGGACCGGGTGGTGTGATAACAGGGAAAATAGTATTATCAATCACTTTAAAAGAAATTGTATCATAGTTATTGAGCAAATTGGATTCTGATGGTACGGAAGATGATACCTGTGTAACAATTAAACCTGAATCAGCAGCAACCGCCCAGTTGACACAAACCCTTGTACTGTCACTGCCTGCAAGTGTAAATGGTATGCTGTCAATCAATTGATTGCCCAAAGTAGAAATGGCATAAAATTTCAAAAAGGCAGCGGCTGATTGCCCGCCATAATTGCGGATGTAATTGCAAATACGGATAGTGTCGCCCACAACGTAGTTACTGGTATCAAAGGTGATTGCTTCATTGATACTGTGTGAAAAATCAGGTGCAGAACCTATTGTTATGGCTCGTGCAGTTGCATCGTCTATTGATTCCTGGTTGCCTACATTGTCATAGGAAACTGTAAAGAACCGGTAAGTGCTGGAAGGGTTTCGGGGATAATTTGTAGCTGTATCCGTAAGGCCGCTTTGATAGAGTGCATAAGGATTGTTGTTTTCAGAAGCATACAGCGAATAATCTCTTAACCCGGAACCATTGGTATCGTCCTGTCCATGCCATCTTAATGCTATGGTGCTGTCGGTAGTTGCAGGATTTGGAGAAACATTGCTTATTGGTGCAGCCGCATCTATGGTATTCCAAATGGTTGGGGTAATTATTGGAGCGTTATCGTCAAATACAATGCTTGCAACAGCATGGATTGAATCTCCTGTTTGGGTTTGATTGCCAGGCTTGATTGTATAAGATACAAAGCCTTCACCTTTGTTAGTGATTGAATCATTGATTGGCAGAAACCCTTTGCTTGCATCTGTTGGGGGCAATCCTGTTGCAGGGTCTTTGGATTCAAATATCCAGAAAGCTTCTTTTTTGGATATATCAATGCCTGCTGTTACATCTACTACCACTCCAAGTGAATCGAACACATTTAACCTTGTGCTGTAAAATGTCTTATTGGGCGGTATCTGAAAGTTAAGACCTGCAAAACCAAAGTCCCCTAAGCGCAGAGAAAATATATTAACGGTGCTGTCCAATGGATGATTGATCTTAACAATTTGCGCGGGTGCAGTAGCAAAATCAGGATCATTTTCAAAACGGACAATATATGGGTGTGACTGAAACTTAGAGATCATTTTGTGTGGGCCGTAACCTAAAGGGCCAACTATATCGTTGGGATCTACAGATCTTACTATAGGAATTTCAAACTCATCATCGGGTTCATCACAATTTTTAGGGATAAAATTAACACTCGCATCAGCTATACATGTAATAATTGGCCCTCCTGGTAAATCTGTTGACGTAAGAGTTGCGGAAACATTTGAGTTCGTGGGGGTAGCTGTTGTACTATTACCCACATGTCCATCAGACCACCTTAAGCTGTAATTCTTTATATAAGGTGAAATGGCTGGACTTAATTCAAAGCTGGGATCTTGTCCAATGCAATATGGTACAGTTGGCTGACCAAAACTTATTATTTCAGAACATTCAATACAACCTTTTTTTTGACCATTATCAAACGCATCCTGACCAAAATTTGCTACGGCTGCGTAATAAATCAATGCTAATTCCGTACAATTTACCAAAAAAAAGGTCGGACATGAATTAATCATATCACCCAAAAAATTCTGGTCACATTGACTTTTGTTAGAAAAACAAGTACCATAGCAGATATCATGCTGCTTACAAGCCTCATAAAAAGTGAAATTTGGAAATTGAGTACCGCCTTCTGCACCACAACCATTGAATGAGGGGGTATAATTTGGGCGTTTATATTTTTGGCCAAATACAGCCGAATTATAAAAATAAAACTGTATTAAAGCAACTATCAATAAAATTTTTTTCATAACAAGTATGTTAATAAAAATAATATAATATTAGTTTTGTTTTCAGCATTGAAGCAAAATCAGTTTTTCCAAGCTGGTTAATAATTTTTTGTAAAACACCAATTTTTTGATTTTGATAAAAAATCTCGTCTATTGTTATAACTTTATTCAAATCAGAGAAAAAAACATTTTGTTCGTTTCCAGTAGAATCGAAAATAAAAAAAACAAGTTGTAATTTTTTAATTGCATAGACTCCGATTTTATCTAAACTGATTTTATTAATATGGGTATAACTAGCTCCTGCCAAGTTTTCGAACAAATTTTTATGTAGAATTAATTTGAAATCTTGGCTTAAAATTTCAAAATCAATTTTTTGAGTGGGAAATTGAGACGATCCATCGAAAACAAAATAATAGTTCAAATTCTTTAACTGGCATATTTTCCCATTTTTACCATTTGTTGAATACGAAATCTTACATGTCTTAGTAATAGTGTCTGCAATAAAAATGTTTAACTTCGATTCTCCTCCTCCATATTTATCGAAAAATCCTGTTTTAGTTACAATAACAGGCTCTTTTTTGTTATTTATAAAAACATCTGTAATTATATGTTCACTTTGGATATAAAAAAAGTTTTCTGAAAATAATTTACCGCTTTTATCTGTTTTTAAATAAACAAAAAAATCACTACGTTTACAAAATATATTTATTACAGAGTCATCTAAAAAAGCTGACAATACTGTCAATTTGGTATCATTTGCAACTGATTTTAAAATCAAATCCGCAATAACCATTACTCTTCCTTTGTTATTGATTTTGATAAATGTCGGGTTGTTATTTTTTGTATTTATCATCAATAGAAAATCACCAAATTTATCCTCTAATATGTTTGATGATGATCTAATTGATTTATTTTCTAATTCAGGAAATGTTGTTTCCCACAATAAATTTCCATCTTTTGATAAATACTTTCTTAAGTGTACACTACCATTAGAATATTTTGATAGAACTAATAAAAATGAATCACCCACAGGGTGAATTTTAATAATACTATCCGTAAATTGATAATTTTTCTCCCAAAAAATTTTCAATTTACTTGAATCACCCTGTCCATATATATAAGCACTGATTATAGTTGCAATCAAAAAAAGTATTAATTTTTTTAAGGTCATTTTAAGGTCATTTAACAAGAGCAAATCTTAATCTATTAACTGCTTTAGTATGAATTATTAGTGTCCCATTTCCGCCAGGTCTTAAAATATTTAGTGGCTCATTTTTATCAAGCAACTGCAATACCATACTATATTTTCCATTTACAAGTTCTGAATATGAAAGTCCGATGGGTGCTTTGAATTTGCTGATTAAGTATTTGGTAGTAAGAGGTACGTCAATATTTCCATTATTTGAAAATTCGATATAAATTGACAATAAATTATTGGGTCTGGTACTAGCTGGGTATCTAATATTAAATGCTATTATAGGGGGATTTCCAACTACTACTTGAAATCCATTATTCAATATTGCAATCCTTCCAGCTGTATCTTCGGCTACAACATTATAAGTCCCTAGATCTCTACCTATTAAATTAAATCTTGCATAAATAAGAGTTGGATTAACAAAAATGAGGGTATCTGCAATAATAATTTCGCCAGCCTTGATTAATTTTATTGATTTTGTATTTGCAAGTTTAGACCCAACAAGTTGTACTGTCACACTTCCTGTATTGCCGCCTTTGTCTGCATTTACAGACCGTATTTCAAATGAAAGAACTTTTGCTAAAATGTCCAACTGCTGTACACTTCCGTTTGTTGTTTGCCCTGTTATCATCAGGTAGTAAGTGCCTTTCTTCAAGGTTGGGATGATGATTTCCTGATTGCCGGAGTAAGGCTGTGCATGGGAATAGTCATAAATGGTTTTATTAGGCACATCATCAAACTTCACGTACAGTTCATTGTTGCCGTTTACAGAATCCCCTTTGAGGGTTATCAGCAAAGACTCACCCACCAAAGAATCCGGAACTTCTACCCTGTAGTAAATCAATTTGTTATTTGGCAGGGTTTTCTGCTGCACAATGTTCAATGGCAACAAAGCCACATTAACCGGGAAGCTATCTGTTGAAACAGTTACATTGTTGGTGTCGTTGCTTTCATAAATGTTGTTGCGTACATCGGTATGCACTATCACATGATAATTTCTTAGCGAAACGCCGGTAAGGTCGCCTGTATAACTCCTGCTTATTTCGCTTTGCGGGGGAATGTTGATGTATGTCTGGGGATTGGCTATCAATATGTCATTGGCATCTTTTATGGTATCTTCTGATAAATAAACCGCTTCACTCATATAGCCATTGGCCAGGTTAGCACCAATGTTTTTTATGTTCCAGTTGATGGTTATTGAGTCCCCTGCTATAGCCTGTGCGGGTGGTGTTATGCTGCTAACCACTATATCAGATTGTGGTGGCACATTTACAATAATGTATGCTGTAGAGGTGTTGTTATTCTCACCAGTATGTTCATACACCGCATCGTTAGCATCTGTTTTTAGAATTACGGCGTAGTTGCCGGATGCATTTATAGGCAAATAAGCCTGTAGGCTATCTGTGTAACTGGCTCCGGGAGGAAGGAGGGTGTTGTGGCTATTTGAGCCTATTAAGTTATCACCATTATCCAGGTAAGGATTGGTAGATAGGTAAACATGGTCTGACCAACGCGGGTTTGCGGCACCTGTACCATTGTTCTTAATGGTATATTTTATAAGAACTGGCTGCCCTGCTGTGCCATATTGCGGTATTGTAAATGAAGTAACAACAAGATCCGGTGGAGGTGTAAGTGTGATTACAATTTTTACAGGCCCCAAATTTGTTTTTACCAGCTTGTAATTATTAAGCCTGTTGATGTCTCTATTCACATCGTTATGATCAGCAACCATCAGCAGGTAGTATTGGCCGGCTATACCATTTGGCATGGTTATATTGCTTGTAGTGGAATAGGTACTATCAGCAAACAGCACATTGTTATGGGTAATTGATTTTACCAAAATATCTGTTGATTTATTCCATACAGAATCAATTGACAGGTACAAGCCATCCTCCCATTGTGTTTTAATGGTAGCAACCGGTGTAATGTTTTTGACTTTCCAGCTTAAACTAATTGGTTGTCCGGACTTAGCTGAATCAGGTCCTGTTATCTCTATCATAGCCAAGTCAACAGGTGGATATTTTTTGATAAAAACAGAATCCTTTTTAAGAAAATTATTTGCTTCCTTATTGTATTCGTAAATATTATCGTCTGCATCTGTTACAATGTGAATATAAAATCTGATACTGTCTGCCAATGTAGCAGGAATCCTGATGTCTGTATTTACCGAGTAAAAAGCGTTTACAACCAATGACCTGTTTTGGGTAATCTCTTTTAATAGCGTTGAGTAAGCTGTATTCCATACGGGAGCAGACGATATGTATATCTTATCTTTCCAATTGCCATTTAGAAGAGCTGCCGGGCCATTGTTTTTAACCGTGAAAGAAATTGGCACAATATCATCCAATGCAGCCGAATCCTGCAGTGTTATAGTTGACACTTCTAAATCTGGTGCGGGTGTCTGTATGATTTTCAAAAAGCCAGTGCTCCTTGATATATTGTTAGCTTCATTGGATTCATAAAGACTGTTGCCAAAATCTGTGTTTACATAAACATAATAATTGCCAGAAATGCCGTTTGGCAAACGGACCTGTGTTGATTTTGGAATGGTGCTGTCTTTAGCAAGCTGGCCGGTATTGTAGTTAACTGTTGCCAATTGAATTCCAGAGTCTGCATTGTAGGTTGAAAGGCGGGATATGGAAATCCTATCAGTAATGTTGGCGTTATAAATTTTGCCGCTGTCAATATTTTTAATAGCCCAGTTTACAGGTATTGTTTTTCCTGATGAATCCTGCACAGGTATTGATACGGTTGTCACTATCAAATCGGGGGTGCGTACCCTAAGCAGGTTACCTTGCGAAGCATTGTTATTCTCATATACATTTTCATAAACGGAGCGGCCACCATCTGCCAATACGTAAATGTAGTAGTTGCCCGAAATGTTTGAAGGTATGGTTACGTTTTGCTGTGCATCGTATC
>JANMMU010000136.1:0-5339 GCA_031373555.1 Segetibacter sp. | reverse complement strand
AAGACAGGTGATGGTTATCAACCAACAGTCAGGTCTTGTGGTATATCCCAACCCCACAACAGATGTAGTTCATTATGTGATTCCCAACTTTATATCAGCCGGTCATTATGAGTTACGGTTGACGGGTATTGACGGTCGTTTGATACATAATTATTCCATCACCAACAGCCAGGGTAGCTTGTCTATGAAAGACTTACCGGCAGGAGTGTATGTGCTTGGAATAACCAATAACAAAGGAATGAGTGATAACAAGAAGATTGTGTTGCAGAAGTAAGAGAAAGGCAATGATTATACAATAAGACCCGCTCCTGTTATATAGGAGCGGGTCTTTTATATTTAAAATTTAATCCGGCAATGATTTCTTTTACTTCTCCTCTTATCGTCAAATAAGTTTTCATTTCAGTATATAGGCTTTGAATATGAAAGGTTAAGTATAACTTTTATTAAGTCTGAAGAGTTTAATGGAGGTAATACAAAATTTATTTTTTGAAACCCCAACCTTTCCCTAATCCATTGTTGTATAAGGTATTGCAAGCGGGTAAATATTGAAGCAATTGATCTTAAAAAGAATAAGCGCTTTCTTCGTAGTATCTTTTCAGCCTAATGGTATTTACAACTGCACATCCTATCCTGAAAGACCATTTACTAAATAAAAAAATCAATTTTATGTCAGCTTTCTTTATTGCTCCACGAGGGTCTTTTAAATTAGTTTTGTTTTGTTTTTTGCTTTCGCTGTTGTATAGTACTTCAACAAAATGTCAGGTAATAGAATGGAGCACCTACCTAAACAGTAATGGCACTGACTTTGTTATTAAAATGGTTAAGGACAATGCCGGAGACCTTTATATATTGGGTACAACAACTGGCACCGATTTCCCCACCACACCCGGTGCATTTCAAACTACATTAGGTGCCGGCAGTACCAATAATATAACGCTTAGCAAAATATCAGCATCCACAGGCAGTCTGATATGGAGTACTTATTTAGGAGGCATTAACGACTATTTGGTTGCACCTTTGATATTCTGGGACTCTGCAAGTAATACTATTAATATTTCAGCCAATTCACAATCGTTCAATTATCCGGTGGTTAATGGGAGCAATAAAAAAGGTGGATCAATGTGGGCACCCGTTTTTTCACACTTAAATGCTGCTAACGGTAGTGTTCTCTACTCAACCTACATGTTTGCAATTGAACCGTTTGGAAACACGGGCTTTTCGTACAGCAATAGATTTATTACCAAAGACGGATACGGATCTTTTGTATCTGTAGATGCAACATTAAAAAAAATACTGGTTTCCAAATTTGATATGCAGACTCATCAGTTTGTTTATGAAAAAATAATAGGTGGAAATAATGGGCTCTACGATGGTAACTTTTATCCAACTTATGGTTGGGACATAAAGGTAGAAAATGGGGAACTTTATCTTTCAGGCACTACTATTCAGGATGATTTTCCAACAACTGCAGGTTCTTTTCAGCCTGTCTATCCTTCCGGTTCGCCATTTGCTTATTTCATTACCAAAATAACTGCAACAGGCAATATTGGTTTTTCAACATTCGCAGGAGGCTTTTCAGACTATTATTTAAATGGTTTCAATTTCATTTATACAAAAATGGCATTGGGGAGTAATCATCTTACTTTTGGGGCAAGGTTCGATTCTACCATGCCTGTATCAACCAATGGTATACCGTTTAACAATTATGAAAAAGAGAATACAGGTATCCTGAAGTTGAATAAAAACACAGGTGCTTTGTCTCATTTCACATATATAGCACCTACCCTTGATTACTTTCCAATTCATAGCATTACAAGTATAGACAATGATTTAATTGTGTATGGCACAACAACAAGTAATTTTTTACCTGTAACCGGCAATGCAATTCAACCCCGTAATTCACTGGTAAATAACACTGCCAATGGCAAGGGGGATGGTTACTTTATTCATATAGATTCTTCTAACAGGATTGTTTATTGCTCTTACCTGGGCGGTAGTGCTGACGATTATTACTGGACAGATCAAGTTTCTGTTAACAAAGACAATATTTGTTTTACCGGCTATACCAATAGCAACAATATGACTGTTACTCCTAATGCTACCCAGTCGGTTAATAAAAACAGCTATCAACAAGCATTGGAAATTTCCATTGCAAATTATAACCGATCCACAAAGTCAATTTCTTATTCCAGTTACCTTGGATCAAATGTTCAGGACTATGTAAGGGAATCAGATTTTAGTGACGGCTATTTAACTTTCAATGCACTTTTATCACAAAGTCCTTCTTTAGATAATCTCTCTAACGATTTTCCGGTTACACCCGATGCATTTCAAAAGACTTTAATCGGTTCAGGCACGTTTAGTCCTAATGGTCAATCCCGGCAATATGTAGGTAGAATAAATATTGAAAGTGGCAAATTAGTGTACGGCTCTTATATTAGCGCACCCATAACAGGAAGTGGCGAAGTACCAAACGTACTAGTTACAACCGGCGACGATATTTTTACTGCCGGTGCCACTACCTCCAATGATTACCCCGTAACTGCAGGTGCATATAACCCCACCTATAAAGCAGATAATGATATTTATATCACCAAGCTATCCCTTTGCTATAATGATGTTATCAATGATACGTTATCGCCAAAAGTGCAAGTCGTTTGTGCCAATAGCCTGGTAGATAAAATTACCGGTTCCGTACCGCAGTTGGGTAATACACCTACCATATTGCGCAATGGTGTGGCACAGGCAAGCCAGGCAGATCAAACAAACTTCACCTACCAATGGCAGGTAAGTACAGACAGCCTTACATGGACAACAATACAAGATGCAACGGAAAAAGATTATACTCCAAATCCTGTTACAGTAAAAACCTATTACAGACGGTTAGCAAAACCTGCTTTTTGCAATAATGTTGATACCTCAACTGTTGCCACAATAGCACTAAGTGGTTTTATACCTGTTAAACCTGATGTTGGGGGCGATGGTGAGTTCTTTACCTGCCCCGGAACAAATATTACTTTGGGAACACCACCTCAACAGGGAATAACTTATAGTTGGTTACCCACAAATAATTTATCAAATAACAATACGGCACAGGTTGCTTTTAATAACCAACGTCGCGGAGCATTTACTTATATTCTCACCTCAACTGATGCGAATGGTTGTACTGCAAAAGATACCGCTACAGTTTTTAATTATGGAGCAAATGCAGGACCTGATAAAGGACTTTGCCTTAGTAAACCTGCTCAGATAGGGGCTGCAGCGCTTTCAGGTCTTTCAGGTATCAGTTATAACTGGACACCATCACTTGGGTTAAGTTGTACCAATTGCCCTCAACCCTTGGCAAGTGGAATGGGTAATAACTATATCCTGACCGTTACTATGCCACTTAAAACTGGAGGCACATGCACTACCAGGGATACAGTACTTGTATATCTTGCCGGCTCGCTACCCAATAACCCTGCCGGTGATGATCAGGTTCTTTGTGCTATTGACTCGGCAATTTTAGGAACATATCGTGTACCCGGATATAGCTATAATTGGTCGCCCGGTTGGTATGTTTCTGCAATCACCGATACTGCACAGCCGGTATTTAATCAATTTCACGATGAGTTGTCGCCTAACTACAATCCCGTTAATTATATACTTACAGCCAGTAACAATAACGGATGCACTGTGGTAGATACTGTGAGTATGTATGTATTGCATTTAGACTTACCAACCCATACTATTTGCCGCCCTAATGATATTGGCATGAAGGATTATACTTTTGGCGAAGCCGTATATGAATGGGTAGATGTGACAAGTGGAGTTGAGGTTCCTGTGGCTCCCGGAGAACTTTCTTCTACCAATACTTCTATGACCAAAGCACTGATGACACCCACTGTAACTACCACTAAATATTACCGTCTAAAAATGACATGGAAAGGGAAAACCTGTACAAAAGATATAGGTGTTTATATGTGCTCAAATGGATATAATTGCAATGCAAAAATTAAATTCAAATCAAAAAACAACTGCCCGACTGTTACACCTTCAGACAGCCTTACGCTTTCTATAGCTGAGCCGGATCCCAACATGGATTATTACTGGAGTCCGTCCACAGGATTAAACACAACTACTGGTCCGGTTGTAAAAACAGGTGCAACCTCTTCAATCGTTTATTCTGTTATTGCAGTTTATAGATATGACGTCAGCATTTTTTGCATGGATACTATTAAAGTTAATCCACAAAATGCTTTTGCACCTGTATTTCAGGCACCGGATGCATTATTTTGTCAAAATGCAGTTGCTAATATTGGGCTACCTGCTGTTGCAGGATTAGACTATGCATGGACCTCATCTACTTCAAATGGTTTGATAGTATCTACTGTATCAGACCCACAAATTACTGCAGCAACAAGTTTATTTTATTATGCAAAAGTGACTGATCCCGGTACAGGTTGTTTTACAAACGACACCGTTTTTGTTAAGGTTCCCATATTGCCATCAAACCCTCCGGTAACCTTTAATTCCTGCATTAATGGTGGATTCACCATTGGGGCAACTGCTATACCCGGTTTTGTTTATAATTGGATTCCGTCTACGGGCTTAAGCAATTCCAGTATTGCACAACCAAAAGTTATTTCTAATACAGCCAATGTAAATTATATAAGGGTTTGTATAGAACCAATAAGCGGTTGTAATAGCTTTGATTTTGTTTCTGTCCAACACATAGACACGCCGACTATTGTTTTACAGCAACCACCAGCCATCTGCCAGGGCGCCAACAGTTCAGTCAAGATTGGCAACCCAAAACTGGACAGTGTCACTTACAGTTGGAGCCCCTCTACAGGTTTAAACAATGCCAACATTGCACAGCCAATAGCCAGCCCAACTACTACTACTACCTATACACTCACGGCCAACTTTGCCGGAGGTTGTGCAGCTGCCGCGGTGGCATCTGTTACGGTATATGTGCTGCCAAGGCCAACAGTAACTGCAACTGTCATTAACAATTGCATATCGTCGCAGTTGAATGTAAGTACCAATGCAGCTTCACCCACCTATAGCTGGTCACCCGGTACAGGGCTTGATTCAACCCACACAAGCAATCCTGTTGCAACAGTTGCTTCACCTGTAACATACAGTGTGTTGGTAACAGATAGTACCACAGGTTGTGCAAATACTTCCAGTGTAGTGGTTAACCCTGGTGTAAGTGCCAATGCCGGAGGAGACAAGGCCTTGTGCAGCGGTTCCTCCGTACAGATAGGTACTGCAGGCGAACCCGGTGTAAGCTATAGTTGGTTCCCCCACACCGGATTGAGCAACCCCAACACAGCAATAACACAAACATTGCC
>JANMMU010000135.1:0-65342 GCA_031373555.1 Segetibacter sp. | reverse complement strand
TAATCCCCAAAAACTAAGAAATACGAAGCAAAAAAGTGCATAAAAATCAGATCTTACAAAAGCCATCAAAAAAATGTGCACAACTTCCAGGTTTTATAAAAAATACCCGAAAAATTGAATTTTGGGGAGTGAATAGTTACTGTTAATAAACTATAGGGTGCAAGTCCCGAACAAACTTTACAGTAGGGAGTGTTAGCTAAGAGCAAGGGTGTCGTGGGTGACTGCGAATCTGAAAGAAGCTGGCGGCAAAGGTTTGAGCCAACGGACAGGAAGTGCATATAAGGCGTGGTATTGTGGGTGATGTTGCAAAAGAAACAAAAGCCCTTTACTGAACGGAACAATACTGCGAAAATGCACTGGCTACATGAACCGAAAGTTTATGAACTTACCCTGAGATATCTGTAGATATGCTGGCGAGGGGAGAAGCCCCGCCAAAAGGCGGGGGCAAACGGTTGTAGCGATGCAACATGGTATCAACAGAAGTCAGCAGAGGCCATAGTACCCGGTAATTTGAGTGTGTTCATTTATGGCGGCACGATTATAGAAAGGGAAGGGCCGAATGTTAGAATGAGGGAGCGAAGTACAATGTTTTATATCCGAAGCGTTAGTAAAGCATAACCCCGTAAGAGAACTACTTGCTTGAGGACAGGCGGAACCAGAAAGTAAAAAGTAAGAGGTGCTTAGTCAGGATTTGAAACAGTACGGAGGCGACCCTGCAAAACAAACGTCAGGCAAACTGAAGAGTAGCCAACATTATTCTAACAAACCGCCGTATGCCGAACGGCAAGTACGGTGGTGTGAGAGGACAGCAGGGGAAATAATCCCCTGCTTCCTACTCTATTTTGTGATACCAGTAAGCACTTTAAAATAGTTGAACAGAAACCATGAAAATCAAACGCAAGTCTATTATTTTATTCACAATCGGCATTAAACTAAATCGTTCTCAATAGACTTCGTAACAGCTTCTACTATCGGGGAAATTGTCAGGTTAAGGGGGTGCGTGGGGTGGTTTTATTTTTTTTGATGTGTTGGATAAGGAATTGAAGTTTTTTATTGGGCGGCAGAAAAAAAACTCTCTTGTGAGCTTTGGTTCGTGGGTGGCTTGCAGCGGCTTACAAGAGTGTATTTTTTGTGGGTTGCAAATGGAAATTTTTTTTAAAATGTGAACAAAAGTAAGCACAGAGATATTACCTTTGACGGGGTATCGTTTTGCCGCATTTTAAATCTTTATAATTGCAATACATAAATACTTGGATAAAATATGCTTACAAAAAGTATAATGCATAGTAAAATTAGTTTTTCAAATACAATGAGGTATGATTTAGAGAAGCAAAAAGGTATTATGTTTGAAGAGATACATCGCTTTCAAGGGGATGATGGAGAGATTTTATCCTTTCGTTCTTCAACAGAGGGCATGGAAAATCCAGAAAGGGTTAAGAATGTTTTTGTAACTGCGTTAATATTGGTTTTTTTAGACGGAGTTAAAATTGAAGACCAAAAATTTACTGAATTAGTTAAGCGGGCATCAACTTACCTGTTAGAAAATCGGCAAAGTGAATATATATGGAAATTTTTCGGTAAAGATTCCAAAATTGTTGCCGATATAGATGATACAATTGTGATACTGTCAGCATTACAGTTATCCGGTGTTGTATTGGATTATAACGCTCTTTCAAAACAATACTTGAAAAATAGAAATTCAGAAAAAATATTTTTTACATGGTTTCCAGAAAAAGGTGAATCGAACAATGTTGATTGGGTTGTAAATGCGAATGCTTATTTGCATTACATGAAGAACGGAATCTCGTTAAATGAAATCAAAAATTATTTGATAGGAGTAATTGAATTGGGAGAATATAAAAACGGAAGTCATTATTATCATTCATTTCACTACTTTCTTTATGTTATCAGCGAAATTTATCTTGTTGATAAAGATTTTGGAGTAGTAGCCGAAATTATTTTAAAAGTTTTGCTTACCGAAGGCAAGAATGAAAATCAAAACACGACCTTTTTAGCTCTTGATGTAATCACTCTCTTAAATTTTGGTTACAGCAAACATTTTTCTCTAATAGAAAAATCCGAAAAGTTGTTGGAAAGGGTTAGCAAAAACGAAATAGGCATGTATAGCGTTTTTCGCCACCGCTCAATTCAAAAGTTCTATGGTGGCAAAGCCCTTACTAATTCAATAGTTTTAAAAGCAATACATAAAATAACCAATGCCCATTGATTCCACACTTGTTCAATCTTTGGTAGAGCCGACAACTCGGCTTTATGAACTAAATGACATCAATCAGTCAATTGTTAACTTGATATTTGTTGATGTGTCATTGGTTATATCTATACTTTTAGTTTTCTGGTGGCAGGCTGCCCAATCAAGATTTGACTATATAAATACTTTAATTGCTAATTTCTTGGATGCAACTGCTTCTAGTCTGTTGAAAAATTTAAACCAAAGGTATTTGCAGAAACAGTATGAAATATTAGTTGCTAAGAAAAAATTCAACGCTGATTTTAACGGCAAATTTGGTCTTATTTTTATTGCATCTGTTTTTCTTTTGTTTGTCGCCCTAATGCTCTCGTTGGGGGCTTTGTTGATTGTTTGCTTAGAGGTATTTGGTGTCTATGAGATTTGTGGATTTAATTTTTTATCTGTTTTTCCCATTGCTTATACACCGACACATTTAATTTATACGGGCATCCTTTTTGTCATTGCGCTTTTTAGTCTTTTTGTTATTTATCAGATTCGTGGATTGGTTAAACACAAATCTTCTTCGACAGGTGATTTAGTTGATTATTACATTGAACTTTTTGAAACAAGAACGGATTTAGGTATTTCTAAACCAACTCAAACAACTCAAAATATGGAAAATAAAATTTCAAGAAAACGTTCAATGTTTTTAGGAGCTATAGCAGTAATAGCTTTCATTCTTGCCTTCGGTTTAGGTGTAGCAGTTAATACTCTCACGGGAATACCATTAACTGGCGGTATTGTTAATGGTATTATTGTCGGTGCTGTAATTACAATAGGTGTTAAGGGAGCAAACAGATTTTGGTCTGCTACTGTTATTTGGACAGTATTTGCATTTTTAGCAATGCCAACCACTACTTTCGGATTTCCTGGTTGGTATAAACCAATTGTTGGTTTATTATCAGGCTTAGTTTGGGATTTTCTAACTTTTGTGGTTTTTAAGAAACAGAAAGACTTCTTAAAGTATATCGTCCCCGCAGGTTTAGGAGCTGTTGTTATCACAATTGGAGTTTTTCTATGTATGGGTTGGTTTGGTATCCCCGGATACGACAAGCTAAAAGCGTTTCTGAAATACATGTTACCTCTTTACTTTGTAATCTCTGCTTTGGGTTCATGGCTTGGTCTTTTACTGTATAAAAAATACCTATCTAATAACGCATACATCCAAGGACTTCAATAATGCCGGTTGTCCAACTATCTAATTTATTTGTTCATGTAAATAGTTCGGGTTGTCATACACCGATAATTCATGATGTCAGTTTTACATTAGAAACTGGTGAGGTTTTACTTCTCATAGGAGCTAATGGAGCGGGTAAATCTACTATAATGTATTCTATATGTGGTGTTATTCCGCATGCTCTTGAAACATATAAAGTAGAAGGTAAAATATCTATACAGAACAAAGATGTTTTGGCAAAAGGATTTAGCCCCAGCAATGAACAAATATGTTTTATCACACAAAATCCCGAAAGCCAATTCTTAGGGCTGAATGTTTCGCAGGAAATTGATTTGTGTTTATCCCATATTACGGATTTGGAAATGTTTGTAGAAATTAAGAAGAACCTCATAAAGGAAATAGGATTGGAAAAGCACATGCTATATCCTACTACTGAACTTTCTATGGGACAAAAACAGAAATTGGTTTTATCAACTGCATTTCTCAAACAACCTAAAGTCGTATTATTAGATGAGCCGACTTCATTTTTAGATGAAAGCATGATTAAATGGCTATTGCAGAAACTTCAAACTGAAAAAGAAAAAGGAGTAGTTATAATAATCAGCACTCACAATGTTGCATTATTCAATGAATTAGCTACTAAAGTCTTAGCAATAAAAAAGGGGAGAATCTTCTTTAATAATGACATATCTGAAATAACGAACGATAAATTGTTGGAGCTATATGAAATTGAGGATAAAACAGTAACTATTGTGTAATGGGACAGGAATTTAATTATTCGGCATCAGACATTAAATATAAATACTCTTATGGGGATTGGGTATTGAGAGATGTTTGCTTAAACATTAAACCATGTGAGTTAATTAAAATCAATGGTAAAAACGGCTCAGGGAAAACAACGTTATTTCTGGCACTTTCAGGACTATTGAAATACAAATCTGGTAATATAGTTTTAAATGACAGTTCACTTCTTAGTATGAACTTTTCAGAGCGGTCAAGCTACATTGGAGTAGCATTTCAAAATCCATCTTATCAGCTTTTCGGCACAAGTATTAAAGATGAGCTTTTATTTGGCATAAAAAATCAAGGATATTCGGAACAGGATTTAGGAATACGGATTAGAATATTTGAGGAGCATTTTGGACAATTTGATTATGAAAGAAACAGTAGTGAACTAAGTTTCGGTTGGAAGAAAATACTTTCTATCGCATGTATATATGCTATGAATCCTCGGATATTAATATTGGATGAACCAGAGGTTGGCTTAGACCCTCTTTCAATTTATAAATTAGAAAAACTTATTGTCAACTACCTGTCTAACGGAAACTCTGTTGTATTTAGCAGTCATCAAAAAAAGTTTTTGAATTCAATAAAAAATACATCATACACACTTAACAATGGGATTCTGAATATAGAAGGATGAAAGACGCTAATTCAATATTGAAGTTGTTTTTTTTTATATCATTTAGCAATGCGGCATGGATTGATAGTTCGGTCTTATTATCTTGTCAGGTGGTGTTGCTATTAGTAGTTTATTTTGTATTTGCAGATAAACGGAGCTATTACAAATATGTTTTTTGGGTGCTAACAGTTTTATTGTTTATTGCAACACTGACTGTTAGTTTAATTGCTCTTTATGAAAGAACTTCCGTAGAACATAAGTTTATTGTTCCTGCACTTAGAACATATGTTATGTGTTGTTCGTGTGTTCTCTACTTTATGATTGCCACTACTGTTGAAATATACAATTTGGCTGTGAGTTTGAGGTTAGGTAAAACATTTAGTATTGCTTTATACACCGCTTTAAGGTTATTGCCTGTATTGATTGAAGAAGTCAGAATGATTGTATTTTCAATGAATTCAAAAGGAGCGGATTCAATAAGAGGTATTAAAGGATTGAGTAAACTCCCAAAGAAATTTGGAATGATGATATTGCCTCTCATTAATTCTACCACTGGGTGGTTAGAACAACTTGATATTATTTTCTATTTGAGGGGTGCTTCTATTACCACTAACCGAGATAGTTTTAAATTTAACCTAACCAATTTTATTTTATTGTTTCTTCTAATTACACAGGTTGTCATATTTTTTATCTATTTCGCCATTCCACTTCTTTCCTAATAGCGATTATCTTTTATTCTCAAGGACTTTGTTTCGGTTGTGGTCATTAGAGTTGTCGGACATAATGCTTTAACCCAAGTTTACGCCGCTGTTTGGGTGTTCTTCACCTACAGTTTTTATGTGGTGCTTTTTGTCGCAGGTGAAGACAGGCTGACCGAGAATAATGAAGTAAAGCAACAAAGTTAGTTTTCATGTTGTCTTATGCGCATGGAAAAATTCAAAGCAATAAATAATACGCAAATTTTTCTGCTTCCACCTTCTGTAGAGGAATTTGTCAAGGACAATCATCTTGCAAGATTAGTCAGTGAAGTCGTGGACAGACTTGACACTTCATCTATTGAGAAGCGTTATAGTTGCCTTGGCCAAAAGAGTTATCATCCACGACTGTTACTAAAACTTTGGATATATGGTTATGCTACCGGCATTCTTTCAGGTAGAAAGATTGCTATAATGTGTGAAACAGATACAGCCTACATGTATCTGGCGAGCATGTACAGGCCCGACTTCAGAACTATCAATGATTTTAGAAAGGACAATAGTGAGTTCTTTGAAGATTGTTTTAAACAAGTACTACAAATATGTCGTGAGCTGGGTATGGGTAAGGTAGGTTTGATTGCAATAGATAGTACCAAGATTAGAGCTAATGCTTCAGTAAAGAAAAGCGTTACAAAGCAAACATATGAACAATGGCTTGCAGAGGTTGAAAATCAAATTAAAACACTTCAGCAACAGGCTGATGAACTTAATACAAACGAGGATGCAGACTTAAAAGAAGAGCGTGGAGATGAACTTCCTAAGCAGCTAAGAGAAAAAAATCAATTAAGAGAGAAGATACAAGGGGCTTTGAATAAAATAAAGTCAGGTGATAAGAGGATTAATTTAACTGATACTGATTCCCAGTTAATAAAGTGCAGTGGACAAAAGAAACCAGCATACAACTGCCAGGGAGCCGTATCTGAAGATGGTATTATAGTAGCGGCTTATGCTACCAATAAAGCAAATGATAAAGAACAGTTGCAGGAGGTAATCAACCAGGTTGAAACTAATGTCTCAGAGAAGATAGGTGTTGTATTAGCAGACAGTGGATATAGTTCTTACGAGAATTATCAATGGTTATCAGAGCAAGGAAAAGCAGCATACATCCCTGATCAGGAAGAGCAGGCATCAAAGGAACGATTAGCAGATCCATACGATAGAGGACATTTTGTTTACGACCCGGTTAGAAACGAATATACTTGTCCAACAGGTAAGACATTGACATATACAAGAACGGTAAATAGCCACACAAGGAAACAATATTTCAATCAGTTTGATGGTACTGCATGTAATGAATGTACTGTAAAAGGCGATTGTACAACAGGAGCAAAAAGGCAAATACATCAAGAGCTACGAGAGCCCCTAAGAGATGCAATGCGGCAAAGATTAAATAGCAAAGAAGGCAAAGAGATATATAAGAAGCGAATGAATACAGTGGAACATGCATGGGGTAATATGAAATTTAACTGCAGAGTAGTCATGTTTCATTTGAGAGGACTAAAAAAAGTAAATTCAGAGTTTCAATTGCTTGCAATCGGGCATAACATTAAGAAGATAAGTAGAAAAAAGACGGAAAAAAAGAAGGAATAGTAACGCAGTTCTTCTACCATTACTTTATAAAATAACTTCTAGTTCACGCCGAACTCACACAATGCAAAAGTTGAACTCCTGAAATTTCCGATTTTTTACAACAAAATAGTTCTCGGTCAGCCTGAAGAGTCCCTGCAACGGCAAACATTTTTGAAATAATCCTTACCATGAAATTCCCTTATGAATATTCATAAGAAAGTGGTTTAAAAAATCTACTTTACTTTACACTCCCCTGCTGGAGTAAGTGTTCCCATTTTTTGTGCCGTTGTTGGTATGGCAAAGCCTTCCAACAACATACGTTTTAATCCGCCTATGGTCTGCTAAAAGGGATTCGATTCTTCTTGCAATACGTGGATTTCATAATTTATTACAAGAAGGATTTCTTACTTCGTAAAATTATTTCTTTTTATATTCGTAAGGGTAATTTATGGTAATAGGGCGGAAATAGAGGTTTGGTTTTGTTGTTGTTTATTTTGAAAACTTTCGGGATAAAAGTTACACAAAGTGGAAGTATTTGGTAGGTGATTCACCCGACCAAGACTAAAAAAATAATTCTGTAAATGAAGAACATAATATTTCTATTATTAGTGATTTTATTTGGATGCAAAAGATCAAATCTAAATTGTATTCTTACTAATGAGCAAATAGTAAACCAACAAAGTAAAAAAATAGTAACTATTCCAAATGATAGTGCTAATTTACCTGATGATTTAGGCGATAGAGGTCTTGATAGTTTAACAAGAATTGGATACTATACTTTCTATAAAAATAAAAACTTAAAGTCTTATAGATTTTTTGCTACAAACGATGCCTATACTTATAATGAAGAATATGATATTGATGGTAACTTAAAAAAAACAGAAGGAGGCCCTTTGGTATTTACAAATATTAAAGAAATCGGTAAAGATTCAGCTTTTTTCCAATTGTACTTTTCCAGATTGAATAGGGTATTTGATGATAGTGTATTAATCTCTATGGATAATAGGAATATTTTCAAAGTAAATCTTATTGATGACAGCTTACGTTCTTATATTTCGATTTCAAGCTTTGGAATCAATACAAAAGGGTTTAAAAAATTCAAAGTATATATAAGTACAAATTATGTAAACTCATGTAATTATAAAAAAAATACTTTACTGGATACACTTGCGTTTACTAAAGATTAGAAATGATAGGTTGTGGGTAGTTTTCCAGAATTGTTTTTAAGTTATTTTGAAGTAGAAGAATCAATTTTTGTTTCTCTCTTAGATCCCCCGTAAGAAACCTCCACCCGTAATAACTGCATACTTATCCGGCAAATTCTTCTTCCAGTATGCCTAAGTATTTTTTAAAGCTATAGGTTTTATTTCTTTGTTTTTGATTATCCTGTTGTAATATTCCTTGTTCTACAAAATTCATTACAAGTCTTTGTGCAGTCAGGTAACTGCTTCCGGTTAGTTCCATAACATCATTAATTGCAATTACAGGCGTATGACAAAGTTGTTCCAATAGCAAATTCGCATTTTTCTTTACACGAGAAAGGTTGTCGTCTATTTTATTTGAACATTCCTGTATCAAAGCATCAATAGCCCAAACCCGTTTAACAATATCGTCTGTGCTTGCCCTTATACCCCTTAGAAAGTATTTGAGCCATCCCTCATAATCACCCTTTTTTCTTACATCATCAAGCCTGTCATAATATTCGCTCCGGTATTTCATAAAAAAGAAAGATGGATATAGGACAGGTTCACTAATAATGTTGTAATCCATCATCGTAAGCACTATTAATAATCTCCCTATACGCCCATTACCATCAAGAAAAGGATGGATCGTTTCAAACTGAACATGTGCAAGACCTATGCGCATTAGGGGCAGAATGCTATTATCTTCATTTACAAATCTGTCTAAATCGTGAATAAGTTCCTCAATGTAATTTGAAGGTGGGGGTACCAGCTTTCCGACAAAAACAGGCACTTTTCTAAACTCTCCGGGTGATTTTCCTTCTCCCCTTACTCCTGATAATAATTTTTTGTGGCACTCTCTAACTAACCTCGACGAAATAGGAATGTTTTTGTTCCTCATAAGCTCAATACCATAGCGGAGCGCATTTATATAATTCAATACCTCCTGAACATCCTTATTTTCGGTTTTTTCTTTTGATTTATATTCAAGAACCTGAGTCAAAGTGGTATTGATGTTTTCTATCTGACTTGAAAAAATTGCTTCTTTCGCAATATAAACATCAAGAAATTGTCTTTTGCTTGGAATTCGGTTTTGCGCTTCAGCAAATTTTCCTAAACTCTGTAATGCTTCACCATAAAGTTCTACCAACTCATTATCTAATATAAGTGATGGTAATGGTGGCAAAGACCTGGGTATAAAGTGATTGTTTTCACCAAATTGTTCATAATGTCCGCTTCTGGATTTATCTTTCATTATTATGCCTTTAGGCAAAATTATAAAATAAGAAAGTTAAAAAATGAATATTATTTTATGATAGATGTCGAAAAGTAAAATAAGAACATCTTTTTACACTCATTATTTTACGAAAAGTCGGATACAAATAGCAAGGATAGCATCATTTATTTTGTTCGCAGAGTGAAACCTGCAAAAAGCCCAAAACTTCCTGCAATACGGAAGTTTCACAATTTAAAGCAAGAAGGTTTCTTACTTCGCGAAGTCATTTTTATTTATATTCGTCAGGATAATTCATAGTTTTATCCAAAAAATAATTTTATGCTTTTCTACAGGTTACTTTTGAAGTACTTTCTTGAAAGCTGTTACTAAAACGAGTGAATTTGTAGGAAATACCGTTAGGATAAGAAGTAAATAAATGAAATGATTTTCACTAAATCAGTAAAAAAAATATTTTTTTCTATTGGGCTATCTCTAGTTTTTATTGGAGTTATAGTATTTGTGATATTTTTTTTCTTTTTTCCAAAAATGCATAATAACCACAATGCTAATGATGATAATTTTATTCTTCGAAATGGTAAATTGATTCATGCTAAAATCAATCGTGTAATAACAAAAAAAAATATAACGGATAATGGAATAAACCCTAAGGTGATTAACTATCAGTTCAAGGATTCTAATAAAATATACGACGATAATTTTCAAACATTAGAAATCTCAAGATTAGATTCATTAGAACAGAAAGACTCAATTGAAATTTATTTATACAAAGGTCAAACCCTTATCAGAGAAATTTCGAGATACGAAACTGACTTATCATTATTTTGGCTTCTTCCAATCTTATTGTGTTCAATGGGAATTTTGATGATTTTTATTTCAAAATTATTAAAATAATATTTTTTAAACTAGGTAAGTGGGGCAATTCAAGGGTTATAATCCAAAATGGATATTTTGCTTTGTTGTTATAAATTTTGAAGGACTTTCCTGATAGCAGTAACCCAGATTAGCCTCCATTCAAAGCTCGGTTAATACAAATTAGGTCCAAAAATGCAGGTCTCTTATGTTGCATTATTTTTTGCTTAAAATCAATCAGTTGTGCTCAATTGATTTTTTAAAATGCAACTTTTTTTTTAAATTTACGTTCCTTTCTGTGAATTTCCTTTCTCCTCTATTCTGCATACTCATTTAAATTAAAACCTTGCTTATGCCGTACCCATATACACAGAATAATTTTTGCTATTATGTAAAATTTTTATTCGGATTTTTACTTACACTCTTTACAGTATCTAATGCACTTGCAGACACCCATGTAACGGGAAACCAAAGTGGCTTGTGGAGCAAAGCCAATAGTCCATATATATTAGACGATGGTGGAGTAACTGTGCCTAATGGTCAAACACTCCTGATTGAGCCGGGTGTAGAAATAAGGTCAACCTATTACTATGACAGAATATGGATATACGGTACACTAGTAGCACAGGGTACATCAACCGATTCTATTAGGTTTATAAACAGTTCCAATTATGGTTTGGCGCAAGAAGGCGCATTGTTTTTTGCCACCGGCAATACCAATTGTGTCATGGACTATGTAATTATGGACTCCTGGGGTTATAATTATTATGGAGATGTTGCTGCCATTTATATTCAGGCTGGTTCTCCATCTATATCTCATAGCACTATAAGAAATTGCAATAGCCGTGGTATTTATGTCACTAGCACATCAGGAACTCCATCTATTACCAATGTAGATTTTATTAATAACCCATTGGGTATTGAAACAACAACTACCACTTCAATGCCAACAATTTCGGGAATAAATTTTACAAATACACCTTCGGCCATATACGCTTATGCATCACAGATTAGCGGAATTACGAATTGCAACAATGCAGTTATTACTATCAAAAATTCTTCTATTGATTCCAACTCAACATTTGCGAAGCACACAGGAAATTCTTATTATAATTTAGAAGGTGGATTTTCTGTATCTGCATCTAAAACACTTACGCTGCAACCGGGGGTTAAGATCAGGTCAACCTATTACTATGACAGGATATGGATTTATGGAACACTCATAGCACAGGGTACATCAACTGACTCTATCAGGTTTGTAAATAGTTCATATTATGGTTTGGCGCAAGAAGGTGCTCTGTTTTTTGCAGCAGGTAGCAACAGCTGTGTAATGGACTATGTAGTTATGGATTCATGGGGGTATAATTACTATGGAGATATTGCCGCTATTTACATACAGGACGGTTCACCTTCAATTACCCATAGCAGTATACGTAATAGTAACAACCGTGGTATTTATATTTCTGCTACATCCGGTACACCCATAATCAGCAATGTAGATTTTGTAAATAATCCTTTGGGAATAGAAACAACAACTACCACTTCAATGCCAACAATTTCGGGAATAAATTTTACAAATACACCTTCGGCCATATACGCTTATGCATCACAGATAGGAGGTATTACCAATTGTAATAATGCAGTTATCACCATCAAAAACTCTTCTATAGATTCTAATGCAACTTTTGCGAAGCACACCGGCAATTCTTATTACAACCTTGAAGGAGGATTTTCTGTTGCAGCATCTAAAACACTTACCTTACAACCGGGGGTTAAAATAAGGTCAACTTATTACTATGATAGGATATGGATTTATGGAACATTGGTAGCACAGGGTACATCAACTGATTCTATCAGGTTTGTAAATAATTCTTATTATGGTTTGGTGCAAGAAGGTGCTCTATTTTTTGCAGCAGGAAGCAACAACTGTGTAATGGACTATGTAGTTATGGATTCGTGGGGGTATAATTACTATGGCGATATTGCCGCTATTTATATACAGGACGGATCGCCATCTATCACACATAGCAGTATCCGTAACAGTAACAATAGGGCTATTTACATAACTGCAGGTTCTGGTTCGCCTACTATCACCAACAATGATTTTTTCAATAATCCCTTAGGAATAGAAACAACAACGGCTTCCTCCAAACCCACCATTTCTGACATCAACTTCTCTACCGGCTCATTGTCTATATATGCTTACGCTTCACAAATTGGTGGCATTACCAACTGCAATAATGCAGTTATCACCATCAAAAACACAACGATTGATAGCAATTCAACATTTGCGAAGCACACCGGTATTTCTTACTACAACCTGGAAGGAGGGTTTACACTTGCGGCCTCCAAAACATTGACCTTGCAGCCTGGTGTTGAAATAAGGTCAGCTACCCACTATGACCGTATTACGATAAACGGTACTCTACTAGCACAGGGCACAGCAACTGATTCTATCAGGTTCATCAACAGGAATGGATATGGACTGGCAAAGCTGGGGTCAATGTATTTGAGTCCAAACAGTGCCAACTGTGTGTTTGACTATTTCACCATGGATGCCTGGGGTTATAATTACCATGGCGATGATGCAGGTATTTATATTCAGGGAGGTTCTCCGGTCATTACCCGCAGCAGGTTCAGTAATGCTAATAATGCAGCTATTTTTACAAGTGGCGCCTCCACATCGCTGGACATTTCAGATGTATCATTTTATAATAACCCAAGGGCTCTGTATATAAATAGCGGTGGCATTTCGCCCCATGTATCCAATCTTACTATTGTCAACAGCAACGCAGCGGGTATAGATGTGGCAAGCGGTTCTGCAAATCCTTTTATATCAAACATTGATTTCACCAACACGCCTTTATCCATTTACACATTTGCCAGCAACATGCCTCGGGTCAGCAACCTGACCAATGCAGTTATTACCCTCAAGAACTCCACTATTGACTCCACTTGCAGATTTCCAAAGTTCCCCGGAGTAGGCTATTATAACCTTGAAGCAGGTTTTACTTTGGCTGCCAACAATACACTTACTATTGAACCTGGCGTAGAAATAAGGTCAACTACCCACTATGATCGCATAGTAATAAACGGTACGCTGATAGCGCAAGGCACAGCCGCTGATTCTATCAGGTTCATCAACAGGAATGGCTATGGCCTGACAAAACTGGGATCATTATACCTGGGGCCAACAAGTACCAACTGTGTGTTTGACTATGTGTCTATGGATGCCTGGGGTTACAACTATCATGGTGACGATGCAGTCATTTATATACAAGGTGGTTCACCTTTGTTTTCACATTGCAGCATTTCCAATTCAAACAATGTAGCCATTGTAAGCAGTACTGCCGGAAACCCTGTCTTCTCCGACCTGCTTATCAATAATGCCAATCTTGGATTTAACTTCACTAATGGTAATTCAAGGCCTCGTATATCCCAAACAAGTTTTATAGGTGTTCCCATTTCTGTTTACAATTATGCGTCGCAGGTTTCAGGAATAACCAACTGCAACAATGCTATCATAACGTTTAGAAATGCAGCTATAGATTCAAGTGGTATGTTTGAGAAACACACCGGCACGTCTTACTATAATTTGGAGGGTGGATTTACGCTCAATACTGGTACTATATTGACACTACAACCGGGTGTTGAAATAAGGTCAACTACCCACTATGACCGTATCACGATAAATGGTACTTTATTAGCACAAGGAACTGCAACTGATTCTATCAGGTTTATCAATAGAAATGGATATGGACTTGCAAAACTTGGATCTCTGTTCTTAGAAGCTGTCAGTACCAACTGTTTGCTGGATTATGTGTCAATGGATTCGTGGGGCTATAACTACCATGGCGACGATGCTGCCGTGTATATCAAAGGTGGCTCGCCTTCCATTACGCATAGTTTCTTCAGAAATAGCAACAACATTGGTGTGTACAATAATTCGCCTAATACCATTTTTACAAATAATACCCTATTGAACAACCCGATAGGCTTTTACAACGTAAGCGGTAATCCCGTTTTAACCAATTGCAATATTTACAACTGTTCAAACTATGGAGTGTACAATGGGAGTGGAAATATATCAGACACCGTAGATGCACGTAATAGTTATTGGGGCACATTTACCGGCCCTTATCACCCAACACTCAACCCAGCCGGTACAGGCAATCGGGTGAGTGATAGGGTAAAATTTCAACCATGGATTCAACAGCCGTTTATATTTTCTTTTAGCCCTGTTGTAGCAGGAGATGGAGATAGCGTAACAATAACAGGAGACAAGTTGTCAAGTGTAACTACTGTAAGTTTTGGAGGCGTTGCTGCTAAGTCATTTATGATTGTTTCTGACAGTGTAATCATAGCCATAGTAGATACCGGGGCTACGGGTAGTGTTGCAGTATCTTCACCGGGTGGTGCATCAAGCCTTGCCGGGTTTACATTTTGTACACCATTCTTGCCTGCAATTGCAATTGTTGTTTCACCCAACGATACTATTTGCGCAGGTACAATGCTCACCTTTACAGCTACACCTTCAAACAATGGTTATACACCATTAGTATACTGGACAAAAAACAATACAAAAATCAGTGGGGCTTCTACAGCAATCTATTCAACGGATTCCCTGCAAAACAATGATATAATCAGATGCGTCTTGGTCAGTGATGCACCATGTTCTACTAAAGATACAGTTGTAAGTAATCCGATAACTATAATAGTAAATCAACCATCTAATTCTACTAGTTATGATACAATCTGTTCAGGCAATACTTACACCTTTAATGGCACAGGCTATACTACAACGGGTATTTATGTTGCACATCTTACAAATGCAGCTGGATGTGATAGTAGTGCTACCTTAGAGTTGTATGTAAAGGCTACGAGCAGTTCTGTAACTTCTGCAAGTATCTGCCCCGGAGATAGTGTTTTGTTTAATGGGATCTATTACAAATTGCAAGGATCTTACCCAATCCATTTTACGAATAGTGTAGGTTGTGACAGTACATCAACACTAAATCTTACTGTGAAGCCAGCCAGCAGTTCTACTACCTTAGCGACAATATGCAATGGTGATAGTTATGAGTTCAATGGAAATTCTTATACCACATCAGGTACATTTACAGTACACCTTACCAATACAGAAGGTTGCGATAGTTCAGCAAATTTGATACTTACGGTTAATCCTGTTGTTACACCAACTGTTTCAATTAACTCTTCTGCAAGCGGCCCTGTTTGCACAGGAAGCAATATTACTTTTACCGCCGTTCCGGCAAATGCAGGAGCGACTCCAACCTATCAATGGAGTGTGAATGGAGTAAATGTGGCTACAGGAAATGCCTTTAGCTCAACTACACTTGAAAATGATGATACTGTAATCTGTACATTAACTACAACTGAAACCTGTGTGACAACATCAACCGCAATCAGCAATCAGATTGTTGTTAATATAGCTGTAATACCAACAGTAAATGTTGTTGCAAGTGCAGACTCGATTTGTCCGGGAATGCCTGTAACACTCACTGCAAGCGGGGCATTAACTTATTCATGGGCTGCTGCCAATGGCTTGCCTGCAAGTACAGGTGCAACTGTAACAGCATATCCAACAGAAGCAACAACTTATACTGTAACAGGATTTAATGGTTGTACTGCTGATGCTACTATTTCAGTTGGTATGCATTCTGTTCCTGTTGCTGAAGCAGGAAGCGACCAAACTATATTAAGAGGAAGCAGCGCAACACTAACTGCAACCGGTGGCGTTTCTTATTTGTGGAGTAATGGCGAAACAACTGCTTCAATTGTTGTATCACCGACTAACACTACAAGTTATTTCGTTACTGTAACCAATCCATTTGGATGTACTGACAATGATACGGTTATTGTAAATGTCAACTTCTCTTCACTTACAATTAATAATTCGTCTTACAATTATGGAGATGTTGTATTGAATCAACCCGCATCTTTTACGCTACAAATTACTAACAACGGAACCCTGCCTGTAGCTATAGATAGTGCATTGGTAACACCACCATTTAGTGCAGGATTTGTTACCCAATCTTTACCGGCAGGAAATACATTGAGTATCCCTGTAGCCTTTAATCCGCAGGCAACACTTATTTATCAACAAAACCTTTTATTAAAAACCGGGGTAGGTAATTACAATATTAATTTAAGGGGAAGAGGTATAAACCCTGCACCTGCATGGACTTTAGCACCTGTTTCTATTAATTATGGAAATGTAACAGTAGGTAGTAATTCGATAAGAAATTTTTTGGTAACCAATACCGGCAATGTGCCTGTTAGCCTTGATAGTTTGCTCTTCGCAAATACTGCATTCACAAGTACAACTACTATTCCTACAACTATTGGTGTTGGTGCAAATAAAATTGTTTCAGTTTCGTTTAATCCTACGGCTATTGCTTCCTATAGTGATATCCTGAAAGTAAAGTCAACAACAAATGGACTAAACCAATTGCAGTTGTCGCTTAGCGGTTTTGGCTATGTACCTGGAACGCCACCACAGATCACATATCTACCATCAGCCCCTTATAATGGCAATGTGGGTGTAAACCCATCTGTTGGGCAACCGGGCTTATATACTTATAGGATTACTTATAAAAGTCCGGTAAATATTGCTCCGCAAAATGGATACCCAACAGTAGGAATAGATAAAAATGGTGACGGTGATTTTATTGACCCTTCCGAAGGCGTTTATTCAATGACCAAACTTGATACAACTTCTGATTGGGTTAATGGTGAAGTGTACACATATTCAACCAATATTACCAATGGCAATACTTGGGGCTATCAATTCTTTGGAAAAGACTCTTTGGGTAACAATGCAACAGCAATAAATACCGCTTATAAATCAGGACCGGTGGTAACTAATCAAACGCTTGATTTAAGCATTTATGCCAATGATATTTCCTTCAGTAAACAAAACCCTGCAGTTGGAGAAACCTTTACAGTATATGCTAATGTGCACAACAACACACCTTATAGTGCAAGCAATGTAAACATCAGGTTTTATACAGATAGTCTTTATTATGGCGAAACAACACTTCCGTTCATTGGACCAAATGGGACAGCGCCGGTCAGTATGAATTTCAGTTATAATACAGATGGATTCTATCCCATAAAAGTTTGGATAGATAGTGCCGGTGCTTTGGCCGAAACCAATGCATTGAACAACTATGCAATCAGACCCATTACGGTTGGACATTTCTCTGTACCGGGTGCTATTAATGTAACAGCAACCTCATCTGTACAGACTTGTCCTTCAGGAGTAGTAATCAGCGGAACCGCATTCTATACAGGATTAAACCTGCAGGGTACACCACCTGCCTTGGGAGCTACTGTATCTGTAACTGTAAGAGATAATAATGGTGCAATAGTAAGTACAGGAGATACTTATTCTGTTACAGGTGGCAATTGGAGCATTTATTTTGGCAGTTTAAATTGCGGCAGTTTATATAGCTACACAGTTAGTATAACAGACTTTACCCTTACGGGAAATTTGGGAGCAGCTAAATCATTCACTATACCATGCGTAACCTGCAGTGGTGGAGGAGGCGGTGGTGGTTCGGATGTTTATAGCATGTACACAGGCGGCGGTTCATATAGCCCATGTCTTGTTCAGAATCAGGCGTTCAATTATACAGTGCCTGTTGTAAACAATGGCAATAAAACTACTTACAACGATACGCTAAGGGTTTATGCTGATGGCTTACTTGTACAAACCTACACAATGGATTCTTTGATTGCCGGGCAGTCTGTTTCGTTCAATACTTCATTAACGCTTAGTGCAGGTAATCATACATTGTCTCATACTTTAATTTACAGAAACCCTTCTACACCGGTATATGATTCTGTTTCAGTAGTGGTGAATGTATTAACAGGAATGCCTGATTTGTATCTTGCCAATTTCTCACAATCAAATGTTGGGTTTACGGTGTTGAATGTAAATGGCATTGCGTGTATTCCTGCCGCAGCATCATACATGTACATTTATGATTCTGTACCTGCATCGCCGGGTTACGTGTTAGTAGATTCTATAGCAGCTCCTTCTTTAGGCAGTGCATCCACATTATCTTATGATTTCAGTATGTGGAGCCGTGGTCAACATTTCCTTAAATTGAAAACTGATGGAAGAAACAATGTTGCTGAAACGAATGAAAACAATAATCTTTTATATGCAGCCCTCACAATTAAACCCGACTTCTATATTACAGATATCACACCATCATCCAGCCATGTAAAACAAGGGGATGTAATCAACTTTACTGCTACGGTTAACAACAGAAGTGTGGTTGGCGGACCTTTCAAAGTTGAATTTAAAGTAGGCAATACAGTTGTCGGCGCTAAAAAATTAATTTCAAGTCTGGGATACAACAGCAGCACAATAGTAGTTTCAGACCCTTACATTGTTGCATCTAATTGTCCGGAACTTATTAAAGTTACTGCTGATGCAGAGGACGAAGTTGATGAATTGGATGAAACAAACAATGCTGACTCCTTATTGTTGGGTGTTGACCTTATAGGAGGTGCTGGCTGTAATTCAACCGGCTCATCTTGTAATCCATATACGGTAGTAATGGGAAGTTCTATACAAGCCTTTGCACCTATTACCAATAGCGGCAGAAGAGATGCAGATACAGTTCATGTACGTTTCCAATTTGAGAGTGCAACTATTGGATTTGATAATGTTCCGGGCATTGCAGCAGGAACTACAAAGTATGCTTCATTGACACATACCTTTAGTACCCCCGGTCTAAAAGTAGTGGAAGTTTATCCTGATTATGACGGTCAATATTGCGAAACGAACGAAACAAACAATATTGGCTATATCTACATTCAGGTATTAAGCGGGTTGCCTGATTTGAGAATTCTTTCGCAGGATATTTCACCAAGTAATTTAAATCCTAACCCGGGTCAGCCAATCACTATTGTTTCCTCTGTACATAATATTGGTACAGTAAAATCTGAACCAACTGTTGTGCGATTTAGTGTAGATGGAGTGCAGTTGGGAAGCGATGTAGCTATTGTAGGTATTGAACCCGGACAAGATACTACAGTGGCAGCTACCGCATCTTATACAGGCACATCAGTAGGGCCAAAAATATTAAAAGCATGGGTAGACAGTGCACAGACAATGGCGGAGTACGACATTTCTAACAATGCAGCAACAAGGGCTGTTATAGTAGGCGCTGCGCCTGATTTTGCTAGAAGTATAAATGAAGCTTTATCATTCAGCACTACTGATTTTCATAATGGTGATGTGGTGCAGTTATGTAACTATATTAGAAATTATGGCGGAGATACCGGTACAGCATTCCTTAAATTTTATTTGGTAACCCAATCAGGAGGAAGACAATTGATTGACAGTGTTCAGTTTACCCTGAATGACAGAGACAGCGCAAGGGTTTGTACCAATTGGACAGCTACTACAGATTCAGGAGTGATTGTAACAGAAATAACAGGTTCTAATCCACCTGAATTTAATGTACTCAACAACAGCGACAGCATAACATTCAAAGCGGAGCCTGCTGATACGATTAAGATTTGCGCCAATGATTCTGTTACTATTTATGCACCATCGGGATATGTCGGGTACAATTGGAGCACCGGTGATACTACCAATCAGATAAGGGTTGGAATAGGTCATTATGCATTGGTTGTAAAAGATGCAGGCGGCAATTATTTTACTATAAGAGATACACGTGTATTGATAAAAACCGCACCAACAGGAATAACCGCTGCCGGACCATTGCATTTGTGCAGTGCAGATTCAGTTACTTTATCAATCATTGGAAGTGGCTACACTCAAATAACATGGAGCAACTCAAGTACAACTCCATCAATTGTTATAAAAGAAGCAGGAACCTATAGTGCACTTGTCACTGATTCTGCAGGTTGTACCTATAATCTGCCTGCCGTGGTAGTTACACAAAGTCAGCCTGTGCTTCCTGTGGTAAGTCCTTCAGGCACGGTAAATACATGTAATGGTCAGAGTTCAGTATTAACCCTTGCAAACGGACCATATATCGAAGTGTTGTGGAATACAGGTGCCACCACAACCTCAATTACTGTGAATACTTCAGGTAAATATGCAGTAAGCGTAAGAGATAGTTATGGATGTCAGGGTGTGTCAGATTCGGTTGTTGTTCATATCAATGCAACACCTCAAATTACGCTAAGCGGTTCGGCTACTATTTGTTATGGAGGTTCAGTTACACTGACTACAGCCGCAGCAGACAGATACTTATGGAATACCGGCGATACAACCCAAAGCATTGTGGTAACAGTTGCAGCAACTTACACTGTTACTGCTTATCATGGAAATTGCAGCAGCACTTCAGCTATTGCAACTATTAAGTATCGTGCATGTGGTGCACCATTAAGCAGGAAAACAAAAAACATTACAAGTTATACTGCAAGGCTACTATGGAGAAGCGTTCAGTGTGGTAATGGATACGAAATAGAGTATCGCCGTTTTGGAGATACTGTTGCTATTCCTTTAGCAACTACAGATACAATTGCAGACCTTACAGGACTTGCACCTTTAACTCCTTATCAGTGGAGGATTAGAACGGTCTGTGGCCCTGTAAAAAGTGGCTTTACAACCTGGGCAAACTTTACCACATTGGCCGGAATTACTACAAGGCCAAATCTTGGCAATGATACAACGGTAACAAAATGTCAGGGCTTTACCATTAACCTAAACAACGTGTTTGTAACAGCCTCCTATAATTATGTAAACTGGAACACCCCTAATCCGCAAGCTGCTGAAACAGGCGTTTACAGGCTTATTGCAGGCAACCCTTATGGTAGAGATACTGTTATGGTAACAGTTGCTAATAATCCAAAACCCGTTATTGGTAATGATACTACCGTGTATATCTGCACAGGCACAGTAAGAAGCATTGAGAACCTATATGACCTTACATCTTATGCTGCTGTACGCTATAGCACCACAAGACCTGATATTGCAAGGGCAGGAACTTATCTTATTATAGTTTCCAGCACTTACGGTTGTGAAGATACCGCACAGATAACAGTATTGCCCGAGCCGCCGTTTGTGCCTGTTGTAACTGCATCAGGGCCACTTACTTTTTGTTATGGAGATAGTGTAGCGCTAACCGTTACAGGAGACAATATTGTACAGTACAATTGGAGTAATGGATTTACAGGAAATCCGTTGCTGCTTAAATCGTCAGGTTATTACAGGGTTACGGTTACCAATCATCATGGATGTACCAAGGTTACAACATTTACTTTGGTAACGGCACAAAAACCACCGACACCTGTTATTACTACTAACCCTGCCATAGTGAGCAATGTATGTCCCGGTATTACAGTTACACTTACATCATCTGCAAGTAACAATTTGTGGAGTACAGGTGAAACTACTGCAAGTATAAATGTAAACACTGCAGGATTATATACCGTAACTGCAATTGATAACATAGGCTGTACAGCAAGCAACCTTAAATACGTTAGTTATAGAAGATGTAGCCCGCCAATTGCTTTTTCTACTACAGCTATTGGCACCACCACTGCAACACTCAATTGGCAATCGGTACCATGTATTAATAGTTATGAAGTGGATTACCGTATAGCAGGAACACCAACTTACACAACAGTTGTGGTAACAGATACCTTTGTAAACCTAAGCAGCCTTTCATCATTCACTAAATATGAGTGGAGGGTAAGGTGTGTCTGTGCTACAGGTACAAGTACTTATTCTGCAGTTAGAAACTTTAAAACAGCAGTATTTACCCGTGATATTTTTGTAAAAGCAACACAAAGCAATACCACAAACGAAGGCATATTTGTAGAAGTATTCCCCAACCCAACAAAGGCAAATGCCTCGGTTAAGATAAAAGGTTATACAGGCAAATTTGACCTTACAATCACCACCGCCGAAGGAAAACCTGTATGGCAGGGAACACAACTAAACAGCAATACAGTTTTGCTTCCTGAAATAACCCACTCCGGTGTTTACTTTATCACCTTTAACAACGGAAAAGAACAGAAAGTGTTGAGGTTGTTGGTGGAGAGGTAGGTTTAAGTCAATGGGTCATTAAGTTATTGATATAAAATGCCGGAGTTTGTCTCCGGCATTTTTTGTTTGTGGACTGAAATCTTTTAATTGTTCAATTTTTATTACCCGATCCAAGCTCATTTTCGGGTCTTGCATTTCCTGCGTTCTTTCATAGCCTACTTTTGCAAGCCATTGCTTAAATGGTTCGGCCTTTGGGGAAGGGATGGACTGAATTAGCCGTAGTAATTGCTGTGTATCTGCAACATCTGTCATCCGCATTTTCCCATCAGGTGCTTCCATTTTCAAAGCGTTACAATTTGTAACGGTTTCATTTCCTTCTGCCAAAAGTCGTTTCTTCATAACTCGCCAATACACCTGCGGGTTTTCACTTTCGGTTAATATTGCAATCACATCTACAATAGCAAAATACCAGGTTTCTTTTTCCTCATCCCAATGGGTGCGGACTTTTTTTTGCTTTCAAATAGTTTGATGTCGGGCATAAATTAAATGCTTTAGATTTTTGCTAACTTACTAATTTCTTAGCGTGAATTTTATAAGATTTAGCGATATATTAATATTAAAGGAATCTCACTGATTTTCTGTATTTTTTTGGTTTCATAACAAAAAATAATTTTCAAAAAGTTAATTCCATAAGAAACGTTTTCAAAAATTAATATTGATTATAATTTAAATATTAATTATTTTAGCATTTATTATTGAGTAAAAGAAATTTAACTTGAGGAAATTGGAAAATAAATTGATTTGCTGATGCTTAGAGAAGTAAAATGGTCTAGTGATAGGTCTTACCGAACGGGAAGCGATAGTGAACCTATTCAGTTTTATATGGATACTTTTTGCATGCTTTAAGTAAGGTTGCCATATCAGTGCCAATTGCTGCAAATACTATTTTTCAAAAGAAGAAAAAATGAATTAAAGGTATACAGTCTTTCAAGTTTTGTTCGTGGGCTAGCTTGTAGCGGCTTGCAAGAGTGTATGTTTTTTTGTGCGTTAGCATTACCTTTTCTTCCATGTTGGACGGTTGTAATCATATTTTCTACTCTGTAAACCCAACCAATATTTGTAGAGTTGAGCAAAGTAAAATATGTTTTCATGTGGTCTCACATTCTCATAAATAATTCCATTTGAAACAAGAATGTCTTTCAAGTCTTCAACAGTTTTGTTTTCCAGTTGGCTATTATATCCAGTCAAGATTTTGTTCAACATTTCAAGAAGTTCCGTCTTGTATAGAAATATTTGCTTGTAGGCATCACCTTTTTCTTTTATGTAGTTGAAGATAATTGCTAAGTCTTTATTGAAATCTTCTCTTGTCAAATCATCAAAGTGTTGTTTTACTGCATTGTCTCTGTTTTCTCTTGATGAGTAGTATTTGTAATGAATAATTTGTGTTACATGAATTTCGGGGTCAAGTAATGCTCCATCAATTGAACCATCTATTAAGTTTATAAACGGACGAAGACTAATTGACTTTTGGTCTGCGTTTGTCAAGTTGAAGTAGAACCAATCAAATGTATTTCCAAGGTTTCCCCCCATGCTACTTTTAACTTCTTTGCCAAAAAACACTGTCATAAACGGGTCAATCTCATTCTGAAATAAATTTAACTGATTGTCATTTTTTTCAAGAAAACGCTTTGTGTTGTTTATAAACCTATCGTCATACCTCTTGCTTCTTTTCATTATTTCAAAAATTGAATCATAGGATTCTTTGTCAGAAAAAATGAGTTTAAAAAAGAAAGCATAAACTTCTTCTCTTGACCATTCAATTTCAATTTTGTTGTTTTCAAGTCGGAGAGTGTTTGTAGTTTTTAACCGTTTGAATAAATCTGTTCTGATAAATATTTTGGGTGCAATTGATTTGAAGCGTTTCAGATTATCCCACCAGTAATCAATCAAAGGAGTTACAGTTTCTCCCCAATAATTTGGAGCAATTAAATTATCAAGTTGATCAAATAAAATTATTAACTGAATGTTTTTTGAAGTTAAATATTCATCAAGTTTGATTAAGTCTTTTTCTATTTCAATCAGTTTATTCTCGTCATTTATTAATTCTTCAAATCGCTGCTTAGTTGGCAAATCAGATAAAATAGGTTTAATATAGTCACTCAACGATGAATTATTTTTGTAACCTAACTTTTCCTCTGAATCTAAGAAAATGGAATTCCATGTATAGACTATCCAAAAATATTTGAAGTAAAAGGCTTTGTCTTCAATTTTTGATAACTTGATGTTATCAAAATCAAATGATTTTGGACCGCCTTGCCCTTTCAAAGAAATTATATCTATAAATCTAAAGTCAGCATCCTTATTTGCTTTTGAACGCCTCAACAATTCATTCTTTACACTATCAAGTTTTGGGTCTCTAAGTGCTTTGTATAAATATGTTTTGCCAGTTCCTTTGAAACCCTGTATGATAAATTTATTCCTATCAAATATCTCATTCATCTGCTCTCTATAAAAGAAAGTCTTAGGATTTATTTCAGCATCTTCAGCAAACAAAGCAGGTTTATCATTTTCATTACGAAGAATCACCTTCAATTTTTTTAGAATACCATTTTTGAGTTCAATGCTTCGGGTTGGTTTCGTCTCTTGAACTTGTGGAAATATTTTATTAATTGATTTCGTTTCGTTAAGAGCATTAAAAATTAAATTGTAGTCTTGGAATGTTTTACCCTTTATAAATTCAATGTGCTCTTTGTAATCAGAATTTCCTTCTAATTCATTGCTTGAAATTCCAATTCGTTCTAAAACTTTGTTCCTGCTAAGTTTATAAAATTTGGGAAGTTCGGTATCTTCCGTTAAAGCTTTATTAAACTTTTTTTCCTGAATGAATTGCAGATACTGACCAACTTCATTGACAAATGCAGCATGAAATAATTCGCTTTCCTTTTCATCAGGTGGAAGGATTGAGTTTATCAAAAGCAATTCTGTATTATTTTTCAAAGTGTATTTCAGCTCGTAAAACCTGTCAAGTAAAAAGCGAAGACCAGGTTTTGTTTGGTCACTGCTACCAAAGAAACCTACAATCAAGTCAGAGAGAATTAATGCTGTTACACCGAATACATCATTAAATCCAGTTCTTGAGTCAATAAGTATTACATCAGGTTTTATTCTCTCCTTCAATTGTGAAAACAATGCCTCAAATCCATTGATAATATTTTTCTCGTTAGATAAGTTAACCCTCGCTAATCCTTCAAGATACTGGTCACGATGCGTTGAGTAATAATTTGTTTCATCAACCAAAGTTGTATCACTCAAATTGCCTGCTGGAACTATAAAAAGATTTTTAAGTTTATCAGTTGTCCCATCAATTTTTTCTAACTCAATGTAGTAATCTTCAATGTTAATTTTTTTCTTAAAAGAATAATCAGTTAGAAATTCAATTACACCGTTTTTTGTTCCTGACTTTAAAGTGTCATTTGCAGCTAAGTTGAAAAAGTTTAAATAACCGGGAGCTTCAAAGTCACAATCAATAACACAAACTTTTTTGTTGTGGTTAATCGCCAAATCCAAAGCATAAGAAGTCATTGCGGTTGTTCTACCCATTCCACCTTTGTAGGAATAAAAAGTTACAATTGGAATTGTAAACTTCTTATCAATATTGTAAAAGGTGTTGGGTCTTTTACTTAAAAGTGAATTGAAACGATATTTTAAACCAAAGTCAATATTGCTTTCAGACTTAAACGATTCAGACAAATAGGAGTATTCGCCAATTTCATCTTTTGAAAATTTTCTAAAGTTGATTACAAAATCAGAATATTTACTAATCAACGAATTGATTAGCTCCTGTGATTCTGTAACAATGAAAACATCCATTTCTAAATTTAATCTGACGAATATTCTATAATCATCAAGTTTAATGTTTTTGAGTTTGCTTAACTCATTATTAAGTTGATGTGCGATGTCAATTATTTTTATCATATTATCCTACTTGTTGCATTAAACCGTTAAATATTTTCTTTGATAGTTCAAAAAAGCGAACTGAATTATTTTCATTGATTTGGAATTGCTGTGTTAAAATATAAGGGTAATTTGTTGTGCTGCTGTTGTATCTCAATTTGGGTTCCCAAACTCGTAGCATAGCTTGTAAATCTAAATCTACACTAATGGATGAATCTATTATTGGAATACTTGATGAACCGAATGGAATTTTGAGAACTTCCATTTGATTGTCTTTAAAGTTGTGCCCATGAGCAAAATATTGGAAGCCATCTTTTGGATGAAATGAGAACTGGCATAATTGACTAAAGTTGGTATCAACTGAATGAATACTTTTAGATTGTCTCCAGCCGTAATGTTTGTAAACTGCATATGTGGTTATAGATTCCAAAATGTAACCTGTAAGGTAGAATAAGTTATGCAAAACATGTTGCTTGCCACTTGTAATTATTAGTGCAGTTGCATCAAGTGTTGTCAACTTATTGATAGAATCAATAATTGCTTCACAAGTTTTAATATGCTTTTCAGCAGCAGCTTTGTAATCCAAATAGTTCATTTAAAATACTGTTGTTTTATTATTCAGTTACTTTTCAAAATGCAATTCAGGTAAAATAATTTTGGTTTCTTTTTCCTCGTCTGGCTTTTTCCAATACACCACAAAGTTAGTTTTTACCTCTTTGAGTTTATATCCTTTTCTCTCTTGTGAGTTTAATACTTCAACAAATTTCTTAGAGAACTTCAAAACCAAATCTCCCTTTGAGTTTGCATATCCTTCATCTGTCTTGGTTAGCAAATCACCGCTGATGATTCCATTCAGTCGGTGTTGGACAAATTCAAAGTAGCCAAGGTTTACATCTTTGTGTGTCAAGTGCATTGCCAACTGTTTTGGCGGCAAATGTTCTTCTCGGTCTTCAACTCTTTCTAAATTTTCTGCTTTAATGCTATCAAGATAATTCCCGTTTAAATGAATTGTCAGGTTGCGTTTTGCTCTTGTCAATGCAACATACAGTTGGCGTTTTGCTTCATCGGTTGAAGGATTAAAATTTTCAAGCATGATGAAAACATTGTCAAACTCTTTTCCTTTTGCTTTGTGAATTGTAGAAACAAAAATTGTCTCTCCGGTTTCATTGTAGAAGTCTTCAAGTTTTGACTCTCTTACAAAAACCTCCAAATCTGATTTGTATTTCTTGTTTGAATTACTGTCTTCAAATTGTTTGATAAGATTGTTGCACACTTCCAACTTTGAACTGTGCTGAAAAGTTTTCCTCATTTCTCTCTTTGCATTTGCCCAAACTTCATCACTGATTATTTTTACATCATCGTCCATATTTATTTCATTCAGAAGGAAGCGAACCTCCAAAAGGTTTTGCAAACTAAAACCTTCATTGCTTTGAATCAACTTTGCCTGCATTCCATTATTTAAAAGCAAACCTGTAATCTGCAATGCTTCATCATTTGTTTTTGTCAGCACACAAGTAGTTCCTGCAAGTCCTGTTGAAAGTATGTCCTGCACCAATGGAGAAATGAGATTTCCGTATTGATAACGCACCAACTTTATATTTCCGTTGTCGGTTTGTTTTGCAGCAATGGGAGTTTCTTTTAATCGGTGCTGAATCTTTTTCACAAACATGTTTGAGAATTCAACCAAATTAGTTTTGCTTCTGTAGTTTTCTATTAGTTCATGTTTAGTCGCTTTCCTTTCTGCCATGAACTGTTCCAAATATTTTGAACTTGCCCCTCTGAATTCGTAAATATTTTGGTCATCATCTCCGACTGCAATCACTCTCATTTCTTCGTTCTGCTCTATCAAAGCATTAATCAAAGCAAACTCATCGCCGTTCATGTCTTGTGCTTCATCAATTACCAAAACGGTTTTTGTAATTCGGTTTGCTTCAACTTCTCCGTTCTTGATTTTTTCAATTGTGCTTTTCAAAATCGCATCCGATTTTTCCAAACTTCCAACCTTGCCTAACAAATCAAAACAGTAGGAATGAAAAGTTTTTATTTCAATATAGTGGGCTGCGTTACCAATGAGTGAAAGCAATCTTTTTTTAAATTCTGTTGCTGCTGCTCTTGAAAAAGTTACCATGAGCAATTGCTCATGCTTTACATCTTCCATCAAAAGCAGTGACGCTAATTTGTGAACTAACACTCTTGTTTTTCCACTCCCAGGTCCAGCTACAACAGCAATGTGTTTTGTTTCATTGTCCTTTATGATTTCTAATTGTGTTGGCGATAATGAACCAAACAACTGTCGAAACTTTGCAGGAGTTAAATTTCTTTTGATTTCGTTTTGTCTGCTGCCTTTGAAATACTTATTGAGAAATGATGTGTAGTTCAATTGGAAATAGTCATCAACAAATTGCAATGCTCCTTTGTAATCGCCTATCATTTTACTAGCATACTCACCGACAATATGAATTTGCTGAACTTTGTTTTCGTAAAACTGATTTAGCTTTTGGTAATCGTCATTTTTGTATCTCCGCTTGTTGTCTTGCTCAATTCTGTCAATAGTTAAGCGATTATATACAACCAAAAATCCTCCTTCAATTTTTATTGCATCAATTCTTGAAAGATAAAAAAGGGTATCTTCAATATCTTCAATTGAAACTTTGATTTCAAAAAGTTTTGGTCTTTTCTCATACTCGTTTTTCAGCTCGTGAACTGAAAACTCAACCAGCACTTCTTCCTTATCCTTTTCATCTTCTACAATGTTCAAGTTGCTTTTATCATAGAGAAATTCAACAAGAAACTTTGCTAATTCATGTCGCTTCTCTAACTTTTCTTTCAAAGTTTCTTTTGGCTGAACACAAAGAATCACAACGTGATTCTTTGAATATTCTTCGTTGTGTCGCTTAATCCAATTTTTAATTGCCCAAAAATTAATGATCGTTTTTATTTTGTTTGGAGTAACATCTTTCCAACCATTCTTCTCGGCATCTTCATTCAATTCTTTTATGTGAAAAGTTTTTTCTTTTTCTTCAAACTTTGACAAAAGAAAATTTTCAATCTGTCTGAATGTATCAACAATCTTCAATGAACGGTTTATGTTTTCACCTTTCTTTATGAATGCAGTTAAATCTTTTGTATCCGCTAAAATCTTTTCTTCACGAAGTAGATTGATAATGTTTATCACTTCTTCTTTTACAATTCCTAAATGGTCGCTGATATAATCTATTCTTGATTCTGCTGATTCATCGTTTGATTGCCTTTTGCTTTTGCTTGAAAAAAGTTTCTTGATAATTCTGATTCCTTTTTCTTTTTGCTTTTCCTCAAATCTTTGTGAAGCATTTATTTTTTCAATTGCTTCTTGTGCGTTTTTTGAAAGAATACTGTTGGCAAAAACTCTTGGCATATTCTGCCCTCGTTTTAAATAACCAGCATCTTCAAGGGCTGCAATCGCTGTTGTTACTCTTGTTTCAATCTCCACCACATTGTCATCCCAACCTGCTTTTCGGGCAATCTCCAAAGCAGAATTTGAAACCGATGTACGAAATCTTGTGATATCTTTTATTGCCTTCCAAACCTGTTGAATTTCTTTGATTGAAAGTTTTGTTTGGTTTAGCAAGATGAAATGTTTGCCAAGGTCTTCTTCGTTAAACAATACAAAACAATCTGCAGTTATGTTTTCGTCACGTCCTGCTCTGCCTGCTTCCTGAATATAATTTTCCAATGAATCAGAAATCTCATAGTGAATTACCATTCCAATATCTTTCTTGTCAACTCCCATTCCGAAAGCAGAGGTCGCAACCATGATTGTAACTTCACCTTTTATGAAAGCATCTTGGTTGGCGGTTTTTTCCTTCACATCCATTTTGCCGTGATACGGCTTCGCATTAAAACCGTCCTCGGTCAATCTCTCTGCAAGGGAATATGCTTTCTTTGTTCTTGAAACATAAATGATAGTGGCGCAATTTTTTTCTTCAATCAAATCTCTGACTGAATTATATTTTTCTTCCTCGTCACTTTTTTCAAAAACTTTGTATTGCAAGTTTGTTCTCGTTGCACTGGAACTGAAAATATCTAAATCAAGAGAAAGTTTTTCCTTGAAGTAAGCACAGATATCTTCAATGACTTTTTTCTTTGCTGTTGCTGTGAAGCAAGAAACAGGAATTGTTTCTTCAAGATTTTTCTTCTCTTGAATTTGTTTGATGAAATCACCGATGTATAAATAATCAACTCTAAAATCTTGTCCCCACGACGAAAAACAGTGAGCTTCATCAATAACAAAGCGAACAATTTTTCTTCCTAATAAAAGGTGTTCAATTGTTTTGGAACGCAAGGATTCAGGACTGATGTAAAGTAAGGATGCTGAACCGTCTTCAACCCTTTCAAAAGATTTTCCTCTTTCAATCGGGTCAAGCAAACCATTTATAGTAACTGCATCTGTTATTCCATTTTTTTCAAGATTGTCAACTTGGTCTTTCATCAGAGATTGTAAAGGAGAAATTATAACCGTCAAACCTTTTGTTGCAACGCCACTCATTAAAGCAGGAACTTGAAATGTAATTGACTTGCCACCACCAGTCGGGAAAACCGCTAAGAGTGATTTGTTGTCAACGGCTGCTTTAACTGCGTCCTCTTGCAATTGCTCACCTGCGTATGTTCTGTAAGAATTAAAACCGAAATAAGTTTTCAATCCTTTGTGTATGTCTAATGCCTGATTGCAATACACACAACCTGTGAGGCATGGTTTGTTTCTTAATGAAATCATTACCCTTTCTATTTCAGGATAAGTTTTCAGCACCCAAGGCGGAGTGATTGAATAACGGTTTCGGCAATTTATCAGTGCTAAAGTGTAAGCTAATTCAATCGGGTGTTCTGAAATTATTTTTGTCAGGTTGGCTTGTTCGCAAATTTCAGAATGAAATTTTTCACGAATTAGTTTTTCAAGATTTGTGTCTGTGCTTGTGTATGCAATGAAATGGAAAAAGGAGTGGAACTCCTTTCTGTTATTTAGTAGCAAATACAAAATTTGTTTTAGCGTATCGTCTGTTTGCTGAAACGCTGCAACTTCATCAAAGAAAAGGTCCTTCGCCTTTATAGAATCGTTCAGCGGATTATTTGAGTCTTCTGTTTGTAGCTTATCATCTTTGAGCAAAGCATGATATGGCTTTGTCGGAAACAGGAGGGGAGAAAGAAATAAAGTGTCAATAATGTTAGCTGGATTTATTCCAGCATCAGTAACAGCTTTTTGAATGTATTTTAAGTCGTGGTTGAAAATGTTGTGTCCGCAAACGAACGCTGTGCCTCTAAGAAAAGTAATGAAGTCATTTAGAGAGTTTGAATGAAATGGATAGCCATCACCCTTGACAGCACCAATGTCAAGAATTTTTCGGCTTTTCGGCTCAATCTCTGTGTCAATAAAAGCAATTGAACTCATTTAAAAACATTATTTTTATGCCATTCAAAGTTATTCTTTAGTGGAAAGTAAGTTTTCAACTTCGGCAAAATGATTTCTTTATTCTCAAAACTTCTTATACTGTAATTAGTTTCATTTTCCTTAAAAGATTTAGAAATCATTACCCGATAATTTTCATCTATTGCTATTAGCCCCCTGTCAAATGCTCTGTGAAGGTTTGGGCATAATGCAATTCCATTTGTAATTGTATCATCATAACTTTCGCAGAAGGGTACAATATGGCAAGCATCAACCATAGAAACAGTTATTATTGCATCTATTTTCATACCTGATATACAACAAGTATAGTTGTAAATTTTTGGTATTTCTCTTTTAAACAAACTTCCTCTTAAAAATATTTCCTCTTCATTTTGTTGCTGAATTAACTTCTTGATCTCATTCCTATAATCGGTTGCATCTTCTCTTAAAATTTTTCCTTCAATATCATCAAACAGTTTTTGTTGACCGCTATATGAATTGCTGAAATTATTTTTTGTAGCGGGAAAATATTCATCCAATAAAAATTGTTGCAAAATGCTATTGCTCTTTTTGTCTTCCATCAGCGAATGCAAATCATCTTCAATTACTGCATATTCAACCGCTGCATTTAGGTTAGAAAACGTTTTCATGGAACCCATTTGATTGATGTTTTCAAATCCATTTTTCGGAACAAGTTTCCAGAACTTATCACTCTTTAAATAGTAAAATGGATATGAAATTCTGCATTCATGATTGGTAACAACTAACAAATTCCAATTGGATTTGAATAATGCAACTAACTCAGGTGTTATGTAAATTTTGTTATTAGAAATCAGGTCATTCTGAAAAGCTTGTAACACAGAGAGTAATAAAATAGGTTTATGTGGTGCAATACCATGCGACCTATCTAGGCTAAGTCTTTTGAATGCCCTGATATATTTCTGTATTATTTCCTGCACATTTCGTAGGTTGTTGTTATCTGCAATTGGAATTGTAACTCCATTTATCAAACATAGCTTTACCTGGTTACTTATAATCAGGGCTTTAAACTTAATCTAGTCTAATTATATTTAATCACACACGAAGATAAAAGTTCAATGCTAACAAATAAAAAATAATATTTCGCCTTCTACATTTATATACTCATTATAAATGAACCCCTCCTTATTTCACACAAAAAATCTATCTTTCGTTGAAATAAATTTCTTTTATGGCAGAAATTAATTGGTCAGAAGCTGTACAGCCTTTATTAAAAAAATACAAGGGAAAACAACATCCTCTTCATTATGGCAATACTTACCAATTGCTTGTGATGGTTGTATTGTCAGCCCAGGATTCTGACAAACATATCAATGAAATTGCCCCCAAAGTTTTTGCTGCATTTCCAGATACGGAAGCACTTTCACAAGCCACACCTGCAGCTATTGAAGAATTAATAAGCGATGTAAGAAATTTTGTAAACAAGTCTAAATGGCTAAGTGAATTATCCAGAAAAGTGATAAAGGATGAAAACATCCCCCTAACAATGGATGAGTTGGTTGAGCTGCCCGGCATTGGGCGAAAATCTGCCAATGTTATAAAAAGGGAGTCAGGTGCTAAAGCAGAAGGAATTATTGTTGACCTGCACGTAGTAAGAGTTGCTCCAAGACTTGGCATTGCTTCGGGCACAGATCCAAAGAAAATTGAAAAGCAAATGATGGACGTGTTACCGCAAACTCAATGGGATGCAGGCATGGCTATGTCTTTTCTTGGCAGAGAAATATGCAGGCCAACCAATCCCAACTGTGAAGTCTGTGTGATGAATACCGTTTGTGAATATTATAAAGCCGCTAAAAATAACTCTTAATGCCTCCCATTTGTTTCATTCAGATAATTCTATCTTCAAACCAATTCGAAAGTGAAATCCAACTAAGAAGTAAGTAAATTTGTAAAAACGACAAATCATGAACGGAGTTCAGCTAATGCGTAAGCAGGTTAAAAGCTATATTGATAATGCTGATGAAAAAGTTGTGAAAATGATGCATGCTATGTTAGAAGTAAATGCAGACAATAGTTGGTGGGATACTATGCCTGATGCTATTAAAAAAGACGTGGAAACAGCTCTTGCTCAATCAGAAAAAGGAGAAGTTATAGAACATTCTGAAATACAAAAGAAATACAGCAAATGAAATAGACTTGCTTGCATTTTGGAATACTTATCAGAACCCCAAAAAACTAAAGAAATAGAGCCTTTCAAATAAAGGAATCAATCGGGTTCCAAAATTCTTATTAGAATCTTCTTTGAGTTTTCATTTGTACGCTACGTAGTAAAAAAACTCCTCCCATTGTAACAATCCACACAAAAAATCTATCTTTCCCCCATGTGCGGTATAGCAGGCATATTATCCCATGATACAAGCAAGGTCAGCATGCAGCGTTTGCAGGCTATGACAACTACTATTGCCCACCGTGGGCCGCAGGGAGAAGGCTTTTGGGTGAATGAGAATAATACCGTGGGCTTTGGTCACCGCCGGTTGTCCATCATTGATTTGAGTAATGCAGGTGCGCAACCTATGCATTATAAAGACAGGTACACTATTGTTCACAATGGAGAAATCTATAACTACATTGAACTCAAAAATGAACTGATAAAGAGGGGCTATCATTTCTCTTCACATACCGATACGGAAGTGGTGTTGGCGGCTTATGATTGTTATGGTAAAGACTGCCTTCAACATTTTGATGGTATGTTTTCTTTCGCCATTTGGGATGCGGTTGAACATACCTTGTTTTGTGCAAGGGATCGCTTTGGAGAAAAACCTTTTTATTATCATTACGATGCTACAAACAATGAGTTGGTTTTTGCCAGCGAAATGAAAGCCTTATGGGCAGCAGGTATTCCTAAGAAAATTCGGAGCGAAATGCTGTTCAACTACTTAACTCTTGGGTGGGTGCAAAGCGCAGTAAGCAAAGAAGCAACATTTTACGAAGACATATTTTCTCTGCCGCCTGCACATTGTATTACTTATCATTTTCCACCTGATAGTAAAGCTACTTTCACCATCAGCAGTTATTGGGATTTGGATAAGGAAACCATAATACAAAACCAAACTGATGAGCAATTGCAATCCACTTTTATTGATTTGCTCACCACTTCTGTTAGCCGCCGATTGCGCAGCGATGTTCCGGTAGGTTCAAGTCTTAGTGGTGGTTTGGACAGTTCATCTATTGTAGCAATCATCAATCAAATGATTGGCGATGCTACCAAACAAAAAACATTCTCTGCTGTATTTCCCGGTTTTGAAAAGGATGAATCGGCTTATATAAAACAGGTAGTGGAGCGGTTTGGTGTTGATAATTTTACAACTACTCCCACAGCAGAAGATTTTATACAAGACTTTCAAACTCTTATTCATCATCAGGAAGAACCGTTTCAGTCTGCGAGTATATATGCGCAATACAAGGTGTATGAACTTGCAAAACAGCAAGGCGTCACGGTCATTTTAGACGGACAAGGTGCAGATGAAACATTGGCCGGTTACACCAAATATTACCATTGGTATTGGCAGGAATTAATTGCCGCAAAAAAATGGAATGTTGCAAAAGAAGAAAGAAATAATGCTAAGCAAAATGGGCAAAAAATTGATTGGGGTTTCAAAAATTATATCGCTGCTTTTTTGCCACAGGTAGCTGCTAATCAGTTGGAGAAAAATACATATCACCAACAATTGCATAACAAGGAACTGACCAAAGATTTCATTCAACACAACAAAAAGCGAAGCAATATTTACAAACCTGCTATTGCTACACTGAACGATGTTTTATACTTTAATACCATGCAGTTTGGTTTAGAAGAATTGCTGCGCTATGCAGACCGAAATGCTATGGCACATGGCCGTGAGGTTCGTTTGCCGTTTTTAGGTCATCAATTGGTGGAGTTTGTTTTCAGTCTTTCCGCCAATCATAAAATAAGAAATGGCTTTACCAAATATCTACTTCGACAAAGCATGGATAAATTATTGCCTCAATCAATTGTTTGGCGTACCGACAAAGTTGGTTTTGAACCACCACAAAAGTTATGGATGCAACATCCGGCCGTTACAGAATACACGCATGAAAGCCGGAAGAAATTAGTTAAAGAAGGGATATTACAATCATCGGTTTTGCAAAAGCCAATCCGATTTCAATCTTCCCATGAAGCTGCAAATTATGATTGGTGGTATTTGTGTGCAGCGCAGTGTTTGTAAAATCATTTTGTTATTTTACCACAGAGAAATGCCGGAGGATTGCAAAAAGAAGAAAGGAGAAAATCAAAACAAACTTTGTGCCCTCTGTGAAAATCTCCTGTAGTATCTCTGTGGTTAACAACTACCAGATTTCTTTAAAATCAATATCTGCTATACATTCATCCTCAAAATTGAAACGGTGGCTGAAATCTTTGCCTTTGCTTTTTAACTCATAAATACCATTTTCAATTGCATAAACTTCCACTTCTTCTGTATCCGGAGAAACAATGAGGTAATATTTTACGCCTTGTGATTGGTATAGTTCAAACTTTGTATGGCGATCTTTTAAAGCAGTAGAAGGAGATAAAACTTCGACTACTAATGCGGGTGGAAAGTCAAGAAAATCTTTATTGATTTCTCTGCTAACAACTAAAATATCTGGTTGGAGAATTATATCATTTGTTATTAAATAGTCTATTGGCAGATAGACTTTGCAATTGCCGCAATGTCTTAATGCACCTTTAAATTCACTTGCAATATTTCCTGTAACAAGCTGATGTTTTGGCTCTGCTGAAGGTCGCATTGCATAAGGTATGCCTTCAATAAGTTCCCACCTCCCTTCCCAATTCACCCACTCTTCGTAAGTGTAATGAGGTAATATTTTAACAGGAACAGCCATTCAGAATCTTTTTTCAAATTTAGCAAATGTTACATCATTATTCAAAACAATTCACCTTGTCTGTACAAGTCTATCAAGCAAGCAGTCAGGTTAAAGGTAAAATGAAAGAATATACCATACCACAATGTATTGTACCTGCGACGCAGCATTCCTATAAAAATGCCGAAGGGAATTAACCATATCAACGATATCATGCTTAGGTGCATAATGGCAAATAAAAAGGCTGTTACAACTACTACCAATTGTTCATCCAAAAAGTTGGAACAGTAATTATACATGACTCCTCTAAAAGCAATTTCCTCAAATATAGCCGGCATAACCGCTATTGAATAAACCATAATGAGAATAGGGAAAATGTATATTTTGTAAGCACCATAATAGCTAACATCATTGTTGAAAAATGTAACGTTTAACTCTCTTACGGTTAGGCTAATGATTGTAGAAGCAATAGCAGCAAACAACACCACACCTGCTAATATGTACCACTTAAAATTATTGAATTTAAAAACTTCTTTTAATTGAAGCCTGTTCTTCCATGCAAAGATTGTTGTTACCGCGGCAAGCAACAACTCAACCCAAAACATTTCATCGTATGTGTTTATCCAATCGCTGTGTTTTACATACAGGCAGAAGAACAGGTAAATAAAATAAAACAAAAATATTTGCCGCAGATCGGCATTGTTATAAATGCTCACAGAGATTGATTCGTGCCCAAGATATGCACCACAGTTCAGGCAATAGCGGTGATCGTGTTGCACTACGGCTTCACACTCTTTGCAATAAGGCTTTACTTCGTAATCTTCTTCCACTTGTTATAATTTGGTTTCTTCTTCCAACATTTCTGCATGAAATGCAGCTTTAGTTCCCTGCCATAAATAATAAATAAAGATACCTTGTAAAAAGAGAATATAAAATGCTATTGAACTTGATTTCTTTTCTATAAACTCTGACCATGTAGTGATAGCGGCAAAAGTGAGTAATATCATAAGCCCTATCAAAAATGAGGTGAAGGGTTTTGCCAACGACCACCTGCCAAGACTGGCATACATGGCGCATAAAAACAGCATCACTATTCCTTTTATGTAAGTTTCATTGTTATCAGAAAAAGCATAAAAAATTCCAAGACCCAAAAAACCTGCAAGAGTATAGAGTGCATTGCGGGCCTGTAGCAATTTTATAGCACAACTTTTTTCAATTGCTTTTCGCCTGTTTACTCTAAGGTTGTAAATATTCAGATTGTCTTTGTTGGGGTAGATGGGATAACCGCAATTTGTACAAAAATGATAATCAATATTATTGATGAACTTACAATTAAGGCAGGTTAGCGGATAGTTATTATGTGATGTATTTATTGGAAATAACCTGCTCTTAATAATGGCAGCTTTGGTATTGAATGCAGTAAAATATTCAGGAATATGCATGTGCTGCAACTTAAACAATAATCTGCAAATATGTTCATTTTCAAAAACAGATGAGTTTACTTATTTGAGGGGAATGTCTCTTTGTAGCATTTCATTTCTGTTAGCCAAATCCCATGCAGTGTAATAGACTAATTTCAACCTTTTGGCCATAAGGTCAAAATTAATTTTATCTACAGTATCTGTTGGCTTGTGATAATCTGCATGTGTTCCGTTGAAATAAAAAATAACAGGTACTCCTTTTTTAGCAAAGTTGTAATGATCTGAACGATAGTAATAACGGTTGGGGTCGGTCAGGTTGTTGTACCGCCTGTCAAGGGTTAATTTAGTGTACCTGGTATTAAGTGAATCAGTTACTCTTTTTAAATCGCTGCTCAACTTATCATCACCAATTATATAGAGATAGTTTGAAGAGTCTGTTTTAATTTTTGAGTCAATGCGGCCTATCATATCAATGTTTAAATCGGCTGTTACATTACTAAGGTTTTGCGAAGGATGATCTGTAAAAAACTCACTTCCCAATAATCCTTTTTCCTCCCCGCTAAAATTTATGAATACCATTGTGCGTCTTGGGCCATGACCCTCTTCTTTAGCTTTGGTAAATGCTTCTGCTAATTGCATTACTCCGGTTGTACCGCTTCCATCATCATCAGCTCCATAATAAATATCCTTTCCTCTAATACCCAAATGGTCATAATGACTGCTGATAACAACATACTCATCTTTTTTATCGGTTCCCGGTATTATAGCAACAACATTGCTGCTTTGCAGCATGAGTGTTTTTTTGCTTATAGTATGTGAAAATTTAGTGTCGTAAGATCCAGTCGGAATGTTCTTTATGCTTTGCAATAATTGCCGAGGATTCATACCTAAAATATTGTGTGCAAGATCGCTGGCAACATATATTACTGGTATGCCAATATTTAGATTAGGCTTTTTCAAAGACATTTTACCTTTTGTTTCAGCATCATCTTTGCGGGGAAAATCGGTTGACATAACTATGATACCTTTAGCCCCAAGATCTAATGCAGTTTGTATTTTACTTTTTGTAACAAAAGCATTTTTGCGTTCTGAACTTACAACTCCCGGGCTCCCTTCTATAAGAAGTACCCACTTGTCTTTTACATTTAGGTCTTTATAATCATTTCTTGTAGAATCTACCTGACCATAAGAAACAAACACAATATCTTTTACATCATAGTTGCCATTGGCTGATGATGAGATATTTACACTCCAATCCCGATTAAATGTAAAAGGCAAATTTCTTACATTAAAAGTAGCATCTATCAAAGTGTCCTGGTAAATTGGAAATTGCATTTGGAAACCTCCTGTAGTACCGGGTAACAATTCAAGCTTTTGATAAAAACTTTCAATGTACCCTGCGGCTTTTTTTTGCCCCGGGGTAGTAGTTTCTCTTCCCTGCATATCAGCGCCTGCAAGAATTGTAAGTTTTTCCTTTAGACCTTTGGAGGTAATTATGTTGGAGTACTTTTCAGAAATATCTGTGATTGGTTTCTGTGCAATACAGTTGAACGTTATTGAGAAAAACAATGCGAATAAAAATGTTCTCATACTATTTTTTATGAACAGGCTATTTTGTTAACTCTTGTAAGGTGTCTTCCACCTTCAAAGGAGGTTTTTAAAAAAAGATCTATAATATCAATAGCTTGTTGAAGGCTTACAAATCTTGCAGGTATACATACAATATTTGCGTTGTTGTGCTTTCTGGCAAGTTCTGCAATCTCTTTTTGCCAGCAAATAGCAGCTCTTATTTGCTGATGTTTGTTGGCGGTTATGGCTACACCATTTGCGCTGCCGCAAATAAGAATTCCGAATCCGCAATCACCATTTTCTACCGCTGTAGCTGTAGGGTGTGCATAATCAGGATAGTCAACAGAATCTTTGGAGTATGTACCAAAATCTGACAGTTGGTAACCTGCATCATTCAGGTGTTTTATAATTGTCATTTTATACTCAAAACCTGCATGGTCTGTTCCTATTGCTATGGGTTTTTTTAGATCTAATTCAGTTGTCATAACGATTTTTTTTAAAGAAAATTGCGGTTGTAATTTACATTAACTAATCTCAACTCCATTCTTCATTGTCCTTCTTTATCATTTCCTTATAAGCTCTTTTAGAAACAACAATGCTAAATTGATAAAGCAGGAATAACGGAATGAAAACCAACATTTGGCTTGTCCAGTCAGGACTGGGGGTAATAACAGCAGCTACCACCAATATAATTACTATGGCATACTTGCGGTATGTTTTAAGAAAGTCGGGTGTAATTAACCCAATTTTTGTAAGTACATAACTTAGTACCGGCAGCTCAAATGCAAGGCCACAACCAATAATAATATTAATAAGGTTTTCTAGATAATCATTAAGGGTTGGCTTTGTTTCTAATAGTTGCGATGTGCCTATTGTGTAGTTAGAAAGAAAGTTGAAAGTAAACGGGCCAAGTAAAAAATAGCCGAAGGCAGCACCTGTAAAGAAAAACAACGAAACAAAAAAAATGCTTCCCCTTGTGCTCTTGATTTCTCCCGGAGTAAGTGCAGGTTTTATAAAGCGCCACAATTCCCAAAAAACATATGGAAATGCTGCAATGAAACCACCTACAAAAGCAATAGTAATACTACTCATAAACTGACTACTAAACTCTGTAGTCTGCATTTTTATGTGCATAGGAGGCATACAAAGCGCATCACCCAAATGCAGCCAATGACTTAGGTCGCAAAAAGCTATATAACTGACAAAGTCGTTTTGTAGCGGCCCCGAAATTACTCTGTCAAAAACCCAGTCTATTTTTATGAAAATGAGGATAGCAAAAAATAATACTGCAATTAAAGACCGCACAATGTGCCACCTAAGTGCCTCAAGATGATCTATAAAGGCCATTTCTTCACCGTCGGGGCCGGTCTTGTTAAAAATACTACTCGCCATGGTTTGTTATGCCGTAATTTTTGCTAAAGTCCGCAAAGATATTGGTTTGCTCAATGGCGTTCATGCGTTTAATTGTTAATGGGGTATTGTTTTTTTATAAATTGTAGAAAGGGAGTTGTTAAAAATCAACATTTTTATGATTTGACTATTATTCTCTTAATCATCCCCGAAATTCAACTTTTTGATAAATAGGAGTATTATGCAGAGAAAATAATCGGAAAACAGTACAATTGGGTTCTTAAAATATTAATTTACAATACTTTTAATTTTACCATTTCTATTCTTGTGTCACTGACATTTAATATTTCAAATTCATATTTGTCTATAATAATTCTTTCTTTTTGAACTGGAATAGTTTCATGTTTTCCAATAATAAATCCGGAGAGTGTTTCAGATTCTGATGATGAAAATTCGAGCCCGTATTTTTCGTTTATATAATCTAGTTCCAATCTGCCGCTAAAAAGATATTCATCTTCTGCTATTCGTTTTTCAACAAACTCTTCGGTATCATATTCGTCTTTTATTTCTCCAAAAATTTCCTCCAAAACATCTTCCATGGTTACTATGCCTGCAGTACCGCCAAATTCATCTACTACCCATGCTATACTTTTTCTGTCTTTGGTAAATTTATTGATGAGGTCTGTAGCACTCATACTCTCGGGTACCATAGGTATTGGTAGTAAAATGGATTGAATATTAGCAGGGCTTTTAAATAAATCCAACTGATGAACATAACCAACTATAGTGTCAATATTTTCTTTGTAAATGACCATTCGGCTTAGCTTCGTATCTATCATATGCTGCTTTACTTCGTTGATGGGGGTTGATAAATCAAATCCTTCAATTTCGGTACGGGGCACAAGACACGATCTTATTTTGACCATTGGAAGCGAAAGTGCATTTTCAAAAAGTTCGGTATTCAACTCCTGGCTTTCCTGATCCTGATCTTTATTTTGTTGAAAAAAATGTTCCAGATCACCTTTTCCAAAAGCCTCGTTTCTGTCTCTCACCCTCACATTGAAAACGTATTTCAAAATGTATTCGGCAATACTGACCAATATACTTGCAATGGGGTAAAAAATGCGGTAAAAGAATTTTGTAACAGGGGCAAAAAAAGATAATAAGGTATCATTCTTGGCCCTGAAAATAGCCTTTGGAACAAACTCTCCAAACACCAATACTACAAAAGTGGAAATAAAAGTATTGGCTATCAGGCTTATATAATTATTCGTAATGCCCATTTTTTTCCATAAGGGATGAAGCAGGCTATCGAACAATAGACCATAGATAACAAGAAAAATATTTACACCAATAAGGCAGGTTCCTATAAACCGGGCGGGCTTTTCCATAAAACCCGATAAAATAATTCCACTGTTTTTTCCTTGTTTTTTCTTTAGTTCAATGCTTAATTTATTGGCTGTTACAAATGCTATTTCAATGCCAGCAAAAAAGCCTATAAAAACCAGCGTAAGAATAATGAAGAAAATGGTAAAGTAAAATTGGTTCATACACAAAAATAATGCGATAATGTTATAATAAAAGTAGAATTTAATTCAATGAGTAGCAACACTATTTGCATTAGTCTTTTGGAAGAAAAATATTAAATACTGCCCCTATCCCTGGTTCGCCATTTGCTGTTATGTAACCCTTGTGTTTTTCTATCACTTTTTTAACAATAAAAAGCCCTATACCGGTACCTTCATATTCTTGCGAATTATGAAGCCGTTGAAAAATTCTGAATATTTTTTCTGCATTTTTTTGTTCAAAACCTATTCCGTTGTCAGTTATTGCTATGTTGTAAAATTCCTTTTTTGCATCTTCTGAATTAGTAATTTGAGATACGTTTTTTCCTTTTACTATTTCGCACCTTATCTGAATGGAAGGTGGTATATCTGTTTTACTATATTTTAATGAATTGGATATCAGGTTTTGAAACAACTGTTGCAATTGCCTCCTGTATCCATTTATTGTAGGTAGTTCATTGACATAAACAACAGCTTTCCTCAATTCAATTTCTACTTCCAGGTCTTCTATTACCTTTTGGATTTTTTCATTAAGGTTTATCTTTTCGGGTTCGGATTCAAAAAAGGCTATTTGTGAATAGTCTAAAAGGTCATCTACCAGTTGTCTCATACGTAAACTAGATATAATGAGCCGGTCCAGAATTTTGAGCCCTTCATCATTCATGTTATTACTGTGGCTTTCTTTTATCCTGTCAGCGAAAATTCTGATTTTACGGATTGGCTCTTTTAGATCGTGTGAAGCAGCATATGTAAATTCTTCAAGGCTTGCATTGCTTCTTTTCAATTCCTCTACCAGATTTTTAAATCTAAGTTGGGTTTCTTTGGTTTCTGTTATATCGGTATAAATGCTAACCAGCTTGTTATGGTCCACTTTAGAAACCCCTAATTCAAGCCATTTATTTGTGGGTTCATGATAATATTGAGTTCTGAATGATTTGCCGGAAACCAGTGCTTCAACAGCCCTCCTAAAAAAACCGCTGTTGATAATACCAGGTGATATTTCCTTTATTGTTTTAGCCAAAGCTTCCACTTTAGAAATTCCTGTGTACATTTCTGTTATTTCATTAATTAAAATTACTTGTGCGTCTATTATTCTTCCGCCAGTGTCTTTAATTACTTCTGATACTGCTATACCGCTTGGCGAATTTTGCAAAATGTTGTTAAGCAGGTTTCTTTGCGCTTCTATTTCTGCAAATGCATTTTTTCTCTCTGTAATATTTGTAAAAGTGATAGCAATAGAATTGTCAGTAATTCTTCCAATTGAGAGGTCATACCAATTGCCCGATCCTGTAGTTGCCTGCATTTCTTTTCTCAATATTTTACCACTTAAAATTACCTGGCAATACATGTCAAACATGCCAGACTCTATGGCCCTTGGGTAAATAGAAAGATAAGATTTACCTTCTACTTCTTTTGCAGTCTTATCTGTCATTTCTGTAAAAGCCTTATTGACTTTGAGAATAATAAAATCTACTATTTCTCCAAGCTGGTTTCTTACTGCTTCACAAGCAAAAACACCATTAATAGATGCTTCTAAAATTCCATTAAGGAAGATGGTTTCCTGTTCCCTTTTCTTTTCATTTTCTTTCTTTTCAGTTATGTCTATAAACCTTGAAAATATAGCGTCACCCAGTTTCATTAGTGATACTATAAACCATCCATACTCCTTTCCCATTTCATCTCTGAAAGAAGTTTCGAATAATACAGGTTCTCCTGTTTCTACAACTTGCTTGTGTATCTTAAATTGTTCTGAATCTTTAAGATGGGGGAGAATTGTTAGCAGGGTTTGTGATTCTGCATTTGGAGGTATATGCCCCAAAATGGTACCGGCACGGTTGCAATGCGATATTGTAAAATCAATAATTTCATTGTTAACATCTCTGATAGCTGTTAGAAATAAAATTCCATCAGGAGAGGTATCTATGAGGGTATTGTATTTTTCTACCTGACTGTTATAGGCTTTTAGTAGTTCATCGTAAGAAAGTTTCTTTTCCATAATTTGTTATTAGCCTACAGCATAAATTGCATCTGTTATACATGTATATTACTTACCACTATCTTTCCAGCTCCATAAATGCAGGCAGGCATAAGTGCGATAGGGACTCCATTTGGCAGAGATCTTTAGCATTTTTTCTTTCAGCTCTTTTTTGTTTTCTATGGTTAGTTTGTAATGCTTAATGATTGCTTGTTGAATTCCCAAATCATCCACGGCAAAAACATCTTCTCTACCAAGCGAAAACATGAGTAGCATTTCAACTGTCCATTGGCCAACACCTTTTATTTGCGTCAGCAATGTTATTATTTCTTCATTAGAAAGCTTTTTGAGTTTGGTATCAGTGATTTTATTTTCTATACAGAAACGTGCTACATTTTGTACATAGTTAACCTTTGCATTGCTAAGACCTATGGCTCTCAAAACATCAAATGGTGTAGCCAACACCTGCTGCGGTCTTGGTTCTTTTCCAGAATAAATTTCCAGAAATCTTCTGAATATAACCTTGGCCACTTTGGTACTTAGTTGTTGGCTCATTATGCTTGCCATCAACCTAAGGGGAATGTTTTTGTGCATTTGTAACTCATCCATTGGTTCCTGAATGAGTTTAGAAAGCCTTTTATCTTTTTTTAAATGATGTAGATATTCCATCCATAAATGTAATAAGAAATTTTGCAGGATTAATTGTACATTCAATATATTTTATTTCTTTTGTTTTTTTTAAAATGATCTCCTGTTAATATGAGAAAGTTATTGTGTTTACTTGTTGTTTTTTTAGGTTCTTTTTTCTTGTGGATAAGTAAGGCAAATGCTCAAAAGAATGATGTAGCCCTTATTAAGATAATGTTGCAAAAACAAACTGCAGATTGGAATCGGGGTGATATAGAAGCTTATATGAAAGGTTATTGGAATAGCGACAGTCTTTTGTTTGTAGGAAAAAACGGTATAAAAAACGGTTATAGTGCAACCCTGCAAAGTTATAAAAAAGGGTATCCGGATACAGCAGCAATGGGTAAGCTTAATTTTGAATTAGTGCAGCTTAAAAGATTATCACCAGTTTATTTTTCAGTTTTGGGCAAATGGCATTTGCAAAGAACTATTGGTGATCTAAAAGGATATTTTACTTTGTTATTGAGAAAAATAAACGGAAGATGGGTTATAGTATCTGACCATAGTAGTTAATCTACTTTTTTATTGGAAAAAATATTTTTGAGAAAAAGTATTTAGATATTTGTCTAAATACCTAACTTGCATTCAAATGAACGCCTTCTTCAAAGCATTGAATGACTCAACCAGGAGAGAGATTCTGGAAATGCTGAAGCAGTCTGATATGACTGCCGGGGAAATTGCTGACAGGTTCAACATTTCCAAACCCAGTATTTCTCACCACCTTGACCTGTTAAAACAGGCTGATTTGGTTACCAGTAGAAAGGAAGGGCAGTTCATCACTTATTCAATCAACCTGACAGTGGTAGATGAATTGGTGAAATGGTTTATGCAATTTTCTCAACCAGCTAAAAAAATCAAGAAATGAAAAATGTAAAAGTTGCAATTGCTATAGCTTTAATTGTATTGGTGATTCCCGTTTTGTATCTGTTAAAAGTTTATCCGGATTTACCACAGATAGTGCCTGTACATTTTGATGCACATGGCAAACCAAATGATTATGGCGATAAGTCAATACTTTTAAAAGCAACAGCAATTTTTTGTATAGTAGGAATAGGTATTTTTTTTATACTAAGGAATATTCATAAAATAGACCCGAAAAAAAATGTACAATACAATGCAGATACTTTCAATAAAATAGCTACGGGAATAGTTGTTTTTATGTCTGCGATAAATGTTATCATTATTTCTTCAGTTGTTAATAGTAGCTTTGAAACAGGTAAATTACTTATGCCACTACTCGGAATTTTCTTTGCGTTTATGGGCAATGTCATGTTTTCTTTAAAACCCAATTATTTTGTAGGTATAAGATTGCCCTGGACTTTAGAAAGCGAAGACAACTGGCGGAAAACCCATCAGCTTGCAGGAAAGGTTTGGTTTGCCGGTGGGTTACTTATTACTATATTATCCTTATTGTTAAGTTTTAATTTTCCTGAATCAGTATTCTTTTCTATTATAGTAATTATGGCATTGATACCTATGATATTTTCATTTCTGGAATTTAGAAAAAATAAAAAACAACAAGCATGAAAAAAGTTCTTTTAATACTACTCTGCATGGCGTATGCCGGAATCTCTTTTGCTCAAAAATCAGTAGTGGGCAATTGGATTGGCACCCTGCCTGTGGGCGGAGGTCTAAGGGTAGTTTTTCATATCAGCAAAGACGGTACAGTATATTCTGCAAATATGGACAGCCCCGATCAGGGTGCAAAGGGTATACCTGTTTCATCGGTAGTAGTAAATGGTGATAGCCTGTATTTAAAAGTTGATATGCTTAAAGGAGGGTTTAGAGGAAAGTTTACAAATGATACCACAATTGCAGGCAACCTGATGCAGGATCATAATGATATACTGCTTACATTAATCAAAACAAAAGCAGATCTTGGTTTGAAACGTCCACAAACACCCAAGCCACCATTTGGTTATATGTCAAACGATGTGGAATATGACAATGCAGACAAGTCGGTACACTTTGGGGCAACACTTACTTCTCCTTCCGGCAAGGGGAAATTTCCTACGGCAATATTAATTACAGGTAGTGGACAGCAAGACAGAGATGAAACTATAATGGAACACAAACCATTTGCAGTAATTGCAGATTACCTCACCAAACAAGGTTTTGCAGTATTGAGGGTAGATGACAGGGGTAAGGGTAAAACTAAAGGTGCAGTAGCAACAGCAACTTCTGCTGACTTTGCTAATGATGTAGAAGCAGGCCTTGCTTTTTTAAAAAAGCAATCAAATATTGATACAACCCGTCTTGGACTTATCGGGCATAGTGAAGGTGGTTTAATAGCCGCATTGCTAAGTAGCAGACGGACCGACATAAACTTTATTATCCTACTTGCAGGCCCCGGAGTTAATGGAGCGGAATTGATGGCTGCTCAAAATGTAGCAATGCTTACCACACAAGGATTTAAAAAAGACATAGCTGATGCCTATGGAAAATTTTACCTCCAAATTGCCAAAGAAGTAACTGTTGCAGCAAATGATGATTCAGCTTTGTTGGCTGCAAAAAATGTATTTGAAAATTGGAAGGGGACTGTGGCGCAAACTACGCTGGAATTATTAGGAATGGCAGAACGAAACCAAATTCAGGAGAAGCTTGGCGGTATGGTTAAAGCATTCAGGTCGCCATGGATGAAATATTTTATATCCACCAACCCCGCTGATTTTTTAGAAAAGACCAATGCAAAGGTTTTGGCATTAAATGGCGAAAAAGATATTCAGGTAATTGCACAGCCTAACCTTGAAGGAATAAAGAATGCATTGAAAAAAAGTGATTCAAAAGTGATTGAGGTAAAAATGCTTCCCGGACTAAATCATTTGTTTCAGCATTGCAAACAATGTAATGTAGCAGAATATGGAAAATTGGAGGAAACCTTTTCGCCGGAAGCTTTATCTATTATGGGTGATTGGTTGAAGAAGGAAGTTATTCATTAGGGGACTATCTCATTAGATCATTAAGTCAATGAGTCATTAGGTCAATGAGTCATTAGGTCAATGAGTCAAAAAGTCAATGAGTCAAAAAGTCAATGAGTCATTAAGTCATTTTGTAATTGGCTATGCTTCCTGTCTATTATCTATTATCTATTATCTATTATCTATTATCTATTATCTAACATCTAACATCTAACATCTAACATCTAACATCTAACATCTAACATCTAACATCTAATATCTAACATCTAATATCTACCGTCAAACATCTAACATCTTATTAAAATGAACTTCCTGGCCCATGCCTTTTTATCGTTTAACAATCCTGAAATATTGATGGGCAATATGATAAGTGACTTTGTAAAGGGTAAAAGGAAATACGATTATCCCGGTGCAATTTTAGAAGGTATTAATCTGCACCGGTCTATAGATGAATTTACAGATGCGCATCAGGCTACAAAAGCCGCAGCCCGGTTGCTAAAACCGGCTGCAGGGCCTTATGCCGGTGCATTTGCAGATATAGTGTACGATCATTTTTTGGCAAATGATTATTTACAATTTGCGGATGAAAAAGCATTACAGGCATTTGCCGCTGATACTTATAAAACACTTACTCCATTTGTTCCTTTAATGCCAGAAAGATTTGCAGCAATGTTTCCTTACATGCAAAGCCAGAATTGGTTGTATAATTACAGATTAATATCAGGAATCGAAAGCAGTTTTGGTGGGTTGGTACGCCGGGCAAAATATATTGATAGCAGTAAAGAAACCTTTAAGCTTTTTGAAGAAAGGTACGAATCCTTACATGAATGTTATCAGGCTTTTTTCCCTGAAGTGAAAGGGTTTGTTTTATCAAAATTTAATGAAATGGGCATTGAAATTATCTAAAACTTAGAACCTACAACAACTACATTTTTAAAAGATTTTCTTTTGCCTTCCAGGTTAAATATTTCTGTCAATATTACATAACTGCCCACCTGTACTTTTATTTTTTTATCAGTTAATCCATCCCATCTGAAAGAGCCCTTTTGTGCCAATGTAGCATTTTGTGCCAACACTCTTACGGGTCTTCCTGCCGCATCAAAAATGGTTATTGTGGCTACATAACCCAAATCTGCTAATTGATAATTGATGGTTGTATAGTCATCTGTTCCGTCATTGTCAGGAGAAAATACTTTTGGAGAAACACTTACCTCACCTGAAACAGTAAGGTCTGACCTAAACTGTGAATTTTGGTAAGATGGTGTGCCGTAACCAACCGTAGAAGCAGCAGAATGCCAGTTTAATGAATTTTGTGTTTGTTTATTATAATCCACCCTTTCCAGCGAAACACCCTCAACATTGTCCAACAAACCAAAATGCCATTTGGCATCATACCTCAACTCATCTATAATTAGCCCTGATGAATTAAGTAATACCACCACCCCTTTATCGTCTGGGTAAGAAGGCATTGAGATATCTATAAAATTATCAGGGTTTTTTGCAACATAATTTTGTTTTACCAATGCACCACTTGTACTGATAACATAGTAATCACCAGGGAAAACAAGTACATTATCTGAAGTAAGATTTGTAATACTCGTTAACGAATCTGTGATGGATGAGCGGTTTGCAATAAATAATTTTTTCAAATCCAGAATTTTGGAGCTTCTGTTATAAATTTCTACATAGTCGGTACCTGTTGTTGTAGGGTTAAACAGTACTTCATTAATTACAATATCCAGGCTGTCAATTAAACCTGGCAAACCAAACTTTCCTGTATTGGCTGTTATAGTGTTTCCGCTGCAATCGCTTATGTTATTTGCTGTAATGGTATATACAGTATTTGCTGCTAAAGATGATGCAAGTTTCAATTCTACCTTTGTAAAATCAGGTGATAACACAGTAGCTACAACCGGTGAATTAATTCCATTACTAATGCTATAGTTGGAAACGGAGGCCCCTTTTGCACTATCAATTGATTCGCTAAAAGTGACCAATACAGTAAAGTTGTCTGTAGCAGCAACTCTTACCAAAATGGGGGGAGTTTTATCGGGATTAAGTGCATCAATAGCGTTCTTTGCTCCCGGTGTACCGCCTTTTGCATCGGTACTTGCACGCCAGTTGGCTGCACCTGTACAGGGGTTCTTGGTATCTATCATTTCCAGACTCCAGCCACCGTTACTCTTTACGGAATTTTGATACCATGTAGGGTCGTAGCTTACAGTATGCAAGGCTACACCCTCTTTTGAAATTAATGAAACGGTAGTACCTGAATTACCTAAACCCGGAAATGAAGCAATACCTAACACTCTGCCATAACCGGCAAATAAGGCAGCATCTGCTGTGGTAGTAACAATCAGAAAACTATCTGCAGGTAGGTCATAAGATGGAAAAGCACTACTTGAACTGCTGCTACTTGATATTCGGAAACCCTGAAGATTTATAGTTTTACCAGTTACATTTTTGATCTCAAGATATTCTGCATCTGGTAATTGTACTACCGGGTTGGGGTCGGCCATAATCTCATCAATCACAAGGTCAAAACGTTGTGCTATGTAGAACGTAAAGGTACTACTTCCGCTAAGCATTATGTTTCCAGACAAATCGCTTATATTGGTAGCGGTCAGGGTATTTACAGCTCCATTGGGAACAGGATTACTAAAGAATAGATGCACCAATGCAGGATTTAATCCATCTCTTTGCGCCGAGTTTGGATTGCCTACTCCATTGTTAACTGAATAATTTGCTGCTGTTTCTGCACTTACCTGTTCAACGGGTTCATTGAACAATACATCAGCAGAAAAAAGTGAAACCGCTGTTACGGATTGAATAGAAGGTGGGGTTACATCCGGTACATAATTTTGTATAACTATGTTGTCGAAGAAATGTTTTTGAAAAAAACTGTTTGTGCTTTGTTTTATGAGTAATCCAAAAAATGAAGAGGTAGTAAAAGTGGCATCAGTCACTGAACCTTCTAAAACAAATGCAGTTCCCGTACCTGTAAGGTCCCGATATAAACTCCAATTATTTGAAGCATTGCGGATTACTTTCAATTTTAAATTTGTACTGCTTGAAAGCGAACCATCTGCACCATCAATTATTTTTGAACTTACGCCACTTGCATCTTTTAAGTAAAGCGAAATTTCATCGGTACTATTTCCAATTCTAACAAAATACCCTGATGTTGCCGTGTTGGAAAGATCGGCTGCGGATGCTGCCAGATAAACATCTACATAATTTGCTGAAGAAGTACTGAACGCCAACCTGATGTCCATTTCCCATTGTGCCGCAGTTGCCAACGCATTTGGGGTACTTAAATAAAAAGTACTGCTTGGTGTTGTATTGTTGCTTTGCAATTCAAATGCCGGGTTCACAATGAAATCTGAAGTTCCACCACTCCACGCAGGGTTGTTTGTAAAATCACCATCCGAAAAATTATCAGAAAGTTGGGCATTGGCGGTAGCAAACACACTGAACACAAAGACAAGCAAGGTTAAAAGTTTCTTTTGCATAACGGATATTTAGTCCTTCGGCATTAAAAATACTACCTGTTTTTATAATTTGGGTATAAAAAAGGGTTTTGTTTTGATAAATGTACAGTATTGTCTTTTAATGCATTGTCTGAATTGACTGTTTGTAGTTATTTTCGTGACTGTTTGGAAATAGTTGTTTTGCGGTGATAGACAATTGTTGACTAACATAATGTAGAAAAAGCTGAATAGTATATGCAAAAGTATAAGTCCCGATTCAAAAGGTACATATTGGGATGCCGACATTGAAGTCGGCAAGTGACCCCGCAAAAATTGACGGGGCAGGCAGCAACGATGTTTAATGGATATCCAGATGCTGTTTCCCAAAAAATATAGTTTGTATTTAAACGCTTTGGATCATTGCAGGTAGATTAAACGAAAAATAAAAATAAGAAAATGAAAGTTGCCGTAGTAGGCGCTACCGGTTTGGTAGGCACAAAAATGTTGCAGGTGTTGGCAGAAAGGAATTTTCCGGTTACGGAACTAATTCCTGTAGCATCAGAAAGGTCTGTAGGCAAGGATGTGATGTATAAAGGCCTTGCATACAAAGTGGTGAGTATGGCTGATGCCATTGCCGCAAAACCTGCGCTGGCTCTGTTTTCTGCCGGTGGAAATACTTCGTTGGAATGGGCACCAAAATTTGCAGCAGCAGGCATTACTGTAGTTGATAACAGTAGTGCCTGGCGAATGAACCCTGATAACAAACTGGTAGTGCCGGAAGTGAATGCTGCTGTGCTTACAGCGGCTGATAAAATTATTGCTAATCCAAACTGCAGCACCATTCAAATGGTAGTGGCATTGCAACCGCTTCACTTGAAATATAAGATCAAAAGGGTGGTAGTAAGCACCTACCAAAGTGTGACCGGTACTGGCGTTAAAGCTGTTGACCAACTAATTGGTGAAAGGGAGGGAAAACCGGTTGACAAGGCATACAAATACCAGATTGATCTGAACGTGATTCCGCAGATTGATGTATTTATGGACAATGGTTACACCAAAGAGGAAATGAAAATGGTGAATGAAACCCGCAAAATAATGGGTGATGATAACATACGCCTGACCTCTACAACCGTACGCATACCTGTTATGGGCGGGCACAGCGAAAGTGTGAATGTGGAATTTGAAAATAATTTTGATCTGGAAGAAGTGAAGCAATTATTGGCTGCTTCGCCGGGCATTATTGTTCAGGATGATATTGCCAATCAAATATACCCGATGCCGCTTTGGGCACATGAAAAAGATGAAGTTTTTGTAGGCCGGCTTCGCCGCGACGAAAGCCAACCCAACACCCTGAACATGTGGATTGTAAGCGACAACCTAAGAAAAGGTGCCGCTACCAATGCTGTTCAGATTGCCGAATATTTGGTTGGGAAAGGGATGCTTTAAGCTTGATAAATTCTTTAAAATAATCTAATTATTTAATACTCCCCGGCACCGTTTCCGGTAACGTTTTCGATGTCTTACTATTAGCAGTTCTTTACCGGAACTGCTTTTTGTTTGAATTGTATCTAAATATAAGTCCGGTTATTGCTCTTTTTTTCAATGGAAATATGGCTGGGTTTCCTCTTTTCTATTTACATTGAAGTTTGTGTTTTTACTTTTTTGCTAATATGAAAATAATCCCCTTAAAATTTTTGGTTCAATCTAAATTATTTACTGTTCTTATTGCATTGTTTTTTGTAGGATACTCAACGAATGCAACTGTGTACACCGTGTCCGACAAAGCCACGTTGCAAACACGTATGTCAAGTACCCTGCCCGGCGATACGGTTATTGTAGCAAATGGAACTTACAATTGGGGGCAGATTATTTTCAGCAATGCCAACGGCACTCCGTCTTCAGCCTGGATAGTATTAAAAGCACAGACAAATTTCGGCGTTGTGTTTACAGGAAATACTTATTTGCAATTTTCAGGGAAAAGGATTTTGATAACGGGATTTAAGTTTGCGAGTGGCAATTCTTCTGCAAATGATGTGATACAGTTCAAAACATCTTCTACAGTTTTTGCAAGCTACTGTAGACTGAACAACGTTATCATTGACAACTACAACAGCGACTCTACCGGTACTGCTACTGCTACAGACGTTGAGAACAAATGGGTATCAATATACGGGGTAAGAAACAGGGTTGATCATTGCACTTTTATCAATAAATCAAACAACGGGGCAACTCTTGTTGTTTGGTATGATAATTCTAATTACCCACAACAGTCCACAAGCACTTATCACCTCATAGACTCCAATTATTTTAAAGAAAGAAGTTTCTTAGGGGGCAATGGCGGAGAATCTATGCGGATTGGAGTAGGGCTTACATCTTCTACTTATGGTTATAATATTATAGAATACAACCTCTTTGAAAACCTTATACAAACCGAACCCGAAATCATTTCTAATAAATCAGGTTTTAATACATACCGGTACAATACCATCAAAAATTCTAAGGGAGGGATTACTTTAAGACGTGGACGTTATTGTAGTGTGTATGGAAATTTTATTATCAACTCCAATGCTGCTTTGACTGATGATTATGGTATAAGAATCATTGATAAAGGACACAAAGTTTTCAACAATTATATAGAGGGAGTTAATGGTAATAAAAACAGTTTAACATCCATGCGGTGTCCTATTATTTTGTACAATGGATTTTATTCAGTTAACGATACTACCGACCCCTCACATGTAGGTTCTTATATGCCAGGAGATAGCTCTATTATAGCTTTCAATACCATTGTTAATTGTGAGGGTGGGGCGGGTATTGTTTTAGGGTTTACCGATGCAGGAGCTAATACTTATCAGCCATTAGGATTAAAAGTTTCAAATAATGTAATCAAAATGACCACAGGTCAAATAGCTTACATTGATCCGGTGAATACACAACTTACTTATTTATCTGAAGGCAATGTTTACAATGCTCCGAATGGTCTTGGCTTGTCTTCTTCCACGGGTTTCACAAACACAACACTAACATTTGGTTCCAGAAGCAATCGCATTCTTCCTCCACCTTCATTGGTGCAGGATGCGGCGGTAAATACCGGAAGTTATTCTTCTCTTCTAACGGCATTGGATGCACAAGGACAAACAAGAAGCGCAGTCTATGATATAGGCTGCGATGAAATAAACGGTTCTGGTGCTGTGCTGTATTATCCGCTTGATTCAAATTTGGTTGGCGCCGGAAAGCCAGTAGCTTTAAGTCAAACAATTACATTTCCAGCGATTGCTACAAAAATCTTTGGCAATGCAGACTTCAACCCCGGTGCAACTGCCAGTTCAGGGTTGACCGTTTCTTATACCAGTTCCAACACTTCAGTGGCCACTATTGTTGGCGGTAATATTCACATAGTTGGCGTGGGCACTTCTACTATTACAGCTTCACAAGGCGGTGACCAAACCTACGCCGCAGCTTCTGATGTTACACAAACATTGACTGTTTCAAAAGCCAGTCAAACCATTACATTTTCGGCTTTGCCGGTAAAATATATAGGCGATGCAGACTTCAATCCGGGTGCAACTGCAAGTTCAGGTTTAGCGGTTTCTTATGCCAGTTCTAATACTGCAGTTGCAACAATTGTTGCGGGAAATATTCATGTAGCAGGAATTGGAACTGCTACAATTACTGCTTCGCAAAATGGTGATGGAAATTACAATGCTGCTACTGATGCCATACAGGTATTGACCGTAAATAAGCTGGTGCAGACCATAACATTCCCTGCCATTCCTACAAAAGTGGTTGGTAATGCAGACTTTAATCCCGGCGCAACTTCCAGTGCAGGATTGACCATTTCTTACAGTAGTTCAAACACTACGGTGGCAACCATAGTCGGTGGCAATATTCATATTGTTGGCGCAGGTACTTCAGTCATTACTGCTTCGCAGGCAGGCAATGGTACTTATGCAGCAGCTACCAATGTTAATCAAACCCTCGCTGTTACTTCCACAACAATATTTGCCACAGGCGATTACAGGTCGGCAGTAGCAACAGGCAATTGGTCAAATGTTAATTCATGGCAAATCAGGGATGCAAGCGGCAACTGGACAACACCGTCTATTGTTCCATCTAATACCAACAACGTTTTTATACAGAACGGGCACACCGTTACTGCTGATATAACGGCTTCGTGCAAAGACCTTCATCTGCACACCAGTGCCAGGCTTGTTATAGGGGCAAATATTGTTCAGGTAAAAGGTAAAATGAGAGCGTTTACAGGAACGACCATTACAGGAGTAAGTGATGATGTTTTTTATAGTTCACAGGCAAGTGCCAGTTCAGGCTTTAGCAGCACCATGGCAACCACAACAACCGGAACCATCAGAATTGTGGGTGCCTCCCGAACAGTCTTTGCAAATGGTGAATGGGGTGCAAGTGCCTTCAGTGGTTGTGCTATAGAATTCAATATGGACAATGGTGCAACGGCCTTGCTGGATGCTTCTATAAAATTTAAAAGTATAACGTTAGCGAACGGAACAACGTTAAACGCTGCAGGCAACAGAATTGGTGCAGACGATGGCTTATCGCCAAACGGTGGAAGCGTCACAATTAAAACCGGTGGTAAAATTATTTCTTCAAGAAGCGGTATAACAAGCCAGGTGATATCCGCTTTGTCAACTTCCAAATGTGGTACGGTAACTATTGAATCAGGAGCCACATTGGAACTTACCGGTAGCATACCTGTAATAGATGCCGGGGCATTTGTAAATAATGGAACCGTGATTTATAGCATGGCCGGTGCACAGACTTTACTACAAAAAGGAGCTGATGCTACTTCTGTAAATCCAGCAAATTATTATGACATCAGGCTCCAGGGAAGTGGTGTAAAACAATTGCCGGCTTTCAATATTGCTATCGCAAATGCCTTGTACGCAGAGAGCAGCGCTTCACTTAGTAATACGACCAACACTGCTTCCAAAGCTATAATGGCAAACGGCTCAACGATCTATAAAAACTCAACCACCACCGTAGCATTAGTGCCAACAACTATTGCTTTTGGTAGTTCGGCTACTGATGTAGTGAATGTCACTATTAATGCTTCCGGTACCAATGGCGGAGAACTCTTTTCACCGTCACCTGGCATTTTAGGAACTCTTACTATTGCGGGTGGAGTTGACTATAACATCACCAATTCCGTTACCATCAATAACCTGAACAATAATGGTAAAATAACAGTAACTCCTGCTTCAACACTTACGATGACAATTACAGGTTTGTTAAGTGGAACAGGACTAGTGAAATCAGGTAGTGCAGGTGCAAGCCTGGCATTTTCAGGTGCCGGCAATGCAGGTACAATTTACTTTGACCAAACAACGCCGGGAACAACCAATTCATTTTCAGATTTCACCATCAATCGCACCTCATCAGGCAGTGTTACTTTAGCAAATGCCGCCACTTTTTCGGGCAATTTTTCATTGGCCAATGGCACAGTAAGTTTTGCTCCTTCATCTGCACAAACCCTTACACTAAACGGAGCCATGTCACGAATAGCCGGACATTTAAGTTCGGGCAATAGCAATGCAAGCCTTGCTATAAATGGTGTCGGAGATGCAGGAACATTATTCTTTGATCAATCAATACCCGGCACTACCAATGTTTTCAAAGATTTTACCTTAAACCGAACATCATCAGGTAAAGTGACACTGGGCAACAATGTCACGTTCAATGGTGTGACAACCTTGTCTAATGGTTCATTGCAAATTGGAAATAATCAGACGTTGACGATTAATGGCAACTTTCTGAACAATACCGGTAGTGGGACTATTAGCGGTGGTGCGGATCAAACAACCACCAACTTGCCCAACCTCATTGTATCAGGAACGGGGATAACCAACACATTGAAATTCACATCCGGATTTACCGAATTTGGAGATGTAACTTTCAGCCGTTCTGCTGCTATTGATGCAACTATGGGGAACGGGTTGCGGGTTAATGGGACTGTGCAAATAAGTGGTGCTTCAACAACTCTGGCTACTCAAGACAATTTGATTATACGCAGTACCGGTAATGCTACAGGTCGTGTGGGAAATTTAACAGGAATAACAAATCCTGTTAGCGGTAAAGTAACGGTTGAGCGATATATGCCATCCATGCCAACACGCAGGTGGCGATTTCTTTCTATCCCAACGAATACCAGTCAATCTATCAATGCAAGTTGGCAAAATAGTCAGGTACCCGGGGTGGTGGGATCCACTAATGTTGGAACTTGCATTACCAGTAGCTTGCCCAATGCATTGGCATTAGGTTATGATGCCGTAACTAATGGAAACTCTCTACTTAGCCACAATGTTTCAACTGGTTTTTGGGAAGGTGTTACAAGCAATACCACATCAACAGGCGTTTCAACAGACAGGGGTTACATGATTTTTCTTCGCGGCGATAGAAATGCAACACCTGCCAACAATATTACTGATTACACCATTCTAAGCACAAAGGGAATGCTGAAAACCGGCAACTATCCTGTTACTCCGCTTAGCATTAGTGCCAATAAACATGCAGCATTAGGTAATCCCTATGCTTCCGCCATTGACTTGCGAAATCTAATACTAGGTGGTAATGCAGACAGGGTATTTTACTTATGGGATCCTAAAATCAGTGGTACGTATGGACTAGGTGCATTCCAAACACTTACGTGGATAGGCAGCAATTACATCATTACTCCCGGTGGTGGTAGTTATGGTGCCAGTGGCAGTGTAATGAATACCGTTCAATCTGGTCAGGCATTTTTGGCGCATGCTACAGGTGGTGCTGGTAGTATTCAGTTCAATGAGAATTGCAAAGTTGCAGGCAGCACCAATGTGTCAAGGAAAACAAGTCTTTCAGCATACATCATGACCAACTTGATGGCAACAGATCCTTTGGGTGATAAACTTGCCGACGGAACAATGATACTTTTCGACAGCAGTTTTAGCAACGTTGTAAATGGAAGTGATGCACTGAAAGTTAAAAATTTTGGAGAAAATTTTGGCATGGCAAAAGCCGGACAAACATTGGTGGTTGAGCAACGAAAACCAATAAATATAGGCGATACCGTTTTTTACAAAATGGAAAACCTTAAGCCAAATCATTCCTACAAATTAGTTTTCGGAACAAGTGAACTCAACTGTCCTGGATTGGTAGGAAGACTGCAAGATACATTTACAAATACTAGTGTACTTATTGATTTGAATGGCAAAACTGAATATCAATTCAATATTACCGCAGACTCGGCTTCGTCTGGTTCAGATCGTTTCAAATTAGTATTTACGCAAGGACAAGTATTGTCGGTGAATTTTAAAAGCATAAAAGCATGGCAACACACTACCGACAACATTATGGTGGAATGGCAAGTTGCCAAAGAACAAAACATACACCATTACGAAATTGAAAAATCTGCGGATGGAAGAAGTTTTGAAATGATTGAAGTACAAGCACCAATTGGTGGAAATGCTTCTAGTACAATATATAACTGGGTTGATAAAAATGGAATCAAAGGGGTCAATTATTACCGCATAAAAAGCATTGGACAATCCGGCGAAATAATAATTAGTCCCATAGTAAAAGTGAAAATTAAAAGTGAAGCTTCTGGCATTACTGTATTCCCAAATCCTGTAAAAGACAGAAAACTTTGCCTCAAATTTGAAGACATGCCAAAGGGTGTTTATTATATCCGGTTAATTAATCAAATGGGGCAAGTATTGATGACGAGCCAACTAGTACATGAGGGAGGAAGTGCAACAAAACAAATTCTTTTACAAGAGCACTTACCAAAATCTAATTTACAAGTAGAAATTACCAATCAGGTTAATGGTTCGAATTTTCTGTTACAAATAATTAATTAAGGTATAACCTTTCTAAGCCTTTTTGTTTGCTATAAATTTCTTATGAAGTAATTCGCTTCTTTTCGGTTCGGGAACACTTTCGAAATCAAAAGGGCAATGCTTGCATCCATTGCCACAGCAGTAGCCACGGTCAACATGGTAATTTTCAGTAAAGACCACGTAGCCGCTGTCGTTGTAATAAAAATCTATCTGTTCAATTAGTTGCTTGCTCAAACAATATTTTCTTTAGTTGTTCATCAGTTTCTATGGGCAAAGGCTGGCTAACCTCAAATTGCAAATAATGTATACGTTCGCTTTGGGCAATGTCCAGGCTTTCGTAATGCGTCTTTATTTGCAGGTCTTTATTGTCAGGTGCCTGTTGCTGCACATTTTCATAATCTTGCAACAACGGTAAATCAAAAAGGTTGACTACAAGTTTGGTAAACTTATATAAATCGGGGCTGTCCGTCTTTAAATGAACAATGCCATGCTTTCCCAAAATACTTTTATACAAACGCAAAAACCGGGGATGAGTCAGTCGCTTCTTCGCCCTGCTGATGCGTAATTGCGGGTCGGGGAATGTTATCCATATTTCTGATACTTCGCCTTCGGCAAAATAGTCTGCAATTTTTTCAATCTGCGTACGCACAAAAGCAACATTGTTTAGTTCCTCATCTAAAGCTTTTTTTGCACCTACCCACATACGGTTCCCTTTCAGGTCAACGCCAATATGGTTTTTATCCTTATGTAACCGGCCTAAACCTACAGCATATTCCCCTTTGCCACAGGCCAATTCAAGCACAATAGGATTATCGTTTTTGAAAAAAGATTTCCATTGCCCTTTCATATCTTGCGGATATTCCAGCACATTGGAAAAAGTTTTTAATTCCGCGAAACGGATAAGTTTTTTTTGACCCACGTTTATTATTTATTACAGCAAATAAACAGAGAAATATTTTGTTGGGTAGTAAAATTGCGGATTTAAAAAAATATTTCCCCTCAACCCAACCTTTTCCAAATCCCTTGTTGTATAACTCATTGCAAGCAGGTAAATTGTAAGCAGATCTTGTTAAAAAAAGAATTAGCGCTCTCTTCGTCTTAACTTTTCTGCCTATTAATATTTATAATAGCAAATCCCATCCTGAAAGACCATTCACAAGTTTAAAAAACAAGTTTATGGCAACTTTTTCAATTTCTCCCCATAGGTCTTTTAAGTCTTATTTACTGTGTGCTTTGCTTTCGCTGTTGTGTTGCACGGCTGCACAATCGCAGGTTATTCAGTGGAGTACTTACCTGAACAGCAATGGCACTGATCTGGTTAGTGACATGGTTAAGGACAACGCAGGTAACATTTATCTGTTGGGCACTACTACCGGCAGTGACTTTCCGGTAACGGCTGGTGCATTTCAGCCTACAAATCCCTTTGGCTCTTTGGCAATGACGGTCAGTAAAATATCCGCAGATAGTGGCAAGCTGTTGTGGAGTACTTACCTGGGTGGCATCAATAGTTATGTCCGGCCGGCCGGTATCACGTGGGATTCAGCTACCAATTCAGTAGCCATTGTAGCCAGCACGGAAGCGGATGATTATCCGGTGGTAGGTGGTCAAACCAAACCGGCAGCGGCAAGTGGTGAATATGCACCTGTACTTACCCAGATAAATGCCGCCAATGGCAATGTCCAATTTTCTACCTACATCTTTAACCAACCGACAAGTAGTTATTTTTCAAGTTCCTGGATCTTCGGTTACCGGTTCAAGTTTGCAGGCAGCCTGGTCTATTTTGTTGGATTGAATGAAAACTCCGAAAAGATCCTGGTTTCAAAAATAGACATGGCTACCCACCAGTTTATTTATCATAAAGAGATAGAGGGTGCTGGCGGAGCCGGGATAATCTATAACTTGTTTCGCGGCGTTTACACTTATGGCCTGCAAGCAGATGAGGGCAATTTTTACATTGCCGGATTGACGAGTGACCCTAATTATCCTACTACATCAGGTGCTGTTCAGCCTGCATTTACTCCGGGGGCAACCTTATCCCATTTTATAACCAAACTTGACACCAACGGGAACATCGTTTTTTCAACATTTATGAACGGTATGAACGATAACCAGAATGGGTTCTTTTATTTACAGAATTCTATAAAACTGGTAATCTCATCAAATGAGCTGGCATTGGTTACTTATTTCCGGCCGGGACTGCCTGTATCGCCGGGCAGCATAGCTTTCGATTCTATAGCAAATCATAACACAGGCTTTGTAAAAATGGATAAACAAACCGGTAGCATTATCTATGCTTCCTACATTGCCCCGTTGCACCCAAACGACTACGGCTCGGTTTACAATGCGCTTTACTCTGGTAAAAACTTACTGATCAATGGTATTACTAAAACTATTTACCTGCCCATAACACCTGGTGCGTTTAAACCTACCCAATCCCTTACATCAGTCTCTCTAAATGACAATGGCGATTGCTATTTCATGCACATTGACTCTGCCAACCGGATGGCTTATTGCACCTATCTCGGTGGCAGTAGCAATGATTATTATTTTGAAATGATGGCAGACAAAAAGCAGGTATTTCTGACTGGTTATACCTACAGCAACAACCTGGCAGTGACACCTAATGCCACCCAGTCATTTTCTAACAACACTGCTCCGCAAGCTTCAGACAATGTAATAGCCAAGTACGACATACAAAAGCGGCAGATGATTTACTCCAGCTACTTAGGCTCCAGCAGCACTGATTATTCCTACAACAGAACGGCAACTATAGATGGTGATGCTAACATCTACATATTGGATGGAACTTATGCCGGCTCGTCATCAAATTACCAGCCACTGACTATAGATTTGCCTGTAACCCCCGATGCTTTTCAGAAGTCCATGATTGGTCTTACAACTGATAGCCTTTATGCAGCGAAGAGTACGCCGTACCTGGCCAAAATAAATACCAATACCGGCGAACTGGTTTATGGCTCTTATCTTAATTCACCTGTAGCCGGCAAAGGTGCTTACCCAGTAAAACTCGCAACAGATGGCCGGGATTTTATCACAAGCGGATATACCTATGCCAATGATTATCCGGTTACGCAAGGCAGTATCAGTGCCACTTACAAATCAGATAATGACATTTACCTGACTAAGTTGCGCCTTTGCTACGATAGCATTGTAAACGACAGCATAGCACCAATTTTTCAACAGGTTTGTTCCGGCAGTCGTGTGGACACGCTGGTTGGCAGGCAGCCGCAATTGGGCAATACGCCAATCATTTACCGAAATGGCGTAGCACAAGCCAGCCAGGAAGACCAAACCAACTTTGTGTATCAATGGCAGATAAGCACAGACAGTCTCAACTGGGTGAACATTGCAGACGCTACGGACAAAGATTACATTCCCCCTCCGGTAACGCAAGTCACCTGGTTCCGCAGGGTAGCACACCAGAAATTTTGTCCGCAATACGATACCAGCAATGTGGCCGTGGTAAGCGTAAACACCAACGTACCCCCGGCACCCAACGTGGGTGGAAATGATGGAATTTTCTATGCCTGCCCTGGCAGCAATTTATCATTAGGGACTACGTCACAAGCTAACATTGTTTATCAGTGGCAGCCAACAACAGGGCTTGCCAAACCGGATAGTGCACAGACAACATTCACCAGCTTACGCAAAGGTGCTTTTACCTATGTGCTAAGTGCTACCAACAGCAGCGGCTGCACGTCTTACGACACGGCTACCATCTTTAACTATGGCGCAGAAGCCGGAGGCGATAAAGCGCTTTGCTACAACTTTGCTACACGTATTGGCGGCAGCCCGCTGGCCGGTTTGCCGGGCATTACCTATACGTGGGTACCCGCTACCGGCCTTAGTTGCAGCAATTGCCCGCAGCCGTTGGTGTCTGCAACAGGCACTTACGTTTTAACGGTCAACCTGCCTTTGCCTACCGGTGGCAACTGTGTAACCAAAGACACCGTAACCGTTTATGCAGGCGGCACCTTGCCTGCCAACCCTGCCGGACCAGACCAGGTTTTGTGCAAGCAGGAATCAGCCATATTGGGTACGCCACGGGTGCCGGGCTATGTGTATAATTGGGCAAATGGCTGGGGCATATCGGCCATTACCGATACCGCGCAACCCGTGTTTAACCAATACGAGGAATGGCTCAAACCTATCTACGATCCTTTAGAGTACATCCTTACGGCAACAACCAATACCGGATGTACCACGGTGGACACGGTGAAGGTGTATGTTCTGTATATGGACTTTGATACTGTTTACGCATTGTGCAGACCGGCACAGCTTTATAACTACGACTACACCCGTGGGGCAGCTAACTATGAATGGGTAGATGTGACAAGCGGAACTGAAACTCCCGTTACTCCCGGAGAAATGTCTGCTACCAATATTTGCAATCCTGCTTTTTGGCTGGCACCAAGTGTACCCGCCTCATCCAAATATCGGCTGAAGATGAACTGGCAAGGCAAGACCTGCACACAAGATTTGCCGATAGTAGTTTGCAACGGAGGTTTTGTTTGCGATGTCGCCATCAAGTTTAATTCAAAGTCAGGGTGCCCGGTGGTCAATGGCAATGACAGCCTTACATTGTACGTACCATTTCCACACGATTACTTTATCTACACATGGAGTCCGTCTGCAGGCTTAAATACCACCACGGGGCCTGTGGTAAAAACGGGTATTACAGTGCCGACAAAATACTATGTAAAGGCAACCTACATCAACGATACTTCCATCTTTTGCATAGACTCCATACTGGTGAATCCGGCCAATGCTTTTGCGCCTGTGTTCAATGCACCAGATACGACTGTTTGTAAAAATGCCAGCGTGGTGATTGGTCAACCTTCCATTGCGGGTCTCACTTATGCCTGGATTTCTTCAGAGTCCGGTAATCAGGTGGTTTATTCCGTAGCTGACCCTACCATTGTGGCTGCTTACAGCATCTACTATTTCGCAACTGTTACAGACCCCGCCACAGGTTGTTATACAAAAGACACGGTGAGGGTAAAAGTGCCCGTGCTGCCCGAAGATCCCAGTCAAAGTGTAACGGCTTGTGATAACGGAGCACCGGTCATTGGCTGGCCTGCCATTAGCGGTTACTCATACAGGTGGTTCCCCACGGCGGGTTTGAGCAATGCAAACATTGCGCAGCCAACTGTTATTTCCAACAATGCAGACATCACCTACACCCGTTTACTAACCGATCCGGTAACCGGGTGCTTTTCGGCAAGCACTGTGTTTGTGCAGCACATTGATACGCCCTCTATCTACGTACAAGACCCACTACCCATTTGTCAGGGCGTTAATGCTTCGGTACAAATTGGTAGCCCTAAGCTTGACAGTGTTACCTATAGCTGGAGCCCGACTACCGGCTTGAGCAATGCCAACATTGCGCAGCCAATAGCAAGCCCAGCAACAACAACTACATACACCCTCAGTGCAACCTTTGCCGGAGGTTGTGCTGCACCGGCGGTGGCTTCGGTCACGGTCAATGTATCTGCACGGCCAACAGTTGCTGCTTCGGTAATCAATAGTTGCACAGCCTCGCAGTTGAATGTGAACACCAATGCCGCTGTGCCGGTCTATAGCTGGAGTCCGGCTATTGGTCTCAGTGATCCGGCTATTGCAAACCCTTTCGCCACGGTGAACACTAACACTAATTATACCGTACTTGTAAAAGACTCGGCCACGGGCTGTATAGACACGGCCAGCATAGTAGCTGTGCCGGGAGTGTCTGCCAATGCCGGAGGAGACAAGGCCTTGTGCAGCGGTTCCTCCGTACAGATAGGTACTGCAGGCGAACCCGGTGTAAGCTATAGTTGGTTCCCCCACACCGGATTGAGCAACCCCAACACAGCAATAACACAAACATTGCC
>JANMMU010000133.1:0-14508 GCA_031373555.1 Segetibacter sp. | reverse complement strand
GAACCAAAATGAAAATTTACACAGTAAAAATGAGTGCAGATGCTTCAATTACAAAACAACTAAATTTGTTTGAAAAAGAACAGTAACCATTCATAAATCTGTCAACCTATTTTAGGCACGCACAAATGAACAATGAATAATTGTTTATGTATAAAAAAACCCGCTGCAGGTTTGCAGCGGGTTTTTTATTTGCTATTGTATTTTAAGCCGCTTAAAAATTGAACTATTTTTATGTCATAATTTTAATTTGCTTATCAGCTAATAGATAACCAAAACAAACAAATCAAAATCAATTGATAATTTATTTGAAAAAGATTAGTGTAATGAATTGAGTTAAATAAAACAATGCTAATTTGTACCGCAAGCGGCAATTGGTAAAGCTTTAAACTTAAATGGATAACAAGAGAAAGCTTACATCAAAACATTCATTCAAAGAAAAAATTCATGCCCCAAACACCTTTAAGCCCTGATACAAATTTTGTAGTAAAAGAAGATGTATTTCTTAATTTTTTGATTGCGGGTCTATGTTTTGTATTCTTCGTTGTTTCTTTAGTAACATTTTCAGGGAGCTATATTGACTACTTTTCTATACCTTTTTTTCTTGGGCCAACCATTTTATTTGCCTCAAAAGGATTTAAGAACAGAACGCTTATAACTATAAATAAGCAAGGTATTTTTTATCATAATAAATTGTTTACCGATTGGCATAATTTCAATAACGCTTATATAAAAGAAGAGGAGAAACTTGGACGTGTTTCCGATAATTTCATTTTAATCATCAAATGTTATAATGAAACCAAAGGGGATTATATTAACAGAAAAATAAAACTTAGCAATACACAAAGCCAATCTGAAGAGGCAATATTAGGAGGCATCAGATACTTTCATAAACTCTGGAAAGCTAAAGAGGGTATGCTCTGAAAATACTAGTGCCCATTTTTAAATAATATTTACTCTACTACCGGCAATATCATCTTACTGTTAATTCCCTCCCCATGATATACTTTTATAGATACTTTCTGAAAGTCTTCATCTTCTGCATGGTAGATGTCCACAAACTTTTGCGGGTTCATGTCCACCAATGGAAACCATGAACTCTGTACCTGTATCATTATTTTGTGGCCAGCTTTAAAAGTGTGTGCCACATCGGGTAATGCAAAGCGTACATTGGTAATTTTTTTGGGTACAAAAGGTTCGGGCTTCGAAAAGCTATTTCTGAACTTGCCCCGCATTACCTCGCCTCTCACCAGCATCTGATAACCGTTCATTATGTATTTATCAGTATCGCTGTATTGAAAATTGTCAGGAAAAACATCAATCACTTTTACTACAAAATCAGCATCTGTACCAGTGTTGCTAACCATCAGGTCTGCAATTACAGACCCTGCCACTGTAACATCTTTGCGCAATAGTTCCGTTACAAAAGTTAGTACATCTGGTCGGCGGCCGGCAAAGCGTTGGTCATCCGTCATGTATTCTCTTGTTCTTTCAGAACGAATGCCTTCAGTATAAGGTACAGGGGTACCGGGATCGCTGGTATATTCTGTATAAATATCTTCGTCTTTAGGTTTCTCTGTTCCGGAAACCTGGGGAGGTGTATCCCAACTAAGTTCTTTGTCTTTATGAAAAAATAGTTCACGCTGCTTCACATTTGCCGGAGGCCATTGTGGTAACATGCGCCATTTATTTTCGCCTGTAAAGAAAATAGAAGCCTCCGCAATATTAGCTACTTTGCCCTTGCCTTTGAGGTGATAATTGAAGAAGGGGATCTCAATATTTTTCTGATACCACTCACTTGTTTTATTGCCAAATTGTACATTGCCAAGACGGCTACCATCGCTTCTTGCCCATCCTCCATGACTCCATGGGCCCATTACTATTTTGTTGTTGGTTTTGCGGCTTTGCTTTTCTATGGTTTCATAGGTTTTCCATGCACCAAAACAATCTTCGGCATCAAACAAACCTCCCACTACGAGCATAGCAGGCTTTATGGTGTCTATAAAATTGGTAACAGTTCTTGACGTCCACCAATCATCCAGGTTGGGATGGTTCATCAGGTCTTTCCAAAACACAATACTATCTCCCATGAAGTTAGATGTAAGATTTTGAATGGCACCATATTGTTTGTAAAAATGGTATTTGTCTTTTGTAAAATAATTTACATCGCTTGCTGAAGCCGTAGTAGGAGCAGGTCTTGGTCTTCCAAAAGAGGAATAGAAGTCGAAAGCATCCATCAGCATAAAAGCACCGTTATGGTGAAAGTCATCGCCAATAAACCAATCAGTAACCGGTGCCTGCGGGCTCACAGCCTTAAGTGCAGGGTGGTTACTCAAGGCTGCCATAGTGCTGTAAAATCCGGGATATGATATTCCAAATACGCCTACATTGCCATTGTTGTTGCGGAGGTTTTTTACAAGCCAGTCTATGGTATCGTATGTATCGCTTGATTCATCAATTTCTTTGCCTGATTTAGTTTTATTAAATGGCCGTATATCTACATAATTACCTTCACTCATATATTTTCCACGTACATCCTGTACTACCATGATGTACTTTTCTTTCAGGTATTCTTTGTAATGGGTATCCCAGAATGGGGAGAACTTGTCTTCGCCATAAGGGGCGCAGCTATAGGGTGTTCGTTTAATAAGTATGGGATGCTTTTCTGTACTGTCAATTGGCTTATATATACTTGTAAATAGCCTTACACCATCCCGCATGGTTATGTATTGTTCTTTCTTGATGTAGTTTTTCTTAATCCAGGCACTATCTACATTTTGGCAAAAACTTGCCAACGGTGCAGTAAATAAAAATATTAACAGTAGCGGTTTCATAAATTTCGATTAATAACGGTTGCGCAAATTAACAAGGAAGTTGCATGTAGCAAGATGCAAGGGTAATTGTTTTTTGTAGAAGGAGATAAAGTCTAAAACACTATCGCTTGCCATTAAGCTATAATTTGCTGCCTAACCATATTTAATGCAAGGTTGGCCGCAATCTCAATGTTGGTAGTACGGTTATGACGTAATTGAAATTTTTGGGCAATTGTTTCTTTATTACATGCCACAGCTATCCATACAGTGCCTACGGGTTTCTCCTCGCTTCCGCCGTTAGGCCCCATAATGCCACTAATGGCTAAAGCAAAGTCGGTACCCATAAGTAGGCGGGCTCCTTCGGCCATTTCACGTACAGTCTCTTCGCTTACTGCCCCCACTCTGGTAAGGGTTTCATTTTTTACCTCTAGTATTTTGTTTTTGATACCATTGTCATAGCTTATGATACCACCTTTAAAATAGGCTGACGAACCTGGTATTTGTGTTATAAGATGAGCTACATAACCACCGGTACAACTTTCGGCGGTGGCCAGTGTTTTATTGTTTTGCAAAAGCAATTGACCTATAACTTCCTGCAACGATTTATCTTCTGTAGTTACTATTACATCTTGCACATACCCTTGTAAAGTAGAGAACAATTCATCCACTTTTTTGGTAATTGCATTTAGGTCTTTTCCAGTGGCAGTTAACCTTAGTTTCACCATGCCATAGTTAGGTAGATACGCCAGTTTGATATGTGTGGGCAAAGCACTTTCAAATTCTTTTATTCTTTCAGCAACAAATGATTCGCCAATGCCAAAAGTCATAAGGGTGCGGTGTACTACTGCCGGTAAAGCAAACATAGATGGTAGCTTTGGTAGTACATCATCTGTCATCATTCCTTTCATTTCATTAGGTACACCGGGCATACTAATATAAATTTTACCAGTATTTTTTTGCGTAAACCACATGCCGGGGGCACTACCTCTTTTGTTCTGTATTACTGTACAAACATTGGGTACTTCGGCTTGTTTTAGGTTGCTTGGCAGAAGCGGCCTTTTAATATATTTTTCAAAAATATTTTTTACATTTTGAAGTGCTTCTTCATTCACTATCATGTTGCCGCCAAAATATTCGCAAAGCAATGGCTTAGTAATATCGTCAGCGGTAGGGCCAAGGCCACCGGTTATAAAGATGATGTCTGATTGGCGGCCTTCTTCGTCCAATGCATTCCATATTTCATCTTTCACATCTCCAACAGCCACACGGCGTTTAACCCAAATGCCAATTTTGTTAAGCTGTTGTCCCATCCATGCACTATTGGTATCTATAGTCTGTCCTATCAATAGTTCATCGCCTATTGTTATGATAGATGCAAATATTTTATCCTTTGCCATGTTCATATTTTATATGGTGAAATTAGGGTGGGATTAATTAGAATGAAAAATTTTAAAAAAATAAAAATTTAAATTTTATCCCGGTGAACATAACCAGATACTTGAGATATTGTTTATTTAAGAAAGAATATTAGTCTTAAATAACTTATCCAAAATGTTATCAAAGGCAGTCAATATCATAGATGAGAATCGTTGGAATTTTGAAATTGCAGACTATGTGCGGAATGGGGAAATGGAATTTTATATTGAATACAATTAAGCGCTATACTTTTTAAAGTTGGGTTGGGGTGAATCGGGACAAAAGCTACAAGAGAAAATTAGCAAACATTATCCTTTTACTTTCATATTAAGCATATACAAAGCAGTAGAAGCAGTAATGAATAATATATCCCGGTTTTTTCCACCAAAACATACATTGGCAGTCCAGGGTTCGTCTATATCTATACGCTGTATCTTTTTCCCTTCTGAATCATATACTGTAATGCCAATGCCTGTAAGGTAAATATTGCCCTCACTGTCTATCGTCATACCGTCTGAACCCTGTTCAATTAATACTTTAGAGTTTATTAATGAACCATCGGGGCCAATTTCAAACCTATATGTTTTGTTGTCATCAATATCAGCTATGTACAAATATTTTCCGTCTGGTGTACCAATTATTCCATTGGGCTTTTTAAATATTGATGCGGCTACAACAGGTTCTTTTGCACCTTTGCGAAGCAGATAAACCTTCTCCCCATCTATTTCAGATGCCCTTCTTTTCCAATAATAGCGTTGATAATAGGGGTCGGTAAAATAGATATCTCCATTACTGTTTACCCAAACGTCATTTGGGCCATTTAGTTTTTTTCCTTTGAGTGTTTTTACTAATACTGTTATTTTTTTCTTTGGCGAAATAGACCATAACTGGTTTTGCTCATCAGCACATGCAATTAAATTTCCACTCTGGTCAAAGTATAAGCCATTTGATCTGCCGGCCTTGTCAAGAAACAAACTAAGCTTGCCAGAGGTATCGTATTTCCAGATTTTATTGTTTGGTTGATCGGTAAAAAATACATTTCCAAATTCGTCTGCAGCAGGTCCTTCTGTAAACTTAAACTGTTTGCTGATGAGTACAGGAACTTCACCATTGGCAACTACGCCTGGTGGGGGTGGTTCTGCTATTACTTTTGGTTCAGGCTTTGGGTTAATTTTTTTTGTAACCTTTTCTATAAATGTACAGCTTGAAGCCAGGCATAGTAATAAAATAAAATAGCGAAAGTGTTTCATGTTGATAAAATCGTACTTTTTGTTGAATCTTCTGTTTATCTATTGGCCTGTCTGAATATTGAAATTAAAAAAAGCCTGACACCGAATATTGGAAACTAAATTATTTAATTAATATCAATTTCTATCACTTTTTCTTTCGTACCCCCATTAAAAAAATTAACATGATCTATTGTTCCGCTTTTTGGAATAGTTGCAATTGTAAATGGTGTATGCAAGAAACTTGTACCCATTGATGCACTTTTGGTGTAATAAACATTTAACTCATTACCTATAACGTCGATTTTGGTAAATTTAATATCAAAAATATCTTTTGTAGGCTTTAATGCTACAGCTAATACACGTTCTTTTTCAAAGTCTGGCACAGTGGATAAGCCGGGAGATGATTTAGTTAAAGTAAATGTATTTCTAAAATCGGTTTCATTGTTATAGTACCAATAGCTAACTTCTTCTGTCAGGTGTACATCCTGTCTTACTATGAAATTAATAAGTGGGGTAAAGCCAATAGAAGTGACAGGTTTTACTGTTTTACAGCTAAGGATTAATGTAACTGTTACGCATAACATTAATTGGCTGAATATATTTTTATATAAGTCAGATTTATACATTTGGAAGGGGAAGTTAAGCATTCATTCCAACTATTCAAATTTTCCAGCCAATTTATCATAAACTTGTAGCAGAAATACCCACACGAAGATTTGGGTATTCATTTTTTACAGCTTCATCTACTGCAAATAATGCCAGGTCTCCAGCCAAAATATAATTCAAATTGGGGGTAGGAGGTAAGTTGCCTGAAGTAATAAACTTTCCCGTAGTCTCCCCATCTTTTATGTTGGGAGAACAAATGAAAGTCCAGTTTAACTTACTTTCTTTAAGTGTCAGGTAGGCTTTTAAATGCTCTTGTCCAACAGGTAAAAACTCTTTGGGATAATCAGGTGATTCTAATAAATATTTTCCATCTTCACCTTTTAATACACCCAAGCCACCAATAGCCACAATCCGCTGTAGCCCTGCCTTTTCCATTTGTTGCGCTATTGTTTTAATACCAAGGCTTCGGGTTTTATCCAATCCATCAAAAGAACCACCAAGTGCTGAAATAATTATTTCAGATTTAACTATTGCTTCTAATACGTCTTCGTTATTAAAAACTGATCCCTTTATTGCTTCTAATTTTGGGTTCCGTAAATCATCATCTATTAAATCATCAACATTTCTACCAAAAGCAATAACATGATGCCCTAGTGCCAAAGCATATTTCACAATTTTTTTGCCTACCATACCTGTTGCACCAAATACTGTTATTTTCATACATGCATTAATTTAAAATTCAACTTAATAATTTCTATACCATTCACTTCTTCAATCAAGGATTTGAATTACTCATTTACAAACGCAATTAGTTGACAAGTTTTATCATTTCATCCATATCAATTCCCTTTTTGTAAATTTTCTCCAACTTTCCTTTTTTATTGTAAAGGGCTGCAAATGGTGTAAACTTAACCTGGTAAAACCGGGTAATGTAATAGGCGGGATCCCTGCCAATCACAATTGTAGGAAATTTATGAATTTTATAATGGGTGGCAAACTTATTCATATCGTCAAAAGGGCGGCTTGTAACCATCACAATCTGCAAATTTTTTAACTTATTGATGTTGGTTATCAATGCATCAGTCTCTAATTGACAATGCCCGCAATCAGGACTAAAATAAAAAATCAGCGTTGGTTTTTTTTCTTTCAGAGAAGTATTAAAAAACCAGGAGCTATCGGGAAGTTGCAGGCTAAAGGTTGGGATTGCATTTGATTTCTCATAGGGTGCCAAAGTATCTTTTTGAGCTTTTGTCGAATCTTCCTGCGAAGAAGCCCCAATAGAAAACAAAGTGAGCAATAAAATTAAAAATGGGCGCATAATAATTTTTATAACAGACAAATATCCTTCTAAATAATGTTGTAAATTATTTAAATATACGTACACATTTTCTCTTGTCATAATGGCTTTATTTTTCAATCCCTATTTTTGCCATTATACTCAAAATCATTTTACAGTAAAAATAATGAATTTTAACCTAAGTCAAATACCCAAACGAACTGAACAACCGAGAAAAGAAGGCCTAACAATGGTTATGGACAAAGGCCTTAGCCTGAACGAAGCTGAAAACCTTGTAAGTGTTGGCTGGCCCCACATAGATATTGTTAAACTGGGTTTTGGAACTGCATTTGTAACCCCAAATCTCCGGCAAAAAATTGAAGTCTATCAAAAAGCAAATTTGGCTGTCTATTTTGGAGGCACCCTTTTCGAAGCTTTTTTGATACGTAATGCCTTTCAGGATTATATAAACATGATGAAAGATTATGGGATTTCTCATGTAGAAGTCAGTGACGGAAGTATTACCATTCCACATGCTGAAAAATGTGGCTACATAGAAAAGCTTACAAAATTTGGAACTGTGTTAAGCGAGGTTGGAAGTAAAGATGCTGCACATATTATTCCACCATACAAGTGGATAGAATTAATGCGTGCCGAGTTGGAAGCAGGATCTACTTATGTTATTGCCGAAGCCCGTGAAGCCGGAAATGTTGGTATCTACCGGGGGTCAGGCGAGGTAAGAGAAGGATTGGTACAGGAAATTCTTACACAGATACCTGCTGAAAAAATCATTTGGGAAGCACCTCAAAAAGCACAGCAATTGTATTTTCTTGAGCTGATAGGATGCAATGTAAACCTTGGTAATATTGCTCCTACCGAAGTTATACCACTTGAGGCAATGCGTATAGGTTTGCGTGGAGATTCTTTTCATTTTTATTTAGACAAATAATAACTACAATGCCCACCTATGGCATCATTGGTTATCCTTTAACCCATTCTTTTTCTCCTGCTTTTTTTAATGAAAAGTTTAGGAGAGAAGGCCTGGTAGATTATAGCTATAAGGCTTTCCCAATTCCCGATATTCAGCAATTGATTTCATTGGTAAATGAACAGCCGGATTTAAAAGGACTGAATGTAACTATCCCTTACAAAAGAGAAGTTTTACATTTACTACAAGACCGTCAGGAGGTTGTAAACATGGTGGGTTCGTGCAATTGCATCAGTATAAATAACGGGATAATGACGGGCTACAATACAGATGTTATAGGGTTTGAGCAATCATTGCTGCCACAGCTTTCGTCTCACCATACAAAGGCATTAATACTGGGAACAGGCGGTTCTGCTGCAGCCGTTCGTTATGTCCTTGCTAAGTTAGGCATTGAGTATATTTCTGCTTCGCGAAATGCGGGTAAGAGTGATGCAATTACTTACGAAGAAATAACCCCCGCAATTATGGCAGCCTGCAAGCTTATCATTAATACTACACCATTGGGAATGTTTCCTGCAATAATGACTTGCCCCGCTATTCCTTATGAATATATCACAAGTCAGCATTACTTATTTGACTTGGTGTATAATCCCATAAAAACTCTTTTTTTAAAAAAGGGAAAAGATAGAAATGCTATAGTGAAAAATGGTTCAGAAATGTTAGTGATACAAGCGGAGGAGAGCTGGAAAATCTGGAAAGAGAATTGAACGTAATTACCGCATATTTAAAAATGGGATGTCAAATTATTTCAGTAATAATGAATGAATATATTCCTTACTTCAGGAAATGGAATTTATAAAGCAGGATGTAAATAAATAAATAAAGTAAAGCTACAATTGAGTCAACTTTTCAATTGCTTTCAGTGGAACAGGTATCTTTTTTTTAGTCTCGTAATCAAAACATATCATCCCTGTTTTTACCTTTCCTGCAATTAGCCAGGTGTTGTTCTTTTTTACTTCGAGCTGGTAATAAATATCAAACCCAATTTTATCGAAACCTGCAGATGAAACGCTGATTCGTATTTCATCGGCGTAAGTAAGTTCGTGTTTGTATTCAATAGCAGCATCGGCCATTATGAGGCTTGTGCCGGCAAAATTTAATTCACTATAGCCATGATGTAACAGAAATTGTTGGCGGGCTTCATGTACCAGGCTCATGAACACATCATTGCCTACATGGCCACCATAATTCAAATCAGTAATGCGTATGACGATGTTTGTAAAAAAATCAAATGACGGTGGTAATGATATCCTGACTCTTTCCATTAGGTAAAATTAATGAAACAGAGTCTATTCAAATAAATCTCCAATCAGAAGAATAATTTACGGACACTTACTGAAGGAGTAGGATGTCATAAATACTGTTTTCCTCTTATGAAAAATTACTAAAATTCTGCCCTCTTTTTCTAAATGAGGACATGATTATTTCATTAGCTGTTTTATGGCGTTGTTGCTGCATGTTTAAGGCTTGTTCTATTTTTTCCCAAACATGTGGTGGTGGGGCTACTTCTACTTCTTCTGTTTTCATTTTCTCTTTAGTTGGCAATGCGTTTGGGCCTTTCAAAATATTCAATCCGCCAAGATTTTGATGCTGGCTTTGGTTCTTTTGATTTTTCATAAAATTTGGTTTTTTAAATAGAACAGACAAAAATTAATTTTGTAGTAGAATTATAAACATACAATTTGGATAGTTTATTGTCTATGACGGCAACTAAATCAATTGGGTTGCAATTTTGATTAATTATTTCCTTATTTGAGAGGGAAGTTTCCCATTTTGGGACAAAAAATCAAGTAATTGCGTAACTGCTTTTTTTCTATGGCTGTATATGTTTTTTTCTTCCATGGTCATTTCACCAAAAGTTTTATCCGACCCTTCAGGTACAAATACTGGGTCGTAACCAAAACCACCCTGCCCTTTCTTAATGGAAATGATTTCCCCTCTGCATATGCCCTCAAAGAGGTATTCCTTTCCATCCAGTATAAGAGAGATCACCGTTCTAAACTGTGCCTTACGGTTGCTTTTAGATTCTAATGCCGCCAATAGTTTTTTTATATTGGCATCAAAACTTTTGTCTTCACCTGCATATCTTGCACTTTTTACGCCCGGTTCGCCATTGAGTGCTTCAGTTTCCAGACCTGTATCTTCACTAAAGCAGTTTTGATTGGTAAGCCTGTAAATAGTTTGTGATTTTTCACGGGCATTATCCTCCAATGTATCATGAGGCTCTGGAATATCAATATCAATTCCCGCTTCTTTCAGCGAAACAATATGATACAAATCCCCCACAACATTTTTTATTTCATTTACTTTATTCTGGTTGTTAGTAGCAAAAATTAGTGAAGTCATGTTTGGGTATGAGTTTAGAGTTTAGGGTTTAGGGGTTATTTAAACTGTTTATTTTTCACCGTTCACTGCAAACTATTCATTGTTCACTGCTCACTTCTCACTGTTCATTGTTTACTGTTCACAGTCCATTGTTCACTGTTCACCGTTCATTGTTCACTGTTCACTGTTCATAGCTCTAAACATCAAACATCCTTTTCAAAGCCAGCCACAGCTTCTTTTTTAGTTCTTTACTTTGTTCTGTTGGCTCATTCATTTCGCCAAGTGGTGGAGATTGCAATATTGTGCAACTATCAAAGTTTTGCACCTGAAAATCAGGTACCGTAAAAGGCAATTGAACGGCAGGAGCCATAATTCCAAACAATAGGATCTTTGATGCTTCTAACTCTTCTTTTAAGGTCAGATAGTTTATATGCTGTGTGGCAAAATTTACAATACCTATATCTGATAAGTTTAGACCACAAGCTTTTAAAATATTGGCTAAAAAAGCAAGGTCTTCATCTGATAGAAAAGCGGCAGCGGGGTTATTAATTACAATAATTACTTTTTTATTGTTTTTGCCCAATACTTTGATGTTTTCTAATGTTTTTGGTAAAACACTTTCTTTTTTTGTTTTATTACTTGCATCGATTGCTTTATCGTCAATCTCTACCAAACTATTTTTATATAGATCAGCTATTAAAAAGTCCGGCAGCTTTACATTTTGTTCATTCATGAGCCATATTTTTTACCTATAAATTTCGTTTCTTTGCCAAAAATACAATTTATGATTGCTGCTCCTCCATTTAACATTCAAAAGGTTGAAACCAGTAAGCTTTTATCGCTTTCGCTGGAGAACATTCCTTTTGGAAAATACTTCACCGACCATATGCTTGAAGCCGACTACGAAGACGGTGAATGGCGAAATATTGAAATAAAGCCTTATCAGCCTTTATTGCTCGATCCATCTACTGCAGCCCTCCATTATGGACAGGCCATTTTCGAAGGCATAAAAGCATATAAAGACAGCGAAGGCAATGCTTTCATTTTCCGCCCCATTGATAATTTCAAACGCTTTAATGTTTCGGCTACACGTATGCAAATGCCGGAAGTACCCGAAGAAATTTTTATGGAAGGTATGAGGGTGCTTGTTGATTTAGACAAAAGCTGGATACCTACACAAGACGATCATTCTCTGTACATACGTCCATTCATGTTTGCCAATGATCCGGTAATAGGGGTAAAGCCGTCGGAGAAATATAAGTTTATGATTATTTTGAGTCCTACAGGACCCTATTATAATAAGCCAATGCGCATTTATGTAGAGGAGAAATATTCACGTGCAGCCCCAGGTGGCATTGGGTTTGCCAAAGCTGCCGGCAACTATGGGGCAAGTATGCTGGCTACTGCCGAAGCAAAAGAACTTGGTTACGATCAGGTTTTGTGGACAGATGCTATTGAGCATAAATATGTACAGGAAATAGGTACCATGAATGTATTCTTCATAATCGGAAATAAAGCCTACACACCCGAATTGTCAACCGGTACTATATTATCTGGTGTAACACGTGATAGTTCCATTGCTATTTTGCACGAAATGGGATATGAAGTGGTAGAGTCGCTGATAAGTGTAGACCAGCTTACAGATGCTTACGATAGGGGCGAACTACATGAAGTATTTGGCACCGGTACCGCTGCTACTATATCTGTTATAAAAGAACTCCGTTACAAAGATTATGTAATGAAGTTTGATGTAGAAAAAGTATCAGTCGCCGTTGAATTGAAAAAACGTTTAAACGATATACGCAACGGTAGGGTAGAAGACACCCACGGTTGGATGTATAAGATTTAATTGTAGAAATAATTAAATATTGAACCCCGGTAAAGCCGGGGTTTAATATTTTTAGCGATGATATTGTGAAAATTTATTGGGTGATAGTTGAATAGTTTCAATTTCTTTTCAATTTTTTCAAAACAATTTTTGCTATTACAATTAATCCTTTTACTTTTGCCGTCCGAAAAATTTATAAAAGGTTACAAATGCCTACAATACAACAACTAGTTAGAAAAGGAAGAGAAATCATCAAAGCAAAAAGCAAATCCAGGGCTTTGGATGCATGTCCGCAGCGTCGCGGGGTTTGTACAAGGGTGTACACAACTACACCTAAGAAGCCAAACTCTGCATTGCGTAAGGTTGCCAAAGTGCGTCTTACCAATAAGATCGAGGTTATTGCTTATATACCGGGAGAGGGTCACAACCTTCAGGAGCACTCTATCGTTCTTATACGTGGTGGTCGTGTGAAGGATTTGCCGGGTGTGCGTTATCATATAGTACGTGGTAGCCTTGATACTGCCGGTGTAAAAGACCGTAAACAAAGCCGTAGTAAATACGGAACTAAGAAGGCAAAAGCAAAAAAATAGTAGTAAGTACTTAGTATCAAGTATTAAGTATAAAGTATTAAGACGATAAATAAATTTCATTTAAATTGAAAGCAGGTAACTGCTGATAAAAATAAGAAACATGCGTAAGTCGCAACCCAAAAAAATACCTCTTGCACCAGATCCTAAGTTTAGCGATAAACTGGTTACCCGTTTTGTAAACAACATTATGTGGGAAGGGAAAAAAAGCATTGCTTTAACCATTTTCTACGATGCACTTGATCGTGTTACCAAACAAACCAACGAAGATGGTTATGAAATGTGGAAAAGGGCGTTGACCAATGTAACACCTGCGGTTGAAGTTCGTAGCCGCCGTATAGGTGGGGCTACCTTCCAGATTCCTGCAGAAGTACGTCAAGACAGAAAAATTTCTTTGAGCATTAAATGGCTCATCCGCTTTAGCCGCGAAAGAAATGGCCGCAGCATGGCAGAAAAACTTGCCAACGAAATAATAGCAGCCAGCAAAGGTGAAGGCGGAGCTTTTAAAAAGAAAGAAGATACACACCGTATGGCAGAGGCAAATAAAGCCTTCTCTCACTTTAAAGTCTAATTTACAATTTTATATATTTAAAATGCCCTGTATATTCAGGGCATTTTTATTTTAATCAAATGTTGGGTGCTTAATGTTGTTTGATACTTATTATTAACCGTTTTTAGTTTAAATGGGTTCGATATCCTCATCAAATTGGATTATACCAAACGCCTATCACATTGCTTATTTATCTGCACAGAACGGCATTTAGCATAAAACATTTACCTATTAATAGTTGATTATTGCAATAATTCTATATAGTTGGTTGTAGGAACTGTATTATTTTAAAAAACCTATATTTTTATAAATAAGATGGGTATTATATTAACTTATTAAAAAAGAATGAGGCAGCATTTTGCACATTTATGTCATCATTTACCACTTTCGCACCATTTTGAAAATGTCACCTTATTAAAAAAAAAGCGGAAAAACCCTAAAAAAATGGTCTTTTTTTGAAGAAAAATAATTTTAACTGTATCTTTAGCGGGTTTTATTAGAGTAAACCCTGTTAAAGAGGGTTTTAGGTTATCCACTATTTTATAGAAGATGTTAAAATTGAGTTGCTAATCAGTTTATTAAATATATAATTCCATAAAAGGAACTTTCCATGAGAAAAAACTACCTCTCAAACGTTGCGTTTAGAATTTTATTGCCTGTTTCTTTTTTATTTTTTGGTTTATTTGGAGCAAATGCCCAAACTTATACCATTAATAGTGCAGGAGGAGGAGATTTCCTTTCTTTTAATGCAGCGTATAACGCAATTAAGACCACTGCATTAACGCAACCTGTAATCTTTAATGTGGCTCCCGGTTCCGGGCCTTACAATGAACAGTTAATCTTAAAGGCTATCCCCGGTGCATCTGCAACCAAAACAGTAACTTTTAATTGCA
>JANMMU010000080.1:0-12550 GCA_031373555.1 Segetibacter sp. | reverse complement strand
TTAAAGAAATTAACTAGTTCGTTGATAACCGCTTCGTTTAAAACGATTTTTAGATGTTTTAGTTTGCGTGTTAAAAGTTCTCTACCATCTTCGGCAATTTTCTTGGTATTTTCGTTTAAAACATTTTTAATTTTGGTTTTAGCTCTAGAAGTTGGTGAAGAAGAACTACTTAAAAGACTACTTTCAAGAGGTTTAACAAGTGGCCGTAGCGATGATACAAACGAAGCAATAATTAAAGCTAGAATTGTTGAATATAAAAGTAAAACTGCTTTAGTTGCAGATTATTATAGAACCTTTAATAAAGTTAGAAATATAGTAGGGGAAGGCTCTGTGGAAGAAATTTTTTCTGCTCTATCTACCACAATAAATACTTTGATGGCTTAAAAAAGTTGATTTACCAAAACCAACTGCAACCCCATCACTTTAAAATGATGGGGTTTTTAGTTCCTTAGTTATAAGCTCATCATTTCTTTAAACTTAACCGTTTGTCTGCGGCTGACTTCAATCTTTTCTCCACCTTTTAAGTCCACCATTAGTCCACCATTGAAATAGGGTTCTATTTTATCAATACAGCGGGTATTAATGATGTGTTTACGATTGGCACGAAAGAATACTTTTTCATCCAACCTTTCTTCCAATGAATTCAGTGATTTTAAAATGAGTGGTTTGTTATTTCCAAAAAATACTTTGGCATAATTTCCTACACTTTCAAATAAACGAATGTCGCCTAACTTAACAAACCAACATCTTTCTCCATCCTTAACAAATACCTGATCGTCTTCACTCAATATACCACCTACAGTCATGCCTTCACCGGGCTGCTGACCTTTAATTCTATGTTCATCAGCATGTAATTTTTGTATTGCATCGTGCAAGCGGCGGGCTTCTATGGGCTTTAGTAAATAATCCAATGCATTTACTTCAAATGCTTTCAACGCAAACTCATCGTATGCAGTTGTAAAGATTACTTTTGGCGCCCTGTCCAATTCTTCAAGCATATCAAAACCAGTTTTACCAGGCATTTGTATGTCAAGAAAAATAAGATCAGGGTTGTGCTGCTCAATTTTTTCTATTCCTTCTTGCGCATTTGTGGCTTCATCTATTATCTCAATTTCGCTAAATTCATTAAGCATCTTTTTTAGTTCATTACGAGCTAATCTTTCATCGTCTATAATTAGTGTTCTTACTTGCATTTCTCTGATGGTTAATTGGTTTAATCTTTGATTTGTGTATTTAGTTTTTTCAGGGTTGAAATACGGGCATTTTAATAACGGCTTCTACCATATCATTCTCAATACTGTTTCTTATTTCAAAATGAGCTTTGCCGCCGTATAACAAAGTCAACCTGCTTAATGTGCTGCTGATTCCAAATCCATCAGGGTTGTAATTGCCGTTTAAATGACCGGAGTTTTTTACAATTATTTCATGATGATCGTCTTTAAAATCAGAAGTAATTATGACTACACCTCCGGCAGTTTTCTTACTAATGCCATGCTTTATAGCATTCTCAACAAGTGTCTGCAACATCATGGGCGGTATGGGTTGGCCCAAAGTATCTTCATCTATTTCATAAGCTACATTTAACCGATCTTCAAATCTTATGTGTTCCAAAGCGAGGTAATCCCTTACAATACCCAATTCTTTTTCAAGTGAGGTTGTTTCTACCTTTTCTACCTGTAAACTGCTTCGCAAAAGGTTACTCAACTCTGTAATAGCCTGCCTTGCCCTTACCGGATTTTCATCTACCAAAGCACGAATACTGTTCAACGCATTGAAAATAAAATGCGGATTAATGTGGCCTTTGATTGTTTTCAACTCCAGTTCTTTTACCAATGCCTGTAACCTGATTTTATCCAGTTGCTCTTGTTGACTTTTCAACACATAGTGATAGGTAAAATAAATCAGGTTCCAAATGATTAAGAAAAGAAAACTACCAAAAGTAGCCCGCAGGGTAAGGTTGAAAAGGCTTAATTTTTTTAACCTTTCAGGCATAAGATTCATTCCATCTTCAATAACAATACTTGCATACCCAAAAATAAATGAAGCTACCAAAGTTGTAAGAAACATGAGTGTTATCTGCCGGTCGAGCCTTTGTTGCAGCAGACCTGTTTTCTTTATGTACAGCCGCATGATATGTGTGACCGTAATGCCTATAATTACATCAAGAAATAAAACGCTGAAGAAATTTGGCTGTTCTTCAGTATGAAGTGTAATGTAAAAAAATGTATATACAAAAATATATGTACTCCAGCCACCAATCTGACATAACCAATATTTTGACAACTTCATATTCATAGGATATCAAAAGTAACTAATCTTAAAAACAGGCAGGTTTAGTTTGTGATTAATGGTAGATAAGGGGGATTTACGGCGGAAACTTAAAATACTAGACCAAACACAACATTATTCAAAAATGAATGTTATATGTATTTTAGTGGATAATCACTTGCTTTATTCCCTTAATTTTACAAAAAATAGCAGAGGATGGAAATTACACCCGGAACACTTCTCAAAACGATAGACAGCCCGGCTGATCTTAAGAAAATAGGACGTGAAAAATTACATCAGGTTTGCGATGAACTGCGTCAGTACATTATTGATGTGGTGAGTGTGCATGGTGGTCACTTTGCAGCCAGTTTGGGTGTGGTGGAGCTTTCTGTTGCCCTGCATTATATTTACAATACACCTTACGACCAGTTGGTTTGGGATGTTGGTCACCAGGCTTACGGCCACAAAATTCTCACCGGTCGCCGCGATAATTTTTACACAAATCGCAAGTATCATGGTTTAAGCGGCTTTCCTAAACGCAGCGAAAGCGAATACGATACATTTGGCGTAGGACATTCTTCCACTTCTATTTCTGCTGCTTTGGGCATGGCGATGGCGGCTAAATACAAAGGCGAAAAACGTAAATCGGTAGCAATAATTGGTGATGGCGCTATGACCGCCGGAATGGCCTTTGAAGCCATGAATCATGCAGGTGTTGCCGATAGCGACATGCTCATTATCCTCAACGATAACTGCATGAGCATTGACCCTAACGTGGGTGCTTTGAAAGAATATTTAACGGACATTACACTTTCACCTACCTACAATAAATTTAAAGACGATGTTTGGAAATCCTTAGGCAAACTGCCTGTTGGCAAGAGTTTTAGTCGTGCAATGGCGCACAAACTCGCAGATAGTCTTAAAGGAATGGTGAGCAGCAGTTCCAACTTATTCGAAGCTTTAAACCTTCGTTATTTTGGACCAATAGATGGTCACAATATTACCAAATTGGTGGACACTTTAAAGGATCTCAAAGAAATTCCCGGACCCAAGATTTTGCACATTGTAACTGTTAAGGGCAAAGGCTATAGCCTTGCTGAAAAAGACCAAACCAAATGGCATGCACCGGGTTTGTTTGATAAAATAACCGGAGAAATAGTTAAGAAAACATACGATGCCCCACAGCCACCAAAATACCAGGATGTGTTTGGGCTTAGCATAATAGAACTGGCGGAAAAGAACGATAAAATAATGGGTGTTACACCTGCAATGCCGAGTGGTTGCTCTCTCAAATTTATGATGGACAAAATGCCCAACCGCTCTTTTGATGTGGGCATTTGTGAGCAACACGCCGTTACGTTAAGTGCCGGTTTGGCCACACAGGGCATGCGGGTTTTTTGCAACATTTATTCATCGTTTATGCAGCGGTCATTTGATCAGGTAGTGCATGATGTAGCCATTCAGAAACTACCCGTTGTACTGTGCCTGGACCGTGCAGGATTGGTAGGCGAAGACGGCCCCACACACCACGGCGCTTATGATATTCCTTACTTCCGTTGCATTCCAAATATGATTTTGAGTGCACCGATGAACGAGTCCGAACTGCGCAATCTCATGTACACCGCACAGCTCGACACTACTGAATATCCTTTTGTAATCCGCTACCCACGTGGCGAAGGTGTGTTGGTCAACTGGCAAACGCCTTTTGAAGAAGTAACTATTGGTAAAGGAAGAAAGATAAAAGATGGCGAAGATGTTGCGATTCTCACTTACGGTCATCCGGGCAATTTTGCCACCGCCGCCATTCGTGAATTGCGGACTGAAGGCATAAACCCGGCGCACTACGATATGCGTTTTGTAAAACCAATTGACGAAGCACTTTTACACGAAGTGTTTGCCAAATACAACAAAGTAATCACAGTAGAAGATGGTACTGTGGTTGGTGGTTTCGGCAGCGCCGTGCTTGAGTTTATGGCAGCCCATCATTACAATGCAGAAGTACGAATTCTTGGAATCCCTGACCGCATTGTAGAACATGGAAGCCTTAAGGAGTTGCATGACGAATGTGGTTACGATGCCAAAGCCATTGCAAATGCAGTAAGAGATATGGTGAAAGATGCTGTTAAGTTTTCTTCTATGATTGCGGGATAGTTTTTTCATTTCACACAAAGGGAACAAAGAAAACTACTTTACAAAGGTTCTTCGTTGTTTCTTTGTATTCGTTGTTTCGTTGTGTGAAACAATATTTCACATGAAGAGAACAAAGGTTCTTCGTTGTCTCTTTGTATCCGTTGCAACGTTGTGTGAAACAATATTAAACTCCAAAAATGAAAATTCGCAATTCCCTATTCTTCATAATTTGTTCTTCGCTTATATTGATAAATACCAAAGCCATGTCTCAAGACAGACCCGCTATTAATCACATTGCATTATATGTTTTGGATTTAAAAAAGAGTGTAGATTTTTACAAAAACGTTTTGCAATTTGAAGAAATTCCCGAACCCTTTCACGATGGCAAACATGTGTGGCTGAAGATTGGCGCACATGCCCAACTACATCTCATTCAGGGAGCAAAAGAAGTGCTACCCCACGACATCAATTCCCACTTTGCTTACACCGTTCGGGCTCTTGACAAGTTCATTGTCCATTTAAACGAAGCAAAAATAAAATACCAAAACTTCAAAGGAGACTCCGATTCACCACAAGTAAGGCCTGATGGTATTAAACAAGTCTATTTCCAGGATCCCGATAACTATTGGATAGAGGTGAATGATGATAAGTTTTAAAGGTAGAGACTAGGCATTTGTTAATGTCTCCGCCCAGTTTCGAAATCTTGAAGTCAACTAAAACTCACGACTCTCATCTTTATTAATAATAGATGGTGTGCTAGCAAAGGAATTTTGCGGCTCATGGAACTATAAATAAAAACTCGACTTTAGGAAATGAAGACCGAATGAGGTCAAAATTTTTTCCCTGTTCTTTTGAGCATATATGAAATCTCAACAGGCTTCATATGTTTTATAAAAAATAATCCATCATACATAGAAAACCACTTCAATTTATAATTTCCATCGAAGGTGGGAGAGATTTCTTTTGATTCGAGATAATCCTTAAAATCATTATTTTCTTTGCAGTCTAAAAAACAATAATCATACTTTTTGCTTAGCAAATATTCTATGCTATTTTTTGAAGTAGAAGCAAATGGACCACCAAATTCGAATACGGTTCCAGGTCTGCCTGATGATCCCTCATAGCGTATAAAAGGAAGTACATAACTTTTGGCTAAAATTTCGCTATCGAGACCCATCATCATATTCCAGAAACCATTAAGCGAATCGAAGCCATAAAATTGTTGGATATCTTTAGTAGCATGAGATGTAGCAATGCTAATTATAACCTTTTTATCCTTGAAAACTTCATTTAATAAAAATGTGAGATTTTCAGCCATAACTGTATCCCGATAGCTAAAGTATTTCATAAAATAAGTTCCATGAATAGCTTGTATCGTACTATATTTATCATATGCTTTTTCGCACTCTATAAAGCGTATAAAATATTTGCATGTTAGCGTATCAACAGAGTCCATTTTCGCAACCATCGCTTTCCTAATAAAATTGATCAGTGAATCACCGGCAGCCTGTACCTGGTGTTTATTTTTTCTTAGTTTATAATCATCAATTTCTTTTTGCGTTTCAAAAGCTACATTTGAAGAAAAATATTCCTTAAAGTCTAAAAATGGCCTTAAAGTTTTCCAGTCGTTAAAATCATAATTTAATTTTTTGAGAAACGATTTAAGTGTATCACAAAAGTCTTTTTCGTAAGAAGAACCTGAATTGATTGCCAATCCGGCCAAAACCAATGGGTTAGCGTTAACACATTCATCTAAATACTTTCCTAAAATAATATCATCCTCTCCTTTTGAGTCACAAAACACATATTTGATACATCCTAAAACTCCTACACCACTATCTTTTTTAGTATTAATGTTGTTCCACCCTTTTGCAACTTTATACATTCCATATTCCAAAACTAAAGCATCAAAATTTAGGGTGTCATGCAGGTATTTAATCATTTTCGCTTTAGCAATTAAGGTTTCGCCGTCGCCATGTTCATTTTCACCCAGAAAAATATATTGCTTATTTTTCAATACATTTTTTAAAAATGAAAAATTGTATGCACTATCATTAGTAAGGTTTAAATTATTGCAATTTTCAATTTTTAGTAATGTCGAAGTGTCTACCTGTGCAAAGCAGGCAGATACGATGAAAATAGAGATTACTAAAAAAATTACACTTTTCATAAATAGTTTACATCCTTTTAATAAAGGGTTTATCTTTTAACTAGACTTATACGTAGGCGTTTTCACATCATGATAAAAAAGAAAAGTCCAATATTCCTGTTGGCCTTGCTGCCACCACTGCTGCCGTAGTTCCATGCTTTTGCGGCCATCAAAATCGTACTTGGCTACAAACTTACTTTTCATCTGTTGCAGTTGAGGCGCCACATCGCCGCCAAAGAAGATGGTTTCCCCATTTTCCCTGATCCAAAAAACCTGGTGATTGGGTGAATGACCGCCAACAGTTTTGTACTCAATATATCCGTCAATTATTCCAGCCTCATCTAATAAAACCGTTTTGGAGTTATTGGTCAGAATACTTATTTCATCTGTCATAAAGCTGGGAAAACCGGTTTCAAAAGCAAAGTCAAGTTCATTCTTTGGAACGTAATAAGTAGCGTTGGGAAAAGCCAAAGAATAATGCCCTAATTTGTCTTTGATGCTTACTCCACCTGCATGGTCTTTGTGCAAATGTGTAAGCAATACTTTTGTAACCTGCATAGGGTCTATGCCATTATTCATCAGGTTTTGGTGAATTTGCAGCTTGCCATTTACGGAAAATCCGAGCCCTGTATCAAGCAATAAAACATCTTTGTCAGTAACCACTGCAAACGGCTGCACTTCTACCAACAAACTACCCACGGGGCAGTTTTGCAATTCATCTTCTCCTATTGCAAACGGAACAAACACCTTGGTTTTATCTATCGTAAATACGCCTTCGCTTAATGGGATGATTTTCATTTTTTTATTAATTCCTTTCGTTGCAAAAGTGAACTAAAAAACTGAAGCTGTTAGCAAAATAAGCAAGTCAAATTTTCAGGATGACAGGAAGTGTTTTATGAAAATGATTTTACTGGTGAGCTTAAGAGTAAAATGTGGATGTTTATTCGAATTCTACTTCCTGTTTAATTGTGAGTAGTCAGTTATCAGATTTTGCAAATCGGAAATTCGAATGGAGCTGGATATTGAATACCCTTTTTTTTAAAATAAATTATTGGAGTAAACGGTGTGAAATGCCCAACAGAATTACCCAAAAGTACAAGTGAGTGACACAACAATGTTTAATAGTTATTCTTCAGCTGGTTTCAAAAAATAAAAAACAAACTACTTATCCAAAGCAGTCATTACATGGTGCTTGCCTTTGAGCATAAATTTTTTGCTTTGCTCTATAGCATCCATTACCTGCTCCAATATAACTTCAGAAGGTAGCGTATAATCTATGACCATTGGGGCTTTAAAACGAATGGAGAGTAAAGATCCTTTCTTTTTAAAAATTAAACCCTTCTTGTTGAATGCCCTCCAAAAACCATTGATAACAACAGGAACCACAACAGGTTGGTGATGCTTTATAATGTGAGCCGTACCACGTCTGCCGGGTGCAAACGGCTTGGTAGTGCCCTGCGGAAAAGTGATGACCCAACTATTGCTTAAAGCACGGTGTATTTTTCTTGTATCAGAAGGATCGAGGCCACGTCTTACTTCTTTACCTTCTGCACGCCATGTACGCTTTACAGTAAGGGCACCGCCCAATGCGAATAATTTGCTCAACCAATTACCATTCATAGTTTCGGCCGCTGCAACATAAAAAACATTGGTAAATGGGTTAAGCAGATAATATGGTATGCCTAACTTGTTCTTTTTTCGCCACTTAACGGCACAAAATATGTGTAAGAAAGTTATTACATCGGCAAAGTAGGTTTGGTGGTTGCTTACAAAGAGGACATTGCCCTTTGGCAAATCTTCCAAATGTTCTGTACCTTCTATTTTTAATTTGTTGATGATGGCTAAGCCGGGGTATGAGATTACCCCAATAATGGCATACAGCACCGATCTGAATAACCTGATATGTTTTAATTTTTCAACTATTGAACTCATATAGCTTATTTGGCAGGCAAAATGAAAATGCAAAATAACGAATGTAAACGCAATGTTAAGACCAAAGGGAATTTATTTTTATTCTGTGTAATATCGTTCGATCTTTACTCTTTATAAAAAAAACCAAATTATGAAAACAATAATCAGTACGATTTTAATTTTTTGCTTTATGAATATGCAGGTAAATGGCCAACAGGAAACCATTAAACAAAAGACAATAAACGTAAGCGGTGTTGCAGAAATGGAAGTAATACCCGATGAAATTTATGTGAATGTACAACTACGTGAGTATGAGCGTAAAGGTGGTGGCAAAGTAGATTTGGAATCAATAAAAAGTGAGTTTCTAAAATCTGCATTAAGTATTGGACTGAAAGAAAGTGATATAAGTGTGCAGAACTATCAGACTTATGACCAAAATTATTGGTGGACCAGAAAAAATAAAAAGAAAAATCCGGACATGAAGGCAGGTATCACTTACGAATTGAAAATGAGTACTACCCGCAAAATGGATGAATTGGTTCAAAAACTAGATGATGAGGCTACTGAAAACTTCTACATATCTCGTGTTGATCACAGCAAGTTACAGGAGTTTAAAAAACAACTAAAAATACAGGCTGTTCAGGTGGCTCGTGACAAGGCTAACTATCTTGCAGAAGCAATAAATGAAAAAGCAGGTGAGGCGCTTACCATAAATGAACCGAATGAAGTATCAATTTATCCTCAACCTATGTATGCAAATATGCGGGTAATGGGTATGCAGGCAATGGATGCAGGTGGTGGAGGACAACCTGAAAGTACCCCCAATATTGACTTTAAAAAACTGAAGTTGAAGTTCGAGGTTACTGCAGTGTTTGCATTGAAGTAGTCATTTTTCAGTCAAAAAGACAAATAATACAAAGAGACAGCATGGGTTGTCTCTTTGTGTTTCATGCAGCGTTACAAATAATACTAAGGGACAAAGAGGCGGCTTAATGATCCAATTCTGAAATTGAAGTGTTGTATGTGTGAAGGATTATCTTTGCCGCCATTAATACAAATGCATGGATTTCAATACGGTTATTTTTGATATGGATGGCTTACTTATAGACAGTGAACCATTGTGGATGGAAGCAGCTACAGAAGTATTTGCTTACTATGGCAAAAAATTATCAGCAGAAGAATATGCCACTACTACAGGTCTTCGTACAAGTGAGTTTGTAAGTTGGTGGCTACGTGATTATAAATTCGACAATAGTGAACTTGAAAAAGCCGGTAATAAAATTGTAGAATTGGTGATCCAAAAAATTAAAGAGAAAGGAAAAGCAATGACCGGTTATGAACATATTTTTGAGTTTTTCTATCGCAAAAATTATAAAGTAGGATTGGCGACCTCTTCACCTATGAGTATTGTAGATGCTGTTACTGAACTATTGGGTATTGAGGAATATATACAGGTAAAAACTTCGGCTGAAAAGTTGGCTTACGGCAAGCCACATCCACAGGTTTATCTGGAATGTGCAAAAGCACTAAATGTATCTCCAATGCAATGTATTTGTTTTGAAGACAGCATTAATGGTATGATAGCAGTAAAAGCAGCAAGAATGAAGTGCGTCGTTGTGCCTGCCTATCACCAAATAAAAGATGAACGATGGAGCCTGGCTGATTTGAAAATATCATCACTTAAGAATTTTAGTGAACTGCATATTGGGCTGTTGTGAGTTGAGCGTTATGAGGTTTGAGGTTTGAGGTTTGAGGTTTGAGGTTTGAGTTATGAGTTTTGAGTTATGAGTTATGAGTTATGAGTTATGAGTTATGAGTTATGAGTTATGAGTTATGAGTTATGAGTTTGGGGTTTCTTTGATTATAAATAGAAGATGCATGGAACAGGATTATTTTTAGATGAAATTTTTGACAAAATTGATTTTAGCAACAACCCATTAACCAATATTGAATACGAAAATTGCACTTTTAATAATTGCGACTTTTCCAATACAAATCTTTCTGATAGTAGCTTTTCTGATTGTACATTTTCGGGGTGCAATTTTAGTATGGCATCACTTGCAAGGACGGCATTGAGGGATGTTGTTTTCAAAGATTGTAAAATGTTGGGGCTTCGTTTTGAGGACTGCAATCCATTTGGGTTGTCTTTTAGTTTTGATAACTGCATTTTGACACACTCATCTTTTTATGGTTGTAAGATTAAAAACACCCTATTCAAACACTCCAAACTTCAGGAAGTAGATTTTACAAACTGTGATGTGAGCAATGGTTTATTTGACAATTGTGAATTAACAAGAGCAGTATTTAGTAGTACTATAATGGAGAAAGCCGATTTAAGGACATCATTCAACTATTCAATTGATCCGGAGGTTAATGCTATAAAAAAAACAAAATTTTCTTTACAGGGCTTACGGGGTTTATTAGGCAAATACGATATTGAAATAGATGAAATTGGTTAGGTAAAAAGTGATCATTTAGTAGAATTTGCCCTGCTAAATTCAGAATTTTTATAACAGTATTTGTATCTTTCCTTTGTTTATTTTCACTCAAAAAAAATTAATAAACTTGGTATCGTATTTTTTTATCCAAAAATAAACGCTGCAAAAAACAGACATCTTCTTTGTTTCTTTGTGCCAAATTGTTTTAAAATTATTCATGTCTGAAATCATTCAAACCAACATTTGTATTATAGGTGCTGGGCCTGCCGGGGCTACAACCTCATTGTTTCTTAGTAAAATGGGTATCAGCCATACTATTGTAGATGCAGCTGTTTTTCCCCGCGATAAGGTCTGTGGAGATGCTTTGGACTTAAAAGTATTAAGGGTTCTAAATCATTTAGATCCTTCAATAGTTGAGAATGAGATAATGCACGACCCCAACTTTGTAAAGGCAAAAGGTTGTAGTATCATAGTTTCAAAAAATAAATCTTATATACTAAGTGTAAAAAATGCATCAGACAAAACTGATGGTTACCCTTTTTTCTTTGTTACAAAAAGATCCTATTTCGATAATTTTCTTGTCACCAAAATCAATCCACAATTTGCAGACTTCCGGCAGGGACATGCAGTTAAAAAAATAGAACGAACAGCAGATGGATGGCACATTTCAGCCGAAGGCAATAATAAAATCATACAAATAAATGCTAAACTAATAGTGGGTGCCGATGGTGACCATTCTGTAATGCTGCGAAGTCTGGGCGAAAGAAAAATTGAAAGACGCAACTATGCAGCAGCGCTTAGACAATATTGGAAAGGTATAGATGGAATTACGGAAGATAATAATCTCGAAATTTACTTGCCTAAATCATTACCCCTCGCCTATTTATGGATATTTCCTTTGCCTAATGGAGAGGCCAATGTTGGCTGTGGTTTGGCAAGCGATATGATTGCTGACAAATCCATCAACCTAAAAACTGTTTTTAATCAATTAATAAATGAAGACCCTGCACTAAAAGACCGTTTCAAAAACGCAAAACCGTTGGAGAAACCGGTTGGTTGGGGTTTACCATTGGCCTCTCAAGGCAGAAAAGCCAGTGGCGATGGTTATATACTAACGGGGGATGCAGCCTCACTAGTTTGCCCCACCACAGGTGAGGGCGTTGGCCCCGGTATGATGAGTGGCTATATTGCCGCACATTATATACAAAGGGCCGTGCAGCAAAACCGATATGATAAAACCATGTTTTCTACCTATGACCGGGAAATAAACCGCCGTTTACAGGATGATGTAAAGAAATATAACTTTCTCCGCAAAGTATCTCCAATACTATACAATGTACTCATAAATGTACTGTCTGCAACAGGTATTGCAGGTTATTATTTTAACCGTTCAGTTAATAAGTGGGTTGATACTGCTAAGAATAAGCCTATTGAGGTGGATATGTGATTACGTTATTTTCAGTCATTGCGAGGACGACGTAGGAGGACGAAGCAATCTACTGCAATTAAAAACTCATTGGAAAGTCCATGGTCATGCAAATATTTGTATTGCAAGATTACAACTTCAAAATTATCACCAATTAAAATACTATCATGGTAAATACCTAGTGCGCCAAAAGATAAAATAACATCTTTCGTTGGGTTGAGCCCAGTG
>JANMMU010000070.1:0-35557 GCA_031373555.1 Segetibacter sp. | reverse complement strand
GTCAATGATTTTGAGGCGGTAGAAAAGTGAGTTGTGAGCGGTGAGTGGTGAGTGGTCTGTGTAAGAATATTTGTGGATACTGCCTGCTGACAACTCACTACTCACAATCCCTATTTTATTGAACTCCCGGCCGTTATTGCTACGCTCTATTTCAAAATGATCAACGTTTATTTCGTTGGTGGTAGTCCAGTTTAACAGGTTGGTTTTGTTTTCTTTTTTTGCAATGAATGAAACCAAACGAAGCGGCAATACTTCACTAATAATCAATGTTGTTTCAGTGTTGGTGTGTATGGGTAGATTGTAATCAAAGTAAATGGCGGCGGTGTTTTTGATGGTGTCGCCGAGGGCTACGGTTGGTTTGGGTTTTACTTTATAAACAATGTAGCCGTGGCTTTGCGGTTCGTTGTGGATGCTATCTACCAGTTGAATCCTGGGGAAAGTGAAGAAGCATTTGCCATCGTTGATTGTCATTTGGTAGTTGTGGCTACTGGCTACTATTTGCATGGTATTCCAGTCGAGTTTGCCATCCAAAGTATCCCTGATATAGACATTGAAAGCAGTGTCATTGCCCGTGTTTTGAAAGCGGATGGTGTATTGAAGATATTCACCCGCAGCCACCTGCGACGCCTTTATGCTACCACCATGGTTTTCGGTTTTATCGTTGGGGTCAAACGATGCAGTAACTACTACTTTTGAAGTTGATGTGTTGTCAGCCGGATGAAGGTCTGTTTTATTGGAAGTAATTGTAGTTACAAATATCAGCGTATCTCCCAGGTTAACCAAAGGCTGTGTCTGCACGGTTGATAAAACATAAATAGTAGTTGGCGGTTCAAATGGTTTGAAATTAGTAAAGGCCCACCGCAGTGTATCTCCACTCACAGAAGTGGGAGGGGGTGTTGCCGAATTGAAATTCATTTTATTGCTTTTGATTATTTCAACGGTTCCATCGGCGGTATCGGTACCAGTGTTTTGGTATTTGACTTGATATCCGATGATGAAACCTGGTCTTGCTCCGGAAAAAGAAGTGCTGTTAATTGACAGATCCCTTTTGCCCGGAATAGGCTGTACTGCAAAAGTTGCAGTATCGCTACTGAAATAAGCAGGAAAAGAGGTGGTATGTGATGCAGGAACTGTAGTGAAATTACTTGAGTAAGGATTGAATTGAGATACATAAGTGCCGGTATCCACACTCATAGACATCTCCCATGAGCCAAACATTGAATGAATGGTGTCAACACCAGCTTTTATAGCCACTGCATCTCCATAAGGAAACACATACTCGCCGGGGTCTTTTATTCCATTATAATTTTTGTCGAAAAATGGAGAAACGACCAGGGAATTATAATAAACCTTGTCATCACCCTCACAACGTGCCACCGCAGCACTGCGTCCTGGATGATATGAATCATAGACACCTGCTGATAGAAAAATCTTTCCATTAGGTTGGAGGACGGAATATCCTCCCTCCAAAATTCCAATGGGGGTATCTACAGGGGGGTAGGAATATGGATCGGATGTATAAACCTCAATATAAGACTCTCCTTTTTTACCAAATGAACTGTCTATGGTTCCATCCTTGTTAAATCTTGTCAAAAAATAATTTTTACGTCCCGCAGGAATGGTCGCAGAACCGGTAAGTAATATTTTTCCGTTTTTTTGAATGTTGACTGAAGCAATAACTTTGTTAGTACCACTAACGGAAATCAAAGTTTTGCCTCCGGTGCCAAAGCTTGTCTTCAGCGACCCTGTGCTGTCCAAGCACATCAATACAATCTGCGGCGATGGTCCATTGCCGATAGACGCTGCAAAAAACAAATTGCCATTGCTATCTGTTGATACTTTTCTAAAACCAGTGATGCCCGGAACTACAATAGCCGAATCAAACCCATTTGTTCCAAAAGTGCTGTCAACAAATCCATTCGGGTTTAGACGGGCAAGAATTAGTTTTTTGGTTGATGAAACTCTCGTTAAAAGTAATTTATCATTTACTAAAGGATGATAATCAAAAAACACATTTAAATAAGCAGGTGGATGTGCCATCCCAACGTAACCATTATAAGCGTTTCCGTATGTGGAATCTACCTGGCCATTTGCCAATAACTGAAGTGACGATCCATCTTGAAGGCCTAAAAGAATTTTACCATTAGGTCGCACCAGAACAGTAGCCCCTGGGTTCCAGGGTATAGGATTATAATTAACACTATCAAAATTCATAAAATAAAGTCTGCCATTTACACCAAAAGTGCTGTCAACTTTTCCGTTGGGGTTAAATCTTGTCAGGAGATTTTGAGCCTCGTGAATCGGGAAATTATTATCCCAGATTTGCCCATATGTTATTATTTTCTGGTCTTTCTGAAATTCGATTCTTGTAACCACATAAAAATCATCTGCATAGAGATACCCTCCGGTTGACCCATCGATTATAGTTACCCAACCACCTACTCTATCAAAATCATCGATGTTCATAACAGATTTAAAAACTTTTCCATCCTCACGGCATTTCAACAACATGAGGTAGTCGTCTTGATATGGTGTAGAAGGGCTTGCTTGTCCCATATATCCAAAAGTCAGATCCAGTGTACCCGGCTGTGCATTTGCCGAAGGCGAAAAGCAATAGCAAAACACCATCAAAACCGCAGTTAGTAAAATTCTTTTCATGGTTGTATAGTTTTCAGTATGTAAGATAACACAATAAAATAATTATTCAATTACCAAAGGCTGTGTATGACTTACAATCCCGTTGCTCCAGGTGAGGTTGTATTTGCCTGCAGGCAATCCTTTGATGTTCATGGTGGCTTGCACAACTTCTGCTGCAACCTTTGTTCTTCTTAATATTCTGCCGGTCATGTCGGTTAATTGCAGTTGGGCAGCCGTATTGGCTGCGGGGTGTGTGACCGTAACCTTATCCCTTGCAGGGTTTGGATAGATTGTAATTGGTAATTGTGAATTATTAATTGTTAACAATCGGATGGGACTATACTCGTACTTGCCGTCTTTGTCCATCATTTTTAAACGGTAATAGTTGGCAGTTGTCAGTGGTGAGTTGTCAGTATAATAATAATTACTTTGCCCAGCTTTTACACTACCTATCCTACTAAACTCCCTACCATTTCGGCTTCTTTCTATATCGAAATGGTCAACGTTTATTTCGTTGGTGGTTGTCCAATTCAACAGGTTGGTTTTGTTTTCTTTTTTTGCGGTGAATGAAAGTAAACGCAACGGCAAAACCTCATTAATAACCAAAGTTGTTTCGGTGTTGGTCAGTACGGGCAGGTTGTAATCAAAGTAAATGGCGGCGGTGTTTTTGATGGTGTCGCCGAGGACTACGGTTGGTTTGGGTTTTACTTTGTAAACAATGTAGCCGTGACTGGCAGGTTCATTGGTGGTGCTGTCAACGAGGTTGACGTTTCGCAAGGTGAACAGGCATTTGTTGCCATCGGTCATGGTCATTTGGTAGCTGTGACTGGCGGTTAGGATTTGCATGGTGTTCCAGTCCAGTTTGTTGTCTAAGGTATCTCTTATGTACACATTGAAAGCAGTGTCGTTACCCGTGTTTTGGAAGCGTATGGTGTATTGCAGGTAGTCACCATTGGTTACTTGCACAGTTGTTATTTTGCCGCCGTGGTTTTCGGTTTTGTCGTTGGGGTCGTAAGCACTAGTGGCTATTTGTTTAACTCTTGAGGTATCATCAGCCGGTGTTAGGTCAGGTTTATTCGTTGTTATAATTGCCATTGATTGTATAGAGTCGCCTGAGTTTACTATGGGCGGTGCTTTTACATAGAAGTCCAGGAATATAGACGAATCCTGAAGTGGTTTTAAATCAGCAAAGTTCCAGATGAGGGTATCACCAACAATGGAATTGGGTGCAACAGTTGAACTTTGATAAGTAAGCTTATTGCTTTTTAACAGTTTAATTACACCATTTGAAACAGTGTCTGTGCCTTGGTTTGAATACACCAACTGATATCTCAAATAAAAACCTGGTCTGGCGGCATTAAGAGAAATAAGATTTATTGCAACATCTCTTTGACCGGGAACAGGCTGCACAGCAAAAGACACACTGTCGTCATGGAAATATGTAGAATTGGATGTAACATGGCTTGCTGGAACAACATTGTAAGCTGGTGAATAAGGAATAAACCTGGTTACATAAGTTCCGGTATCAAGGTCAACAGAAATTTTATCCGCATAAAATATAGAACGAATTGTATCAATCCATGCTTTTAAGGATACCAGGTTTCCTTTAGAAAACAAAGGTTCATTTGTATCTTTTATTCCATTGCCATTTTTATCTAAAAAAGTAGAAGCTATTAAAGAGTTATAATAAATTCTGGCATTACTTTCATATCTGGCTAAAACAAAATTTCCTTTGTAATCATTTACATTTGTAGACAATCCTACTGCAATAATTTTCCCATCTGGCTGAATAAGAAAATCTGTTGGATATTCAACTTCATTATTATCAAAATCAGTTATTATTATTCCTCTACGCCCAAAAGAATCGTCAATTGTACCATTTTTATTATACAGCAAAAGCGCAAAATCACTCCTCGAACCCCATCCCAAAAGAGAATCTGCTGTTTCTTTTCTTGTAATCAGATAGATTTTACCATCGGGCCTGAATTTATATTTAGCATCAGTCTTAAAATCACATGAGTAAGGAAGGGATAGTTTTCCATTAATACCAAAGTTTGATTTTAAGCTACCACTACTATCAAAACAAACTAAAGTAAAATTTGTTGTTTTAATGGAATCGGTTAGGTTTCCTAAAAGAAAAATATTCCCATTTGAATCCACATTAATGCCATGTAGGTAACTTGTTCTTATACCGGAAGAAACTGAAGCTTTCCCATTAACTCCGAAACTACTATCCACTGATCCGTTTACATTAAACCGAATAACCCCATTTTTATAATTAGAAGGTGTAATATCTTTAAAACGGGCAATGATTTTACCACTCTTCAATATTTGCATTTCTGATATGTATTGACTAAAAGAATCTAATGCGTTTATAATCATCTCCCCATTTACTCCAAATGTATTGTCAGGCGTTCCATTTGGATTAAACTGCAACAATCTATAATTAATCCTATTTGTACTATCATAAGCTATTCCGCCTAAGAAAATACTATTGTTTGGCCTGATAAAAATATTATTATAATAATCAAAAGGTAAATTGGTTTTTGGAATTATAATCTTTACACCGTTTATACCAAAAGTGCTATCGTATTTGCCATTGCCTTTTAACCTAATTACAAACGAAACAGAACTTGAATCCCAACCATAACCTGTAGCCAATATTTTACCATCAGGCTGCAAAACAATTGAATTTATTTCCCCCTCATAAAGTGCCTGATATACGATACTACCTCCAATCCCAAAAGTAGTATCTAAAGAACCATTTGTATTATATCGAATTATTAAAGGTCTGGTAAATACAGTTGAATCGTTAGCACTTCCTCCACCAAGTATAATTTTTCCATCAGGTTGAGCAACCAATGCATTTGGAAAATAAAAACCATTACTCATTCTACCAACATATGTCATCACCTTCCCCCCAACCCCAAACGTCTGATCCAACACCCCCGGCTGTGCAAAAGCACCTGTAAATAATACCATCAAAACCGCAGTTAGTAAACTATTTTTCATGGTTGTAGCGTTTTGTGGATACAAGATACAAAAGAGTTTGAATGTGTTGCTTTTTTTATTTGAAGTGGGAGCAGTTTACTCATCGAACATACGAAAGCTTTTGATACAGATTAGTCCAGGAAAATCTTCCATTTCTGTGTTCCCTTAGAGACTATTGTCATATACGATGGAAAATAGTAATTGTTAGTTTCGACAAAAAATTATTAAACAATAAAAATTCAGGATTTATTGGCCATAAAAAAAAGAGGCTGCTCTTTTGAGACAGCCTCTTTTTGCTTTTATCATTAAAATGGCGGCTACTTTTGGGTTACTATCATTTTGAATGATCCTGTCTTGCTACCCACTGTATAAACAACAGTGTAAAGACCCGGTGCAAGAGTGTTTTCAGCAATATTCTTATTCATCTTTCCTGCTGTATTCATGGTATTATATTGTGCAACACGACGGCCAAACGCATCTACAATCTGAACACTTGCAGGCATAGTTGTGTTAACACCTGTTTCTATGTTCAAACTAAATGTACCATTGTTTGGGTTAGGATAAATCGCTGCTTTGTTAAGCGTTATTTCCTGTGCCTTTACAATGCTCTCACGTGAACCTGATGGACAGCCTGTGTGTGTAAGTGCCTGTAATTTTGCACTGCCTGCAACTCCGCATGCTGTAACACCTTTAATAGTAAGATTGCCGCCAGTGTACAAAGCAAGGAATGTTACACTTATAACAGAACTATCTGAATTGGTTGCAGTAATGGATGTTCTGGCAGGGATAGTCCAACGGTAATGGTGTGTAGTAGCCTGCAACGAGGTAGATGCTGTAGGTACTACTGTGTATTGGATTACATTACCAATACAAGCATTGTATGATGCTGTACCTGATGTAATACCGGTTGGTGTTGGTGGTAAGAAAGATGCAGATTTTGCTGCGCTATAAATACCACATCCGCTTAAGGCTTTCACACTCAATGAACCACCTGCAAATGATGTCTGGAAGCTTAAGGTAATTACAGAACTATCTGAATTTGCACTCGTTATGGAAGTCTTTGCAGGTATAGTCCATCTGTACACCATTACCGTTCCCTGTGTAGCAGTAGGGGCAGGTGCAACTACTGTGTATTGTACTGAATTACTTGCACAAGCATTGAAATTACCAGTAGCAGAGGTAATGTTGGTGGCAGCAGGTGGTGCCATGATTGCACTTACTGCAAGGGTCTTGGCAAGACTTACTGAACAACCATTTACAGATTTAACTGAAATAGTATCTTTTGTAAATCCGGTGTTATAGACAACAGTTACTGCTGTATCATTTATCCCTAAAGCATTTAAGTGTACCAAAGTAGCATTGGTACCCACCTTCAATGTCCAATTGTAAGAAGTAGCATTGGCTGCTTTTCTTATTCTATAGGTTATTGGCGATCCGCCAATGGCTGAACAAACATTTGTTACTGCAGCAACAGACGGTGTAAATGAAGATTGTATTACTCCAGGTAATGTAGGTAGGGTCCTGGCTAAAGTCAATACCCTTGGTAGACTTGTATCACATGCTGATAAGCTATACACTTTAATATAACGTGGTGATGTTGGACTAAGTGTAATAGTATCAGGGAAAGTAACAGCAATAGTAGTGTCATTTACCCTTGTTACATTAGAACCACCCGGTGCTTCCCAAATATATCCTGTAGCAAATGCTACCTGCTTAATTCTGAATGTATCCCTTACACCTGTTTGGGCTACTACACTTGTTGTGTAACTACAAACATTGGTAGCTGCTGAAACCAATGATGGTACAAATGATTTGTAAATATATCCCGGTGTTGTTGGGATTGATTTGGTAACGGATAAAGTGGTGGTAGGGCTAACATTAGCGCAACTATTTCTTGCATTAACGGAAATAGTTCCCGCAGCCTTTATTACAAGAACAACAACATTGGTTTCCTGTCCCGATTTAACTGAATTGCCCGTTCCTGTTACAGACCATGCATAAGTTACACTACTATTGTTTACAACAGAATAGGATTGTAAAGTATCGCATTGGTTTATGTTTTTAACTCCAACAATAGCAGAAGGTGCACCAGGTAATGCTTCTATAGGATTAATGATTGCCGTTACACCAGGAGAAACCTGGTTGGCTGCATTTTTTGCTCTAACAGTATAAGTGCCGGGAACCAAACCACTAAAGATGCCTGTACTGTTAGAGAACGAACCGCCATTAAGGCTAAACGCTAATCCCCCAGTTGGTGATGTTACAGTAATGGTTGCTGTAGGAACACTACAAGTTGTTTGTGTAACCGAAAGTGAAGGTGCTGCTACTCCTTTCCAGAAATAAATATTGTCTAAGTAAACTATGCTGCCACCAAATGGGGTGCCAACCAATTTGATTTGTGTAACGGATGCTAAGTTGATTGTATTGTAATTTGAAAGTGGTATATCTACTGTATTCCAACCCGCAGTTGTAAGATTAATTGTAAATGCTTTTTCTACAGTAGATGGAATGGTATTAATTAAATAGACATCAAACGAAGTACAATTTGGAGTCCAAATGTCAAGATGTAAATACTGCATTGCGCTCACATTAACTGAACCTGCAAACTCTACCCCTTGGTAATTTAGGTTGTCATATTTCTTAGTGGCGTTACCGGCTACAATAATATCAGTAACAACTGTTGACTGCCCCCAGTTTGGAAACCAATTAGTTCCGGCAACATTGGTATACGCTTCACTGAACAAAGAAATAACATCGGTCGTATTTCTAGCAGGTGGAGTTGGTGCTGCTATTGTAGGTGGAGCAAAAGAAACAATTAAAGGCGCTGTAGTTGAAGCTGTAACAAAAGTTGCTGTTGCAGCTTGAGTTGCTGTAATCATTGCGGTACCCACACCTCTAACAGTAACAGTGCTACCGCTAATTGTTGCCACATTGGTATTACTACTTGTATAAGTAAATGCACCGGAACTATTACTTGTAGGCGCTGTAATAACAAAAGGAGCAGCCCCCATAACTTTAGCTGGAATATTAAAATTGCTAAGTGTAGGCACATTAGCAGGCTTCCAGAAATAAATATTATCAAGATAAACAGTACCTGTACCAGATGGCAATCCAACAAGTTTCAACTGGTTTACGCTAGAAAGTGCAATTGTATTGTATTGAGTTAATGCAATATCATAACTATTCCATCCTGATAATGCAGGTGAAAGCGTAACAGATTGTTCAACAAGCGCAGGACTTGTATTAATTAGAAAAACCTGAAATGAAGTACAGTTGGGTGTCCAGATATCAATGTGCAGGTATCTCATATTTTCCGCATTGGCCGGGCTGGAAAATTGAACACCCTGGTAATTAAAATTTGAATATTTTTTGGTGTTGTTATTTATAATTACTGTATCAGCAACTATCGTTGATTGACCCCAATTAGGAAACCAATCAGTTCCGGTTTTATCAGTATAAGCCCCACTGAATAATGATAAAACATCAGTTACATTTCTTGCAGGTGGGGTTGGTGCTGCTGTAGATGGCGAAATGGCCGGCAGACTAGGTGGCTTATAAAAATACAGATTGTCCAAATACACTTTTCCAGCAGCCGGTCTGCCTTCCAGTTTAAGCTGAATGATGTTGGCGAAGTTAATTCCCGGAAAATTTGTTGCATTCAAATCAATTTCAAAACTGTTCCATCCGGCTAAGTTGGGTGTCAGCGTTACTTTCTTTTCAATTGGACCTGCATTGATAATATAAACATCAAATGCAGTAACATTAGATGTCCATATATCCAGGTGCAGTTTGGTCATGCTACCTGCATTTACCGCAGGTGCAAATTGAACCCCCTGAAAATTTAAGTTGCTGTAAATTTTGGTGCTATTTCCGCCAATAACGGTATCAGTTACTACTGTGGTTTGTCCCCAATTCGGGAACCAATCTGTACCAGAAAAATTTGTATAAGCGTTGCTAAATAATGAAATCACGTCTGTTGAAACCCTTACCGGAGGCGTAGATGCGGGTATCGTTGGCGCAGTTGAAGTTGTTCCGCCGGTTTTATAAAAATAAATATTATCAAAATAGAAATCAGCACCAGAAGTTGGCGCATCACCGGCAAACATGAATGCCGATTTTAAAGTCAGTAAATCAATATTCATACCTGCCGCAGGATTATTAAAATCAGCTAAAGGAATTGTTACTTCGTGCCAGTTACCATCTCTTACCAATCCATATTTTTGGGTACCTGCACTAAAGTTCATCCACGTTTCTCCATGACCTGTTGTGAGGCCTATTTTAAATTGTCCTGTATAGGTAGATTTGAACTGAAACTTTAAAGAACCGGAAGAAAAATTTTGAAGATTGACATAATTATTTAAAACACCCATTCCAAACCAATCGCCTGCATTTGAATGCACAGCCCACAATTTTGTGCCCTCATAAGGAATCGGAACCGGACTGGTAATAGTGGAAATATTATTCCAATAGTTTAATACTGCATTTGTTCCATAATCCAATGATGCCGAAACAGGAGTCGTTTCTGTAAGCACTCCAAAATTTCCTGTAACTGCAACATCATTTCCAAGAACAAGCTCATCTCCCGGGTTTTGATACAGTTTAATATAGTCAACATACATTTTACCGGGTAATGGAGCAGTAATTCCATTATCGGTAAAAATACCTGTGTAACCACCTCCTACTGCAATATTTAATAATAGAAAATGAGGGGTATGAAATTCAGTAAGGTCTGGGTTAGTAGAAGTAGTAATACTATAAAACTCTACATTGTCAAGATACATTTTAATATATTGACTGGTCCAAACCATTTTGTATAAGTGATAGTCAGCAGAAAGATCCACAGTTGCATCTTTACTGCTAGTAGTGTATTCATGTCCTCCGCCTGCATTGCTCCAATGAGCAGCTGAACTAATTCTCTTATTCACAAGATTAGCAGCAATTGCTGATGCAGCACCTGCTTCCATTATGTCAATTTCACCAATGGACGGCCATGATCCTCCAATTGTACCTAGAGTCCAAAAGGCAGGCCATAATCCATTTGCCATATTTGGCAATTTTATTCGAGCCTCAACAGTGCCATATTTAAAATGTACTCTACCTTCCGTTTTTATTCTGCCAGACGTAAAAGCACTTCCGTCAAAATTTTCTCTCTTGGCTTCAATTACCAGACTTCCATTTTCAATTCTAACATTATCTGTTCTGCTGGTATAATATTCAAGTTCAGAATTGCCCCACCCCCATCCTGCTGCCCGACCACTACCGTTACCAAAATCATAGGTCCAGGTGGTTGAATTAAGGGTTGTTGAATTAAAATTTTCCTCCCAAACTAAAGTTTGAGCATTGATCATAAAATTAAATCCAAACAAAGCCAGGATAATTAGCACCAAAGTGGGCTTGCTTATTCCCACTAATAAATTGTACCGCAGTTTATTTTTCATCATTGTTAAATCTTTGTTTTGGAAAATTATTAATTATAAAAAGAATTGGGAAATACTATTTACATAGATAAACAAAACAGGGTCATCAATCTGATGACCCTGTTTAATATATTGGATTTTGAGTTTAGAATCTATCTTTGATTAACTATCATTTTAATTGATCCAGTCTTGTTTCCCACTGTATAAACAACAGTATAAAGACCCGGTGCAAGAGTGTTTTCAGCAATATTCTTATTCATCTTTCCTGCTGTATTCATCGTATTGTATTGTGCAACACGACGGCCAAAGGCATCTACAATCTGAACACTTGCTGGCATAGTTGTATTAATGCCTGTTTCTATGTTCAAATTAAAAGTACCATTGTTTGGATTTGGATAAAGCTGCGCTTTGTTTAGCGTTATTTCCTGCGCCTTTACAATGCTCTGACGTGAACCGGGAGGACAGCCTGTGTGTGTAAGTGCCTGTATTTTTGCACTTCCTGCAACCCCGCAAGCCGTAACACCTTTGACAGTAAGATTGCCCCCGGTGTACAAAGCAAGGAATGTTACACTTATAACAGAACTATCTGCATTGGTGGCAGAGATCATTGTCTTGGCAGGGATAGTCCAACGGTAATGATGTGTAATAGCCTGCAACGAGGTAGAGGCTGTAGGTACTACAGTGTATTGGATTACATCACCTATACAAGCATTGTAAGATGCTGTACCGGATGTAATACCTGTTGGTGTTGGTGGTAAGAAAGAGGCTGCTTTTGCTGCACTATAAATACCACATCCGCTTAAAGCTTTCACACTTAAACTTCCACCGGCAAACAATGTCTGGAAGCTTAAAGTAATGACAGAACTATCTGCATTGGCACTGGTGATTGAGGTCTTGGCGGGTATAGTCCATCTGTACACCATTACTGTTCCCTGTGTAGCGGTAGGGGCAGGTGCAACTACTGTGTATTGTACTGAATTACCGGCACAAGCATTGAAATTACCAGTAGATGATGTAATGTTAGTTGCAGCAGGTGGTGCCATGATTGCACTTACTGCAAGGGTCTTGGCAAGACTCATTGAACAACCATTTACAGATCTTACTGAAATAGTATCTTTTGTAAATCCGGTGTTATAGACAACAGTTACTGCTGTATCATTTACTCCTAAAGCATTTAAATGTACCAAAGTAGCATTGGTACCCAGCTTCAATGACCAATTGTAAGAAGTAGCATTGGCTGCTTTTCTTATTCTATAGGTTATTGGAGATCCGCCAATGGCTGAACAAACATTTGTTACTGCAGCAACAGACGGTGTAAATGAAGATTGTATTACTCCAGGTAATGTAGGCAGGGTTCTGGCTAAAGTCAATACCCTTGGTAAACTTGTATCACATGCTGATAAGCTATACACTTTAATATAACGGGGTGATGTTGAACTAAGTGTAATAGTATCAGGGAAAGTAACGGCAATAGTAGTGTCATTTACCATTGTTACATTAGAACCACCCGGTGCTTCCCAAATATATCCTGTAGCAAATGCTACCTGCTTAATTCTAAACGTATCCCTTACACCTGTTTGGGCTACTACACTTGTTGTGTAACTACAAACATTGGTAGCTGCTGAAACCAAGGATGGTAAAAAAGCCTTGTAAATATATCCAGGGGTTGTTGGGATTGATTTGTAAACTGCAAAGGTGGTGAGTGGACCAGTGTTGTTACATGAGTTTTTACCTTTTACTGTTACAGTACCGGCAACATTCATATTTAAAACAACAGCGTTGGTTCCTTGTCCTGATTGTATTGAATTACCAACTCCACTTACAGTCCATGAGTAGGTAATATCATTTTCATTCATAACAGAATAAGTCTGCACTGCATTGCACTGATTAACATTTTTAACACCCATGATTGGTGATGGTGCTAAAGGAATAATCTGCTGTGGGTTAATAACTGCAGTAGCAGTGGCTGATATAGGACCGGTTGAAGTCTTAGACCTTACAGTATAAGTACCCGGTACCAAACCACTAAAGATGCCTGTACTGTTTGAGAAAGATCCACCATTTAGGCTAAAAGCTAATCCCGCAGTTGGTGATGTAACAGTAATAGTTCCGGTAGCTACACTACATGTTGTTTGTGTAACATCCAAAGAAGGTGCTGCTACTCCTTTCCAGAAATAAATATTGTCAAGATAAGCTATGCTGCCGCCAAATGGAGTACCAACCAATTTAAACTGACCAATATTATTTAGTGCTATGGTGTTGTATTGCGAAAGTGCAATGTCATAACTGTTCCAACCCAATTTAGTAGGGGTTAGGGTTACTGATTGCTCAACAGTTGAAGGTGTAGTGTTGATTAAGAATATATCAAACGCATCGCAGTTTGGCGTCCATATATCCACATGTAGGTTTACCATTGCTGAAGCATTTATAGGAGCAGCAAACTGTACACCCTGATAATTAAGATTATCATACTTTTTGGTAGAATTACCTGCAATCATAATATCAGATACATAAGTTGACTGACCCCAGTTAGGGAACCAATCTGTTCCTGCAACCTCTGTATAAGCACCGCTGTATAATGAAATAACATCTGTTGTATTTCTAACAGGTGGAGTTGGTGCAGCCGTTGATGGTGGTGGGAAAGAAACAACTAATGATGCAGTGATAGAGGCTGATCCGTAACTACCAAAAGGAGCCTGTGTAGCTGTGATAGTTGAGGTTCCACCACCTACAATAGTAACAGTGCTACCGCTAATTGTTGCCACATTTGGATTGGAACTTGTATAACTAAATGCACCACCACTATTAGTTGTTGGTGCTGTTAAAGCAAACGGAGCATCTCCCAATACTTTTGCAGGCACATTAAAATTAGATAATGTTGGAGTATTGGCTGATTTCCAGAAATATAGGTTATCCATATAGACAGTACTGCTGCCAAATGGAGTTCCCACTAATTTTATCTGGTTTATGCTAGCAAGATTAATTGTGTTGTAATTAGTCAATAAAATATTGATGCTACTCCATCCAGATTGTGTAGGATTAATCGTATAAGCTTGTTCTGTAACGCCAGGGCTTGTGTTAATTAAAAACACATCAAAAGCTGTACAGTTTGGAGTCCAGATATCAATATGCAGATTGGTCATATTGGATGCATTTACCGGGCCTGCAAACTGAACACCCTGATAGTTTAAGTTTTCGTATTTTTTTGTGTTATTTCCTGCAACGGTAACATCAGTAACTACAGTAGACTGACCCCAGTTAGGGTACCAATCAGTACCGGCAACATTTGTATAAGCATCACTATAAAGAGATACAACGTCATTTGCATTTCTTACAGGTGGTGTAGGTGCTGCTGTGGTTGGAGGGGGGAAACTAACAACTAAAGGTGCAGTAATAGAGCCTGAACCATAAATACCGAATGGAGCTTGTGTAGCAGTAATGATAGATGTACCAACTCCAACAATCGTAACTGTACTTCCACTTACAGTAGCAACATTTGTGTTTCCACTGGAATAAGAAAAACTTCCACCACTATTACTCGTTGGTGCAGTTATGGTAAAAGGAGCATTTCCCAACAATTTAGCAGGGATATTAAAATTAGAAAGTGTTGGAGTATTAGCAGATTTCCAGAAATAAAAATTATCAAGATAAACTGTACTTGTACCCCAAGGAAGACCAGTTAGTTTTATTTGTCCAATATTATTTAAAGCAATCGTATTGTAGTGCGACAATGGTATGTCAATACTATTCCATCCCGAAGCTGTAGGATTAATAGTATAGGCCTGCTCAACAGTACCGGGAGACGTATTAATTAAAAATACATCAAATGCAGTACAGTTGGGAGTCCAGATATCTAAATGCAGATTGACCATGCTTGCTGCATTTACAGGAGATGCAAACTGCACACCCTGATAATTTAGATTTAGGTACTCTTTTGTCACATTACCACCAACCAATATGTCAGAAACTACAGTTGATTGTCCCCAGTTTGGAAACCAATCAGTACCTGCTACATTGGTATAGGCATCACTAAAAAGTGAAACTACGTCAGATGCATTTCGGCTGGGCGGTGCAGGAGCTGCGACAGGTGGCTGTGCACTTACTTTCAACGCCAGAAGTAAAAAAACGATCCATGAGAAAAGATTTTTTTTCATTTGTTTTGTTTGAAATGAATGAATAATGTTAAGGCAAGAATCTTAATTGGCCGAAAAAGGACCTATAAGAGGATGATGCAAAAGTAAATGGTCAAAAACCCAAAAGTTAATAAGGTGTTACAACAATACTACTTCGCTATTGTAAATCATTGAAATAATGCGGTTTAACTACTACATCAATACTACATCAACAATTTTTTGTTGATTGAACAGCCATTGAAAAGCTGATAATTCAAACACTATATTTAAGTGTCTCATCCATTAAATAAAAAAGGGAATCTATGAAGACTCCCAATATACATTATTTACTTTTATAACAAACTAAATCAAATATTACCACCAGCAAAAATTGCACATTAAAATAAAATATAATAATTACACTAATAAAATATTATTTATTTTTCATTAATAAAACCTGCCATGCTTGCTCAACCTTATTATTGTTTAATAAATCAGCAGCCAGATTGTGGACTTCCTCCTCCCATTCATTAACAGTACATCCAACCAAAGTATTTTTAATATCATCGTTTTCAATTGATTCATTTTGCTCCGGCATCATTTCTACATTTGCCAACATACCCAAATGATTGCCTGTAAGAATTTTACTGTTTTTAATTGATGGGGGCAAAGCATCTATACCTATACCAAGTTTAATATTTGGTTTGGGAACAATGAATAAGTTGTCTTTTGTAACCCGGCAATACCAATCTCCACCTAAACGGGCAACAAGATCAAGTTTTGTTTGGTCAAACTTTTTATTTTCATTCAACAGACTGTCGTCAAGGTGCATACAAAGCACTTCACAAATTACAAGGTTGCCTGCACCTCCTTCACTGCCTAAAGGTTTTACCTCAATGACTTTACACTCCAGTTTTACTTTACATTCCATTACCATAGGTGGCGTAACCATAGTGGCTGCTTCTTTAGTAAAGCCGGCCTTTATAAACTCGTCCACCTCTTTAGGATAATCGCAACTGGAAAGCGATGTTTGTTGAACAATATCGTAGGTGACAATATTGATAACAACCTCCGGCACTTCTAATACATTTTGCAAGGTATGCTTAGTAGTATTGTCCCTTACCCTTCGTGCAGGAGAAAAAATAACCACTGGTGGGTTAGAAGAAAACATATTGAAAAAGCTGAACGGACTAAGATTCACGTTTCCTGCTTTGTCAATGGTAGATGCAAAACAAATAGGCCGTGGCGCAATAACATGCTGCAGGTAGTATTGCTTTTCTATTGGGTTAAGGTCTTGCAGATTTAGGATCATAAGCAGTTAAATTTATTTAGCAATTGCTTTTTTATTTTTCAAAATACTCCAATCGGTTTCTTCAGCAACAATGGTGTTTTCAAGTGTGCCCAATTGGTCTATTTCCATAATAACCACATCACCATTTTGCAGCCATTGTTCTTTGTAGTTAGGATCATGTAGTTTTCCTGTTCCATTCAGTTCCAGAAAGCAACCTGTTCCTACTGTACCACTACCAATTACATCGCCGGGATAAACATCCACACCATAAGAAACCCTTTCAAGTATTTCTGCAAAAGTCCAGTCCATATCCGATACATTTCCTTCACTTACCTGCACACCGTTTACTTTACAAGTCATTTTCAGGTTCCAGCTTTTTCCTGTATGGTTGGGTTTTGCAGCCACTTCAAAATGTTGCAATTCATCTAAAGTCACCAACCATGGGCCTATTGTTGTTGCAAAATCTTTTCCTTTAGCGGGGCCAAGGTTTAAAAGCATTTCTTCCATTTGCAAAGTTCTTGCACTTAGGTCGTTCATTATCATAAGACCTCCAATGTATTCATCAGCATCCGAAGCTTTTATGTTTCGTCCTTTTTTACAGACTACAATAGCAGCTTCCAATTCAAAATCAAGCTTCGCAAAATGATCCGGCATACATATCACTTCTCCCGGGCCTTGTATGCTCTTGTGATTGGTAAAATAAAAAATGGGATATTGATCAAATTCGGGTATCATATCCACCTTGCGGTTGCGTCGGGCTGCAGCTACGTGTTGCCGGAATGCATAACCATCTCTGCAGGAAGTAGGATGCGGAACCGGTGCCAGTAGTTCAACACTATTATAATGTATTGTATGATGTTCTTTAGCATGCAGTAACTTTTCGGCTTCTATTGCTATGGGATAATACCTCTCCCAACCATTTAGAAAATCTGCCATTGTGGATGGCAATTCTGAAGAAAGGGAATTGAGGTCGTGCAGGTGGTCTTTATGTACCAATGCAAGTTGCTCTGTATTATGTTTTAGGTAGGTAACTAGTTTCATGGCAAGTATAGATTGTAATTTGAATTAGTAACAGGTGGCAAAAGTAATGTGTTTCTAAACTCTTTCTTCACTCTTTTGAACCAAATCAAAAAGGACTGTCAGTAAATTTTAATAGTGATTAACAATTGTAAAAAAAACCTTCAAAACCAATTTTAGTTTTTAGAAATGATAAATAACAAAATCAGATAACTTCCATAAACAAAATAATTAAATTACTTCTTGCTTGATTAATTCAATCCTATTCTGAATAAAAGCTAAACAAATGTTTGGTAGTAATCATAAAGTTCATTGAGAATGAAATTATTTTTAAAATAAATGAACTTTAAAAAGAAAAATACTGTTTAATGTATCACTAGTGAAAATTAAACAAAAAAATTGTACAATTATTTTTCAACTTCCTTTTTAAAATTTCTATTCACCTAAAAAACAGAATTATATGTTTAAAAATATGCTGGGGATTCTCCCTATCGCTACAACAAACTATGTTGCCTTTACCTTCTTTGTAGGCACAATGGCTATGATGGCCGCCTGCGTTTTTTTCTTCTTTGAAATGTCTAATGTTGACAAGAAATGGAGAACATCCATTCTTGTATCAGGACTAATAACATTTATCGCTGCTGTTCACTATTATTACATGCGTGGCTATAATCTGGAAACAGGAGAGTCACCGGTATTCTTCCGTTATGTAGACTGGATTTTAACTGTGCCTTTAATGTGCGTTGAATTTTATTTAATTACAAAGAAAGCTGGTGGCAAAATTGGTTTGTTATGGCAGTTAATTTTTGCTTCTGTTATTATGCTTGTAACAGGATACATAGGGGAAGCTATTTACGGCAAAGAAACACAAAGTTGGATTTGGGGATTGATAAGCGGAATAGCATACTTCTATATTGTTTACCTGGTATGGTTTGGGGATGTTGCAAAGCTTGCAAACAATGCAGGTCCTGCTGTTGCCAAGGCTGTAAGAACTTTGGGTTGGTTTGTACTGGTTGGTTGGGCTATTTATCCAATTGGCTATATAGCTGGTACAGAAGGTGGGCTTTTTGGAATGAAAATGTTTCAGGGTCTATCTATGGACATAGTTTACAACATTGGAGATGCGATTAATAAAATCGGGTTTGGCCTTGTAATTTATGCATTGGCTCAATCAGATAAGTCTGTTGCAACTGCATAGCTGACTTTATAAAAAAAGTGTGATACAGAAAGTATCACACTTTTTTACTTTCTGGTAAATGATCCCGAAGATATAAATCATGATAAGAAGTATTCTTTTGACACTTGGTTTTATGTTGCTTTGTATCCAAAATTACATTCAACCTATAGATTCAAAAACTCAATTCATCATTTTCTTATCAGGAATAATATTACTAGGTGTTCCTCATGGTGCTGCGGATTTGTTGGTAGCAACAAGAAATGCTGATGCAAGCAAAAAAGTATTCTCAAAATCAAAGTTCCTCTCCATCTACATCGCAAGGCTATTTTTATTTAGCTCAATCCTTTGGCTATTTCCCGTAGCAGGCATAGTATTGTTTATTTTATTCGCTTCATATCATTTTGGCGAAACTGATTTATACCAATTTAAAACAGATACCCTAATTGGAAAATTATTTGTTGTTAGCTATGGTCTTGTAATACTTTGTGTTATCCTGTTACATCATTTTGATGAAGTAAAGCCCATTCTCCAATTGTTTCAGTCTGGTAAAGAGAATGAAGCATTAATGAACCTTATCAGAGATAACCGATACTATATCATGACGGTATCAGGCACATTATTTTTTATCTGCACTTTCATTTATTTCTTAGTAAAACCCAATCTTGGTTACAATGAGAAAGGAGAATTTTTGATTCGTTTTGCAATGATACTTTTTGTTTTATTTAATCTACCCATGCTACTTGGGTTTACTTTTTATTTCGTTGTTTGGCATTCTGTTTTATCAATTAAAAATATTGTGCAGTATTTAAGAAATAACGATGCTTATTCTCAAATCACAATTGTAAAACAAATATTGTTGTATAGTGGATTAGCCATTGCAGGGATTGTAATGTTTGGCCTTACAGGGTTCATGGTTATAGACAGCAATGCAATAGCCGCATATACTTTTATAGGGTTGGCAGTTTTGACTGCACCACACATGCAAATCATGCACGACATGTATAACCGTCTGCGATTGAGGTAAAATTATTAATATTTAAACGAACTATTTAGTAATACATAAATGCCACGGATATAGAGTAAACAGGCATAGTATGATATTATGTCTGTTTTATTTTTAAAAAATCGAAATTAAATTCAATTAAAAATAGGACACCACTACCTTAAGAAATTAGTAAAATTAAATTATCCTAAAACTCATTGCCTTAACATCCATTGGTATTTTGCATTTCGTTGTTACTTTGTGCAAAATATAGGTTTATGACTAAATACACCCCCGCCAAGAACCGATACGAAACAATGGAATACCGCCGTTGCGGTCGCAGCGGATTAATGCTGCCCGCAATTTCATTGGGTCTTTGGCATAATTTCGGACATGAAGACGAAAGAAAAAACTACCGTAAAATATTGCACCTTGCTTTTGACAGTGGCATAACACACTTTGACCTTGCCAATAATTATGGCCCGCCTCCCGGCTCGGCAGAGGAGAACTTTGGAGACATCCTCAAAAAAGATTTTCACGGGTACCGGGATGAAATGATTATCAGCAGCAAGGCAGGGTATAGAATGTGGGACGGGCCTTACGGTGAATGGGGTTCAAAAAAATATCTCATCTCAAGTCTTGATCAAAGCCTCAAAAGAATGAAACTTGATTATGTTGATATTTTCTATAGCCACCGCCCCGATCCTGATACACCTTTAGAAGAAACCATGTCTGCTTTAGACCTGATAGTTAGACAAGGTAAAGCATTGTATGTTGGCATCAGTAATTATGGAAATGATGAGGCTGAAAAAGCAATCACTATTTTAAAAAGCCTGGGTACACCTTGCCTTATACACCAACCCAAATACTCCATGTTTGATCGTTGGGTTGAAGGTGGTTTGTTGAATATCCTGGAAAGAGAAGGCGTTGGTTGCATTCCATTTTCACCACTTGCACAGGGATTGTTGAGCAACAAATACATTCATGGAATACCTAAAGACAGCCGTGCAGCAAAACCAAGTGGGTTCTTACAAGAAGATCAGGTTACTCCGGAAGTTTTGAAAAAGATTAATGGTCTTAATGAACTTGCTCAAAATAGAAATCAAACACTTGCACAAATGGCTCTTTCATGGTTGTTGAAAGATAACAGGATTACTTCAGTTCTTGTTGGTGTTAGCAGAGTCAGCCAATTAGCGGACTGCCTGCAATCATACAAACAAACCAACTTTACTTTTGACGAGTTGAACAAAATTGAGAGTATATTGAATTATAGTTAGTAAGGTAAACTTATACAACCGGAAACATAGGAAATGTTTCAAAGAGTCCCGGATGGACGATATTATCTTTGTGTCAAGCATTAAGGAAATTCGCAATGGATTGGCATTTCGTCCCTACGGGACTTCTACAATTATTTACGTTTTTGCTACCGACATTTTATGCCTAACGGCATAGCCAATGTTTTTATATTTCGCTTTGTACTCTTACTTTATCCTCGCAATGACGAGGCTAAAGTTTCTCAAATTTTAATACTATCGTTTCTCCAATAACTTTCAGGAAATAATGCCCACTAGCCAGTTTGCTAATGTTGATATTTTGCAAAGAAACCCCTTGCTGTACTGTAACATCTTTTGATAAAACAATCTTTCCATCTTGACTAACAACCTGTAGATTGATAGTTTTTTGCTTGTCACTTTCTATCTGCAATTGCATGTTATCTTTGGCAGGGTTGGGGAAGAGGGCAATGTTGAATGTTGAATGGTTAATGTTTATTTGGCGAATGGGGCTGTAGGTAAATTGTCCGTCTTTGTCGAGCATTTTGAGGCGATAATACAGTGAGTGGGCAGTTGTAAGTGGTGAGTAGTCAGTGAATGAATATTTATGGGTACTACCAATTGCCGACACACTACTCACAACACCTATCTTGCTAAACTCCCTGCTGTTGCTGCTTCTTTCTATTTCAAAGCGGTCGGTGTTTATTTCTTGTGCGGTTGACCAGGTTAGGAGATTGGATGTGTTGACTCTTTTGGCGGTGAAGGTGAGGAGGTGGAGGGGGAGGGCATTGAAGCTGTATCGGGCAAGACCGATGTTATATTTAGTACTGTCCGATACACGACCAGCTAAAATAACTTTTCCATCACTCTGAACAGCCAAAGAAGCTGCATTATCCTGCAAACCAAAGTCTGTGGTAATTATCCCTTGAACTCCAAAAGAACTATCAATAGTTCCATCACTATTATAACGCAGAAGGACGAAATCCCCCCGGTAACCGTTGGCGGGTAAATTTGGAATAACTCCACCACCTAATGAGTTGGTACCCGCAACTAATATTTTTCCGTCTGGTTGAATGAATGATTGGAATGAGAACCCTTTGGCTGTATCAATATCAGTTATTACAATTCCGGCAGTTCCAAACGAACTGTCAAGCAAGCCATTTGTATTAACCCTTACTAAAGCAATCTGATTATGGTTATTCAAGAATGTTGTCCCGGATAATATTGCCTTACCATCTTGTTGTAAATTAAGATAGTATGAACTTCCCAATAAATTTATTCTTGCTCTACCATTATCCCCATAGGAACTGTCTATTGTGCCATTGGGCAAAAAACGGATTGCGTCAAACTTGGTACTATAACCTCCCACTAAAATATTTCCATTGGTTTGTATTGCAAGTCCATTTACGTTTAAATAATTATTTATTCCTGAATAAGCAGGGCTTATAGCAACACCATTTATTCCAAATGAACTATCTCTTAGACCGTTGGGGGTGTATTGTATTAATAGTGCTTGAGGGAAACCATAACTTGCTCCTGCAGTAATTATCTTTCCATCGGGCTTTAGCAATGTAGTATAAGTATAATCAGAACTGCCGAAGTCAGCAACCGAAAGGCCATTACTTCCAAAAGAGTTGTCAATGGTTCCATTATTATTGTATCTAACCAATACCATATCACTTGTGGAAGTAGTTGTGGTCCCACCTACAATTATTTTTCCATCAGGTTGTATATTCAATGTTTGTGACGCCTCTCTTTGATTAGCCGAGTTGAAGTGATTTATTACTTTTCCGCCTGAACCAAAGGTATTATCAAGTGTACCATCATCATTATATCTTACCACTACAAAGCCATTCAGCAAAGCCCCTCCTGTCATTTGAACTCTACCAACCGCAACAATTTTTCCGTCAGGCTGAATGCGTAATTCTGAAGCAAGAAGAGAAAAACTATCTATCGCAGTCACCACCTTTCCCCCATTCCCAAACGTGGCATCTAAGAAACCTGGCTGCCCAAACCCAACCGCAGTATTCATCATCAACATCAAAAAGCAAATCCCTTTTAGCGAAGCGTAGAATTTATTCATGGTAGAATTATTAAAAAAGCAATATTAATCCAAAAATATAGATTACTTATACTATTTCCAAGAGAAAAATCTCTTTAACAGCATATCATTTTTTGCTCCGCTTCAACAATCTGCGGATTTTTTATTTGTCGTAATGTTTAAATCATAAAAGTGCCGTCAGGCACGATATGTCGGTAGCACAAATGACATAGGTTATGTTTTAAAGTCCCGTAGGGACGATATGGAAATGATGTCATTCCCATTTGGTCCACATTTCATCCCGCCTTGGCGGGACTTTAAAACAAAATAAAACCGTGGTTTTCTACCAATATTCCGTGCCTAACGGCACTGAAACGAACATTTCAAACCCTTGATTAGCATTATTACCAATCAAATTAGAAGCTGTTATGCATGCTTACAATTCCATCTCAACTATCATATCATCCTGTTCTACAAGACCACCCTCTTGTAATGCAATAGTTTTAACCTTTCCAGCTTTTGCAGCAACAATTGTTGATTCCATCTTCATAGCCTCAATAGTGAATAATGGTGTTCCTTTTTGTATTACATCACCTGCCTTTACCAAGACCTTTGAAAGTTTACCCTGCAAAGGTGCGCCTACTTCATTTGGTGCTGTGGCTTTTTTGTTCGTCTTTTTAGTGACTTTATAATTTTTATCTTTTACTTCAATAATCCTTGTCTGACCATTCAGTTTAAAAATTACATTCTTTATACCGTTATCATCCGTTTCCCCTGTATAGATCAGTTTCACTAAAATACTTTTTCCGGGAGCCAATTGTATCAACGCTTCCTGATTGGGCTTTAAGCCAAAGAAAAATTGTTGTGTTGGTAAATGAGAAAGGTTGCCATACTTGATTTTATTCTCATGATAATCAGCAAATACTTTTGGATAAAACAAATAAGAAAGCAAGTCAGAAAATTCATATTCCTTCCCAAATTTATTTTGAAAATCCTCCCACGCCTTACTGAAATTAATTGGTGCCAAATGTGCATTGGGTCGTTCTGTATTGGGCTTTTCTTCTTTCAAAATTATTTTTGACAGAGCTTCGGGAAAACCACCATCAGTCTGCCCAAGATCCCCCTTGAATAATCCAATAACAGAATCAGGAAAAGACATAGTATCACCACGCTCCATAATGTCCTGCTCGGTGTAGTTATTGGCAGTAATAAACAACGCCATGTCCCCCACAACTTTGCTTGATGGTGTCACCTTTACAATATCGCCAAACATTTTATTTACAATGACATAGTTCTTCTTTATCAGTTGAAACTTATCCTCCAAACCAAGGCTACGAGCTTGCGGACGAAGATTGGAATATTGCCCACCCGGTATTTCATGATCAAAAACTTCGGCAGTGCCGGCTTTTAATTCTGATTCAAATGGATAATAAAACTCCCGTACATCTTCCCAATAATTAGATAATTCATTCAGCTTTGAAAGATTCATTGGAGACTCTCTTTCATGCCCCTTCATCATAGCAACAATAGAATTAAAATTGGGTTGCGACGTAAGTCCCGACATTGATGCCAAAGCAACATCAACCACATCCACGCCGGCCTCAATGGCCTTGAGATAAGTTGCAGGCTGAATAGATGATGTGTCGTGTGTATGCAAATGAATGGGAATAGAAACAACCTTTTGCAACTCTTCAACCAAGATCTTTGCCTGCATTGGCTTTAACAGTCCGGCCATGTCCTTAATACCAAGAATATGTGTTCCTGCATCTTCTAAACGACGGGCAAGATCAAGATAATATTGCAGGTTGAAACGATGGTTCTTTTCCTTATCCAAAAAATCACCGGTGTAGCAGATGCAGGCTTCAGCCAGACCTTCTGTCCTTTCTCTTACGGCATTGATGCTCACTTTCATTCCCTCTATCCAATTGAGCGAATCGAAAATGCGAAAGATGTCTATCCCTTTCTGCCCGGCTTCTTCAATAAACTTTTCAACCAGGTTATCGGGGTAGGCTGTATAGCCCACAGCATTGGAACCCCTTATCAGCATTTGAAAAAGAATGTTTGGAATGCTTTCCCGCAATAAGTGTAAGCGCTGCCACGGATCTTCGTGCAGAAAGCGTAATGCAACATCAAACGTAGCACCACCCCACATTTCCAATGAAAATATTTCAGGGTGATTTTTTGAAACGGCTTCCGCAACCTGCAGCATATCCAAAGTCCGCATTCTTGTAGCCAATAGCGATTGGTGCGCATCTCTGAATGTGGTATCGGTATATTTTATTTCCTTTTCGTTTTTGAGCCAGGTTACAAAACCCTCTCTTCCCAACTCGGTAAAAATATCTTTAGTTCCCTTTGGTGCAGCAGAATCTATATCAAATTCGGGGATAGCAGGTATCCTGAATTGTTTGCTTTTATCTACCTTAGCAATATCAGGATGACCGTTCACAATTACATCAGCTATAAACCGCAAAACCTTGGTACCACTGTCTTGCCGGGCGGCCATTGTAAACAATTCAGGATGATTATCTATAAAATCAACTGTAGCATCGCCGCCCTGAAAGGTCTTGTTTTGTAACACATTTTCAAGAAAGGGGATATTGGTTTTTACACCTCGTATCCTGAACTCTTTAAGTGTCCGCAACAGCCTTCCACAAGTTTCGGGAAGGGTTCGGCCAGTAGCAGTAATTTTTACCAGCAATGAATCAAAAAAGGGTGATATGTTGACCCCGGGATAAGAACTTCCTTCGTCTAACCTAATGCCGTGGCCACCTGCATTGCGGTAAGCTATAAGCGTTCCAAAGTCAGGCTTAAAATTATTGGCAGGATCTTCAGTAGTTATTCTGCATTGAACAGCCACACCCGAATATGTAAGTTGTTCCTGCGATTGAATATTTATTTCAGGGTCACTTAATTTATGTCCGCTTGCTATCAGTAATTGATTCTTGACAATATCTATGCCCGTTATTTCTTCGGTCACAGTGTGTTCTACCTGAATTCGTGTATTTACCTCTATGAAGTAAACGTTCTCCTTTCTATCTACCAAAAACTCTACGGTGCCAACGTTGTTATAGTTTACATGCTTACATATTTTGATGGCATAATCATATAGTTTTTGACGGGTCGCTTCCTTCAAAGCAATAGAGGGAGCTATTTCTACAACTTTTTGAAACCTGCGCTGCACCGAGCAATCACGTTCAAACAGGTGAACAAGATGTCCGAAATTATCACCCATAATTTGCACTTCAATATGCTTCGGCGATTCAATAAATTTTTCTAAAAACATACTGTCATTACCAAACGCTGTAGTTAGTTCATTGCCGGCTTCGGTAATGGACTTGGTGAGTTGGTCTTCGTCCCTTACTACCCGCATGCCCCGTCCACCACCGCCTGCAGCCGCTTTTATAATGATAGGATAACCAATCCGTAATGCTTCGTGCTTAGCCTTGTCAAAATCTTTGCTGCTTACTATAGCATCTTCTATTACAGGTACATCAGCTTCCCTTGCTACTTTTTTAGCCGCAATTTTATCGCCGAGTTGCTCCATTACTTCCGGCGAAGGGCCAACAAATATGATGTTCTCTTCTCTGCAACGGCGGGCAAACAAAGCATTCTCTGAAAGAAAACCATAACCCGGATGGATTGCATCAACCTTTTCTCTTTTAGCAACTTTCACTATTTCTTCAATGTCCAAATAAGGCTTTAGGGGATCATCGTTTTTACCGATTTGATAAGACTCATCGGCCTTGTATCGGTGCAGTGAGTAGCGGTCTTCATACGTATAAACGGCCACTGTTTTTATCATCAGCTCGGTAGCGGCTCTTAATACTCTTATGGCTATTTCGCCGCGGTTGGCGACCAGTAATTTTTTGATTGGCATATGGAATAATGGTATTCCCTAAAGATAAACCATTTGGAGAATGATGTGGAGGTTTTTCTGTGTTATGTTTTTTGAACAGTAAAGGTATTGGAACCACGAAGACACAAAGGCACAGAGAAACACAAAGGCATATTCGTCATTGCGAACGAAGTGCAGCAATCTGCTGTGGAGTTGAGGAAAAGAGAACCACAGAGACACGGTGGCACAGAGGAACACGAAGGTTTCCCGTCATTGCGAACGAAGTGAAGCAATCTGCTGTGGAGTTGAGGAAATGCGAACCACCGAGACACGGTGGCACAAAGGAACACGAAGGTATATTCGTCATTGCGAACGGAGTGAAGCAATCTGCTGTGGAGTTGAGGAAAGGAGAACCACAGAGACACGGTGGTACAAAGGAACACGAAGGTTTCCCGTCATTGCGAACGGAGTGAAGCAATCTGCTGTGGAGTTAAGGAAAGGAGAACCATACAGGCACGGTGGCACAAAGGAACACGAAGGTTTCCCGTCATTGCGAACGGAGTGAAGCAATCTGCTGTGGAGTTGAGGAAAGGAGAACCACAGAGGCACGGAGACACAAAGGAACACGAAGGTTTCCCGTCATTGCGAACGGAGTGAATCAATCTGCTGTGGAGTTGAGGAAAGGAGAACCACAGAGTCACGAAGTCACAGAGATACGAGAGGTTTTTGCACTTCATTGCGAACGAAGTGAAGCAATCTGCTGTGGAGTTGAGGAGAGGAGAACCACACAGGCACGGTGGCACAAAGGAACATGAAGGTTTCCCGTCATTGCGAACGAAGTGAAGCAATCTGCTTCTGCTTAAAGTGAACCCTAAAAACAATCAGCAGATTGCTTCGTCCTCCTACGTCGTCCTCGCAATGACGAGGCTAGAGTTTCTCAAATTTTAATACTGTCGTTTCCCCAATAGCTTTCAGGAAATAATGCCCACTAACCAATTTGCTAATGTTGATATTTTGCAAAGAAGTCCCCTGCAATACAATCACCTGTTTAGATAAAAGTACTTTCCCATCTTGACTAACCACCTGTAGATTGATAGTTTTTTGTTTTTCGCTTTCTAGCTGCAATTGCAGGTTATCTTTAGCGGGATTGGGGAAAATTACAATGGTTAATGATGAATGGTTAATGTTTATTTGGCGTATAGGGCTGTAGGTAAATTGTCCGTCTTTGTCCAGCATTTTGAGGCGATAATATAGTGAGTGGGCAGTAGTGAGTGGTGAGTTGTCTGCGTAGGAATATTGCCCGTTCATGCTGTTGGCTTTCACAACCCCTATCTTGTTAAACTCCCTGCAGTTGGAACTTCTTTCTATCTCAAAACGGTCGGTGTTTACCTCCTGTGCGGTTGTCCAGTTAAGTAGGTTGGTGGTGGTGGCTCTTTTGGCGGTGAAGGTGAGGAGGTTGAGGGGGAAGGTGGTTTGACCAAATTTAGCAACATAGGCATCATTTTTATTAATATTAGTTGACAAATAATAATTGCCAGCATTGGGAGCAAAGTTTGCGGTATCAGCAAATGCGCCTGCTATGTATAGATCATACGCATCGTCCACCATTAAACTTTTACCTGATGTCCTAAAAACCAAGAATTTGCCAACAAAATTTCTTGCCCATTTGAAATTACCAGAACCATCTAATTTGGATATAAAAATACTGTTGCCTGCGATACCCACGGATGAAAGGTTGAAAACTCCGGCACCAGGATCAAAATCTACTGTATTATTAAAAACCCCGGTTGTATATACGTCTCCTAACTTATCTAATGTTATGGAAAAGGCTCGATCATTATAAATTCCACCAATACTTTTTGCCCAAACAAAATTGCCCGAAGCATTTAATTTTAAAATAAAAAGATCCCCATTTCCTGCATGCGTTAAATTGAATACTCCCTGGCCTGGATTAAAATCTACTAAACTTTCAAAATTGCCAGTGCAATACACATTTCCAATTGAATCCGCCGCTAGTGAACTAATAGTTTCATTATAATTACTACCAATACTTTTTGCCCAGACAAAATTGCCCGAAGAATCTAATTTTGATATAAAGAAATCTTCACCTCCCGCTAATGTGATATTATAGATTCCTGGACCTGGGTCGATATCAACAATTGCACCAGCAGATCCATATAATTAACTTCCAATATACACATCTCCCATAGCATTTGTGGCTATGTATGACAAATTAGCCATATAATAATCCGAAGTAAAACCTTTCGCCCAAACAAAATTGCCTGATGAATCTAATTTAGATATAAAAATATTGGATTGATAATTCGGAGTTACAAGATTATGGATTGCTACACCTGGATTGAAATCTGTTGTATCGGAAAATATTCCCGAAGTAAAAACATTCCCCAAATGGTCCACAGTTATTGAATACCCCTCACTTTTGTAGGTAGAAGTGAAACCTTTAGCCCAAACAAAATTTCCAGAGGGATCTAATTTTAAAATAAATGCACTTTGTGGTCCTTTTTGTGGAAGATGATAAATTCCCGGACCTGGATCAAGGTCTACTATAGAATCGCATGCCCCGGTGATATGAACATTCCCTAAAGCATCAAGAGCAAGAGAAAAATTATCTACCCCGGAAGTTCCTCCTCCAACTCTTTTTGCCCAAACAAAATTGCCGGCTGCGTCTAATTTTGAAACATACATGTTATACGGTCCCTGAGACGTTAAGTTATAAATTCCTGGTCCAGGGTCAAAATCCATAGTACCGCTAAAAGAACCAGAAGTATATATATATCCTAAATCATCGACCCCTACAGATGGGCAATCTTTGATATTAGAGTAAGTTCCTCCCATGTTTTTTGCCCAAGTCAGTGCAGGCTGCTGCCCAATTCCAACCGTAGCATTCATCATCAACATCAAAACAACCAACCCTTTTAGCGAAGCGTACAATTTATTCATAGTCAACGGCTTTTTTTATTAAGCAATATTACCCCAAAAATATAGATTACTTATACTATTTTCCACACAAAAAAATCACTTAACACTAAATCCATTTTGGGCCATTATTACAACCGCCAGGGTTTTTATTTGTCGAAATATTTGAACTACAAAAGTGCCGTTAGGCACTACATGTCAGTAGCAAAAAATGAAATAGGCAATGTTTCAAAGTCCCATAGGGATGATATAATCTTACCCCATAAATAAAAGGAGAATCTGCAATTGATTGACATTTCGTCCCTACGGGACTTGTACAATTTATTTACGTTTTTGATACCGACATTTTATGCCTAACGGCATAGCCAATGTTTTATTTTATTTGCCTTCGTGCCCCCCATGTGTCTTTGTGCCGCCGTGCCTGCCCTGTCAGTAATGCGGGGGCTAAAAACAGCAGAACCGCCGCAATTTGCGGGGCAGGCATGGAAAAAGCGCAATAATATTACCAAACTTCAAACTAAGCAACTTTTATCAGCATCGGTTGTGGGTGGACGGAATAATGGTATTCCCTAATGATAAGCGATTGTAATTTCAATCCCAAAGACTGCTACTTATTGCAACCATATTTTTTATTCAAACAGCTCATTCGATAGCCTGATAATCTCTTTTAGCTCTGTTCGGTTTATGTCGTTTTCACCATAAACAAATGTAGAGGTCAGGTATTGCCAATCTGCTTTGCTAAACCCATACAATTCTTTCGCAATCAAAATTTCCAGTTCTGCCCTTAAGGCAATATGTGTATCAGTTTTGCTATAAGTATCCACCATTTTTTCATCAATGTCTAGTGCGGCCCGCAAACTTTCATATTTAGCTTTATTGCTCTTGTGATAAAGCAGGGCAAAGGCTTTATTTATTATTTGTTCCCTAAGCACAAGTTCAGGTTGGGGAATGGGCAATTCATATAGATAAAACATGTTGAGGTTGGCCGAAATTTTATTTCGGATAAAATAATTTAGCACCAGCGAATTCATCAGGGCCATCAGGTACACATTGTCTGCGGCGGGTAGGCAATACTGCTGAAAATTAGTATGGTCAAGAGTTTGGTAACTGCAGTTTATTAAATAATTGACCGAATTTACACAAAAATTATTGGGTGGGATAACAGTGGCAATCAATGTCCTTTCATCGGTACTTCGCCCTATGGCCCTGTATACCAGCCGGTAGTTTTGATAGTCTAATGTACAATTGTTTTTTTCAAAAAGTTCTTTTGTTTTTTTGGTGGAAATGGTAAGGAGCAAATCTGATTTTATCCGCTTGGTTTCTTTATCCCGTAGCATGTCGTGGGCCGTGGCAGGATCAGTGTAATAGTTAAATGTTGAATAAACGGAATTGTACTGGTGTATTACTTTCCCCTCGTAAACGGGTGCAGCAGCTTTCCCCTTTTTTTCACTAAAAAAATGTTCGCTGTCATCCGTTACATTAAACTCACGGCGAAAGCTGTAATTGAGCTGCCGCAAGGTGGCATGGTTACTCATTATTTTGCTACACAATTCATAATCACTTTCTTGTGCAAATTCCATAATGGACAAGTTGTCCGGAGAAAATTTCTTCACCATTTCCAGGCTGTAGCCTAAGGGGGGTTTAGTATATAAATCATGAGGGTCAGTAAGATAAAATAGAGCTTTGAATTCATTATCGGGTTGTGGGGGGGTTTTTTGAACCATGACAATTGAAAATTTGAATTGCGGATGTACATCAGGGAATATTTTACTTTTTGCAGTTTTCCCCGCCTCTATAAAGCCACGGTTTTCAAAAGACGATAATTCTATAAGGGTGTTTTCTATAAACGAAAGTTTGCGCAGGCCAAAACTGCCCTCATCGGTCTGAAAACTGGATGGGATTAAAATATTAAGATAGCCATCTGGCTTTAGCAGTTGCATGTCCCTTTCAAAAAGGAGTTTGAAATAGTTGAGGTGGCTGCGCATGGCCGTGCTTGTTTCCGGCTTCATTTTATGGTAACTGTAATGCGCCGACATATAGGCCGTGTAGTTGCTATAAAACTGCTGGTAGCCTTCCCATTCCTTTCTTAGTTTTGGGTCTTTTTTTAGCTTTTTTTCAAACTCCGTTTCAAAATCTGCCCGATCCATTTCATACTTACCCACATTTACAAACTCTTTGGCTACGGGATAAATTTCCTCCCAGGGCGGGTTGCCTATTATTCCCGAAAACCCTTGCTTCGTTGGCGGAAGTGCTTTCCCGTTTTCATCAAAAAACAAATAGAAAAACTCAAGACAAATAAAAGTGGGGTGCTTGGAAACCGGGTTGTCAATTTCAAGTTTCAGCTTTTCCCTTATGCATGTTTTAATTTCCTTTACATCGTTTAAAACATTGGGATTGGTAGGGTCAGCCAAATATTGGCTCCTTATCAGGTGCAATTGTTTGATTTCTTTGGTAAAATGCGTAGTAATAATATCCAATTGTTGTGCAATTGGTAAGTCGAACAGTGCATCTGCATTAATAAAATTAAGTTGCAGGTTAGGCAGTATGTGGTTAAAATTATCACCAAGTTTCCTAAAGTTAAAGAGGCCTTTTTCCAGTTTGACAGCTTCTTTCCACATATTGGTTTTGGCTGTTTCCAATGCCCTGTCGTCAATATCCAATGCATAAATGTGGCGTAGGACAACAATGGAAATCAGTTTTCGTTTATTGCCCTGGTCCAGCATGGCAAACCTTAGAAATGCTTCTGCATCCAGTACATGTTGTGGGCGGTCAAACAGGCCATTTTGTATGTTGTTTACCCATTCCAGTTTTGACGCTATGATTTGGTATTGCTTATAAATCTCCCTGAAACATTTTATCAAAAAGCTACCACTGCCCGATGTGGTGTCGGCTATGGTAATTTGTTTCATTTCCACCAAAAGCTGTTTGGCGGTTTCAAAATCATTTTTCTCAATTGCCCCTGTTATTTGGGTAATGTACGGGTTAAACAATCTGGTTATGAGTTGTTCGCTCATGTATTGGGTAATGAGGCGGTGCGTGTAGTAAATACCCGAATCTTTGCGGGTATTTGCTATAAAAGTTTCATAAGCTTTGCCAAATACATCTTCATCTATTTTCCTGTAATTGTAATGGATCATTCCTTTTCCAAAGGCGTATTCCCATTTGCCTACGCCCAGTACCCTTTCAAAAACCCTTTCAAATTTTTTGAGGTTGGCCTGGCTTTTTTCTATGTATCCCCAGATTTTAACTTTGAATAATTCGGTGTCATAATAATCCCAAAACCATTCTTCAATTTCGCCAAAAAACTGGTTAAGTATTTTTTCGATGCCTTTTATTTCCCACTTTTCATACTTCTGAAAATATTCATCGCTCAAAAAGCGATATGGGATGAGGCCATAATCTTCAAGTGTTTTTATGAAAATAATTTTGTTGATAAGCAGCACGGCCAATTCACTTTTGGTGTATCCATCTTTTTCAATGAAATTGATGAGCGACAATTCATCAAACCACTTTACGAGGTCTTTAAAAAATTCTGTTTCCAGTTCGGGTTTTACATGTTGGTCTTCCAGTCTCCGTACAGTGTCCCACAGGTTTTCGCTGTCCAAAAACATACGTAGCAAGTCGGTAAACTTTATTTGGAAAAATGGCTTAAACTCTAAAATGGCATCCCGGTTAAAGAGGAAACATTCATTGAGGTTGGTGACAATAATGAAATCATTGGAGGCAATGTATTTTTGTACCTGCTCTTTAAATTTTGGTACTTCCAGCTTGTTGGCCTGGATACCAGTTGTCTTCCTGTTTTTGTCTACAACCCTGTCAAAAGCGGGTTTCAACTCAATCATTATCGGGTTCACCTTATTTTCCTGGATCGCAAAATCTATAAACCCAAGTTCCACCTTCACTTCAGAAAATGCAGTTTTATCGAGTACGTCTGTTGTTAATTTACGGAGCAGTTCCGCTGAGGCGGTTTCTGGTTTTGAGCCAAACTTCAGGCTCTCGAGATATTGTGTAAGACCGGGATACTTTAAAGTGGTTTCAAGAACGTCAATTTCCTCAACAGATATTTTTGTATAGTTGTTTAATTGTTCTAGTTCTAAAATGATGCCTTCTTTAGTCATTGTGTAAAATAATGGAATAATGGTTAAAGGGTTTTGATAAAAATGTTCACATAAAGTGGATATCAAATGTTTTTTCTATGCATTTTTTACTTTTTTATGAAAACATACAAACACAATATTCCGCTATCTTTACCGCCCTTGATAGTTTAAACAATTTATGTCTAAAAAGAGAATTGCAATATTTGGCTCTACAGGTTCTATTGGTACCCAGGCACTTGAGGTGATTGCAGCCAATAGTGACAAATTTTCTGCTGAAGTCCTCACGGCACAAACCAACGATGAGTTGCTGGTGCAACAGGCTTTAAAATTCAACCCCAACGTGGTCGTTATTGGCGATGATAAGAAATATAAAATCGTAAAAGATGCCCTGGCGGGAACAGATGTAAAAGTTTTTTGCGGCGAAAAAGCACTGGAAGAAGTGGCAGCAATGGACTGCTACGACCTAATGCTGGCTGCTATTGTGGGGTATGCGGGTCTAAAACCTACTCTTGCTGCACTTGAAAGCGGTAAGGCTATTGCATTGGCAAACAAAGAAACTTTGGTAGTTGCCGGTGATATTGTAATGAGAAAGGCCATGGAAAAACGGGTGCCCGTTATACCTGTTGACAGCGAACACTCGGCTATTTTTCAATGCCTGGTGGGAGAAACAAGAAATAAGATAGAAAAAATTGTTCTCACTGCAAGTGGAGGTCCTTTCAGGGGTAAAAAGCCAAACTTTTTGGTGAATGTAAAAAGGGACCATGCCTTGCAACACCCAAACTGGAGCATGGGCGCCAAAATAACAGTTGACAGCGCAACCCTTATGAACAAGGGGCTGGAAATGATTGAGGCTAAATGGCTTTTCAACCTGAAACCGGAACAAATACAGGTGGTCATTCATCCGCAAAGCATTATACACAGCATGGTGCAATTTGAAGACGGCAGCATGAAAGCCCAAATGGGGCTTCCTGATATGAAACTGCCCATTCAGTATGCGTTAGCATTTCCACATCGCTTACCCAACAACTCACCCAGGTTAAATTTCAGACAATACCCAAGTCTTACTTTTGAAGAGCCGGATATTAAAACATTCAGAAACCTTGCGCTTGCAATGGAAGCGTTGAACAAAGGTGGCAACATGCCCAGCATCCTTAACGCAGCCAACGAAATAGCAGTGTATGCATTCTTAAGAAACCGAATTGGCTTTCTGGATATGACAGAAGTTGTTGAACAAACCATGTTCAAAATTCCTTATATAGAAAATCCAACGCTGGAAGAGTATTTTGAAAGCGATGGCGAAGCAAGAAGTTTCGCAGCCTCGTTGATTCAAATGTGAGTGTCTAAGCGAAGTGTAAAGTGTGAAGGATAAACCGCCTGACATTTAACACTTAAAATCCTCTTTTAACTAAATACTTTAACAATTGCAGGGTTTTATGGTTTTATTTGCGCAATGAATCAATGTAAAATCATTGCAATTCAATACTAAAAACACAATTAATTAGCCATTTATGGCTTAATAAAAAAGCATATCTTATTACGATGACATTATTAGCTATAGACTGGGGCAGTGTAGGTGTAAAAACCGGGCAATTTATTTTATCATTTTCCATATTGGTTGTTTTGCATGAAATGGGTCATTTTTTTCCGGCAATATTGTTCTATTGCCGTGTTGAGAAATTCTATCTGTTCTTTATTCCGTGGTTTAGTTTGTGGAAGAAAAAAGTTGGCGATACAGAATATGGCCTGGGTTGG
>JANMMU010000068.1:0-3220 GCA_031373555.1 Segetibacter sp. | reverse complement strand
GTCAATGATTTTGAGGCGGTAGAAAAGTGAGTTGTGAGCGGTGAGTGGTGAGTGGTCTGTGTAAGAATATTTGTGGATACTGCCTGCTGACAACTCACTACTCACAATCCCTATTTTATTGAACTCCCGGCCGTTATTGCTTCTTTCTATTTCAAAATGATCAACGTTTATTTCGTTGGTGGTAGTCCAGTTTAACAGGTTGGTTTTGTTTTCTTTTTTTGCAATGAATGAAACCAAACGAAGCGGCAATACTTCACTAATAATCAAGGTTGTTTCGGTATTGGTAATTACAGGCAAATTATAATCAAAGTAAATGGCGGCGGTGTTTTTAATGGTATCACCTAATACTACTGTGGGTTTGGGTTTTAATTTGTACACTATGTAACCATGACTTGCCCTTTCATTAGTATTGCTGTCTACAAGATTTATATTTCGTAGGGTAAACAAACACTTGTTACCATCGTTCATAGTCATTTGATAACTGTGGCTGGCGGTTAATATTTGCATGGTACTCCAATCTAACTTGTTGTCTAAAGTATCTCTTATATACACATTGAAGGCGGTGTCATTGCCAGTGTTTTGAAATCTTATCGTGTATTGAAGATAGTCGCCATTAGCTATTTGTACAGTAGTTATTTTGCCGCCATGGTTTTCAATTTTGTCGTTGGGGTCGTAGGAACCGCGGACAATTTGATTTGCAGTTGAAGTGTTATCTGCGGGGGTGAGGTCGGTTTTGTTGGTAGTGAATGCAACACTTGATTTCAGTGTATCGCCATTATTTACAAGTGGTGGAGTTTTAACAGTGAAACTCAAACTAATGCTGCCCGTTTCCAAAGGTTTTAAGTTGGAAATATTCCAGCGAAGTGTATCACCATTGATTAATGTTGGAACAGGAGATGCGCTATTGAAATTGAGCTTACTACTTTTGATTAATTCAATGGTTCCGGTGGTTATTGTGTCTGTGCCTTTATTTACATAAGTAAGTTCATAGCTAATAGGAAAACCGGGTCTTGCAGTGGTCAAAGGAATTAACTGAACCGAACCATCACGTTGCCCGGGAATAGGCTGCCCAGCAAAAGTGATAGTATCAGTGTTGAAATAGGTAGTGTGGAAAGTGGTGTGCGTTGCGGGAATAATGTTATAATAAGGGCGGTTAGGAATAATTTTGGATACATAAGTACCAGTGTCTATATCAAGCAAAAATTTATCAACATTAAATATAGAACGAATGGTATCTGCACCTGCTTTTATAGTTAGCAAATCACCAAAAGGAACAAAATTTTCATTGGCATCTCTTATACCATTGGCATTTTTATCTAAAAAAGTTGAAGCAATTAAAGTGTTGTAATAGATTCTTGCTGTGCTTTCAAACCTCACGATGTTTGAGTAATTGTCAAAATTTTGATTAGAAGTATCCCTGAAAATTCCATGGCCTGCTACTACTATTTTTCCATCAGGTTGGATGAGGGATGTATAAGAGTAATCGTTAGGAGTAATACGAACCCTTAGAACACCATTTTTTCCGAAAAGGCTATCAGCTGTACCATCACGATTAAATCTTGCTATTAATATTTTATTTACAAGTGGGTTATTTAATATTCGCCCTGTAACATAACCAGTCAAAACTATTTTACCATCCTTTTGTAATTGCATAGCATTTACCCGGTTATCAACGCTGTCAAATGTAGCAAATACTTTTCCTCCAGTACCAAAGCTATTATTAAGAAAACCTGTACTATCAAAACAAATTATTCCTACAACTTTGCGTTCAGATCTATTGTTCAATGCAAAATGGCCTGTAATTAGCCCATTGTTTTGAGGTGTTAAGGCCATAGCGTCAAAATAAAAGTTAGTAGCCCCGAAATTTGCTTGTGCATAGCCATTGATGCCATAAGTACTGTCAAATTTTCCATTAGAAGAGAACCGCATAAATGTGACAGTTTCTTGTGAAGTCATTGTAACATAATTTGCGCTCCCTACAAATATTCTGTCATCATTTGAAAGTGCTATACCATATACCAAGGGATAAACCATAAAATAATCTGAAATATTATGTTGTAAAATATTCCCCAAAGTATTAACCGATACTTTCCCATTATTGCCAAAAGTAGAATCAAAAGTTCCATTAGATTTAAATTGGTAAAGCCAAAGTTTAGATAAGTTGTTGCTTCCCGGTTGTGTTCCGGGCGGTATTCCACCAATGCCAAATAAAATATTGCCATTGGGTCTCACTACAATATTTGTGAGACCATAAATATTTTCATCATAAAAAATATTGTTAATAGGCAGGTGGGTTATCGTTTCAAACATTCCGTTAGCGCTAAACCTACATAAATATGTATTTATCAACATCTGTTGCCCGCTAACGTTGCTTCTTTTATAAGAATGCACTATTGCCCAGATTTTTTGATCAGATTGTACAGCCATCTGATATATAAGAAAACCATGATTAGTTCCACTTGAAATCTGCTCAAATGTTCTTAAAAAAGACATTAGGCTTTTAGAAGTATCAAAATGAAATGATGTATCTATACTCCCATCTACATTAATCCTATTTACATTTGTTCCATAAACATACAAAGGCATTTCATCCCATAAACTTGCTACAATCGTTTTTCCATTGTTTTGTTGCACCATAGCCGAAACTCTCGTACTTTTTAATACTTTGGCCTTTCCCCCATCCCCAAACGTCTGATCCAACACAGCCGGTTGTGCAAAAGCATCAATTAACAATACCATCAAAACCGCAGTTAGTAAACTTCTTTTCATGGTTGTATAGTTTTCAGTATTTAAGATAAAGATAATCCAATAAAATAATTACTCAATCACCAAAACCTGTGTATTGTTGACAGCACCATTGCTCCAGGTAATATTGTATTTGCCGGCCGACAACCCTTTTATGTTTATATTGGTTTGCACTGCAGATATTGCAACTGTTGTCCTTCGTAATATTCTACCGGTCATGTCAGTTATTTGTAGTTGGGTAACAGTATTTGTTGCGGGGTGAGTAATCGTAACCTTGTCTCTTGCCGGGTTTGGATAAATACTTATCTGACCATCGGTATTGTTACTTATCATTCTTATTGGACTGTATTCAAACTTGCCGTCTTTGTCAATGATTTTGAGGCGGTAGAAAAGTGAGTTGTGAGCGGTGAGTGGTGAGTGGTCTGTGTAAGAATATTTGTGGATACTGCCTGCTGACAACTCACTACTCACAATC
>JANMMU010000023.1:0-24113 GCA_031373555.1 Segetibacter sp. | reverse complement strand
AACTGTAGTTGTGCTTGCACTCACTGCTTTGACTGATAGAACCAGTGTTGCCACTGAATCACAGTTAACAGAATTGACCAGTGTCACATTGTATGTACCTGCGGTGTTGTAGGTATTGCCATTCCATGTGTAAGGCATTTGAGCAGGGCAAACAGCAACTGTAGTGGTGCTTGCACTAACGGATTTAACAGATAATACAAGTGTAGCGATTGAATCGCACCCAACAGAGTTTACCAATGTTTTGGTATAAGTTCCGGCAGTATTATATGGTGTTCCGTTCCAGACATAGGGTAGTTGTACAGGGCAAACAGCAATTGTTGTTGTGCTTGCACTCACTGCTTTTACAGAAAGAACCAATGTTGCCACTGAATCACAGTTAACAGAATTGACCAGTGTGACATTGTATGTACCTGCGGTGTTGTAGGTATTACCATTCCATGTGTAAGGCATTTGAGCAGGGCAAACAGCAACTGTTGTTGTGCTTGCACTCACTGCTTTAATAGAAAGAACTAATGTTGCTACCGAATCACAGTTAAGAGAATTGACCAGTGTTACATTGTATGTACCTGCGGTGTTGTAGGTATTGCCATTCCATGTGTAAGGCATTTGTGGTGGGCAAACTGCAACAGTAGTTGTGCTTGCACTCACTGCCTTAACAGAAAGAACCAATGTTGCAAGAGAATCACAGTTAACAGAGTTGACCAGTGTTACATTGTATGTACCTGCGGTGTTGTAGGTATTGCCATTCCATGTGTAAGGCATTTGTGAAGTACAAACTGCAACGGTTGTGGTGCTTGCACTGACGGCTTTTACTGATAGAACAAGTGTTGCAACAGAATCACAGTTAACAGAATTGACCCGTGTCACATTGTATGTACCTGCGGTGTTGTAGGTATTGCCATTCCAAGTGTAAGGCATTTGTATAGGGCAGACAGCAACTGTAGTTGTGCTTGCACTGACGGCTTTTACTGATAGAACAAGTGTTGCAACAGAGTCGCAGTTAACAGAATTGATGAGTGTTACATTATAAGAACCCGCCGTGTTGTAAGCATTACCGTTCCATGTATAAGGTAGTTGTGCAGGGCAAACTGCAACGGTTGTGGTGCTTGCAGAAGTAGATTTAATTGTGACAGATGTTGTTACTGTATTTGCACAACCATTTGCATCATTGTAATGATAAGTTATTGTGTAAGTACCGGGTGTACTTGTTGAAGGGACTATATTTCCGTTTGAACCATTGAGTGTGAGCCCGGTGGAAGGAACTACTGTAAAAGATCCCCCGCTTGTGCCGGTAATTGTTACATTTTGCGGTGTAGTTAAAGATGTGCAAAATGGATTGCCTGCATAAACAATTGTGGTGGGTGGGTTGATTACAAATGTGGAAATATAATTGGCGCCTCCATTATTGGCATAAACAGTATCTCTGCATAAGGATGTAGAATTATGATCGCCGTTTATTTCTACATAGAGTTCCAATTTATATGTACCCGGCGGCCTGGTCGTTAAGTCAATATTTGCATTCGTTTTTTGCCATTTTTGATCGCCAATAACGCAGGGCCCTCCTCCAGGGTCGGGGAAAGTTCCACTACTGCAAGCAGTATAAAATGGAATTGTAATGGGAATAAATACAGGCGATGCGGGTCTGGCTCCGGAATAAATAGTATAGTAAATTGTGCAACTGCATACATTGGCAGATGCGGGGTTTTTAAATGTTTTTACTTCACCACCTTCCAATTTTAATAATCCGGAATTTTGAATATATGTGCCGAGGTTAGTACCAGTAAATGGTAATGGGCCTATAGTGTTGAGGCCTGTACCGGTAGTATTATAGAAAGTCGAGGTGTTGCTATTGCTGTTACATTTGGTTATGTAAGCTGCAGAAGCAAACTCTCCAAACTTTGGACATGTATTAACTGTTACTGATAATGTTGTAGTTGCAGCACACTGACCTGCATTGGGAGTAAAAGTATAAGTGGCAGAAGTTGTATTGCTTATGGTTGAAGGGTTCCAGGTTCCATTGATTCCATTATTTGATATAAGTGGTAACACTGGTGCTGTTGTTCCATTGCAAAACGGAGCAATTGCTGTAAATGTTGGGACAGTTTTGGTTGGTAAAACAATACTTTTACAGGCAGCAGCGGCAACATTTCCGCAAAGGTCTTTTATGCCATTGCCTGCTACAAGACATAGTTGGTAAGTGCCACCTGCAACTATGGCCGGAGTGACAGTTAGTGTGTAAGTATTACCATAGGTAGCCCCCGATGCACAGGAAGCAGAGGATAATGATGATACGGTATATGGGCCACCAGGACCTGTAACTGTAAAATCAGTGTTTTGTACAGTACTACATAATACATTCTCTGTAAATACAACATCTAATTTATCCGGGCCACAAGGAATTTTTGATGTTACTGTTTTAATTGCAGGGGCAACATTGTCAAAAATACTAGCTGTTGATCCAGAAAAATCAATACTATATCCATTATTGGTCGTAGCAGTAAAATGGCTAACATTAATCACATAGGTTTCTCCGGCGAGTACAGGTATTTTTGCATTAAATGGGGTGCCAAGAGCATCCTGATTAGTAAGTGTAGATCCACCTGTGGGACCTGTAACCCCCCCGGTGCCAGAGTAGTTGCAGCTAACATTTATTGCTGGGTTAGTTTTAATATCTGCACAAGTAGCGTTTGTTAAATTGTAAACAGCCCAATCGTAATCCTCTGAAATTACGGAAGGTGTAATTCTGAAATCCAAAAATCCGGGACTTTGCACAGTGAATGTGTACCAAACATCGGCAATTTCACCATCTTTTAAGCAACTTATTGATGTGTCAATTTCAAGTGGAATATTACCAGTTCCTCCATAAGCTACAGCTTGGTTATATAGATTTTGACAAACCGATATTGCAGCGGGGCAATCCTGAACTGTAGGTGGCAGTATACCAAAAGTGAGGGTAAAATTATCAAGGGTACCCTGATCCGGAGTATTATCATCTTTGATGCAGATGTACCACACTCCATCAGCATTTTGTCCATTATTTACATTGGTTAAATTGCCTTCCGCCTGAAAAGAGCCTGTAAAGGGGGGATTAGCATTTGTACTATTGATGTTAGTAAGTGCTGTCGTGGTAAAGCATGTATTTGTATAATTATTTCCGGAGCCTCCATTATCTGTTGATAAATTTACCCTTGTGCCGTCAGGTGCTTGTAGAAAAATATCTAAGTCGCCATCAAAATTGTGGGTAATATTTATACAAACTGAAACAAGACCATTTGTAGCATTTATTGTTCCCACCCCCGAAACGGTAACGGGAAAGCAAACTTCTGTATTATTATCGGGTATTACCCCGCCTGTAGAGTTAGTAAATGTTTGTGCCTTCGCAACGCCACAGAATAGCAAAAATATAAAAGTAAAATGGCGTAAAAATTTCACTTCAGATTATAAGTTTTTATAGATTATATTTTCAACAGTTTTAATAGAAATTAGCTGGTGTAAATTTGCGAAATTATTATGAGAATAAATTTAAAGATGGATTAAATTTTTTAAATATCACTCATAAAAATTGTTAATAAGCAATTAATTAAAAATATTTTATTATATATTAAGTTTTAATTCTGTTTTAAATAAATCTATTTTTTTGAAAATGTAATTTTCACCTTTATTTAGATGAAGTTTTAGTCAACAAAGATGTTTTTCATAGTTATACATTTAACTTTACCCGTAATTTAATTTGAAATAATATGAAGAAAATACTAGTTGCCTTAGGTTTTTTTGTTTTTTCTATTAATCTAAATGCCCAAAATGTAGCTATTGGTATTAAAGTAGGAGCTAACCTTACCAAAATAACAGGTAAGGCATTTAAAGAAGAATTTCAATTGGGATACAATGCCGGCACTTTTGCTGAGATATCATTAAATAAAAATTTTGGAATTCAGCCAGAAGTACTTTTTAACCAGGTTAATACAAAAAAGGCTTCAGGTATAGATTCTGTTTTTAATGGCTGGCAACAAAATACAACTGATATTAAGTTGAATTATTTGACCATCCCAATTTTATTTAGATACAATGTAAATAAATTATTAAGCATTAACCTGGGGCCGCAATATGGCATTTTATTAAATAAAAATGAATCTCTTTGGTCTAATGGCAAAGAGGCTGTAAAAAGTGGTGAATTCAGTATGATAGGAGGTTTGACTGTAAATATTAAAAGCATCAGGGCATTTGGCCGTTATATAATTGGACTTAGCAGCATAAATGATATACAAAATGCTGATAGTTGGAAAAGTCAGCAAATACAACTTGGCGTTGGATTCAAATTTTAAACCTATTAGAAAATTTAGCAGCATTGTCTTGTGGCAATGCTTTTTTATGTCAGTTTGTATTTTTACTGACCCTTTTTTAAAATGGCATTAAAGTTGACCTTTAAGCCTTTCATATTTCAAACCAGAAATATCTTAACGATGTGACATATTGTCCTACCAAATTTGTATTATGTTTCAAAATAATAACTTTTTAGTTCCTGAAGAAGATAATGATTTTATCCCCATTATTCCTATAAACGAAAATGAGAGTGAAGCTGATAAAATTACAGAAGTACCAAATGACTTGCCTGTGTTGCCCCTAAGGAATACAGTTTTATTTCCGGGTGTTGTGCTTCCAATAACGGTTGGTCGGGATAAAAGCATTAAAGCTGTAAATGACTCATATAAGTCCAATAAACTCATTGGTGTGCTGGCACAAATTGACAGTACGATTGAGGATCCTGAAGTGAAGGATTTATGCAATATTGGTACTATAGCCAAAATTGTAAAGCTGATTAAAATGCCTGATGGAGGTACAACCATTATTATTCAGGGTAAAAAGCGATTTACTTTGGATAAGATAACTACAGAAGACCCTTACTTCAAGGCAAATGTTACTTTAATAGACGACGATGTAATACCGCAGGATGACGATTTTTCTGCTTATGTCAGCAATATTAAAGACCTGGCGGGGCAGATTATTTCTATGTCGCCTAATATGCCCACAGAAGCTTCTATCATCTTACGCAATATAGAAAACCCCTCATTTCTCATCAATTTTGTTAGCAGCAATCTCAACAGCGATTTAAATGAAAAGCAAAGATTGCTTGAGATTAACGACATTAAATTACGGGCCGAAGAGTTAATGCAGATTTTGCAAAAAGAACTTCAGTTTGCTGAACTTAAAAACAAGGTTACCAACAAAACCCGTACTGAACTGGATAAACAACAACGGGAGTACTTTCTTCAGCAACAATTAAAGAGCATAAAGGAAGAGTTAGGGGGAGACCTGAATGACCGCGAACTGGCGGAAATGAAGAAAAAGGGTGAGACTAAAAAGTGGCCTGAAGCCGCAAAGACACTCTTCAAATCAAGTATTGCAAAGCTGGAAAGGATGCACCCGAGCACACCTGATTTTTCTGTAGTCTATAATCATATAGATCTCTTGCTGGATTTGCCGTGGGAAGAATATACAGATGATAGCTATGACCTGAAAAAGGCAAAAGAAGTGCTGGACCATGACCACTATGGCATGAAAAAAATTAAAGAAAGAATTCTTGAATATTTGGCTGTTTTAAAGTTGAAAGGCGATATGAAGAGCCCGATCCTTTGTTTTATTGGTCCTCCGGGAATAGGTAAAACATCATTAGGGCGTAGCATAGCCAACGCTATAAGCCGCAAATATGTTCGGTTAAGCCTTGGTGGATTGCATGATGAAAGTGAACTGCGTGGCCATCGCAAGACATATATTGGTGCTATGCCGGGTAGGATTATTCAAAGTATCCGCAAGATAAAAAGCAGCAACCCTGTTATAATTTTAGATGAAATAGATAAAGTTGGAAGCGACCATCGTGGCGACCCAAGCAGTGCATTGCTGGAAATTCTTGATCCTGAACAAAATCATACCTTCTACGACAATTACCTTGAACTGGAATATGATTTAAGCAAAGTCTTATTTATAGCAACCGCAAATAACATCAATCAAATACAACCTGCACTTAGGGACAGGCTTGAGATTATAGACCTTAGTGGTTATGCTATTGAAGAAAAAGTAGAGATTGCAAAACGACACCTTATACCAAAACAATTTGAAGCACATGGGCTAAAGAATGGTTCTTTTAAAATAGGAGATAAGGTACTGGAAAAAATAATAGAAACCTATACCCGTGAAAGTGGTGTAAGGGAATTAGACAGGCAATTGGCTTCTATAATGCGTTACACTGCCAAAGAAATGGCAATGAACGGAAAGATAAAATCAATTCTTACGTTACAGGATGTTGAAACAATTCTTGGTTTTCCTAAATACAACAATGAGATTTATAAAAGCATAAACATGCCTGGAGTTGCGGTTGGTCTTGCATGGACCTATGTTGGTGGCGACATTCTTTTCATAGAAACGATATTGGGAGATGGAAAAGCCGAATTAAAGCTAACAGGCAATCTTGGAAATGTAATGAAAGAGAGTGCTTCTACCGCGCTTAGTTACTTACAGGCAAATGCCAAAAAGTTCAATATAGACCCCGAATTGTTTCAAAAGAAAAATATACACATACATGTACCCGAAGGTGCAGTACCCAAAGATGGTCCAAGTGCAGGGATTACCATGTTTATTTCTTTAGCAAGTGCATTTTCCGGCAGAAAAGTAAAGCCCTTTCTTGCAATGACAGGTGAAATAACATTACGCGGTCAAGTGTTGCCTGTAGGGGGAATTAAAGAAAAGGTTTTGGCTGCAAAACGTTCAGGAATAAAAGAAATTATTTTATGTGCCCAAAACGAAAAAGATATTACTGAAATTGATGGAGAGTTTATTAAAGGTCTCAATTTTCATTATGTAAAAAATATGCAGCAGGTATTTGATTTGGCTTTAGTGTAGGCTTGTAAAACATTGTATATTTTTAAGTAGGGAAGACGAATATTATTTTACAAACTTTTTATTCTTAATCATCCAGGTTGCAACCTGATAGTAGGCAATTGATTTTTTCATAAACTGTTCATCTATATTAACTTGCTCGGCAGTTCCATTTGAAAAGTTGGGTTTAAATTGTTTAATTTTCTTTACCGGGCTTTGTATTAAAAGGTTACCATTTTCTATAAATCCCAATCCCTGATAAGTACTGATAAATGCTTTTTCTTTTCCTTGCGGAAGATTGAAAATATCCTGCCCAAAAAACTTTGATTTATAATTGAAATGCAGCATGCCTAGTATTGTTGGGGCAATATCTATTTGTGCTACCATTTTATCAATTGTTTGAGGTGCTTTGATAATGCCCGGTGCAAAGATTAGCATTGGTATGTGATATCCGGTCACAGGCAGTTCTACAATTCCGGCACTACCGGCGCAATGGTCGGCAACAATAATAAATATAGTACTGTCATACCATGGTTTAGAAGATGATTCTTTGAGAAAACGGTTAATGGCATAATCAGTATATTTTACACCTCCTTCGCGGCTTTGTGTTGCCGGGTCAATATCTATTCTTCCAGCAGGATATGTAAAGGGCCTGTGGTTAGACACGGTCATTATCTGTGAGAAAAAAGGTTTTCCTTTTGCGAAATTATTATCCAAAGTTCTGCCTGCAAGATAGAAAAGATCTTCGTCCGCAACCCCCCAGATATTTTGATAATGAATTTCATTTTCTTTAAGTGCATCCCGGTCTATAACTTCATAATCATTGTTGCCAAAGAAGTTTTTCATATTGTCAAAGTAGCTATAGCCTCCATAAATATATTGGGTAATGTATCCTTTAGATTTGAAAACACTTCCCAGCGAAAAGAGGTTTCCATTGTTGGGCCGCTTAACAATACTCTGACCAGGAGATGGAGGAAGGCTTAATGATAAAGCCTCTAAACCTCTTACAGTTCGTGTGCCCGATGCATAAAGGTTTTTGAAGAAAATGCTATGTCCTGCAAGTGAGTCTAGATAAGGGGTAATGTTTTGTGTGTTACCAAATGCTTTCATGAAATCTGCGCTATAGCTTTCTACACTTATAAGCACAACATTGTACCTTTTTTCGGGTGCATCGTAGGTAATTTGTCTTTCCAGATTGTATAAATCATCATGGGTGTAATGACTATTGGATGCTATGAGATCTTGCCTCACAATTGAGAAAGCCTCACTATCGGGCAAGGTTTTATAAAACTTATAAAAGTCTAGCTCGTTATGCCAAAATGCATTTCCAAACTGGTAAATGCCATTGCCTGCCAGTTCATTTGCATATTCATTTTTACTAAATTTTCTCCAGTTTTCATTTACAAAAAAATGGCTGATAAGGCATACCATTAGTAAGGCAATTGATATAAGCGTTCGGCTTTTAAAACTTGATGTTGCGTAAACTGAATTTCTTAATTTTTTTCTGATAATAAAAAAGATAATAGTAGTTATGATGGCGATAATAAAAATAATGGCAGGTATAGGATATGACTCCCGTATGTTGCCCAATACTTCGTTGGTGTACACCAAATAATCTACTGCAATAAAATTGTAGCGAACGGAGAATTCATCCCAAAAAAACCATTCGCTAATTGCATTGAATAATAAAAGAAAAATGAGTAGAAAAAAATCAAAATACAATACTCCTGTTCGCCACTTTTTTCTAATTAATGAAGTTGTAAATAATAACGCAATAAAAATTAAAAACCGAAGTACAAGGTAAGCACCAACACCTTTTTTTAAATCGGCATTAAAATCAGCGGGAACCAGGTTAGTGAAGAAGAACAGGATTAAAATTATAACAAAAAGGCCTGATGCAATCCATTTTAATCTTTTAGAATAAATAATATCATTTGTAAACCAAAGTTGTAAGATTATGGGGATAATAAGATAGCTACTCATTGCCAAATCAAACAATAAACCAATACCGAACGAACCTGCTATATTTACCAGATTGTATTCAAAACCATGACCTGTTTTAATGATTAGCGCCAAACGTGTAATAAATGAAATGGCAACAACCAAAGAAATTGCTAATAAAACAGGTGAAAAGCGGGAATTGTAAATGGATCTGGATTTTTGTTCACTAAAATTCATTTTAAAGTAGGTTGACATTTTTAACTAACTTATTGGTTCCGATATAACAAGATGGTAAAATTAGATTTTTGTTGTGTTACAATATCAATTGGTTTATTTCAAATTTCATATTTGCTATTAAACCTTATTACACTTGTATCGTCATATCACTATTATCTGCAAAACCTTTATTATGAAAAAATTTGAAAGTAAAATACTATCTATATTTCTTGTCTTTATTTGTATTTTTCTTTTTTCTTTTCAGATAAATTCAGATAGACATTCTACCAAGTTTCTCTGGAAATCTGCGGGTCTTACCGAACGGCAGGCCGCCGCACATTTACTATCCAGATTTACATTTGGAGCTAAACCAGGTGATGTTGATAAAGTAGTAGCAATAGGCCTTGAGAATTGGTTTCAAACCCAGCTTACTTCCTCTCTTTCAGATGAAGATTTGAATAAAAGGCTACAATCTTATGATGCACTTAACCTGACAAATAAAGAAGTTGCAGAACAATATCCCAGGCCAGCCCAGATACTTAAAATTGCTGAAGAGGAGGGTTACATAAACAAAGACACATTAAACAAACAAGATAAAGAACAATATAGGAACCTGATAAAGACCTATATGGAAAAAAAAGGGTTTAAACCACTGCGAGAACTTCAAAGGCAATTTGTAAATCAAAAAATTTTAAGGGCAGCTTATTCCAACAATCAATTGGGTGAGGTAATGACAGATTTTTGGTTCAATCATTTTAATGTATCTGTTACTAAAAATGATTGTGCCCAATTTATACCTGCCTACGAGAGGGATATTATTCGCCCAAATGTTTTTGGAAAATTTGAGAACATTTTAGTTGCCACAGCCAAATCAACAGCCATGTTGTTTTTCCTTGACAACTTTAGCAGTAGCGGAAACAATTCTGAATTTGATAATCCTGACAGGGATAAGTTTAAGCAGAAACTGGAAGATCGAATGATGCAAGGAGACACAGCAGCAGCAAATCGTTTGGTGAAATTGAAAGAAAGAAAAAAGGGTGGTGGCTTAAATGAAAACTATGCACGTGAAGTTATGGAACTGCATACCCTTGGAGTTGACGGTGGATATACGCAACAGGATGTTACAAATGCGGCAAAAATACTTACAGGATGGACCATATATCCATTTGTTGATTATGGGCCGGTAAGGCAAATTAGAAAAGCTATAGAAAGAGTAGGAGAGGATAAACTTAAAGAAAAAGGTTTTGTACATGAGGGAGATTTTTTGTTTGCGGCTAACCGACATGACAATAGTGAAAAGATTGTTCTTGGTAAAACATTTCATACTCAAAATGGATATGAGGAAGGAATAGAACTCTTAAAAATACTTGCACATCACACTTCAACCGCCAAATTCATTTCTCATAAACTTGCTGTTCGTTTTGTAAGTGATAATCCCCCAAAATCACTTATAGATAAAATGGCAAAAACGTTTCTTGATAAGAATGGAGATATTAAGGAAGTGCTTATAACAATGGGTTACTCACCTGAATTTTGGAGCAAAGAAGCTGTAAGGCAAAAAACAAAATCACCTTTTGAATTAGCCATTAGTGCGGTGCGTTGTTTAAATGCAGATATACAAAAGCCATTTGCATTATACACTGCTATAAGTAAAATGGGACAGAAATTATATGCTTACCAGGCACCAACAGGTTTTCCTGATAAGGGACAATATTGGATCAATACAGGTGCTTTACTCAATCGTATGAACTTTGGTCTTGCTATAGCAGCAAAGCGTACAGGTGGAATGCAAATTGATCTCCTGTCCTTAAACAATGGCCACGAACCAGAAAGTGCAGAAGCTGCATTGAGTATTTACAGTAAATTATTATTGCCTGAACGTGACCTTAACGAAACAGTAAAAAGACTAACACCTTTGCTAAATGATCCGGAATTAGAAAGTAAAGTAAACAAAGCAGCCAGCAAAAACGACATGATTGAATCTTCCGGAAACTCTACGATGCAAAAAACAGATTTTGAAATGGACGGAGATGAAAGTATAGAATTGAAAAGTAAAAATCCAAATGCAATTGTAGCTGGTAATAGTAGTATGAAAGATCGAAATATGCTTGCCCAGGTGGTTGGTATTATCATTGGTTCCCCGGAGTTTCAAAGAAGGTAAATTATCATTAATCTAAAATAAAAAAACCTTTAAACCAATTAACCAATAAACCCCATCCCCATGCAAAGAAGAGCGTTTCTAAAGTCCGGAGGTCTTGCCATGTTTGGTATTGGTATTGGAGGTGTTCCGGCATTTGTAGCCCGTGCTGCCGAAACAGGAAAGATATTAAGCCCTTACAAAAAAAATAAAGTTCTCGTTTGTATTTTTCAACGAGGTGCTATGGATGGGTTGATGGCTGTAACACCATTTACTGATAGTTATTTGAAAGCTGCAAGACCCACTTTGTTTATGACTGCAGCAAATGCTCAAAAGACACCTTTGATAGATTTAGATGGCCGTTTTGGCCTCCATCCGGGTATGAAAGCATTTGAACCTTTTTTTAAAGAAAAACGATTAGCAATAGTACACGGTATTGGTTCTCCCAACAATACCAGGTCGCATTTTGATGCACAGGATTATATGGAGTCAGGGACACCATTTAATAAAGGCACAGACAGTGGTTGGCTAAATAGGGCAGTTGGTCTGCTGGGGCATGATGCATCACCCTTCAGAGCAGTAAGCCTTACTTCATCTATGCCAAGATCTTTTTACGGCGAAAATCCAACAGTATCTATAAGTAATCTTGAAGATTTTGGATTGCAAATGAAAGGTGGTGCAAACATCAACATGGCTGCAAAAAGTTTTGAAGAGTTATATGATAAAACCACTTCCGGTCTTTTGAAAGAAACCGGTAAAGAAAGTTTTGATGCTGTCAAAATATTAAAAGGGGCTAATCTAAAAAACTATCAGCCTTTATCAAATGCCAATTATCCTAAAACCCCTTTGGGTGATTCATTAAGACAGATTGCTCAATTAATTAAAATGGATGTTGGACTTGAGGTTGCATTTGCCGAATCTACAGGTTGGGATACCCATTTTAATCAGGGAGCAGAAAATGGTGTTTTTGCACGAAACGTTGCGGATCTTAGTAATTGCATTACTGCCTTTTGGAATGATTTAGGAGTAATGCAGGATGATGTAACTATAATGAGCATGACAGAGTTTGGCCGTACTGTAAAGCAAAATGGAACAGGAGGCACAGACCACGGACGGGCAAGTTGCAATTTCATTCTTGGAAATGACGTAAATGGTGGATTGGTACACGGAAATGTTGCCCCGCTTGCTAAAGAAAATCTGGAGGATGGAAGGGACTTAGCTGTTACAACTGACTTCCGGAGTGTATTTAGTGAAGTGGCCAATAAGCATTTAAAGATAAACAACGACAAATTACTTTTCCCTGAATGGTCGGGTAAAAAAATTGGGGTAATGAAGCATACGATTTAGGTTTACAAAAAATACTTCTGTTATTTTCTATCTATAGATTTTAAAACCCTTTTATATTACCCCCGTCCGTGCATGGTGGCAGGCATATCTCCACCATCCCTACCACTTTACAATAAGTCCCGGCCTTAGTTGCTGATTAGTATATTGAAGATTGAATGTGAGGCTGGTGGTTTTCTTTTTTTGCAATTTATTTTCTTTATAAAAACGCCTGAAGTTCTTCACTACTTGCCTCCCGCTGAAGTATCCCAAAAGGGCGCCGGGTATTATATCCATTGCCCAATGCCTGTTTTCCGTCAGCCTGCTTAGTCCTACAAGGGTGGCAATGCTGTAGGCCACTATGGGTATCAGTGGTTTGTTTTTGTATTGCATGGCATATACCGTGGCCACAGAAAACGCGGAATAAGTATGACCAGAAGGAAACGACCCATAATTATTTAGCCTAAGTTCCTCTCCGTCAGGTGTTTTTTTAAATACGTAAAGTGGTCCCCGAAAAACAGGTTCAATTTGGTGTGTAAAAGGGTCGGTATAGAAAGGACCCTGAACGCCGGTCAGTATTTTTATGGCTCCACCCAAAATGTTTGAGATAAAATAGGCCTGACTTGCCAGAAGCGTGGTGGTTTCCAGTTTGCGATCTTTTGACAGCAAGCCGGCAGCCAGACCTGCACCTAAAATGTATTTTATATAAGGATCTCCAAAACGGGTTACATACTTACTTACCGTAGCAATGCCCCTGTTGTTTTGTTTTAGGTTAACAGCATAGGTTTTTATTGGTTGATTGGCAAAGGCAATAGTAGCTGACACTACTGTATATACCCCCAGTTTTAGCCAATCTTTGTCACGCAAATAAAAAGGAAAAAATGCCTGTCGTTTAAAATTGTCTTTGCCCAAAATGTAATAGTTTCTTATGCCCAGCCTTGCATTTTGGTAATCAACCAGATCATTTGTGCTTGTTTGTGGGTGTGCTTTTTGCGAACTGTCATTTTTAAAAAGAGATGTATCAGTAAGCATGGTTTGGGTGCAAACTGTCAGTGGAACCAGCATGGCGATAAGTAGCAAGATTTTAAACAGAAACATCATGGAGGTGCTTTGGTTTATTTTTCAAAAGAGGCTGTAAATATCCTATTTCTTGTTTAAGATGACATAAGTGCTCATTGCGGGTAAGTTTAAGCGAATTATAATCTGAATCTGAAATAAGACCTATTACTCCCGAATAGTATTACACAAGTTTTATCTGGTATATATTTCGTGATACGAAAACAGTTAAGTTTCTTTCTAAACAGAATCCACTTTTATGATTTAATACTTTATGCTAATTATGTGGTTAAGCTCTGGCCTTAAATACACACAAATATTTTGTATCCCCAACTTTCCATTATTAATTCATTTCCGGTAAAATGCTCCCCATTAAAAGGGTTGACCATTGTACCAATTATCTGATAATCCTTAATTTGAAAGTAAATTTTTTCAGGCGATAGATTTAAAACAACCAGTACTTCATTTTCATCTTTCTTTCTTAAATAAGTTAACACACTTGCCGGTGCTGTATTTGCCAGTATGCGGCATTCTGTTGTTTGGTCAGGATTTTTCAGGGCTACATTTGTTTTTCTTAAGTTCAGTAAAGTTGTGTAATAATGACCCAATTGATTGTGGTCATTCCAATCTATTACATCTTTATCAAAAAATAATAACCGTTTTACATTGGGCAATTCCTGTCCGCTATAAATCAGGGGCAGGCTATTAATCCATGTTGCACAAAGTACTGCAAATGCAGTGGCAGCCTCACCTAATCTTTCCCATTCACTGCCGCTATGCGAGTTCTCATCGTGGTTACTTGTAAACATTAACCGCAATGCATTGTCCGTTGCATATTTGCTTAAGACATCAACAAGCTGTGGTAATGCTATTTCATTTCTATACAACTTCTCCATGCTATGAAGCAACTCCCATGCATAAGTAGCATCAAACACTTTGTAATAATTTTGATCTTCGGTTTCAGCAACCCAAAGCAGTTGTTTTTGTTGATCAAGTATTGTACGGGCATACTCCCAAAAATCAATTGTAACAAGGTGCGCCATATCGCACCTAAATCCATCAATACCACATTCAGTTATCCAAAACTTCATAGTAGCTACCATCTCTTTCCAGAGTGGTTTGTGTTCGTAGTTTAAGTCCACCACATCTTCCCAGCCATGGGCATCATAAAAGTTTCCGGCTTCATTCTTTTTGTAAAATTCAGGATGTGTAGCTATCCATTCATGGTCCCAACCTGTATGATTGGCTACCCAGTCTATGATTACTTTAAAACCCATTTCATGGGCATGTTTTATCAGTTGCTTAAAATCTTCAAAAGTTCCAAATTCAGGATTAATCTTTGTATAACTGCTACAGGCATAATAGCTTCCCAGTGTACCTTTTCGCCCTAAAAGGGAGATAGGTGTAACCGGCATGAACCACAATATTTCAACACCCATTTTTCGTAAACGGGGTAAATGGTTCCTAAATGCATTAAATGTACCCTCGCTTGTATATTGCCTAATGTTTACTTCATAAATATTAGCTGACAAAGCCCACTCTACTATGTCTCTCCTGGTTACTTTCATTTGATGTTTCGTGGTATGAATGGCGGGGTTATAGAAAACCAAAGATAAGTTGCTGAAAAGTTTTTCTGTCAATATTAATACACCTTTGTTATTCGGTGCAAACAGCATACCCTTCCAAATCCGATCGCCTTGGATTGATGCATCTTCACTATGCCACATAATCTATGCTAAGACTGTATTGTCCGTTTAAAACTATAAAGACGGCTCTTTAATCCTGCTCAGGAAAAAGTAATAAAAAGGTCAGGTTTAGATGTTTTCTTTAGAAAATAAATGCTATTATTGATTAGTAAAAAGCCTAAAAAAAATAGAATTCTTTAGCAGGTTATATAATGCAATCTCCCTCTAAATTAGGGCTAGTAAAATCTAAATGCAACATTTTAAACTGTCAAATAAAACTAAACAAATATGAATCCAGTCATTAAAAACATATTAGCAGTTATAGCTGGTGCTGTTTTTGGTAGTGTGGTAAACATGGGCATCATTATGCTAAGTAGTGCTGTTATTCCACCTCCTGATGGTGCAGATGTTACCACCATGGAAGGTTTAAAAGCTTCTATGCATTTATTTGAACCCAAACATTTTATTATGCCCTTCCTTGCCCATGCACTTGGTACATTTACAGGTGCATTTCTTACTGCAAAAATTGCAGCACACAGTAAAATGAAATATGCCTTGATTGTTGGGATACTTTTCCTGGCAGGTGGATTCGCAAATGTACTAATGCTCCCTTCACCAATGTGGTTTACTGTTGTGGACTTAATAGGAGCTTATATTCCAATGGCATTCTTCGCAGCTAAATTGGCTACAAAGAATTAATATCCGTAAGCTAAAAGAACATAAGTGAAGGGACCTTACTAATTGTAAACCGAAGCAAAAGTATTCAGCAGTAAATGTTACAGGGTTACCTATTTTTATTTATAAACAAATGATCACGAAAAGTGAGTGAATATTTGTCATACAAATTTGAAGACAATAAAGTGAGTGAATACTTGTCCTGCAAATTTGAAGACAATGCTGCTTTCATAAATACCTTTGGCGAGGTTTCATTGTGGAGTGCCTCCTTTGGGCTAATGCTGCTGAAGCATTTAGATTTAAAGTAAAAATTTTCACACCTACATAAATATGTAAATGCAGAAGATGAATAAGGAGACCAAAAACAAAGCAGCAGTATTAAAGCAATTACAAACAATACCAGGCATTGGCAAAGCCTGTTCACTTGATCTCTGGAATATAGGTATTACCTGCATATCTGAATTGGCAGGACAAAATCCATTAATGCTCTATAACAGATTAAATGCTGTGACAGGGATTACACACGACATTTGTATGCTATACACTTTTAGATGCGCTGTTTACTATGCTACAGAAAACAACCCTGATAAAGAAAAGTTGAATTGGTGGTATTGGAAAGACAAAACTTATAATGAATAAGCAGGCTGCACAAAAAAACGAGCGGCGATTAGGCCGCTCGTCTTGTTTAGTCATTTCCCTTTAGGGTTATGAAATGATATTCGTTTTTAAAATAAAAATGGTGTTTTCCGGTTGCACAATTAAATCGTAAAGGATAAAGTTGCAGCCATTTTGCTATTGGGAGGTTGTTTCTAACACAAAGTGAATAAATAATACAAGGATTGAAACTTATGTACATTCTCTCCGATTTATCAATCAATACGCAACCCGGTAATTATCAGGCTTCTTTCAACACCATTTATTTCGGCAACATTTGGTAGTTCAGCCCAGTTTTTAAAACCTGCCTTGTGAAACAGTTTTAAACTTGGTTCATTGTGTTTGAAAATGAAGCCCAACAAGGTTTTTATCCCAAGATCCGGTGCTATTTCTATGCAATGATTTAATACTTTTTTGCCAACTCCCTTACCTCTAAAAGATTCATGAAGGTATATGCTTATTTCAGCAGTTGCATTGTAGGCGGGCCTTCCGTAAAATGATTGAAAACTCAACCAGCCAATAATTTGTTTCTTTGAATTTTTTACAATGAGTAAGGGTCTTTTATCTGCATTGTGTTGCTTAAACCATTGTACCTTACTTTTTATACTAACAGGCTTTGTATCCGCCGTCACCATACCTGACTCAATAGTTGAGTTGTAAATTTCAACAATTTTAGTAAGATCTGTAACTAGTGCATGCCTGTATGTAACGTCCATAAAATATGTTGGTTCTCGTGTTTATTTAGCTGTAAAATTCTATAAACAGGTTCTCTTGCCGTTACCATTTATAAAAAATTGGATTGTAGGTTAAATTCACAATCCAATTTTTCTAAAATAATAACCGAAAAATAATTAACTGTTTTGCTTAGTGAGCAGCTTTAAACTTTTTCACTTCCTCCGTGAGTTTTGGCAGCACCTCAAAAAGATCTCCAACTACACCATAATCTGCAGCTTTAAAAAATGGAGCTTCTGCATCTTTATTGATTACAACTATTGTTTTGCTTCTGTTCACACCCGCCAAATGTTGGATGGCACCTGATATGCCTGCGGCAATGTATAAGTTAGGTGCTATCGCAATACCTGTCTGCCCAACGTGCTCATGATGTGGTCGCCAATGAGAGTCCGCAACAGGTCGGCTACAGGCAAGTGAAGCGTCTAAAGCTTTCGCAAGGTCTTCAACTATGCCCCAGTTTTCAGGTCCTTTTAATCCACGGCCACCACTTACAACACGTATAGCTTCTGTCAGAGGCACTTCGCCTACTACTTTGTCTGTCCCTGTTACTTTTATTTTTGAAGTGTCAGGTGATATATTCAATTGGCTAACTTCAGCTGTACCTTCTACAGGTATAACTTTGAAAGCATTCATGTTAAGAGATATGATTTTTATCGCTGTATTTAAAGATACATTGGCAAAAGCCTTTCCGCTAAAAGCGGCTTTCTTTACTACAAAACAGTTGTTAATATCAGGTAGTTCTATAGCGCCGGGTACCATACCTGCTTTAAGCCGTACGGACAAGCGTGGGGCAATAGCACGTCCGGAGTTGTTATGAGAAAGTATAAGCACTGTTGCGCCTGAAGCGTTCACTGCATCTGCAATTACCTTAGTATAAACCTGTGCATCAAAATTGTTAAATGCATCATTGGCTATCTGATGTACTTTTTTGATACCATAATTACCCAGAGATGAAAGATTGTCGCTCACATTTCCCAATACCAATGCTTCTGCTGTAGTGCCCATTAGTTCGGCAACTTTAGCCCCATAAGACATAGCTTCAAAAGCTGATTTCTTTATATGACCTTCTGTTTGATCTGCGAATATTAAAACTGACATATTAATTTGAAAATTTGAAAATTTGAAAATTGCTCAATATTTCTAAATGGAAATTTTCACATTTTGAAATTGAGCCATTTGCTAATTAGATTACTTTGGCCTCCTCATGCAGCAATCTTACCAGTTCTGCCATGTTATCTGGACTAATCATTTTAACACCGGCCTTTGCGGGTGGCATTTCAAAACTGCTAATACTTGTTAGCGGTTCTGTTGCAATAGGTTCTACTACTTTTAGTGGTTTGGTACGGGCAGCCATAATTCCCCTCATGTTGGGTATTCTTGCTTCTGCCATGCCTTTAGATGCACTTACCACTATTGGCAATGCAACCTCGTTAGTTTCTTCGCCACCTTCTATTTCTCGGTTTAATGTTGCAGTTGTACCGTTGATGTCCATTTTGCTGGCAAGTGATATGTATGGCATTTCCAATAGTTCGGCAACCATACCGCCTATTGATGAATTGTTGTAATCAATGGTTTCTTTACCGGTAAGAATTAAGTCATATCCTCCGTTTTTGGCCACATCAGCTATTTGCGAAGCAACATAAAAACTATCATCCAAAGTGGTGCTGTTTACTCTTATAGCTTCATCACCACCAAGGGCAAGTGCTTTGCGAATCACAGGTTCTGCATCTGCACCACCTACAGTTATCAGGTGAATGACAGTTGCCGGATCTTTTTCTTTAAATTCAATTGCACGTACTAGTGCATACCATTCGTCGTAGGGATTAATAATCCACTGTACCCCATTGTCTTCAAATTGGGTGTTGCCATTTTTGAAAGCTATTTTTGAGGTAGTGTCGGGGGTTTTACTGATACAAACAAGTATTTTCATAAATGCATTAATTTTATTTTCGTACAGTTAAAAAAGGATATGAATAAGCAACAATATTCTGATTAAATTCGTTGATTAAATGCCTCGTTATTTCTGCTTAGTGAAATTTATTTTTGAGGTGCAAATATAATAGACCTTTGAGGTTTGATAATTGATTGTTTAAAAATTATGGATAGAATTAGTAAATTGGTTGAATACTTACAGTCCTCGCCAAATGACAGTTTTTTGCAACATGCGCTTGCTTTAGAATATATAAAGGCTGGAAATGATGCTGATGCAAGGGATTTGTTTGAAAATATATTGGAACGAAATCCTGATTATGTGGGTTCCTATTACCATTTAGCCAAATTGCTGGAAAGGGCAGATGAAATAGACCTCGCCAAAATATGGTATGAAAAGGGGCTTGCAGCGGCAAAAGCTGCAGGCGATACACATAGTTTCAACGAATTGCAAATGGCCTGGGAGGATTTGTTGGATTAAATATATATCACTCTAATAATTCTGGATTTTTTGGGGACGGGCAACTCTCCTTAATTCGACTTCGGTTGTGTCACTCCCTTGTACTATATCTTTTCATGGCAGCTTAGATAAATGGTATTAATTTTAAATGGTTTAAAACTCCTTTTCCATTATAAAATCGTTCATAAAATACCCGTTGCCAATGTCTATATCCTCTTCGCGTATTATCTCAAAACCATTTTTTCTGTAAAAATGTTGTGCCTTGTTGTTGCGGTTTACATTAAGTTGCAGATGTGTTCCACCCATACTTTCAGAAGTAGTTTCCACTACTTTCAACAATGATTCTCCCAATCCCATCTTTTGATTGCCAGGTAATACATATAATTTATGTAGTTTGAAAATGCTTCCTTCAATTTTTGAAAATGCACAAAAACCAACAGCTTCATAATTGAGCAAGGCAAGAAAGAAATAATGCCTGTCTTTCATTTGTTGCTCCAATGCTTGTTGGCTATACATCATTTCCAACATATAGGCCAACTGATCTTTACTCAAAATGGAACCATAAGCAACCGGCCATGTTTTTGCAGCAATATCCCTGATAAAAGGAATATCCTCAAAGGAAGCAGGCCGAATATTTAATTCTGATGAAGGGTGGTGGTTGGTCATGTTCTTTTAAGTCAAAAAGTCATTGGGTCAAAAAGTCATAAAGTCAATTTCACATAATAAATCACAAATTATACATCATACATCATACATCATACATCCGACATCATTTCATTTTCCCATTTAGCCATTTTCAAATTTTCACATTGAAGCGAGGCTTTCCTCAATCGTTTGAATCCTTGCTTCGGCATCGGCTTGTTTTTTTCTTTCCAGGTCTATTACTTCAGGTTTGGCATTGGCAACAAAACGTTCATTACCTAATTTTTTTTGTACGCTAATAAGAAAACCCTTTTGATGTTCAAGGTCTTTAAGTAAATTTTCTTTTAAAGCTGTTTTGTCAATTTGCTTCTCGCTTTCTATGTAAAATTTATCTTTCTCAAAGGCAACAACCGTTGTATCCGCCACAGCATCATTTACATAATAAATACTTTCTGCATTTACCTGTTTTGCAAGAATGTTTTCTATCGGTTGATACACTTCTTTTTTCTCTGATAGAATGTGCAGTTTGATGGTTTCTTTCGGCTTCAGTTGATTTCGGCTTCGTGCATCTCTCAATGCTGTAATAACATTTTTCAATAGTTCACCTTCGGCTAATATTGACTTGTCGGCCGCTTCCATTTTTCCAAACTGTTTCACACACAAGTCATCTTCTTTTTGCGAAAGCAAATGATAAACTTCCTCTGAAATAAATGGCATAAACGGATGAAGTAACTGCATCAGTTCTTCAAAAAATTCTACGGTCTTTTTATAAACATCAGCATCTATCGGTTGCTCAAAGCCAGGTTTAACCCACTCCAGATACCAGCTACAGAAATCATCCCAAATGAGTGAATAAACAGTTTTTAAAGCCTCGCTCAATTTGAACTGTGCATACATGTTTTCAAGCTCACTTCTTACCTCGTTCAGCCGATTTTGAAACCAGTTAATAGCGAAATTAGGCCGCACCCCAGACCCCTCTCCCGAAATAATCGGGGCAGGCACGGGAGAGGGAGCAAAAACACCTGGAACAGATTGTTCACTGTTCACTATTCCCTGTTCATTGCTTTGTTTTCCTTCCCACATCTTCACCAACTTCAGCGCATTCCATAACTTGTTATTAAAGTTGCGGCCTTGTTCAAGGCTTGCTTCATCAAAGAGCAAATCATTTCCCGCAGGGCTCGAAATCATTATGCCAAAACGAACTGCATCGGCACCATATTTATCAATCAAATCCAGCAGATCCGGGCTGTTGCCGAGTTGCTTACTCATCTTGCGGCCTTGCTTGTCACGTACCATTCCAGTAAAGTAAACATCGCTAAACGGCTTTTCATTTTTGTAATGCATACCTGCCATAATCATACGGGCTACCCAGAAAAATATGATGTCCTGTCCCGTCACAAGAACAGCAGTAGGGTAGTAGTAGTCGTATTCTTTATTATTGTTCGGTTGTGAAATGCCATTGAATACCTCCATCGGCCACAGCCATGAGGAAAACCATGTGTCCAACACATCTGCATCCCGGGTGAGATTGTGAGTTGTGAGTTGTGAGTTGTGACTTGTGTCCTCACTCACTACTGCCGACTCACTATTCACTTGTTTCATTGCCTCTTCCAACGTTTCCCCTACATAGACATTTCCCTTTTCATCGTACCATGCAGGAATTTGCTGACCCCACCAAAGTTGGCGGCTTATGCACCAGTCCTTAACATTCTCCAACCAGTATTTATAAGTAGCCAAAAACTTATCGCCGGGATGTATTTTAATGCTGCCACCTACTACTGCATTTAGCGCAGGTTCAGCCATTTCTTTCATCTTCAGAAACCATTGTGTGCTGATGCGGGGCTCAACAACTGCACCGCTGCGTTGGCTGTAACCCATTCGGCTTGGGTATTCTTCTTCTTTAAGTAAATGGCCTTTTTCTTCTAGCTCTGCAATGATTTTTTTGCGTGCCGCAAACCTTTCCACACCCACATATATTTGTGCCGCTTCGCTCAATGTGCCGTCTTCATTCAGCGTGTCTATTACTTCCAGATTGTGCTTTAATCCAAGGTTGTAATCGTTAATATCGTGTGCAGGAGTCACTTTCAGCGCACCAGTACCAAATGCCGGATCTACATATTCATCAAAGATGATGGGTATGCGGCGGTTGATTAACGGTACAAAAGCATATTGTCCTTTCAGATGGGCATATCTTTCATCGTTGGGATTAACACAAATAGCAGTGTCGCCCATAATTGTTTCAGGACGTTGAGTGGCGATAGTGATGAAGGAGCCCCCTTCCTGTTCCCCCGAAGGGGGAATGACTCCAGCATTATCGAGGTAATATTTTAAATAGTACAACTTTCCCGTTACATCTTTAAACTCCACTTCTTCATCGCTCAAAGCTGTTTTTGCAGCAGGGTCCCAGTTGATCATTCTTGCACCACGGTAGATCAATCCCTTTTTATACAAGTCAACAAACACTTTTATGACTGCTTTGTAGTAGTGGTCGTCCATGGTGAAAGTAACCCTGTTCCAGTCAACGCTACAGCCCAGTTTTTCTATTTGGTTGTAAATGATACCGCCATATTTTTCTTTCCATTCAAAAGCATATTTCAGGAATTCCTCACGGGTCAGCGTATTCTTGTCAATGCCTTGATCTTTCAGCATTTGAACTACTTTAGACTCGGTGGCAATACTTGCATGGTCGCTGCCCGGAACCCAACAAGCATTGAAGCCGCTCATCCTTGCCTTCCGAACCAATATATCCTGTACGGTTTCATTAAGTGTATGCCCCATGTGCAACACACCTGTTACATTTGGCGGTGGAATAACCACAGTATATGCAGGTCTGTCATCAGGAGTGCTATTGAAATAGCCTTTGCTTTTCCAATGTTTATTCCATTTTGTTTCCGTTTCGCCGGGTATATAGTTTTTGCTTAGTTCCATTTGATTGATAATTCGTTAACTGGTTAATCAGTTTATTGGTTAATTTGTTTATTGGTATTGCGGCAAATGTACAAAACGAAAAGTGCTTTTTTTTATTTGGGAAAGTTTGTGTTAGCGGATAATTTATTTGAATTATTATTTGCATCAGTCCAGGTAATTGAATTGCTTAGTTCACCCGGCTTATTAGCAGGATCCGGAACCCCTTGTGTACCCAAGACCCCACTGTTACTGGCAGCTGAGTTAGTTGTATCTCCATGTAGCCAAGTCCATTCATTTGTGGAAGGATTGTATCGCCACAGGGGATTGCCGGGCTGACCAGTTTGGTAATAATAAAAGTTGCCGGATGTGTCAATAAAACTACAAGAACCATAAGCTGTGGTTCCAATACCTGGATGATTGGCTGTTGAAGGAATACCCTTTATTCCATAAACAGGCATCGGATTGGGCATAGAATCACCACTTACCCAGGTCCATTGATTAACCTGACCATAAGCCGGTTTAAAAAATATAATAAGACAATAAACCAGGAAAACCGTTAAGAAGTTTGATAAGGGGTAAAACTATTTCATGCAGTAAATATTTAGTCTAAATTAGTTAAATAGCTTGATTTGCAAATGTTATACTAAACGGGTAAACTAAAAGATTGGTTTTTTGCAAAAAATATTTTTACCCCCAAAAAACCTCCGAAGTTTTTCAAGACTTCGGAGGCTAAAATAACACATCATAAAATTTCAACAATCTACAATTTCTCAAACTTCATAACGTGCTCTTCTTTGTTTCCTATTTCAGAAATTACTTTTAGGAAATAACTGCCCTTTGGCAATGTACTAATGTTTATGCTTTGCAAAGTGGTTCCTTCGCTGGC
>JANMMU010000129.1:0-52306 GCA_031373555.1 Segetibacter sp. | reverse complement strand
CTCGGGCCAGTTCAAATCTGATGAAGGTGCCGATGGCTTTGCCATACTAAGATCTGTGATCGATACTGCAAGAAAAGCAGGTCAAAATATTTTGAACCAACTACTGCTTATTGCTAAATTGGGTACTGAATAGTTACAAGATTTTTAACTTCGTCTATAGCAATCCGCTCCTGTAACATACTATCCCGATAACGTATAGTCACAGTGTTATCTTCTTTTGTCTGATGGTCTATGGTTACACAAAATGGTGTACCAATAGCATCTTGCCTACGATATCTTTTTCCTATAGCATCCTTCTCTTCATAAAAACATTTAAAGAAAGGCTTGCACTCATCTATCAGTTTTCGGGCTATTTCAGGCAGCCCATCTTTTTTAAGTAAGGGCAAAACTGCAAGCTTTACAGGAGCAATTTTTGCAGGAATATGTAGTACTGTTCTGTTATCAGTGGTTCCATCCTCTTTAGTTATAATTTCCTCTTCATAAGCATTAGATAATATCAACAGAAACATTCTATCTAATCCGATTGAGGTTTCCACTACATACGGTATATAATTTCCGTAAGGCTTGCCTGTAGCAGGGTCTATATCATTATCAAAATAATTTTGCTTCTTCTTGCTGTATTCCTGATGCTGACTTAGGTCAAAATCTGTTCTGCTGTGTATTCCCTCCACCTCTTTAAAACCAAAAGGAAACTCATACTCAATATCCAAAGCCATATCAGCATAATGAGCCAATTTTATATGGTCATGGTAACGGTATTTTTCAGCAGGTATTCCCAGGCTCAAATGCCATTGTAACCGTGCTTCTTTCCAATAGTCATACCATTGCTTTTGCGTACCTGGGCGAACAAAAAACTGCATTTCCATTTGTTCAAACTCCCGCATTCTAAAAATAAACTGACGGGCAACTATTTCATTTCTAAAAGCCTTACCGGTTTGGGCAATACCAAATGGTATTTTCATCCTCGCCGTTTTTTGTACATTCAAAAAATTTACAAAAATGCCCTGCGCAGTTTCAGGCCGCAGGTAAACAATATTATCATCAGGATTATCACTTGCTACAGCTCCAAATTCCGTTTTAAACATCAGGTTAAACTGACGTATATCTGTCCAGTTACTTGTGCCGCTTACGTTACACACTATTTTGTTGGAGGTTATTAAATCTTTGAGAGAGGTATAATCATCGGCGGCCAGCAAAGTGTCCATTTGTGCCAGCAAATCCTCTGCTTCTGCAGTTTTGCCTTGTTCTTTTAAAAGTTCTGCGGCGGCTTCTATTAGGTGGTCTACGCGATAGCGTTTGTTGCTATCGCGGTTGTCAATCATGGGGTCGCTAAAATTATCAACGTGACCGCTTGCTTTCCAGGTAGTGGGGTGCATAAAAATTGCGGCATCAATACCTACAATATTTTCATGCATTTGAGTCATGCTTTTCCACCAGTAATCCCTGATATTTTTTTTGAGTTCACAACCATAAGGGCCGTAATCATAAACGGCACTTAAACCATCATAAATCTCACTGCTGGGAAAAACAAAGCCATATTCTTTGGCGTGGGATATAATTTGTTGAAAGTTATTTTCGCTGGTTGTCATAATGCGGCAAACCTACAGGAAAATAACAGTAAAATGAAATGAATAAGATAGTAAATAAGGAGAAATTACAGTTAATTCATCACCAGTTTGTTTTTAATAAAAGCTCCTTCTACATCACGCATCTTGTTCAGTAATTGCTGATTTTCGGCTTCCAATTCCAGGATTTTTGCATGGCTCTTTACAATTTCATATTGATACCTTTTAATCTTGGCCTGTACTTTGGATGCCAGATAAGCTTTGCAAATAACTCCAAAAATTATAGCGCCTAAAAAAACTCCGCCATACTGTATTACTATGTTTATTAATAAAGGTGAAAACATGATAGGTGTATTTTAGTTTTTTACTGTTTCTTATTTATTAAGACTATTGTAAAACATTTTAGGTTGCATTTATCCCAACATATGTAAAAGTCTCATTTTGGGAAAGAATACAAATAGAATTCCCATTAATTTTTACTTAAAATGCAACTCTTAGTTAAGCTTTTTATTATCCTTATGCCTGTCTTTATCCCTTTGTGTTTTCTTCGCCATGTTTTTAATAAAGGCATCTGACAAATCTATATTAGTCTGATTAGCAAGGCAAATAAGCACCCACAGTATATCAGCCATTTCATCAGCTAAGTCTTTGCCCATATCACTTTCTTTGTAAGATTGCTCTCCAAACTTTCTTACCATTATGCGACTCAACTCTCCTACTTCTTCCATTAGTATGCCAAGGTTAGTAAGTTCATTAAAATACCTTACACCAATGGTTTTTATCCATTTATCAACCTGGTTTTGAGCTTCCTCAATAGTTATACTCACTTTGTTTTAGATTTTAGATGTTAGATATTAGATGCTAGATATTAGATGTTAGATGCTAGATGTTAGATGCTGGATATTAGATATTAGATATTAGATGCTGGATATTAGATGCTGGATACTAGATTTTAGTGAAGAGATCAATCACTTTTGTACTACTCTTTGTTTTTACTGTCCATTACTATAGTTACCGGCCCATCATTTAGCAATTCTACTTTCATACCAGCTCCAAATATGCCTTGTTCTATTTTTTTTTCAAGGTCTTCTTCCAGTTTTGCTTTAAGTCTTTCATAAACAGGGATAGCTACAGGTCCTTTTGAGGCTCTTATATAAGATGGACGGTTGCCTTTTTTTGTACTTGCGTGTAATGTAAACTGACTGATTAATAAAATGGATCCTTGCTCTTCTTTTATACTCTTGTTCATTATCCCGGCCTCATCGTTAAAGATTCGCATGTTGACAATTTTATTGCTTATCCAGTTGATGTCATCTTCATTATCTGCATCCTCAATGCCTACTAAAACCAATAGCCCATGGGCTATTTGCCCCACAACCTGATGATCCACTTTTACCGATGCTTTTGTTACCCTTTGTATTACAACCCGCATAGTTCGTAATTATTTTTACTTTTATGGCTATGAAGGTAAATGTAAGTAGTGAAATTGTTTTCAGCACAGCAAGAAGTGGTGGTAAGGGTGGTCAAAATGTAAATAAAGTAGAAACTATGGTTGAAGGCCGGTGGGACGTGGCCAAATCTGCAATTTTTAATAATGAAGAAAAACAATTGATTACTGAAAAGTTATTTAAAAAAATTACGGATGATGGCAATTTGTTGGTAAAGTCACAGACAGCAAGGACACAATTGGGTAACAAAGCAGAAGTAGTCAGAAAAATAAATGAACTTATAACACATGCTTTAATAAAAAAGAAATCAAGAATTGCTACAAAGCCTACCAAAGGCATGATAGAAAAAAGAATAAAAACTAAAAAGAATAAATCAGAGGTTAAGGAAACAAGAAGAAAGTTAAAACCCGGTGAATGGTAAACATTAATTGATGAAGGTAAATTTCATAAAATAATATGATTTCTTTCCTTTGCTTATGAAATGAACAAAAAACGATCATCAAATTTGTTACTCCTATTTTTGCCGGAAATAATTTATCAATTTGAGCGGTATAAAGAAATTAGCAGGTCAAACTATGTGGTATGGGGTAAGCTCCATTGCTGCAAGATTTATCAACTACCTGCTAACCCCTTATCTTACTTATAAACTTACCGTAGCCGATTACGGCAAAATGGGTTTGGTTTATTCTGCCATTCCTTTGTTGAATGTATTGTTTACTTATGGCTTAGAAACCTCCTATTTTCGTTTTTCTCAACGTAAGGAATTTCAATCTTCTGTTTATAGTACAGCTAGCATTTCACTTATTATTTCAACCATTTTTTTCTCCTTTGTCCTATGGTTTAGCCAACACTCCTTAGCAGCATTTGCAGGCATACCCGATTACCCGCAGCTTGTTCAGTTAAGTATTATCATTATAGCTTTAGATGCGCTATGTACACTACCTTTTGCCAAATTGCGACAAGAAGGCCGGCCGGTTAAGTTTGCCTTTATTCGTATAATGAGTATTCTCATAAACATTGGAGCTACTGTTTTTTTCATTTCTGTTTGTCCTTCTTTATTGGAAAAAAATCCAAATCATTGGGTGGGTTTGATATACCACAGTGATGTAAATCCTGTTACCTACATAGTCATTGCAAATGTGATTCAGTCTGCATTTACATTTATACTGTTGCTGCCGCAAATGGGTGAGATCAATCTAAAATTCAACACTGTTCTTTGGAAAGAAATGATGATTTACTCATTACCGCTAGTCTTAGTAGGTATGGGAGGAATGGTCAATGAAACATTTGACAGGCTAATGTTGCGATGGTTGGTGCCGGGTGATATTACCTTTAAAGAAGAACAGGTGGGTATTTACAATGCGTGTTACAAATTGTCCATTCTGATCACCTTATTTATACAGGCTTTCCGAATGGGTGCCGAGCCCTTTTTCTTTAAGCAATCTGAAAGTGACAACCCACAGAAAACTTATGCCCGTGTCATGAAGTTCTTTGTGATTACTATTACTTTTATGTTTCTTGCTGTCAGCCTCTTTTTACCGCTTTGGCGTTACTTTATTGCCGATAAACACTGGAGTGGTATAGCAGTAGTACCGATATTGTTACTGGCTAACATGTTTTTAGGCATTTACTACAACCTAAGCATTTGGTATAAGTTGAGTAACAAAACAATTGCCGGGGCTTACATTACTTTAATAGGGGTAGCAATAACGCTTGTTATCAATGGCATATTTATTAAATGGTATGGTTTTATGGCTTGTGCATGGGCAACTTTTTTTTGCTATGGCTCCATGATGGTCATCAGCTTTATCTGGGGTCAAAAACACTACCGCATTCCCTATGCATGGAAGAAACTTGTTGCATATATAGTAATTGTGGTGCTGCTATTTCTGATACATAAAGGGGTTACTTATTTTGTCCCCAATATTATTGTAAGTGTGTTGGTTGCCACCTTGCTCCTTTTAAGCTACAGTTGGTTTATATTGCTGATAGAAAGAAATGAATTGAAAAAATTACCCTTGCTGGGTAAATATATCCGGTAGAAAAATTACGACCCAAATTATTTTGAATTTACTAAATAATAACTTCAACTTTTAATACAATTATTATGGAAAATAAAACAAACATAACGGTCGAAGCTGTAATTAATGCCCCTGTAGAGGTTGTATGGCACTACTGGACAGAACCCGAGCACATTACCCAGTGGAACTATGCAAGTGATGAATGGCATTCACCAAAGGCTGAAAACGACCTGACAGTGGGCGGCAAATTTGTTTATAGGATGGAAGCCAAAGATCAGAGTTTTGGATTTGATTTCAGCGGCTGTTATGATGCCGTAGAACCAAACAAACAAATAAACTACACTATGGATGACGGAAGAAAAGCCGAAATAAGTTTTATAAACCAGGATGACGCTACAAAAATGATTGAAACTTTTGAAGCAGAAACCGAAAACCCTATTGAATTGCAGAAAGGGGGTTGGCAGGCTATTCTGGATAATTTTAAAAAGTATGTAGAAGCAAACTGATAGGTCTAAAAAATTTAAAACCGCCTACACCTCTTAATAGGCAGACGGCATGTTTTTGCTCCATCTAATGCTATTCAGAAAATATTTTCTAAGTATAATTACGACTCTTAAATTCCCCCTATTTCCTGATTTAGAACCCAAGATAATTTAATTCTGTTAACCCTCATGTGAAATAGATACATCAACATTTTATACGAGTAAGACTTTAAAACAATACTGCCAAACTTATTTTTAATTTGGCTCTTTTGCTTGCCTTTATTTTGTTAGTTACTATAAATTTTTCTTACCTCATCTTTACAGCTTTCAAGGTTTTCACTTCATTTCCTTGTCTTACTTCTACTTCATAGATACCGGGGGGAAAATCAGCTCCAAAGATTAACGGTTGTGTTGCCTTTGCCATATTTTGGTATCTCCTTTTACCATTTATATCCATTACCCTTAAATGCATAGTCTCCTGTCTGGATGATTGCATTTTAATCGTAAAGGTGCTTGTACTTGGGTTGGGAAATAAAGTAATTCCAAATGTAGGGTTGCTTTTTTCTCCTGTAGTTTTTACTTCCTTACCAAATGTTGGAACAGTACAGTAAGGGGCTGTGCGCCCAACCGATGTTAGTATAGAATAGCCACTGCAATTGTTGGCATCGTTTACATAAACCCGGTAGCTACCTGCTTTCAGTTTGCTAAAGGTGTTGGTATTAGTTATTAAACCTGTGCTACCTAATTGGTAATTATAGGGTGGTGTACCGCCAGCGGGGGTAACAATTATAGAACCGTTTTGTGCTGCAGGGCAGGTTTCATTTGTTTTAGTGTGGGTGGCGCTCAATTTGGTTGGTTGCGATAAACTAACTACGACATTACCCACACAACCATTTAAATCCTGAATGTATATCCTATATGTACCGGAATATAAATTGGTAAACGTGTTAACATTGGTAAAGGAACCGCTATTGCCATTTCTGTATAAAAATGGAGGTGAACCATTTTTGCCAACAACAATTACAGAGCCACTTGGCTTTCCATAACAATATACTTCTGTTTTATAGAATAAACCAGAAATAGCAGGCCTCTCTCCTATTAGTACCTGGTTTGTAACGCCTGGACATCCGATAGCATCTAATATTGAAATTGTATATTTTCCTGCTTTTAAGTTAGTGAAAGTATTAGTTGAAACATAGTTACCGGTTGTACCTACTCTATAAATAAACGGACTTACCCCGCTTGTTGGGGTTACGGTTATTGAACCGGTTGCAGTATTGTTACATAGTGCATCTGTACTATTGGTAATAGAGCTAACAGATACTGTTTGTATTGTAAGTTGCAGAGTTGCTGTACTATCGCAACCTGCTGCATTTATACCACGCCATGTATAATTACCTGAAGTTGTATAGGTTATTCCGTTCCATAAATAGCTATTGCACCTGGTAATACTTTTATTTGAAGTGGTTGGCTTAAATACTTTAATTGTTATTGAAGCACAATTGCCTGATGAAATGCATCCACCTTCTGCTCTTGCATAATAAGTGGTTGTAACAGAGGGTAAAACATTTATGGTAGTTCCGCTACCTATGGGATTGCTTCCGCAACTACCACTAAACCATTGCCAGTATGCAGCATCATTCAATGAACCTCCTATAATTCTTAAAGTTGTATTTACCGGGCCACAATTATAGATAGAAGAGGCACTTATGGTTGGTAAAGTAGGAACACAACAACCATCTAAACAGGTTCTCAATTTTTGGCTCATTGTTACACCTCCGCCATACCCTCCTGTGTATTGACAAAAAACTGAAGGCGTAGTTAATATCAATAGAATGAATATTATTATTCTACAAATTTTCATATTTAGGGTTTTGGGTAGTGTAAATTTGCTAAATGGTAAAGGGCTAAAAACCTCGCTATGGTGCAGTGCGTATGCCCCTGCCTCCGTAACCCACATGCCTGTAATAATTCATTCTGGCAGCAACAGCCCGGGCAGACACCCTAAGGTTGGCAGAGGCGTAAACGGAAACCCCTCCGCGAAACCCTACTCCTGTAGCACTTTTTACTTCACCTGTTGTTGCATCAAAGCCAGGCCAGCCTGTTTCGTTCGCATTGCCGTTGCTAGTTAGTATACCATTGCCATGCAGGCCTGTAAATGTTCTGCCAATAATATCTCCAACAGTTACTGTTCGTTCATACATATTGCCGCTCATTTCCATTATACCGTAGAATGAGCCCCCTGATTGTATCCTGTTGGTGTTGCCTGATGCAAAGGCACCAACCCTCATAGGCCCATCAACTGTTGTGGTGTTATTAAAATTAGCATTGGCTCCTGATGTTGTAGTGGTTTCTGAACTTTGCCCGCTATTAACCAGGTTTGCAGCACCTACCAGATAGGTGGTACCCCATGCATACTCATTGGCTACAGCTGCTGTTGCACCACGACATGCTTTTTCATACTCAAGCTCTGTCATGGGCCTTAATCCACACCAGTCAAGATATGCAGCTACATCCATGAAATTTATATAGTTGCAGGCTATATGCTGCCCGTCATTGTATTCGTTACCTACTCCATTACCACTTAAATCGCAGTAAAAAGTAATTGGGTTAGTGCCATGTATTATGGAATCGCAACGTATACTATTTCGCTTGTACAATTTCTCTGTATTGCTCATTACATAGGTGTGCTCTACAGTTGTAACTCCGGGTGCAAGTGATGCACCTGTACGGGTATTTTGTTGGGTACGATTTAGGTTATTGAGAAAATCTACATATTGCTGCTGTGTTATTTCGTACTTCATGCAGTAAAAAGCTTTATAACCTTTGGGAAAAGCTGAAGGCAGATTTTTTGTAACGATATCATTAAAATCATCTGCGGGGGTCATACCTGCGCCATTATTATTTGCAAGGTTTCCGTTTGCTGTTCCCCCCAGTGTTAGTGCCGCTTCTGAAATAATTTTTAATGGTTTGTTGATACTTCCATTTCTAAAATTCCCCTGTATATATGATGTAGATCCATCACCGGCATCAAATGGACCTTGTGGCACGTATACCATTTCGATTGCAAAAACCCTAATATCAATTGTAGCATTGTCCGGAACTGCATCTATGCCATAATTCCAACGAAGTTGGATATTGGTTAGGCTAATTGTACCATTACCATTTGTATTTCTATATACAAAAGATCCAATTCCCGGGTTTGATGTAGAATTGTACAGAACACCGGGTTTTTGCAAACCAACATCTATTTTACTTCCAGCAGGGGCAACATAATCTGTATTATGTAATTTGGCATGGCGCCATTCCCCATTTCCAATACGATATTTAGCGAAAATCCAGGCTGCATCCCAATTAGCTGCGCCTGTACTTGTGCGCCAGCTATTAAGCCATTTTAAATCAAACTGTATTTTGGTATAGTTTGCCTGATTATTTACCCCGGCTGTTGTATTTTTTCCAATAAGCCTGACATTTGTTATGGTTATATCGTTAGCGTATAAGCCTATTACCATATTGCATAAAAAAAAAGTAAGAAATATTCTCATTGTGAGTTTGGGTTTTATGTTATTACAATAGGCAAACGCAATTCTTACCTACACGTTTTCCCCATTATATCTAAACTAAACAGGACTTTTTAAATATTGATTTAATAAAACTATGTAATAAAGATAATAGGTAACAAATAAATCTCTATAATTATTTATTTTACAACAATTACAAAAGAAATATTGCACACTTAACTATGATATCAATAATCACCCTGTTAGATGTAAAATAACCATTAGGACTTTTTTTCAAGGAGATGAATTCCGGTTATTATTCGCAAGGGATTTATAGAACTAAAATTAATTAAGGCTCTGCTGGTGGAGAGAACCTTAAAGGTTGTGACTGGATATTATTACAAGAATTGAAACCGGTTTATGAAAACAGCAAGTGTTTATGCAAGTTGACTTGGGCTCACGGAAGTAACGAAAATAACTTAAAATGTTATTTGCAAATTTCTGCGGTTTTAGTTGTTTCGGTGAGCTATTCTTAGCAATTTGCTACTTAAAACAATGAAGGGAATAAAAGTTAAGATTAATAAAATCCGATTTAAGTTGCAGCTATTTCTCCAATTTTCTTCACCCGTCGGCGGTAATTTTTAAACAAACTTTGCCATTGTATTTTTAATACTCCAATTACCCCTTCCTTCAAGATCCCTTTACTCATTTTTGAAGTACCTTCTTCTCTGTCTGCAAAGGTTATAGGCACTTCCTGTATTTTAAATTTGAGTTTCCAGGCGGCAAACTTCATTTCAATCTGAAAAGCATAACCAACAAATTTAATTTCGTCGAGATTAATATTTTCAAGCACTTCCCTTTTATAGCAAATGAAACCTGCGGTAGGGTCATTGATTGGCATCCATGTAATGAGGCGGGTGTAGAGTGCACCACCTTTGCTATAAAAGCGCCTGTCCCATGGCCAGTTTTCAACTTTTCCACCCGGTACATAACGGCTACCAACAGCTACATCTGCACCATTATACTTACATGCTTTGTAGAGTTTATCAAGATCGCATGGGCGATGAGAAAAATCTGCATCCATTTCAAAAATAAACAGATAACCTCTCTCGATACTCCACTTAAATCCATGGATATATGCCGTACCCAATCCAAGTTTCCCGGTTCTTTCTTCTATAAACAGACACGGATATTTTGCCTGAAGATCTTTAACGATACCTGCAGTACCATCTGGCGAGCCATCATCTATAATTAAGACATGATATCCCTGATTAAGCTCAAAGATAGCATGGAGCATATTCGCAATATTCTCCTTTTCATTATAGGTTGGTATTATGACTACTTTTTCCAAATAAACCTTATTCTATATTTTGGGAAACCGAAAATACAATTTTACTTTATATATTTAACTAAAAGAGATACTTTAACTTAAACTTTCTTTAAAAGTGTACGGTTAAGAATCTCTGTTAACTTTTGCTTTGTATGAAGTGGAAAATCTCCCTTCATCATCCAATCATAATATTGAGGTTCTGATTTTAGCACATCTTCTACGGGCCTGCCTTTGTGTTTGCCAAAATTGAATACTTCCTTATTATCCATAAAAATAAAACGCCTGGCAAAGTCAACAACTTCTTCCTCACCACAAAACTTACAAATCTCTTCTATAGAGGTCCCTATTTGTGGATACCGTTCTATTTGTGCTTCAAGAATTTCCCAGGTTGCCGAGGCATCTACTTCAGCACCGTGTGCACCCTCAAGAGTTTTCTGACAATAAAACTTGTAAGCTGCACCCAAAGTACGCTGCTCCATCAGGTGAAATATTCGCTGCACATCAATTAACTTCCTGTCGTCTATAGTAAACTCAAGACCTGAACGTAAAAACTCTTCTACCAATAATGGAATGTCGAACCTGTTACTGTTATAACCACCCAGGTCGCAATTTTCTATGAATTGTTTTATTTCATTTGCTACCTGTTTAAATGCAGGGGCATCTTTCACCATTTCATCTGAGATGCCATGTATATCACTGGCCCCTTTTGGAATTGGCATTTGGGGGTTTATTAACCTACGCTTTATCTGGCTACTTCCGTCGGGGCTAATTCTCACTATGGCAAGTTCAACAATACGGTCGGTGGCCAGGTTAGTACCTGTTGTTTCCAAATCAATGAAAGCAACAGGGCGTTTCAATTGTAATTTCATTTCAGTTATTATAAATTGGGGATGAACAAATATGGTTAAAAAATCAGAACCTGTAACTATAAACTAATATTATTTTCGAATAATTTTTTCCGCAATAGAATTGATATCTAATCCATCATAATTACCGCTGCTCATAAACAAAAGACATGAATTCTCATATTGTTGGTTTACAAGCCATTCATTCAATACTTCGCTATTGGTAATCACCTGCAAATCTGATTTATCAAAACCATTTAATACCGTTTGTAACTCAAGATCAGGCATACGCTTTAGCTCCAATGCATGTTTTGAATAAAAGACCACTGCTTTATCTGCTTTATCCAAAGAACCTTTATACTCACTCATAAAAGCACTGTTCAGGCTACTAAAAGTGTGCAGTTCCAATATTGCGATTAACTTTCTTTCCGGAAACTGGCTCTTTACAGCTTCAATAGTAGCTTTTACTTTACTAGGGGCGTGGGCAAAATCGCGGTAAGCAACCATTGATTCATTTTCGGCAATTTTTTCAAGCCGCTTACTTGCTCCTTTAAAAGTACTGATTGCTGCAATAAAGGTTTCATCGTTTAGCCCCAAGGCTTTGCAAACATGCCATGCTGCATGAAGGTTTAGAAGATTATGATTGCCAAATACTGCTAATTGCCCTGATGCATTGCCCAGTGTAATGGAGGTTTTTCCATTTGCAATTATATTATCAGGAATAGAATAAGGTTGGTAAGTGATATCAACTCTCCTTGTTTTTTCAATTAACTTTTCTAATTCAGCATCTGAATTATTATATATCAACGTGCCATTAGGTTCAATTTTGCTGATAAATATTTCAAACTGCTCCAGATAATTATCAAAAGTGGGGAATACGTTTATATGATCCCATGCTATACCGGTAAGCGCCGCTATATGTGGGAAAAGAAAATGAAATTTTGGGCGTCTTTCTATTGCACTGGCCGGATATTCATCGCCTTCGCAAACAATGATGGGGGCATCAGTAATTTGTACAGATTGATCAAAACCATCAAGTCTGGCACCAACCAGGTAATCAAACTTATTTTGGGCTATTTTTAACACATGCATGATCATGGCAGTAGTGGTGGTTTTACCATGGCTGCCTCCAACCACTATACGTGTCTTATTTTTACTTTCGTTATATATATATTCGGGAAATGAATAAATAGCCAATCTAAGTTCATGAGCCCTTGCTATTTCAGGGTTATCACTTTTTGCATGCATTCCCAATATAACTGCATCTAAATCAGCAGTTATTGCATCAGGATTCCATCTCATTTGATTGGGGAGAATGCCTTCGTTAAGTAAATTTGTCCGACTGGGTTCAAATATTTCATCATCTGATCCTGAAACCTTATAGCCTTTCCTTTTAAGTGCTATTGCCAATTGGTGCATTACACTGCCACCTATAGATATGAAGTGAACTTTCATTAATTTTTCTATCTTTGAAATATCAGTGCAAAATAACCGTTTATTTCAGGTAATTGAAGAAATATGAAAAAGACATTCACAGCTATAGTTTTTCTCCTGCTAATTATTTTTATTTCGTCGTGTGCCGGTAGCAGGCAAACAGGTTGCCCATCGCATAACCCCCGTTACTTTAACCGATAATAATAAGGTTTACTTTAATATTAATTGAAGCATAATTATGAATTGGATACCGCTGAAAAGTGAAGATGAAATTTTTGAAATTATAGGTAAATCAGAAGCTAAGCCACAAGTTATCTTTAAACATAGTACACGCTGCAGTATAAGCAGCATGGCCAAAAGCAGGTTGGAACGTAGCCCGTTTCCTGATAATGCAGATTTTTATTACCTTGATCTTATAGCTCATAGAAATATTAGTAATAAAGTTGCTGATGAGTTTAATGTTTCACATGAAAGCCCACAAATTCTTATCATTAAAAACGGAGCCTGTGTGTACGATGAAAGCCACGGTTCTATTACTATGGATGAAGTAGTTGAACAATTATAAAAGATTCATTTTCCCCTAAGGATGTAATATGTTATAAAATGTTTTCAATAACATACCTAATGTTATAAAATGTTTTCAATAACATACTTATGGTTATTGATTATTGCCGCATCCCCCACTTTTAGTCCCATAAGTTTTTCTCCTAAAGGTGATTGTAGAGATATAGCGACCACAACTATATCATCTATAATTGCTTTACCCAAAGCTATACTCAAATAGAAGTAGCCATGATTGGTTTTTACAAGGCTTCCATTTAAAATTACAGAAGCAATTAGTACAGGATTAATCTTTTCTAAAACTACCTTTTTGGCTAACACATCGTTCAATTGGCTGCGTGTATTGGCTTGTTCTATTTGCAACATGGCAAGAGCGGTTTCATGCTTATCGCCGGCTGTACTTTTGGTTTCATTGGTACCGCTTTCCTTTAAATCAGCAAGTACCTGTTGGTACAATGCAATCTTATCATTTATAACCTGTAGAAAGTGTTGGTGTATTTTTAGTTTTAGGGTCATGAGTTAAGGAAATATGGAAACCGAAATTTTATGACACTTCGATTCCTCATAGATTTTTCATAGCATTTGAAAGTTGATTGCGCTAATTTCTAAACTATTTCATGCCCCATCTTATCCCTTTTGGTATTCAAATATTTCTCATTATGCGGGTTAGACTTTATCCCTATTGGTACAATTTCGACTATTTCTAAACCATATCCGCTAAGCCCTGCTCTTTTCTTTGGATTGTTACTCATTAATTTTAGCCGGGTAACATCCAAATGCCGTAGGATTTGTGCTCCAACTCCATAATCTCTTTCGTCAGACCCAAAACCCAGGTGGATGTTGGCCTCAACTGTATCTAACCCCTCTTCCTGCAGTTTGTAAGCACGTAATTTATTCACCAAACCTATACCCCGACCTTCCTGATTCATATATAGAATAACCCCTTTGCCTTCCTGTTCTACCATTTGCATTGCCTGATGAAGTTGCTCCCCACAATCGCAACGTAAACTGCCCAAAATATCGCCTGTAAAGCAACTGCTGTGAACCCTGGTCAATACCGGTTCATCTTTCTTCCATTCGCCTTTTATCATTGCAAGGTGTTCCCTTTCGGTCAGTTTCTCCTTAAAAGCAACCAACTTAAAGTGACCAAATTTTGTTGGCATATCTACCCTTACAATTTCTTCTATAAGTGAATCCATCTTTAGCCTGTATTCTATTAAATCTTTGATGGAGATAATTTTCAGATCAAACTTTTTGGCTATTTCCCTTAGTTCCGGTAGTCGTGCCATAGTGCCATCTTCGTTCATTATTTCTACTAAAACACCTGCGGGTTCATAACCTGCTAATCTTGGTAAATCTATAGCTGCTTCTGTATGTCCTGCTCTGCGCAAAACACCACCTTTTTTAGCTCTTAATGGAAATATATGCCCTGGTCTGCCAAGATCTGATGGTTTGGTATTGGTATCTATCAGCGCCTGAATAGTTTTAGCCCTGTCATGTGTAGAAATGCCTGTAGTACAACCATTACCCAATAAATCAACAGAAACTGTAAAAGGTGTTTCATGTAGCGATGTATTGCTATTGACCATTAATTCAAGTCCTAATTCATCGCAACGATCTTCTGACACTGATGCACATATAAGCCCCCTGCCCTCTTTACTCATAAAATTTATAACCTCGGGAGTAACCATTCGTGCAGCAATAATAAAATCTCCTTCATTTTCACGGTCTTCATCGTCCACCACAATAACCATTTTACCCGCACGGATATCTTCTACTGCACTTTCTATCAAGTCTAACATACTTTCAATTTGTACAAAATTACAATTGCAACTGCTAAGTGTTTGAAAATATAATGGTTATTACTAAAAATGACGGTAGAATTACTGAAAAGATGATGTAAGTTTTAGAAAAAGAAATTTATTCAAGCAATATTATAACATAAAAAAAGGCCATCTTTTCAGACGGCATTTTGAAATATTCACTTAGAAAAACTATGCGTTATCCTGTCTTTCTTCTCTTGGCTTATTAAATTCAGGTTTTGGAATCAAAGCTTTGCGGCTAAGTTTAAATTTACCGGTCTTAGGATCAAGGCCAATCAATTTTACTTTTACCACATCACCTTCATTCAGTACACCTTCCATTGTTTCAAGGCGTTTCCAGCTTATTTCACTTATGTGAAGCAACCCTTGTTTACCCGGCATAAATTCTACAAATGCACCAAACTCTTTTATTCCTTTTACTGTTGCTTCATATACATCACCAACTTGTGGTACAGCAACAATGCTCTTAATCCAGGCAACAGCTTTGTCCAATCCTTCTTTAACAGGGCTGAAAATGCTTACTTCACCTACATTACCAACTTCTTCAAGGTTAATAGTTGTTCCGGTTTCGCGTTGAATTTCCTGTATCACTTTACCTTGGGGCCCGATTACAGCGCCTATAAATTCTTTGTCAATAAACAACTTCTCCATACGTGGTGCATGCGGTTTCACTTCAGGACGTGCAGCAGGCATACAATCATACATTGCATCTAAGATATGCAGACGACCACGGCGGGCCTGCTGTAAAGCTTCGGTCATAACTTCCATGCTAAGACCATCAACTTTAATATCCATTTGTACACCACAAATACCATCACGGGTACCTGTTACTTTAAAATCCATGTCACCAAGGTGATCTTCGTCTCCAAGAATATCAGTAAGAATAGCATATTTGCCATCCTCACGGGTAATTAATCCCATGGCAACACCACTAATGTGTTTTGGTAAGGGAACACCCGCATCCATTAGCGCAAGAGAACCTGCACAAACAGTAGCCATACTTGATGAACCATTGCTTTCCAAAATATCACTTACAATTCTTACGGTATAAGGATAATCGTTGCCCGGCATCATTTGCTTTAAACTGCGCATGGCAAGGTGTCCGTGACCAACTTCTCTACTGCCAACACCTCTCATCATTTTCACTTCACCGGTTGAGAATGGAGGAAAATTATAGTGAAGTATGAAACTGCTGTATTCAGATTTTGCAGCACTTTCAACCAACAATTCATCCAGTTTGGTACCAAAAGTAACTGTGGTAAGTGATTGAGTTTCGCCTCTTGTAAATAAAGCTGAACCGTGTGGAGTCGGTAGCGGATCTACTTCCATTGCCAAAGCACGAACATCTTCCATACCGCGACCATCAAGACGTACCCTATCCTCCAGCATCATACTTCTTACTTCTTCCCACTGTAGATCTCCGTAATATTTCTTGGCTAATTTTTTATCTGCGTCAGTAATTTCTTCGCCTAAGCTGGTGATTAGATCATCTTTCAAAGTGATGAAAGCATCAGACCTTTCGTGCTTGCTTGATTTGCTTCTTGCAATTTCACCAACTCTTTGCTTTGCAAAAGCATAAACCTTTTCTTTTAGTTCTTCATTTTGATGCGGCTTTTTATAATCTCTTTTGGTGGTAACTCCTACTTTTTCTCTTAGTTCCTGTTGTGCTTTAATATGTACACGTATTGCATCATGAGCAATTTGTAATGCATTTACCAAATCTTCTTCGCTGCATTCTTTTGCCTCACCTTCTACCATCATCAGGTTCTTTTCTGTAGCAGCAATAAGGAATTCGTAATCTGCCATTGCCAATTGACTGCGGGTAGGATTGATAACAATCTCACCTTTAACCTTAGCAATTCTTACTTCGCTGATAATTTCTTTAATCGGAATATCAGAAACGGCCAATGCTGCTGATGCTGCTAAACAAGCTAATGCATCGGGCATTATTTCCAAATCACTTGATATAAGCGAAATCAACACCTGTACATCGCACAGGTAATCTTCAGGAAACAAAGGACGTAAAGCACGGTCAACCAAACGACTGGTTAAAACTTCGTAGTCATTTAACCTTGCTTCTCTTTTGAAAAATGAACCCGGTATACGGCCTGCGGATGCAAATTTTTCCTGATAGTCAACTGACAATGGAAAAAAGTCCTGACCATCTCTAGGGTCTATGTTGGCTACAACTGTAGCTAATAAAATACAGTTGCCCTGACGAACGGTTACAGAACCATCTGCCTGGCGGGCAATCTTTCCGGTTTCTATGATAATGGGTTCACCACTACCACTTTGAAACGATACATTTATTGGTTGGGATAACATAATTTGATAAAATTTTACAAATCACAATGGTAATGCAAGGCATTAATTTTTGTGAGAAGTTTGAATAATAGAGAGCGAAAAAAGGGAACAATCAGAAATAACTATTCCCAACCGAGTGTAGTACAACAGTTGGGAATAGTAAATATCATAGAAGAAATTTTACTTTCTTAGACCTAATTTCTCAATCAAAGCACGATAGCCTTGCAGGTTGTGTTTTTGCAAATAAGTAAGCAAACGCTTACGTTTTCCTACCAACTGCATAAGCCCACGATGTGTAGAAAAATCTTTTCTATTAGCTTGCAAATGGCTGGATATCTGGCTGATACGCTCTGTTAATAACGCTATCTGACCTTCAATAGAACCGGTATTTTTGGCCGATCCTGCAAATTCTGTAAAAATACTTGTTTTCTTTTCAGTAGTTAAAGACATCTCGAATTGTTTAAATAGACACCAATTTTATTTTTTTAATCGGGTGCAAAAGTAATATATAAAAGTAAAAACTAAAAATTAATTACGGAAATAATGTTCATGATATTTTTCCATAGTGTTTTCTTTATTTAAAATAACAAATTACAATAATTTAATTTATTAAAAAAATAAAAATTTATGAATAGTAACACCTTTCTTTTGGGTTGATACAGAAAAAACCAGATTCACGAGGATGACTAGTTATAATAATAATGTAAAATTATAATCATGTATAAGCCAAACAAATAGAAATTCGGATGTAATAATAATAATAGAAATTATTATTCATAAATAAAATTTATTGGAAATTAATTTAAATAGTTTTGCCACCAAAATTTTAAATAAAAAACATGAGATTAAAAAATCAACCAAACTTACTATTAGCAATTTTTGCATTTATCGGAATTTTAAATTGTCAGCTTTCCAAGGCACAAAACATTGTAATATCAGCCAATCCCAATACTTCACAAAATATTGTTACCGGAAACAGTAATTATCATGTAAGCGAAAGCATTTATCTTGATAGTGAAATAGGAAGCTCAAACTTTGTAACAGCAAACCAACCACTAAACTATATTGCCATAAATGTTTTAACGAGTGGCCTTCCCATTCTTTATGGCAAATTTGCTATTTACCTGAAAAATGTACCTGCTACAACAACAACTTTTACTACGGGTAGTTATGACAAAACAGGTTATACCAAGGTATATGGTGACTCCAGGTATATTACTAATTCCCAATGGCAGGCCTTTCCATTGCTAACCCCTTTCGTTCGAACACCCGGTACTAATTTAGCCGTGATGTTTGAAAGGCTGGATGGCGTTGCACGAACCTCGCCAATCACTTTTGTTGCTTCTACCGGCAATTCAAACTCCATCGCTGCTACAACAGCACGGCATTGGAATAGTGTTGATTCTCCGTTAGCTGGTATTTCATACTTAAGCGCCTCTTCTTATCGGCCTAATATACAGTTTGCATTCATCCCAACAAATGATGTAGCGGTTAGAACCATCCTATTACCCACCTCTTCCTGCTTTTCAACGCCTCAAAAGGTGCGGGTAGTAATATCCAATGCTGGTACATCTACGCCCATTACGCAGGGTAATGCAACAGTTAAATTAACCGTATTTGGGCCCAATGGCTCCATACAAAATCTTACCAACACCCATTGGATTGACCCGGGATTCACGGATACCATTGATTTCCCCACAGTCAATCTTTCTGCAGTTGGCTATAATCCAATAAGAGCACGTGTTTTTTTTAACGGTGACCAAAATGAGGCCAACGATTCCCTCACCTTTTTCAATTATACTACACCTGTTACAAATACGTTCCCGGTTATAGAAACGGCGGAGAACGTGCCTTCTGACCATATAGCATATACCAAAGTTTTATCAGGTTCTTATACATGGAGAAAGCAAACAGGAAAAATAAAAAACCCTGAACTAACAGATTCTCTAGCTCCTCATAGCGGAAATAAATTCTTTTACTTCAATGCTTATGCAATAGACGGTTCAGATGAAATTTTACATTCAGAATGCCTAAACCTACCCGCAGCAGGACCCAACGGAAACAACTACTATGTATCGTTTTGGATGAGTCATGACACCAGTTATTCATCAGGACCTTATATTTTTTATGATAGTTTATACCTGGTAATTTCTACCGACAAGGCAAAAACCTGGACAAGGCTGGCAGGTTATAGAAGGAATAATCCATCTTTTACCCTTCCGGGATGGCAAAACCACCAGTATGATTTACCTAACTATGCGGGGCAAAACATACAATTAGGATTTGAAGGCGTAAGCAAATTTGGAAATATCATCGGCCTCGACGACATAACCATTGTGGCCGAAAGTTCGCTTCCCGTAAAGCTTATCAGCTTTGCAGGTGAACGCACAGGTGCAGCCAACAGGCTGTTCTGGACAACAGCTTCTGAAACAAACAACAAAGGTTTTGAACTACAACGCAGTATTGATGGAACTAACTTTTCTGCCCTGTCTTTTGTAGCAACAAAAAGTGACAATGGCAACAGCAACACTCAACTTAACTATGATTTTACTGATAATAATCCTTTCGCTACAACCAACTATTATCGTTTAAAACAAACCGACAAAGACGGCAAATTTATTTACAGCAATGTGGTTTTACTGAAAGGTGGACGGAATAATGGAGCATTAACTATAAGTTCTCTTTATCCCAATCCTGCAGTTAACAATCTTAAGCTGGCAATTGCGTCACCTACCAATAGTAAAGTAACCATGGTGATAACAGACCTTGCCGGCAAAATTGTTTTGCAGCAACCGGCAACATTGACAATTGGCGATAATACAATGAACCTGAATATTAAACAATTGTCCAAAGGTGCATACAGCATAAAAGTTTTGTGTGCCGATGGATGCAACAGCGCCGCTGTACGATTCATAAAATAATCATTAACACAAAGCTCTAACACAAACCGCTCAAACTTTATTTGAGCGGTTTAATATAACAGTTAAAAAAAACTGATACACCGAAAGCGATTTAGATTGTACAACTGATATCATGCAGCATATAATCTTTTGCTTCCGGTTTTTTTATGTACCATAAAAAAACATCATTGTGAAAACGCTAAAAATTAACACCAACAAAATAAACATAAATGAATTTGCTGAACAGGTCAGTTCTCATTTTCGTGGAAAATACGCCGTTACTGACAACAATAAAAACGAGATTACTATTGCTAAATCAACAACAATTGGATGCAGGATTATATTGACAAAAAAGAAGCTTATGGTAAATGGAACTTTTCCTACTGCCGGAGCTCAGATAGTAGCAGTTACAATTTTTCTATTAGGTGGTATTATCATTCCAATGACGATTTATATGGTTGCATACAAAAAGAAATTTGTTGCCATTGAAAACGAAGTAAGTCAGTATTTAAAAGCAGGATTTTCGTTTGATAAAATATAAAAATTCACAGTATCCTTATGAGTCCAATTAAATTTAAAGTGCAAACTTCAGCATATTCAACATATAAACTACAGGATTAGTTCGGAGAAAAATTCTATTGTTTGCCCATCATTTGTCCTTTTATAAATTGTACCTATATGAAATTTCAAAAGCCCTTTTTCGATAATCTCCTTCGGGAAGGCTTGCCACGTTGATTTCGTAGTACAGTGCCAGCCGACTATTGCCCATTTGAAAAGACACCTCGGGTACAAGTGCATCATAGGCACGATAGCCCACGCCAAACCCTAATGTATAGTTCGTGCTGTCATTAAAATGTCGAATAAAACGCACCCCTATAAATTGTTCGTTGAGACCAGTCTGCCAGGAAGCATTTCCGTAACCACAGATGTCTATTGAACTACTAATAGCAGCCTTGTACCCAAACTGTACGCCATTGGTAGAGGGTAACCGGGTTGCCCTACCCCACTCCGTATATGGATGATTAAAATTTTTGATAGAGCCTCCAACATACCACTCCTTTTCCGCCCCGGTATGGAATAAAGCAACACCAACACCTGCAGTAATATACCCAAAATTCAACCCTGTTGCATTTGGATCCATAATCATAGACCAGTTTAATGCCCCGCTTTTATCAAACTTTTCAGGAAAAGAATACGCAGTTCCATTACCAATACGATTAAGGGAATAGTTACCCTGAATCCCCATAGCAAAATAAGTATTATTATCATTAAGCGGCATTGCATATGACAACGTCATCATAGCTGTTGAGGCAACCATAAACCCACTACTTGAGTTGTCTGTACTTATACCCGCAGCCAGGTTCATAAAAGGGATATTATCAAGATCATCCGCATCATTGCTAACCAGAGGAAGTTCAATAGTGAGTATTTTACTGGTATAAGATATAATATTGGGGTAGCGAACACTACGTACACTTACATGAGCCAACGGAACTTTATTTACTTTCAAAGCCGGATTATACCAGATACTCACATCCTGCACACCTGCAAAGTGTGGACACTGACCTGCTGCAAAAGCAGTAGTCAGCAGCATTCCGGAAAAACTGAAAATCGGGGAAGTATTTTTTGCATAATTACTGACTTGCACTTATAAATTTGTTCGTATTTATAATTTGTGTAAAACTCTAGTCAGTAATAATTTTTAAATGTTGTTAGTTGTAAATGTATAAAAAATGGGTCTACTACAAATGAGCTTATGTTTATAACAGTTAATAGACTTAGGTCTTTCATTTAACGCTGCCCGGCTTTTTAAATTTGAATGTAAAGTATTACCCCAATAAGTTATTGGACTTCTAGAGACGATTCGGCAGATGTTGTTGCGGATGAACAAATTTCCGACCATAATGCGTTCACCTTTCAAGAGATAGAACCGTCTTTACAAGGTATTATCGCCTCATAACTTTGATACGGGTATTTGATTGGCTTTGTAGAATTTAAAACTTTTACTCAAAGTTTTAGTACTCAATTTATTTCTTTGCCTAAAGATCTGAAGTAACTAATAACCGTTACCCGCAACTTTTTACCGATCCCATCTTTAAATGAAAACCATGCTTGCATATGATACTATGAAAGACATTGTTATCAATCTTACATTTTGTAGTAAAAGGTAGTTGGGTATCAAAAGCATACTAATACTCTTATGAATTGCTTTCCTTGGTATAATGAAACACTCGTTTCGGTTAAAAACGGTTCGGTTAGTTATTTGTTAGAAACCACTAAGTACAAAAGAATAGGATTCTTTGCAAGCACACTCATCAATCAATTTTAGCAATTCATTTTATGTGGATTAACAAATAATTTACCCGAAAAAAAATGCTCTGAACTACCTTGATTTTCTAAAAATACTCCTTATGAACCAATCCTTAAGTACTCCTGTAGCAGCAACTATTCTATCATTTATCTTTTGTTCTTCAGTATTTGCACAGACAATTCATAAAACGACCATTTTTTTTCCAACAGATGAATACCATTTGTCCTCACAGAACCTGCAGCATCTTGATTCATTTTTTTCTTCGTTAAGCAATATTCCAGCAGCATATGGCTTTGTCATATCCGGTCATACAGATAGTGTGGGAACAAAAGATTACAATCAAAGATTGTCTTTCAACAGAGCAATGGTTGTTGCAGAGTTTCTTAAGAAAAAAGGATTTAAACAACAACAAATGCAGTTGAGTGCAAAAGGGTTTTCAACACCTTTGGTTATTGGAAATAATGAAAAAGAAAATGACAAAAACAGAAGAGTAGAAATAAGATTTAAGCTTGCACTTCCAAAAATGAAGTCCTTAGCTGGAGTGAAAAACCCTATAGAAAATTTGAGAATAGACGAAAATGGTGGTAGCATTACAACTTCTACAGGAACCCGTATTAATGTACCTCCCTTTGCTTTTGTTTATGAAAATGGAAGTCCGGTTATAGGAAAAGTAGATATAAAATATGAGGAGTACAGAGAGCCCATAGACTTTCTATTATCTGACATTCCAATGCACATCAATACGCCACAGGGTGCTATACCCTTTAACTCTGCTGGAATGTTTACTGTTAATGCAGATCAAAATAATAAACCAGTTTTCCTGCAAAGCGGTAAAAAACTTGATGTCAACTTTAGCTACAATGCTTCTGTGCCCGACTTGAATTATTACAGATATGATACAGCCAAAAAAGAATGGATATTGATAAAACCAATCACACCTGCTACACCATTATTTATGGGAACTGGTGTATGTATGTATAGCCGGTTTGAACCTCTCATATGCAATAGAGATGCAGATTTCAAGAAAGTGTATATGGTACTTTCAGGCTTGCGATATAGCAGCCCAGATGATTCATCTTTGTATAAGTTTGCGCAGAAAAGAAAATTATTGAATTTGCAGCAACAGGCATTTGAAACCTCCGATAAGTTTAAGCAAATGTCTTCCAGAATGTTTCGTCGTTTTGTTGCAGAAGTTGAAAAAAAAGGCTTTCTAGGAAAAAAGAGCTGCAAGTTCTATCAGGTAAGGGGTAAAAATGATAAAAGCAGCCGAATGTTGGATGATGTTTACTTTATTGCAAAAAATGAAAGTTCGTTTGACAGTATCCCGGAAAATGGTTTTGATGATATGGACATTCAGACAATCGACAACATGGTTTGCAGCATTACTTTTATCAATAAGAATAAAAGCTCTACCATAAATAATCTATACCTAAGAAACGAGAAAGAAGCCAAAGAGAATAACACAATAAATTGGTTAAAAGATTTCAAAACTCATTGCAGTTCCTATAAGGCAAAACAGGAATTGTTTGCAGACTCGGCTGCCATTTTTAAAAACATAGCAAAGAATTATCGCCAACCGATTGATGATTTATATTTTGATACATGGTTACTTTCATTAGACAGTTTACAATGTTTCAGATCGCTGCATCAACCATGGATGAGTGCAGATGAATACAACATGTCTTTTGAAGATTGGTTAATGTATTATAACAAAAACAAGGTTTCAATGTCAAGAATTTATGAAGAAGAAAAAAACAAACCTGGTTTCGAAGAAATGGTAATCAATGCAAGAAACAGACGCAACATAGAAATATACATAACAGCAAGAGGGGAAGCCAAATTAAGGTTCGTTCCATCTGATTTATCAATGTCAGCCAGCTTTTCAGTGCCGACACTTGGCACTTACAATTGCGACCAGTTAAACAGGCTTGAAAACCCTGTAAATCTATTTGTTAACTATAAAAGTAAAAATGGAGAATCCATCAATCCCGTTGTTGCATATTTGATTGATAGCAAAATAAATGGGTTACTTCGCTATGATGGAAGTTATGGATTAAGTCCCTATAAAATTGCCTACAGCCCTTCTTCGACCTCCAGAATGATTTTAATTGGAACCAATGGTGAAGCCTATACAGTAAATTCAACCGCCTTTTCATCTATTGACCCAACAAATGCAACTAAGAGTTACACCTTGATAGCCGAACCAGTTAAAAATGTTCGTAGCAAACAAGAATTAAAAGAATTATTAAAATTGTAAGAAGCATTAATTCTGAAAAAGGTTTTAAGTTTAGTTGAGGCGTTTTCAAAAGGATCCTTTGATTTAACATTAAATTGGTGCAGCGATCTCCTGCTATTGGATAATCATTTCAATTAACACCAAAAAGAACATACACTTTTGAAAGTAAAAAATCTTACAGAAATTAAAATTGTTGAAATATTCAATTCAAAATCAGTTCTTCTTTGTGTTTTAATTTTCTTCAATTTTTAATAGAAATGCATATTCATCATCCCCCCGTATATAATTTTTAACATCTCCCCTATCCCAAAAAATAAATATTTTGTAAAACAAAAAATTATCTTTACTTTGTATTTCAAAGTGCTTTTTTATGACCGAAGAAAAACAGCTTTCCGACACTTTACAAGACATCAAACAAATGATGGAGCGTAGCAGCCGCTTCATAAGCCTTAGCGGATTGAGTGGCATAGCAGCAGGTATTTGTGCGTTAATCGGTGCATGGTTTGCTCATGGGGTTATTGCCAACAATCCAAATTATTCTTCTGATTATAACGCAAGGGGACAACAAGCATCCCCACTTGATTTTAAACAGGATATTTATATCATGGATTTTATGGGCGACAGGCTTTTCTGGATTGGCCTCGCCACACTTGCAGCGGCACTTGTTACTGCGTTTTTCTTTACTTATTTGCGAAGCCGAAAAACCAATATACCTATTTGGGGTGCAACTGCACGAAAACTTACCTGGAACGTTGGCGTACCAATGCTGACAGGTGCCATTTTTTTATGGAAAATGATAGAGATAGGTGTATATGGTCTGATAGCCCCGGGATGTTTAATTTTTTATGGTCTTGCTTTAGTAAATGCAAGCAAGTTTACCCTAACTGAAATAAAATATTTAGGCTACGGCCAATTAATTACCGGCATCCTGAATCTATGGTTTATTGGGCAAGGGCTTTGGTTTTGGGCATTTGGCTTCGGTATTCTGCACATTGCTTACGGAGCAATTATGTGGTGGAAATATGAAAAAGTCGCTGAATAATCGTATCAAAAATTGTTCACTGACAAACAACAATTACTCATGAAAAATCCCATTGAAAATCTTAATAAAATTTTTGACAGCCGAATAAGACTCGGCATAATGAGTGCCGTGATGGTAAATGCCGAAGTGAGTTATAATGAACTAAAAGAACTGATACAGGTAACCGATGGCAACCTTGCAAGCCACCTGAAAACACTGGAAGAAAGTGGCTATGTTAAAGTTCAGAAAGGATTTATCGGCAGAAAAACAAACACCACTTATTCAGTAACCAAAGCCGGGGAAAAAGCATTTAAAACACACCTGGATGCATTGGGTGAAATGATTAAAAATGTAAAATAATTTTTTTTGCACTTATACTTTGAAATACAAAGCACTTTTAAAACATGAAAAACGAAATAAAAATTATCAGAGTCTGGATTATATTTTTTATGATCGCCTTGTTTTTGAGCGGCCTGACTGCTATGCCGCTGGAAACTGAATTGTCATTTGTATTGCGCTTCATTTCTACCGATAGCGGAATTGGAAAGTTCATTCAAACGGTTTACGATGCTTTGCGGCAAACCAACCTCCACTACCCCTTTCTTAGTTATGGTTATGACTGGCTGGCATTTGCTCATTATGTTCTTGCCTTGTTATTTATCGGACCGCTTAAAGATCCGGTTCGTAATAAATGGGTAATTGAATTTGGTATGATTGCCTGCGCATTGATCATTCCATTTGCTTTTATTGCAGGTCACTACAGGCAAATACCAATTGCATGGCGGTTGATTGATTGCTCTTTTGGCCTGTTTGGAATGATTCCTCTCACAATTGTTTATGTAAAAATCATTTATCTCGAAACCAATTTTAAAACAATTAACAAACCGAGCAAGCCATGAAAATAAAAATGATCCTCCCCGCACTTACAGAAGCCAAAAGCCCCTATTGGCGGCCAATCAAGTACTCCTTGTTTCCGCCGTTGGGTCTTGCTACGTTGGCTGCCTATTGCGATGATAACGATGAAATAGATTTACAGGACGAACATGTAGAGCAGTTGCAAACAGACGATTGCCCTGACCTTGTGGTGATTCAGGTGTACATCACCAATGCATTTCGTTCTTATGCGCTGGCAGACCATTACCGAAAAAGAGGTGCTTATGTATGTCTTGGCGGCTTGCATGTTTCATCGCTCCCCGATGAAGCAATGCCTCATGCAGACAGCATTTTTATTGGTCCGGGTGAAGACACCTTTCCACAATTTCTTGCAGATTTTAAAAATGGTGTTGCACGAAAAATATACATGAATGCAAAGCGAAACATTGAAAATATTCCACCTATTCGCCGCGACCTGATAAAACGAAATCATTACCTGGTACCCAATTCAATTGTTGTTTCAAGAGGCTGTCCGCATCACTGCGACTTTTGTTACAAAGACGCATTTTTTGAAGGTGGAAAATCATTTTATACGCAAAGAGTGGATGCAGCATTGGCAGAAATTGACCGGTTGCCGGGACAACATCTTTATTTCCTGGATGACCATTTATTGGGAAATCAAAAGTTTGCTACTGCGCTTTTTGATGGCATGAAAGGTATGAACCGACTGTTTCAGGGAGCTTCGACAATTGATGCGATTCTCCGCGGTGATTTGATAGAAAAGGCTGCTGAAGCAGGTTTGCGGAGCGTTTTTGTCGGCTTTGAAACGTTGAGCAATGCTAACCTTCATCAAAGTAATAAGAAACAAAACCTTAACAAGGATTATGAAGCAGCTATAAATCGCCTCCACTCTTTAGGCATTATGGTGAACGGCAGCTTTGTTTTCGGATTGGATGACGATGACAAAGATGTTTTTAAAAGAACGGTGGATTGGGCTGTAACCAATGCCCTTACTACCTGCACCTATCACATACTTACACCCTACCCCGGTACACGGCTGTATAAAACCATGCAAAGCGAAAACAGGATTCTGCATAGCAACTGGGACTTGTATGATACACGTGAAGTGGTATATAAAACTGTAGGGCTTACAGCCGAAGAACTAAAAAAAGGGTACGACTGGTCTTACAAATCATTCTACTCATGGGGCAATATTTTGAAAGCATCAATGCAGCATGAAGATATCAAACACGCAATCAAACACTTTGCTTATGCCGGTGGCTGGAAAAAATTTGAACCGCTGTGGAACTTCATGATCAAAACAAAGGGGCTTAACCAAATGTTGCCACTGCTGGAAGGTATACTTTCAAAAGTGAAAGGAAAAAAAGATGAAAACATCATTACGCCTCACTTTCCGGCAATAGCATGATTGAAATTATATACACCAATTAATATAATCTAGGCATTCAACATAATGAAAAGGAGTATTGGAAATAAATTGTTAGCCGCTAGAATTTGGTGCGCCACATTTCTAAGTTTTGGAATTGGGTGTTTCGCCTTTGCTATTATAAGCAACAATAACTCAGAACTGTTGATACTTACAGCATGCACAATCGTTTCTGCAATAGGCAGTTTGCCTGCCCTGATAGTATTGATATTTTCTCTAAAAGGAATTGAAAAAATGAGGTTGCCAATAGCTGAAAAAATTGCTCTGCAGGTTTTCGTAAACCTTTTAATATCCATCTTATACGGTACAGTAGAAATAATGATAATGGGAGGATTAGAAGGCAAAATAAATTGGGAAAGTGTAGTTTTTGATTTTCTACAATTTTCCGGGATACTGTTTGGCTGTACCTGCAGTGCCATGCTCATAAATATATATCCGCTTCGCAGATTTTTTACTACTTCACAATTAAAAATAAACTACAAAATGGAAAACAATGAACATCTGCCTGAACAAAGGCAAATTGAAAACAGAACACCAAACAAAAGAAATAATGTGTTAATAAAAGCGGCCATAGTGGCTGGGTTAACGCTACTTATGTTGATCCCTATGGCTTTTATACAAAGCCTGATCAATGAACGGGAAGTAAGGCATCAGGAGGTTGTTAAAGAAGTCAGCAGCAAATGGGCATCTGCTCAAATTATAAGTAACCCCTACCTGGTAATTCCTTACAACACAACTTATACCAACGCACAAAACAAGAGTGTAAATATTACCAAAAATCTCATTTTACTACCCGAAACTGTAAAGATGAATGGCAAACTTTTTCCGGAAGAAAGAAAACGTTCCATTTATAACGTACTCCTTTATAAAAGTGACATTAATATACAAGGTAGTTTTTTGCTAAGCCGTATTACAAAACATATTAACCTGGAAAACTTACGGCTTTCAGAAGCAAAATTATGCCTTGGAGTAACTGACTTTAAAGGCATTGAGGAAAAAATGAACTGCTCGTACAACAATACCCCGCTGGCACTTGTACCCGGTATACCTACCTCTGTTATTGACAGCGGTGGTTTGTCTGCACCTGTGCAATTAACCGCTGATGGACTTAACCAAATTACATCCTTCAGTGTAAATATGAAGCTTAAAGGAAGTGAACAATTACAGTTTGTGCCATTGAGCGGAAGCAGTGATTATACATTAACTTCATCCTGGCCTAATCCATCATTTAATGGAAATACACTTCCGGCAGAAAGACAAATAAGTAAAGAGGGCTTTAAAGCAAAATGGACTTATAATCAGGCCAATCTTCCGTTTGACCTTGTTTTGGATAAAGAAAATCAGATTAATAAAAGAGATTTTGCATTTGGTGTTTCAATGGTTCAACCCGCAGATGATTATGCACAAACCATGCGGAGTGCTAAATATGCCATATTGATTATCGGTCTCACTTTTGCACTTTCGTTTATTACCGAGTTAATGCAAAACAAACCTGTACACCCTGTTCAGTATGGATTGGTGGGGATAGCACTTACTATATTTTACACGTTGCTGCTTTCTATCAGTGAGTTTATACGGTTTGATCTTTCTTACCTCATTTCAGCAGGTGCTACTATTTTGCTCATTGCTTTTTATGTGCAAAGCCATTTCAGAAACTGGAAAGCAGGAGCTGCATTTGCATTCATTGTATCAATGCTTTACGGGTTTATCTACATACTTATAAGGTTAGAAGATACGGCATTGTTAGTCGGTAGTATAGGTTTGTTTATCATGCTGGCTTTGATTATGTATGCAACGAGAAAGGTTAATTGGTACAATCCAACGATTACTTCGTTGGATCGGGTAGCTGTTTAGATTGTTAAATGAGAGGTGATTCTTTAAACGGCATCACTTCTCATTTATTTCCACGTCTTTAGCTTTAATTATTTGATTTTGCAGGAATTGTATCCATCTAAAAATGGTAGTGAAAAGATTTGAAAACTAAACTACATATTATACAGTCGGGGGTTAGTCGATTTTCAAATCGAAAAAAAATTTTTAAAATAACACATTACATGTTTGCAACCCTTTTTTGAGATATCCGTATTTAATGGAAATACGAAAATAATTAAACCCGTAAACCACTTTTACCCATAACTCAAAATCGTTAAAATGAAAAAGATTGTTTTTTTACTGCTTGCTGCTGCAATGTTGCATTCCTGCTCAAAAGATTCGGAAACTGAAACACCAATAACCGGAAAAGATATCAATACTGCTGCGAAAGTATCTGTTGACAGATTTAGTAGTACTGCCGGTCACCTTATGATAAGGACTGCTACTAATGGAATGCCCGCTGCAAATGCCCCAATCAATTTTGATGTAGCCCCCTTTATAACAAAAGGCCTTTCCCCAACAGGAACAGTAACCGAATACTACAATTTTGATATCCAACCCAAAACGCCGGATGATATTTATGTGTTGTTTAAATCTGGTGCAACTACGCCTTTAAGTGGACAGAACAATATAATCCCAACTATTCCCGGCGATGCTGGCTACACAGATTTTTGGCTGGTAAATAAAGTTATAGTGCCTGATACTTACGTAGCTAATTCACTAACAAGCGAAGCTGAAATACTTGCCTCGGGATATACAATACAGAAAACATCAATGATTGTGAATTGCCCTGTTGTTCCCTTTGGTTCTACAGCAAGTAAGAAATATGGAGGGGGTAGTAATAGTCTAAGTATTGGATGGTATAAAGGCAAGGCTGTTGCATATTTTAGCTTTGAAGAAAAAGGATTGACAACAACAGCTACAGGAGAGGTGCCAACTTCCCCCATCTATGTAATGTTTAATGACAATGCTACCGGTCCGGCTTCAGGATTCAAGACTGAAACTGGTACGGATCAAACACATAATGTTTTAGCAACTACACCAGCATCTGCTTCATACTCACCATTGTGGCAGGTTCACATGGTTGACAATGCAGATTTTACAACTATTTCTAATTTAGCCACTGCACAAAGTGCAACAATACTAAACCCTAATGCAGCTCTTGTAAACTGCCCGACAGTAAGATAAATTACAATCCCTGGTAAAAGCCGGTAACGGGTCATTTTGAAATCTTTTCAAATAATCCATTACCGGCTTTTTCATGGAATAAATATTACAAAGTCAAGAAAATTTTTTACTGCCGGTTTGCAGGTTCTCCAACTTTCATTTTCCTATCAAAGGATAGTATTTGTCTTCTAATATTTCAAAATGCCAGCGTTGGTGGCCGGGCAATATGAAGCCAATAGATGCAACAGAATAATCCCCCTTGAAACCTTTACCTGTTTTATCAAGCATGTCTTTAGTAAACGACCCAAAGAGTGTTTTCATAGAAATATGTGTAACCATTAATTCATCTACTAAACTCTCAATGGTCCTGTTATCAGCTAATGATGCAAGGGCATACTCATTTTCATCGAATGGGGGAACTATTTGTTTTTCATTTCTTGCAAAAGCAAGTGCCCTGAAGCAAAATATTCTTTCGGTGTCTATCATGTGTTGCAATATCATTTTTACCGTCCACTTTCCGGGTGCATACACCTGATTACCTAAAGCTTTCCACTTTTCAAGTGGAGCATTTTGTAATTCTATAATACCAGTCTGGATTGCTTCCAAAATTTCAACATCATCGCACTTGTTAATATACCTGTCAAAATATTCAGGCATGGAGTTAAGTTCTGACCGTTTCATTTTTATTTGTTTAAAATATTTACTAAAAATCTTCATTGAAATCCTTGGGATATCATTTACCAATATTAAAAATGGCAATTAAATCCCGGGGATTGTAAGCCTCGGCTTTAAAGTCTTTTTATTGAAGCTTATTATTATTTACTTCCAAAACCATTTCATATTGTTCAGCATAAACATGGAATCCAACCGAGTTTAAAAATGTTATAAATTCAATATCGTTTTCATCTACATTGATTATACTTATCTCTTTATCACCTATTTGTTTTTTGACCAGGTTAAACAAAGCATTTGCAATATTTTGAGTGTCAAAGTCTTTACTAATGGAGCATTGTTGAATCCTCAATTTTTCAGGTAAAGAAACTATATAGCCAACCAATCTATTATTCTCGAATGCCCCAAAACATTGAGACATGCCTGCTCCCCGAAAAATATTGCAATTATTGTTTTGCCATGATGGATTAGGTTGCCAGCTATTTTGAATTAGCAAATCCTTTTCGAAACTTATTTTTTCTATTACAACGTTTTGTTTTAAGGAACTTCCAGCAATCTTGCCCCGAAGGCATAATAATTTGCGGCTCTTATTAAATCCGACTCTGGTATAAATTTTCATAGCTGCATCATTTTGTATCATTACCTCCAACTGATGTTGATGAATGTCAACATCAGTTAATAAAGGTATTAGCACCTTGTACATTTTTTCTGTAAGATGATTCCCCCTATACGCTGACCAAACCCCTGTTCCTGCATTATATGCCACCCTTTTATATCCCGGTTCTGTTATACCTGTTAAGATGAAGCCTAGTAAATTATCATCTATAAATACACCCACCGAATAATTCAAATTAATATTCTCTGATTTTATTTTATCCAAAAACAATTGTACAGTCATTTGTATTGGGATAAAATAATCGGAGAAGGCTTTGTTGAATGATTGTACAAGCCTATTGATATCAATACCGTGCAGTGTTTTTATTATCATTTTTTCTTTGCCTCATTTAATGCTTCAACAAACAACGACTCATACTGCCTTAATGCATTCATTGCATTTTCATCATTTTTAAATTTATCTTTCAGCTCGTCAAATATCTTACTGCCCCCGGAATCTGCAATGGTAGCCACTAGTAGTACATTATCAAATATACCGTTCAGGTCGTTTTCCTTCATTGCTTTTTTAAGTCGTGGAAGAATAAGTGTATAAGCATCGCTCCCCTTACCTAACGCAACCATTGTTTGAGCAGCAAATACCCTGTAGTCCCATATAGAACCTGTAGGCAAACGCCACCTGGGCAAACTTACATCTGCCAATGCCTTATATGCAATATCAGCCCCTCTTTTATCTCCAAGTTCTTTTAAACCATTCAGTGCACTTATTAGGCTTTGACTTTTCATGGAAGGTCTATATACCAGTTTTGCTAACGCATCAAATGCTTTTGGGTTTTTAGTTTTGCCCAATGCTATGGCGGCCTGGCTAATAACCCTGTCACTTGAGTCTGTTAAAGCATTTAGATAAATGTCAGCATACTTATTGTCATTCGTCATTCCCAAAAAGTTTATAGCACTTGACTTAAGCCACGATTTTTCTTTCGCACTAATTTCTAAAAGAAGAGCCTCGGTTTCCGCATCAAGTATGATTGAGCCATTGGGAGATACTGACATTGCTTTACGAAGTTGTGAAAGTGCTGCAACTTTTAACCTCCAATAAGAATTACCCGAAAGTGTATTTCTAAATGACTGTTTAATTCTGTTTTTATCATCTAAAGAAATGTCACCGGAATTAAAAACCTTAGCGATTTCTCCCAATGCCCATAGTCTTCCAAGTATGTCTTTATCATTTTCTAATTGATACAACAGCTCGTCAAGGGGTTCTTTAAATACAATCTCCTTTAGCCAGGTACCCCCGTAATCAAAGTTGACAAGTTTAGGTATTTGAGTAAGAGAGAACGAAAACTTATTTTCAGCTTTTGGCTCCAGCAAAACGGTCATAATTTTTCTATCAATTTCAATATCTACTTTCCCTTGAAAAAAATCTACCTGCGGATATGTTTCTTTAGGGTCAATTTTTTGTGTCTGATGAACATATAAGGTCAATTGATTTGTAACCGAATCATACTGCTTAGTTACTTCAAAAACAGGGTGCCCCATTTTATATAACCATTGGTCAAAAAACCATTTCATTGATTCACCACTTGCTTCTTCTACCGCCTTTATAAAATCTTTTGTAGTAACAGATTTATTTCCGTTCTTTTTTACATACAAACGGATGGCTTTCCACCAAATTTCACTACCTAAATGCTTTCGCAACATGTGCAATACTGCGGCCCCTCTGTAATACGCATAATTATCACTTGTGAAAGCCTGTATATTAGCATAGTTTTTTGTAACTATGGGATGCCTGTATCCTGCATTCCAGTCGCCTAAATAAACCGACTGGTCATAAGAAAGCACGTAGGAAAGAAATTCATCTTTTCCATTTTTATATTCATCATAGAGCCCACTCATGTAGCGGGGAAATGCTTTATTAATCCATACATCACTCCAGTCTTTAGCAGCAATATGGTTACCAAACCATTGGTGCGCCAAAGCTTCACCTTCAGTTAAATCCCAGAGGTAAAAAAAATCATCATGGGTGCCTTTATCGTCCACCATATTTTCAGTAATTGTAGACGTAGCACAATTACCAACCCAGTTCGGAAGATCCTGAACAAAAACCTGGGAATAGCTGCTATAAGGGTATTTTGCTCCGATATGTCCGGAAAAGAATTTCATCATATCCGGCAATCTTATAACAGTTGCAGTAGTAGCATTTTTCTCATCCGGATAACCAAAATTATGTAGTTGTATATCCTGGTAATTTTGCTTAACATTTACATACTTACCTACCACAATTGAAGTGAGGTGGTTAGGGTATGGTATTTTCATTGCCCAATGAAATGTTCGGGTACCATCTTTATTATCCTTAGTTGATATCAGTGTGCCATTCGAAATAACAGTTAGACTATTTTCAACAGTAGCCTTAAGTTCAGTAGTACGTAAGTCGTTTGGTGAGTCAAAGCATGGAAACCAATATCTGTTAGATTCAGGATCGCTAATTGAATAAATTTCTCTGGGTTTGCGAGGATCATTGGAAGTTGGTTCCGAGAAACGGAGGCCATTACCCATACTACCGCCTAAATTATTTGGATCTATTTCATTTACCCAATTGGAGTTGTATGCAATCTTTATAGTTATATCCTGATTGGGTGAGTACATATGATCCATCAAAACTTCCAGGCCATCATTTTTAGTTACACTATTATAGTCGAACTTAAGAGGAACACCATTTGCCAGTGTGATTGAAATTATAGTAAAGTTGACTGCATCTAATGCGATTTTACGTGTCCGTTCAAGTGGAGCAAATGTAATTAGCGCATTACCATATGCCTGTTTCTTTTTCCAATCAAACCGCAAATCAAGCGCAATGTGTTTTACATCAATCTTAGGGTTCCGCATTAAATTTTCAGGAGGCATTTGTTTGATACTATCTGCCTGCTGTGCATAATTTGCTGTGGTGCAAATGTTGACGATAAATAATAGTATAGCTACAGGTACAACTGATTTCATTTTTTTACTTTGAAAGTTTTATAATCTCTGCTTCATTTAAATACATCCTTAGCTTTTCTTTAGATGTAGCGCCTAAACGATAATAAAAACTTATTGCGTTTTCATTGAACACCGGTGTCTGCCATTGAATGACTGTACAGTTGTTATCCTTTGCAGCCCTGGCTATTTCCCTTACAATTGCCTTACCAATACCAATACCTCTGGCATGTGGCCGTAAATACAGGCAATCCATATGCAAATAAAAATCAGCATCCCAGCTTGAAAACTCAAGCATGTAAGTTGCATACCCTATTACTCCTGTTTCATTTTCTGCAATGAGGCAATAAAGCCGTGGAGTAGCCCCAAACAAAAACTTAGAAAGCCTTTCTGCCTTACCATCTGATGAATATGAAACCTGCTCATATGCTGCATGTTCACCACAGAGTTTAATAATTTCATCCAGATCTTCCTGGTTTGCTTTTCTTATTTTGTAATTCATATTATACATCGGCATTTAATTGTGCATTCATATAAGCATTCATGTCAGGTTGAGATGCTTTCACTAATACATGTTCAATCCACGCATTTCTTTCAAACCATAATACAGCCATTTCCCAAACACAGGTTATTATTCCTTTGTCGGAATACAAGACAAATTCATCAGGTTTTTCATTAGTTGCGAGGTACACAAATAGTTGCAGCATGTTTTCATCTATCCACCAGTTGATAATAGCAAAACACCCTTCCTTACCTTCATGCAAAATGAGTGTAGCTACTTTATAAGTATCAAGCGGATAGATTGTACTACTGTTAAGCCATTTACCTACATCCCGTTTTGCAAAATCTACGGTAGTTGGTTGCACAAACTCGTTTTTTGCTGATATGCTGTATATTTTTATTTGCCAATCGCCATGCTTATAAATTTCCAAAAATCTTACAGGGCGTTTTTTATAGTTTTCTTTTATCATGTCGGTTCATTATACGATTAAGGTGCCTTTCACTTTTTAACCCACATTGCTTTGCAATATCCAGTCTTGTTATGTCGGGATTGCATAACAACTGGTTAATTCTTTCTTTTCGTAATAGGGTTGTATATTCATTCACAGTCAAAGAAGTTTCTTTTTTAAAAATCCTTGTGAAGTTTCTTGCACTCATATTTGCAATCTGAGCCAAGTCTTCTAATGAAACCCTTTTGTTCAAATTTTCCTGCAACCAGTCCTGTACCTTGTGGATACCCGCATGAATATGATTCCTGAAGTTTAATAATTCACTTTGTTGCTTTTGATTGCCCGATCTCCTGTTATATATAACCATCTCCCTGGCAATTTTATGTGCAAAGAATTCTCCCATTACCTGACCTACAATGTGTAGTGCCAGGTCAATTCCGGATGCTATACCTGCGCTTGTATAAATAGAATCGTTTTCAGTAAACAGGACATTCTCAATTACATTTACACCAGGATACAATTGCTGTAGCTCTTTGGTCCTCTTCCAATGCGTAGTACAATCAATGCCGTTTAAAATGCCACTTTCGGCCAATACAAATGCACCACTGCATATACTGCAGATTTTAATTTTTTGTATCCTGCAATTCCTTACCCAGTTGAATAATGAGGTGTGCGCCTTAAATTCTTCGGAAAGCAAATAAATCAATTCAGCTCCCGGTACTACCAAAAAATCTCCGGCAGATAAATTTACTTTTGAAAAATTTTTCAATTTGCCTAATGGTAGCAAAGCAGAAGAAGAAACATTGTTCTGTATAGTGCAATATTCAATTTCAAAAGGCGCATTATAACCAATTGCTTCAAGAAACACCTGATCCGGTCCGGCTAAATCCATTAAATGTACATGTGGCAAAACAAGAAAAACAACTTTTGTCTTTTGCATGAATACAATTTTATAAACAATTACAAACTTACTTACAAATGAAAGTAGTGAAAAGACAATAAAGAGACATTTTGAGCCATGCTAAATCACCGCTGGAGGAAGGGATTAATTTTATAAATTTTGCATTAGCTTGTATACTGTAACAGGAAATGATTATAAAGCAACTATGACACACCCGGCAAAAAAATTGAGCGAAGATTCTTTAGGAAAAGCAAAAAGGGTTGCGGTAAATGATTATATAGACATTGCCATTCCCAGGAGCCTGTCAATAAAAATAAACTTAGGCTTGCTTCTACTACGATTTAAAAAAACAAGGGGGCGGAAACCGTTTTACCCTTAAAAGCCAAAGAAAACCCTTATCAGGCGAATATAGATACCTATTATAACCTGAAAGAATGAGTCTCTGAAAAATCTGAAACCACAACACTAGGCAACTAAAAAAAGCAGTCTGGTATTCCTGGTGTAAGTTAAAGTGATTAAGTATTAGCTGCCTCTGTTAGCACCAGTAGATCTAACTTTTTTATTTACTGGGGCTGGTTTAGATGAAGCACCGCCTTTGATGAATTTTGAATTAGCACCTTGATTCTTTTGGTTTTTATTCCCCTGGTTTGCTCCGTTTTTATTGTTGGTTGGTAGTGACATATTTTGCTGTTTTTTGTTTGTACAAATATAACTGATTGTTTTGCAGAAATATTAAGGATTGATCAGTATCTTATTTTACCATACTTTCTTCCTCGCTTGTTATTTCTGTTAGTGCATATCTTTTTATATCATTAATGACCATTTCATCCAATATATCTACAACTTCCTTGTAAGTAGATACTATAGCCGGCTTTATTATTACAAACATTTTTTCTTGTGGGGTAAATCGTTTTTTGTTGATGATCACTCTTCTGATTTCATCCATAGTTGATTTGTGAAAATTGGCTCCGATTTTATCCGGTTCACCTTCGTAATAATAGACCAAACTACTGCTGAAAGGTATTATAGTCAATACCCCACTCTGTGCAACAGGCATATCTATCTTATGGTTATCATCTGGCATTACAATCTCCTTTACTTTTGCTTCGCTCATAGAAGTTGTGAAAATAAAGAAGGTTATAAGCAGAAACCCAAGATCAACCATTGGTGTAAGATCAATGCGGAGAGATTGTCTTTTCATTCTTTTTACTCCAGCCGTTTTTCTTTTCCGGGAGCTCACTCCAGTCATTATTTCTGACATAGCATTTTGTTTCTTATGAGATTCAATATTTTGAGAATTCCATAAAATAAAATAAGGTCCGTGTGCTAGACGAACCTTATTCTTTAATATTGATACTATAAGAAGCCTTACTTGCTTATAAATACTTTAGGTTCTTTATATAATTCTTCTTTTGGCAAAGTTTTAAAATAATCATAGGTAATCTTAAGCCCTTCTGACCTTGAAACTTTTGGCTGCCAGTTGAGTAGTTCTTTAGCCCTGGTAATATCCGGCTTCCGTTGTTTTGGATCATCAACAGGTAGTGGTTTATAAATAATTTTTACAGCACTATTAGTTAACTTCAATACTTCTTCAGCAAAATCTTTCAAAGATATTTCATCCGGGTTACCAATATTAACCGGTTGGGAATAATCGCTCATTAACAAGCTGTATATCCCTTCTACCAAATCATCTACATAACAAAAAGACCTTGTCTGCGATCCATCGCCAAACACTGTCATATCCTCACCCCGCAGCGCCTGACCTATAAAGGCGGGTAGTGCACGCCCATCATTTAGTCGCATTCGTGGGCCGTATGTGTTGAAGATGCGTATTATACGGGTCTCAACCCCATGAAAGGTATGATATGCCATGGTAATAGCTTCCTGAAAACGTTTTGCTTCATCATATACACCACGTGGCCCTACAGGATTTACATTGCCCCAATAGTCCTCATTTTGCGGATGTACCAATGGATCCCCATAAACTTCGCTGGTAGAAGCAACTAATATCCTTGCTTTTTTTTCCTTAGCAAGTCCTAAACAATTGTGTGTGCCTAAAGAACCAACTTTTAGTGTTTGAATAGGGATTTTTAAATAATCAATCGGGCTTGCCGGTGAAGCAAAATGGAGAATATAATCAAGCGCTCCGGGTACATGTATAAACTTTGAAACATCATGGTGATAAAATTCAAAGTCTTCCAAATGAAAAAGGTGTTCAATATTTCTTAAATCCCCGGTTATGAGGTTATCCATGCCTATAACCATAAAACCTTCTTTTATAAACCTGTCGCAAAGGTGAGAACCTAAAAAACCTGCTGCTCCTGTTATTAATACTCGTTTTTTGCTCATAATAATTGTTAGATAGTTATTGGTTTTCTTCCAATGCTTTCATAATGGAACCCGCCGGATTTCATTTGGTCAAGGTCGAACAGATTCCTTCCATCGAAGATTTTTTTAGAGGGTAATAATGCTGCTATTTTATCAAAGTCCGGGGTCCTGAATTCTGACCATTCGGTGGCAATTATTAAAGCTTCAGCATTATGCAAAGCATCGTACTGGTTTTCTGCATAGGTAAGCTTGCTTCCATAAATTTCTTTTACATTCTTCATAGCTTCAGGATCAAACACATTGATTTTACAATTCGCTTTAAGTAATGCATCTATCATCTCAAGGGCAGGTGCTTCTCTTATATCATCCGTATTAGGTTTAAAAGCCAAACCCCACATTGCAAATGTTTTACCTTCTATAGCACCAAAATGTTTTATTACTTTCCCAAGTAAGAAAAGCTTTTGTTCATCGTTTACACTTTCTACAGCTTTTAAAATCTGAAAATCATAATCTACATCAGCAGATGATTTTACCAGCGCCTTTACATCTTTTGGGAAACAACTGCCTCCATAACCAATTCCGGGAAAAAGAAAACGTCTGCCTATACGTTCATCGCTGCCAATGCCTTTTCTTACCAGATCAACATCAGCACCAAATAATTCACAAAGTCGTGCAATCTCGTTCATGAAAGTAATCTTTGTGGCCAAAAATGAATTGGCCGCATACTTGGTTAATTCTGCAGATTCTTCATCCATAAAAATGATTGGGTTGCCCTGACGTACAAAAGGTGCATACAATTCATTCAATACTTTCTTTGCTCTTTCTGATGTTGTTCCTATAACAACACGATCAGGTTTCATAAAATCGTCCACTGCAACTCCTTCCCGCAAAAATTCAGGATTACTAACAATATCAAAATCTACAGTTGCATTTTGGGCTACAGCATTTCTTACCTTGGTAGATGTGCCAACAGGCACTGTACTTTTGTCTATGATAATCTTATAGTCTGTGATTATTTTTCCTAAATCATCGGCAACTTTAAGTATGTATTTGAGATCTGCGCTACCATCTTCTCCGGGTGGAGTGGGAAGGGCAAGAAAAATAATTTTAGCATCTTTTACCCCTTCATTTAAATCAGTAGTAAAACGTAAACGATTTTCTTTTATGTTTCTATGAAACAATTTCTCCAGGCCCGGTTCAAAAATGGTTATTTCTCCACCAGATAGTTTTTTGATTTTTGTTTCATCAATGTCAACACAGGTTACATTATTACCCGTTTCTGCAAAGCAAGTTCCAGTAACTAACCCTACGTACCCTGTGCCTACAACAGCAATTTTCATAAATTTTATTATATAATGTTTTGTACTCTAAAAATGATTCAATAAAGTGGTTTGCAAAGAAATAGCATTTCCCTAAATGAAGCGATAGATTTTTTTAAATAAAGTGACCTTAAAACGCATTTTCTTCCCCTTTAATTGTATTGTACACGGTAAGTAAAATTATTCTTAAGTCGAGCCACATATTCCAGTTTTCCATGTACCATATATCATGTTCAATACGTACCCGCAAATCTTTTTTTGTTTTTATTTCACCCCTGTAACCATTAATTTGCGCCCACCCCGTTACACCCGGCTTTACATAATGTCGTATCATGTAGTGATTTAGTATATGCGAGTATTCCTCTGTATGCTTAAGCATGTGTGGTCTGGGGCCTACTATAGACATTTCGCCCCTTAATACATTTATAAACTGGGGAAATTCGTCCAGATTTGTTTTCCTTAAAAATTTTCCAACTCTTGTAAAACGGTCATCATCTTTTGTTACTTGCTTGTTATGAGCATCATTATTAATTTTCAGGCTACGGAATTTATAACATAAAAAGGCCTGATTGTTTTTTCCGGAGCGTAATTGTGTAAAAAACACAGGACCACGTGAATCCAATTTTATTAAAATAGCAACTAATGGAATTAACCAGGATAAAATAAAAAAAATAATGAATAAGCTAAATACAATATCAAACCAACGTTTTTTTATCTGACTGTCAAGATTTTCGAGTGGTTCTGTTCTTAATGATAATACCGGTATGTTGCGGGCAAAATCTATGTGGACTGTGCGATTAACAAACATACGGAAATCCGGAACAAATTTAAACCTTATAAAATTTGTCTCTGCCTGATGTGCTAATTCATAAATATTCAAATTTTTTTCCGGCGAAACTGTAGAATAAATTTCTGCAATATTGTTTTCAATGGCATATTCTACACTATTTTCAATATTTCCAAGTATTGGGAGCTCGGTTTCATCATCAGCTATTTTGTTTTCATCGTCAAAAAAACCAACAACGGCCACCGATTTATTAAACCTGAAATTTTCAACCAACCTTTTAGCCAATTCGTTATAACCTAAAATGACCACTTTTTTATGTAGGGGATATTGCTTGCGCATATAATATGCAGCACCAATGTAAAAAGTACGACTTATAAAAATTATTGCTCCGAAGGTCATATAATTGACCAAAACAAACTTGCGGGAATAACTAAACTTATAAAGGAAAATGCCCAATAGAGAAGTGCCAACAAATAAGAAAAAAGTAACTACAGACCTTTTAAAAAAATTATCATTGCTAAAATGCTTGCCAATATATAAGGCTGTCATGTAGGCACACCCTATCCAGGCTGCATTATTGAGTAAAAAAAGTACAATGTATGCCTTAGAGACCAATACATTTTGTTTTAACAACAGCAATGCAAAATGTACCACATTGAGGCAAAGCAGGTCAAAAACAGCAAATGAAAACCTAAACTGGTTGCTTGAACGACTATCCATAGATTAAGATACTACACAACGTTTACCCCAAAAATTACTTTGATGGGGTAACGTTTGCAATAAAACAAATATTCACAAACCATAAGCAAAGGTCAGTAAACAAATTTATTAATGGCTATTTTTAATTTATTATAGGTTCAGTTATAAAAACTCTAATTGAAATATCATTTTATTCTCCTTAAATATTCACCATAGCCGCTTTTCTCATACTTTTTTGCAAGCACATTCAATTGTTCACTGTCAATAAATCCCATCCGAAAAGCTACTTCTTCAATACAACCAATTTTTTGCGCCTGGCGTTTTTCTATTACCCTTACAAATTCGCTTGCATCACTTAAAGAATCAAATGTGCCTGTATCTAACCATGCAGTTCCCCTATCCATTACCCCTACCTGTAGCCTTCCGCTTTCAAGATAAACCCTGTTAACATCAGTTATTTCGTACTCTCCACGTGCAGAGGGTTGTATATTTTTTGCAATCTCTACTACACTATTGTCATAAAAATATAAACCAGGTACCGCAAAGTTTGATTTTGGTAATACAGGTTTTTCTTCTATACTAATAGCTTTGTGATTGGCATCAAATTCTACTACACCATATCGTTCGGGATCTGCAACTTCATAAGCAAAAACTGCCGCCCCTGTTACATTGTAAAACGATTGTATCAATCTGCTGAAACCACTTCCATAAAAAATATTATCGCCTAAGATGAGGCTAACTTTATCAGTTCCAATAAAGCTTTCCCCTATTACAAATGCCTGTGCAAGTCCGTTGGGCACTGCCTGTACTGCATATTCAAATCGGCACCCAATATCATCCCCATCGCCAAGAAGCCGTTTAAACTGGTCGCTGTCCTCGGGAGTGGTAATGATCAATATTTCCTTAATACCCGTAAGCATAAGGATAGAGATTGGATAATAAATCATTGGCTTATCATAAATAGGCATTAGCTGCTTACTTATAGCCTTTGTAATTGGATAAAGCCGTGTACCCGAGCCACCGGCAAGAATGATTCCTTTCATGAAAAAGTGTAAGCTTTTAAAAGTTTATTCAAAAATAGATTCAGAAAGATTGAATTGTGGCAATATTGCATCTTTCTCCGAAATAACTAATTGTTCTGATGGTATCTGCCAGTTTATATTTAGTTGAGGGTCATTATAAATGATTCCACCTTCAGATGCCTTATTGTAAAAGTTGTCGCACTTATAAAAGAAATCAGCAGTTTCGCTTAGTACAACAAACCCATGGGCAAATCCCCGTGGTATAAAAAGTTGGTTGTTGGATGTTTCTGATAATATTATTGAGAATGATTGCCCAAATGATGGGGATGATTTCCTAAGATCAACTGCTACATCCAGCACTTCGCCCCTTAAAACCCTTACTAATTTAGCCTGCGAAAACTCGCCACTTTGAAAATGTAACCCACGTAATACACCACGTGAGGATCTTGATTGGTTATCCTGTACAAAAGAGGCATTTATACCTGTTTCACTGGCAAAGGTTTGGGAATTAAAACTTTCAAAAAAATATCCTCGTTCGTCACTAAAAACTTTGTTATGAATAATGTAGCAATCCTCTAAAGGGGTTTTTTCTGCCTGCATAGAATATTATCTGTTTTCGTACATTTTGGTATAATACTGTTGATAAGCTCCTGATGTAACATTGTTAAGCCAATCAGAATTGCCAAGGTACCAATCAATAGTTTCGCTTAATCCTTCTTCAAAAGTAACAGATGGTTTCCAGCCTAATTCATTACTTATTTTAGAAGCATCAATAGCATATCGCCTGTCATGACCAGGGCGGTCTTTTACATAAGTAATCAGGCTTTCACTTGTTCCTGATATGTTACCCAGTTTTTCATCCATGAGGCGGCAAAGTAACTTTACAAGGTCAATGTTTTTCCATTCGTTAAATCCTCCAATATTATACGTATCACCCTGTTTTCCATTATGGAATACTGCATCAATAGCAGTTGCATGATCTTTTACAAACAACCAGTCTCTTGTGTACAAACCATCACCGTAAACAGGTAAAGGCTTTTTGGTAATTATATTGTTAATAAAAAGCGGAATAAGTTTTTCGGGAAAATGAAAAGGGCCATAGTTATTGCTGCAATTTGACACTACAAAGGGCAAATCAAATGTTTCTCCATATGCCCTGACAAAATGGTCAGAAGCTGCTTTGCTGGCCGAGTAAGGCGAGTTAGGATGATAAGGGGTTTCTTCTGTAAAAAAACCGGTACTTCCCAATGCACCATATACCTCATCTGTAGATACATGATAAAATAATTTTCCCTCCATATTTCCATGCCATTGCTTTTTTGCTTCATTCAGCAAATTGACAGTGCCTACAATATTTGTATATACAAAATCTAAAGGAGAGTGTATTGAACGGTCTACGTGAGATTCTGCAGCTAAATGTATTACATGGGTTATTTGATGCTTTGTAAAAACACGGGATACCTCATTTACATCTAAAATATTTGCTTTTTCAAAAATATAATTTGGTAGTTTATCTATATCATTAAGGTTCTCAAGGTTACCTGCATATGTGAGTGCGTCAAGATTTATTATTTTATAATCAGGGTATTTGTTTACAAATAATCTTACAACATGTGATCCAATAAAACCGGCACCTCCGGTTATTAAAATTTGCTTCATTTTTAAATTGTTTATAGAAGAACCATCGTAAATTTTCCAATTTTTCGTTTATGGTTTTTGTAAAAATTTTCATTTTTTCCATCAAAATCAACTTCTGCAACCAGAAATATTACAATAGAACGAAGATATAAAAATGATAGTACTTGCAGCCTTTTGGAAAGAGATAAAAAGATCAGTTGTTTAAACCTGGTTGGAAGTTTGCTGTGGATGTGTATTCTGTGTTGAGGGAAAGAGGTTTTTGAAAAACAGTTGATTAGAGTATTTGTTTTTGCTTCCTACTATATATTGCTTAATTTTTCTCAAGGGCTTCATGGCCAAAGTGTACCATTTAGGAGAAATTCCATTGGAACTCCATGCCCTATAGTCTTCCTTGTGTGCTGCAATTCTGTTTCTTAGCGAACGATTGCTGTGCCCTCCAGCTCTCATGTGTACTAATACACCGGGTAGATATTTTACTTTAATATCATTTAAAAACATGAACCTAAGCAAAAGCTCATAATCTGATGAACTCTTAAATTGAAGATTGAAGTTGCCATATTTTTCATACACCTCTTTTTTTACAAAAAAAGTGGGATGTGGTGGCATCCAACCATTATAAAATTGTTTTTTGTTATAACCACCGGCTATCCACTTACGCAAAACTTTTGTTGCATGATGGGCATCAACATAAACCAAATCTCCATATACAGCGTCGCAATCCGATGCAGACATGGTTTTTACCACTTTTTCAATAACATTGGCATGCGGGTAAAAATCATCTGAATTTAGGATGCCAATAATATCGCCGGTTGCTATTGCAAGTCCTTTATTCATTGCATCATAAATGCCTTTGTCGCTTTCAGATACAATGGGGCCTACATGACCCAAATGGTGAACCAAATTGAGGGTATTGTCAGAAGAAATTCCGTCAACAATAATATGCTCCACATCTTTGTACGATTGCTGTTTAACCGACAAAATTGTGTCCTTAATAGTAGCTGCACTATTATACGTGGCTGTAATTATTGAGACTTTCATTTTCCTTGGGGGGCTTAAACTTAACAATCGAAAAAAAATGTTTTTGTTGTAACAATTTAGTAATCAATTGAAAAGCATAATTAATAACCGGACATCAATATTAACATATTTTGACGAAACTTTAATTCTTTATTTAAAATTTCTACAGAATAATTTACTAAACACAAAAGTGTGCCATTTTTTTAAAATTTTCAAACCTTAAAAATTCGTTTTTTTACTTTTTCGGCAGGACATCCCCTATAAATGTAATACTCTTCTAAATCTTTGGTTGCGACAGAAGCAACTGTTAATACGGAATGGCTTTTACAAATGACCCCCGGGCAAACTATTGCTTTTGCCCCAATCCACACCCCGTCTTCTATTAAAATTTCACCAATTTTTAATTCAAATTTAATGCTGTTGTAGTTATGGTTTCCGGTAAGTAAAAAGGCACCCTGTGAGAGGCAGACATTATTGCCTAATCTGACCGGTGCAAGGTTATCAATCCAAACCTTCTCTCCAATCCAGGTGTTATTACCTATTTCTAAAAACCATGGATATTTAATATTTACAGAAGGTTTTATAATTACCCCATTCCCAATTTTGGCCCCAAACATCCTAAGAAGGGTACATTTAAAACCATTCAATATAGCAAGTCCGTTATTAAAAAACAGGACATTAATTGGTAACCATAGTAACCTTTTCCACTTAGGACCAGGTTTGTACCAATCGTTATTAAACTGTGCTAAGCTTGTCTTTTCCTTGCAAGGGTGCAATAATAAATCGCTCATATTTTTTTTGAATAGTTATATACCAATACATAAGTATAAATACACAACCATAAGAAGCTATATTAAATGTCTGATGGTGATCTAAGTGAGTAATAACATCCCATTTAAGATGATTTGCCAAAGCAATTAAAGCTATTCGAAAAATATTCAAAAGAATTATTGACGTTAATCCTGTTATAATCCATTTTACTTTATGCTTCCATGGGCCAACATTAGCATATACAAAAGCTGCCCAAAAACTCATAACACCCCATCCCAGACATGAAGGATTAACAACAATACCTCTTGAATAACCAATTCTTAGGGCATTGTATTGCTTTTGATTGGTATCGTAACCTAATATATTTAATAAAAACTGGGCTGCTTTAGTAAGAATCGTAGCAAATCCCTTGATAAAGTTAAAATGCTCTGCAAGTAGGGATGAATAAATAGTACCCCCTGGGCCTGTAATTCCCCAATAAAAAGGAAAAAAAGAATACAATACTGTAAATACCAACAAATACTTTATAAAAAAGATATAAGGTGAATTGTGAAAAAATATGTTTTTATAAAACTTCATGTAGACTTATTCTATAGTACAAAAATAAATTGAAAAAACGAGGGTTATGATTAAATAATGTTACAATTTCATAATTATAAAACCAAATTAAACCTCACCGAATAATTTCCTGTATGTTTCCATACTATTTAGGCTATCATAATAACTAACAGACATTTGGTAAGCTCCGTTACAATAGGTGTTGTATTCATCCTGTTGCATGGTAGCAAGTTTATTAATATTCTTTATACAATCATCCATTTGAGAAATGTCGGCATTAGTGCCTGCCTTAGATTTTTCCAAATCAAGCCATGGTGTATAATAACTTGTGATAACAGGTCTGCCAACACTTAAACTTTCATATAAGGCATGACCAAAATTTTCACCTTTTGTAAGTATGCACAATGCATGATAACTTGATAATGCCTCTTGTACTTTTAATGGTTCTATATCTCCCATATATTTTACTCTATCCGATATGGCCTTTATGATTTCCTTACATTGTTGCCAATATTGGGCATCTTTTACCGGGCCATATATATCGAGAGTAACCAGATCAGGAAGTAGTTGAAGGGCCTGTAGCAGCAACTTAAGGTTCTTCTTTTCAGTTATGAGAGATAAATAAACAAGTCTTAATTCCCCGGCATTTTTTTTAGGGATGAACATATTGCTAAGAGGAACTTTTGGAATATTATATGCAATAACGGATCCTTTATTGAGAGGAAAAAATGTGGCTATGTCATTTGCTTCTTCCAGATTGGTGGCATGCCATTTACTTTTTTTGAGCAGTCCTGTAATTTGTAAAGTTTTTATGTAGAATATTTTTTTCTTACTCTTTACAGACAAAGCCCCGCTTTGCAGCATACCTCTTGGGCATATAACTATTCTGATAGAAGGAAGATTTCTGCTAGCCAGCAATGGAAGTAAAAAAAACCTGTACGAAAAAATACCATTTATATAAATAACACTTGGATTAAGCTGATAAATTAGCTGCTTCAAATTCTTATAATCAGGATTTCCCTTTGATGCATACCAGATATTTATAGGACTGTCAATAGAGGGGATTGATATTTCATTCCACATATCTAACTCAACAGATTTGTAAGGTTCATCAGCCATTAAATCATACCCCGTAGTAAGTACCGCAAAAGAATACTGATGTTGTAAAGCAATCATCAGATTTGTAAGCGACTGTACAGGCCCCCCAGCTCTATAACCAGGGAAAAAATAGTCGTAAGCAATCAGGATTATGGGTTTATTGTTCAAGTAGATTTCCATTCGCTAAATAAGTTATGCCGGATTTTATTTGATACTTCAATAATATAAGTCCAAACAAAATGCAAACCTGCTTTTCAATATTAATAAGAAAATATTTTAGTAGCCTTCATTTCTAAGGTAATTATCAACCTTTCTGACAAGATATTTATTAAATAAAAACCAAACTAAAAAGTATGTCAATACCCATCCTAAAAATTTAGTGGTAGCAACCCCCAAATTAGGGATCAAAAAGAATAACGGTGCTACAAATGCAAGCCCCCATATCCTGTTAAGCGAATGCGTAATGATATATTTATAAATATTTCCTAACATTAAACCAAAAAAGAAAATAGGTATAAACATAAAAAATGGCCCATAGTCTATATACCTTTCTGCCACTAGTCCAAGACTAAAGCTAACACCCTGATCGGCTCCTGAAAACTGTCTGCCTGTGTATTTGCTGGTTATGTATGAATCATCAATAGATTTTTTATCCGGGAAAAAGAGCCTTGGTTTTAATACATGCTCAAAGCCTGCCATAAGTAATGCCCCATCTTCGAAAGGCAATATATCAGGCACCTGCCTTACTGCCATAGAGAAGTACTCAACATAAGATATACGGTGAGCCAACGCTTCTACTCCCTTATTAAAATTTTCATTGAAATTTTCTGCATTAAATTTTTCACCAACGAGTTCAGTTAATTTCTGCAAATTTCCCGTTTTGCTTTCTGTTGTTATGACCTGTGATTTTGCTCCCCCTGTCAAAAATGCCCTATATTCTCCCTTAACTACAGACCATACCACCATTAGAAAAAAAGCAGCTACCCCAAAAATACTTACCTGCATTATACGTTTAAAATTTATTCGGGATGAAAAAGTTAGAAATGCAGCTGCAGCCATAAATAAATAATCCTTAAATGAGGACCAGAACCCCGAAAAGCTTAACAAGACCTCAATTAGTAAAATCAGAAAGACCCACTTTTGATTAGAAGGAAATAGCAAGGTATGAATAATGAGGAGCGTCAAAAAAGCCCACTTAACCCAAATTAGTGCTACGCCTGCCTGACTGAGTCCTCCTAAACTTAGCACTACACCGCCAAATACCGATGCTACAAAAGAATATACTGAATAAAATAACAACAACCTTTTTCCATCAAATTTTTCAAGTTCTTTAAACAATTGATGTTCGTCAAATATTTTTATATTTTTAATTGCAATCAGAATGCCAGAACTATAAATTAAAGTTGCAAACAGGGAGAGATATATGGTGTAAATAAATGTTGATGGTACATCAGTAAGTTCAATCATAGGTCTATGAAAGAAAATACCGTAAATCATTAAAGTACAAACAGTCATCCAATAAAAGCATACCCCAAAAAAGATAATTTTTGGCTCATCGTGCCTCCACGATGCTTTTGCAAGAAATACCAACAGTATTGCAGCTGTTCCAAACAATTGCTTATCCGGAGAAAACAACCATAATATACCTAAAACAAAAACTAGTGGTGCTATATTCATCTATTTATTTTGAGCCCAAAATTCTTTAGGCCATTTCCCTTCTCTTATATTGATTGGCAACTCTTCTGTTGGTATAAAATTATACTGCTGTGTTAATATTTTTTCCAGGTATTCCGGATCATGATTTTCAGGATGGGAGTGCTTACTCATCTTTTCAATAATCTTTTGCTTGTCTCTACGCACATAAGCACCATGATGAAACATACCCACTTCTTTTGGACAATCAAGATAGCCTAATACCTTGTTGGATAACTTCGGATTCATTCTGAGCATTGTAAACAATTTCTTAATCCGGTGTTCATTCCATGTTATAACTCTTCTTTCTTCAAACATTACTCCGGCCTTTACAAAACCAAACTGATGATGGATCCATGTCTCCGGAGGTACCCTTAGGTTCCAGTTAAATCCGTATTCATAAGCACTTACACGCATGGCCTTAGGTTGCTTTTTCCTTAAATATTCCATTATAGAAGGAAATGTGGATATATCATAAATTTCATCCGCATCTACAATCAAAAAATAATCAGGTGGCTCAAAGAATTTTTGAACTTTTTGCAGTGGCACTCCATGTGGCCTTATGCCTTTGGAGCCATCAGATAAAATGCTCATCATTTCGTGATTACGAGAAGCAGTTTCATCATTGTACCTTCTGGCAACTACATGAATTTTACTTTCAGGATCCGGAAAATCCAACGCATATTGCACTGTATTATCCGGTACAACCATTTTGCCATAATAATCCCTGTCATATTGAGTTACAATACTTATACCCGAACAAAAAGGGTACATACTTTTAAGCAACTCAGCTATAAAATCTTCTTCGTTAAGGGCTATGCAGATGGCGTGTATTCTCAAAGAGTTATGAGTTAAAAGTTATGAGATATGTGTTAAGAGTTAAGAGTTGTGAATTAGCTTCTGCCAATTTGGTACTCTATACTTTTTGCAATGTGGGTAAAGGTAAATGATTGAATATGCTTTAATGATAGTTTGCTACCATTGCTAATATTGGCGGGGGTTACAAAACTATTTTTAATACAATCAATAAATGCATTAATATCGGGTTCTATAATATAACCATTCTCTCCGTTTACAATTAAGTCTACTGCACCACCACATTTGTTACTGGCTACCACTACCCTGCCGCTTGCCATAGCCTCGTTAATGGCCAAACCCCATGTTTCGCCAGGACCTTGTGATGGTAATACAAAAATGTCTGCCATTCTATAAACAACAGGCATCGTTGACTGATTTTGAAAAGGTAACAAGGTGACATTGGTCAAGTGTTCAATGGCTTTTTTAACTTCATTTTCTAAAATACCATTTCCAATGATTATGAAATGCATTTGCTTAAGCACCCTGGCAGCCTCAACCATAAACATTGGATTTTTTTTGGGCTCCAGTTTACCGGCAAATAAAACTGTTAATCTATTCGATTGTATTTGTAAGGATTTCTTCCATTCTGTTGCCTGCTTTGTATAATTTCCATTGGAATCATTAAAGCGGTCATTATCTATAGCATGTGGTGCATAAATCAACCGATTATCACCCACACCATGTGCCCTGTAGTAAGCCTTATTATTAGTTCCTACATAAAAAGCTGTATCTATGTGGCGATATACCCATGTCAAAAAAATACGCCTCAATGTTTTCTTGAAAGAAAACCCATCAGGTTCATCTAACAATGTAGAATCGCCACGAAAGTAAACCGGAATTTTGCCCTTAAAGTATCTAAGAACTTTTAGATGACTCTGAAATGCCCAACCAAAAACCAATAATGCATCAGCAGCAAAGCTTATAATTTTTTCTATTAAATCAGGATTGATTATACCCTTAAAATGTGATGAACCGGGGTTTGGGGATATATTCTTAACAAACTCGTAATCATAACCATTTAATAAAGGAATGTCCCACTCACGTTGTGTTCCAAAACCGGGGTCAAATACTTTGTTTTTTGCTTGCTCGCCCCAGGTATAAAACACTTTTACCTGTATATTATTTCGTTGTGAAAGCAACCTGAATAGCGGTGCATAATACTGAATAGGATGCGTTGTTATGATTGCCAACTTTTTCAGTTTAAATTAATATTTTGAACAGGAGATAAATTTAATTTTGATTTCTTAAAATAAAACTTTTCAAAAATTGAG
>JANMMU010000144.1:0-67055 GCA_031373555.1 Segetibacter sp. | reverse complement strand
ACCAGCGGATTGTAAGCTTCTTTAAGGTAAACATACTGCCCACCTGCCTTTGGAAACATAGCACTCAACTCTCCATAACTTAATGCTGCAGTAAGGGTCATAAAACCGGTAATTAACCAAACAAATATTAACCATCCTGCACTGCCAACATTGCGGGTAATGTCTGCACTAACAATAAATATTCCTGAACCAATCATGCTACCGGCTACAAGCATAGTGGCATCTAAAAGACCAAGAGAAGGCTTAAAGTTTGAAGCTGAAATATCACTCATAAAAAAACCGCCCCAGGTTACAGGGCGGCATGAAGATAATGAAAACACTATTTATTATAGTTGTTGTTTATTTTTTCTTTTTATAACGTTCGTTAAGTCCTTCCAGTACAGGGGCAGTAATGTCAAACCGGGGATCTTTGTAATAAATTTGTCCGGATTGATAACCCAGAATGTAGGAATAACCTTTGTCTTTATTATACTCCTGCAAAAAATCTTCTATAGTTTTGTTGACCACCTGTAATTTTTTAAATGATTCATCCTGCAATTCTGCACCCATAGCCTGTTCTTTATTTTGCAGCATTTTTTGTTCGTTCAATAAATCATTCTGCATTGAACTTTGCTTCTCCTGACTCATGCTTTGAGCTTCCTGCTGAAATTTATTTACCTTTTCCATATACCTGTTTTTTAAAGTAGTCAACTGACCGGTAAGCTCGGACTCCCTTGTCTTCAATTGATTCTTTACATCTTTCAGGTATTCATAATTATTTTCGATACTATCCATTTCAAAATATGCTATTTTGAAATTTCCGGCAGGCAGATTATCTGTAGCTATTGCAGGTTTCCCCGCTATTTTTTCGTTCTTTCCTTTTGAAAAATGCAGATAAAACAATATTCCAATCAAGGCAAGTAAGAAAATATTAAATGCAAGTAAAAAATTCCTATTCATATTTTTTTATTGAACCGGCAAAGTAATAGCAAACAAAACAATAAAAGTGTTAAGGATTTCAACATCATTTTGACATTATTTCAAATTACTAAACAATTAAGCGTGGCTTCGCTACTTTTATCCAATTCTATATAAATTTCATGCTTAGGTTGCAGCCAGATGAATCAAAAATTTGCTACCAGCCCCCATTTTGCTCTCTACCGAAATAGAACCATTCAGCTTTTCTGCCAGTTCTTTACATAATATAAGACCAAGACCTGTACCTATTTCATTATTTGTTCCTAAAGTACTGGTGGTGTGCCCTATTTTAAACAGATTTTTTAAGACTTTATCTTCTATTCCTACCCCATGATCTTTTACGGAAATTGTAACTATTTTATTACCGGTAGTTTTGTCTGAATTAATATCCGCCAGTATTTCAATTTTACCGCCAGGGAGACTAAATTTGATGGCATTTGAAAGCAAGTTCCTTAATATGGTATTAAGTATATTCCGATGTGCATTTATCCGGAAATCTCCATTTATATGATTTATTACAACAAGGTTCTTATTATGTGCACCCAACATAAGTAATTGAATATTATTGTTTACAAGATCATGGAGATGAAGGCTTTCATGCATAAAAGACATTCTATTGTTTTGCGTTGCTGACCAAACAAGAATATCGTCAAAGAGCTCAATACTTTTTTGCAAAGTATTTTCAATAAGTTTCATAGCATTATTTTTCTCATTCTCATCTGCACCAAATGAATTTTCGGTTATCATTTGAGTTAAGGAAAGTGTAGAAGTAAGCGGGCCACGTAAATCATGAGCTAAGATTGAAAAAAAATGATCTTTAGTTTCAATTGATTTCTTTAACTCTGTAGTTGTTTCTACCAATTGACAATAATTCAACTGCAATTCATTCTTTTCATCTAAAATAATTTTTTCCTGTTTTATTTTTTGCAGATTGTTTCTCCAAAAAATAGTAGAGAGGCCAATAGAAGTTAACATACACCACAAAGCAGCCGACCGGTTAAATTCCAATAATTGGGGGTTAGATTGAGTGAATGCAATACAATAATAAAAAATAATATAATTAAGCCCAAATACCAATATGGAAATCCAGGGTCTTATGAGTAACCCGGAAGCAACTGCAATAAAAGCCGCTAATAATGAAATTAATGATGGTCCTTCTCTTTGATCTAATAAACAGCCCATAGTACCCCAGAAAGGAATAATGATAATTACCGTCAATATTACTGTTTTAGATAAATAGGGCTTTATGAGTTTTGATTTTCTTAGTAAGAGAGAGATTAAAACCAATGATCCGAGAATAAACGTAACACTTTCATTTAAAAGCAAAATATCCTTGACCCATAAATTCTGTAAACCAGTGTAGGCGTATTGTTTTGAAACATTCAGGATAATGATAGAGGTACTAATGAGTATAGCAATGGGAATAATTACTATTGCCCTTATTACATTACTATTTCTGATTTTATCAGTTAAATCAAAATCTAATGAAGGAAAAGATGCATTCCTAATTAAGTTGAGGCTATTAATCATATATTCATTATTTGCTTCTTTAATAAACATCATTATCAAACGGGTTTATTAAATTTAATATTTTATATGATTAATTATCATCTATACAAATGTCGTTTTCGGCGATGATTTTTCATTTTACAGGTAGGGTTAAAATACCAAAATCAAAAAATAACAGTTATAGATTTTGAATAAAAGATGCTCTAAACAACATTTTCGATATAATTTTATCAATTTTATTAAACCAAGAAATGGAAAATGATGGAAGTTTTAATAAATTTTCTATCTTACCGCCCTAATTATGCCGGGACGAAAAAAAAAGTTCATGATTAAGAGACAATTTCTAATACCCTTATTAATAATCATTATAGTAAACACTGCCCATTCCCAGGAATTATATCACAGCGGAGGAATTAGCGGCTCTATAATGCGTGCCACTCTAAAAGGCCCGTTAGGTAAATCTGGTAGATTTGGTATGACGCATTTGCATTTAAATTATTATCCCAGAGTTAGTTTTCCTGTAAATTATTTTACTACGATAAGTGCCGGCATTATGTTTGGCATAGGCGGTGGTTTTATAAATAATGATTTCCTTTCCGTAAAGGGCAATTATTTGTCTTATGATATCCCATTAATTATTGATTATAATGTTGGTTATAAAGCTTCCGAGCCAGGAGATGATCATATTGGATTTTACTTTGGTATGGGGGGTGGGTATACCGCTACACAAAGGGATACTTTGGGGGTCACAAAATTTAAAGCTAACAGTTTTGGTATTTTGGCTCGTGCAGGTATAAGATTAGATTTAGAAATACCTGAAAAAAATACGGGTATATCAATTGGTTTTTTTCACAAGATAGGTATGGGAGAAGAAAAATTTAAAACAAGCGGCATCAATCTCTTGGTTGACTTTTAGTTTTTCTGGCAGTTAATCTATAATTATGTTACCCCTTTACTGATTTCCTTCTACTGTTTTTATATTCTTCAATAACTTCTTTTTCTGAACGTAGTTCAACTTCAGTATTTACTTTTTTAATAAATATTACTATCGATTTATTGATTTGTGGCCTATTCTTTAAAGCTGCAGTTATGGTTACCCTGTCCGCTTTTACTGAAGTATCCAGGAGGATGCTGTTCCCATACCATTTTCCGCAAGAACTTGAAAACACTAATTCATCAGACATTAAAGGTATAAAATTGCCTCTAGTCAACAGCCCATCTACATTTATGTAATTGTGTACACCTTTTTTGAGACTGTCTGTATAAAGGTTAAAGTAAATGCTGTCAACTTTTTGAGCATTTGCTTTTATTGCAAAAAGGGTACTTACTATGACTAATAATCTTTTCATCGGTTAAAATCTAATCTTCTGCTTCCCAGAGAATTTACATTTGAAACTCCTATCAGTTCATCATGTCTGCCCGAAAGAGAACGGTAGTAAATCAGTACGGTATAGTCATTTTCGGTTTCCCAATAATTTCCATCTGTTTGCTCGGTTTGTGCAATATTTTTTTTGCTTTTGTTATCTTTTGTTACAAATGTATATGAATAGTACCCTTGCTTAAGGTACAATGATTTTTCATATACCCCATTAGTGCTATTATAGCTCATGGCACTGGTATCATCTATATTGAAGTGATTCATTTCGCCCACAACAAACAATTTCTTGTCAGGAAATGGTTGGTTACCTTTTGGAACAAATGTAAAATGTACAGTTGCATAATCTGTTTGCCACCATGGATTTGATACTTCGGTAGACTCAATAAAATAAAAGCCATTAAAATCTGTAAATCTAATATACCGTTGTTGGGTTCTTTCCGCATCGGGCTGCAGGTATATTTGTATGTTGCCAGGAATAGATTCTGCCTTTGCAACCCTGTCTGTCTGCAATCTAAAACTACGCAAATCTGCCCACCTGTATTCTTTTCCGGCAGGAAAAATTAATGTATTTTCATCATTGAACTCCATAGTATTATTACGAATAAATGTGGGGGAAATATTCATTTTTGCATTGTCCCAGCGGTAGTTCTGTAATACTACTGCTTTCACCTGCTGCACCGGATTTACAACATTTAATTGGGCCTTATCTACCTGAAAAACAACTTTCTGATGTGTCCTGAATATTTCTGTATTAAAAGGTTGTACCACCTGCAGACCAACATTGGCTAAATTATCATACACCAAAATCCTGCGTGTAAATGCAACTTTCTCCTGGTCTCCATCAAGGAAAACCTTCAGCATATAATTGCCGCTTTTTACCGGCACACAGTTTCGGTCTGGAATAATAGCCTGATAATGAACATATTTTGTCTGCGAAATAGAAGATTGCCTGTATTGGTTAATCCTGATCTGGCTAAATCCTTTGAGATAGTCAAAAGTACTAAGGTTAACAGGAGCCCAGTCTGCATTGCATAATTGAAAAGTGTAGTAATAATTTTTTACCCTTCCCTCCATATCGTCAAAATTGAGTTCAAGTAGCGAACTACTGTTCAATGCAATAATGGGATAGCCCAGTTGGTTACCCTGGATATTTAACTTTATCCCTTGAATATTAGGCATATAAGTTACGTCAGGCTCTTGTGCATATGCGCTAACTGCAAATGTTAACAGGAAAAAGTAAGTGAGGGACTTAAGCATTGTTTATTATAATTGAGGCCTCTAACCTACAACATTTCTAATTCATTTTGTTGTATTGGTGCCATCAATGTAGATTTGACAATTATCTAAAACCATGCCGATTGAATGTAGCTGTTTTTATAGCGGGACGCATAGCCTTTAATTCTCACCAGTCATTTTCACGGTTTATCATCAGGTTGGCTGTAACTGCTACAGCGGTTAGCGTGGCTGCAATGATTATGACCCTGGCTTTTGTGAATGGATTTCAGGAAACTGTTAGTCAAAAAGTATTTAGTTTTTGGGGGCATATCAGGCTACAGCAATACGAACCCGCAAAAGCTTTGGTGGCCGAAGAGTCACCTTTAACCAAAAATGATACAGTAATTTCAGAGCTAAAACGTTTTTCTCAAATTGAAACTATTCAGCCCTTTGCAACCAAAAGTGCTGTACTACAACAACAGGCCAATATAGAAGGTATTTTATTTAAAGGAGTAGAATCAGGGTACGATTTTACACACATAAATAAATTCTTACTCCGGGGTAAATGGCCCGACTTTGAGGATAGCCTCTACAGCAGGCAGATTGTTGTTTCGGAGCCAATTGCTAAACAATTGCAGCTTAAACTGAATGATAGCCTTAAAATCCACTTTATAGATGCTGTAGGTGGCAAAAGCAGATTCAGGAGATTAAAAGTTAGTGGTATTTATAAAACAGGAATAGAAGAATACGATAAACTCTTTGCAATAGGTGATGTAAGACTTGTTCAAAAGTTAAATAACTGGGCACCTGAACAAATAGGTGGCTATGAAATTTTTTTGAAAGACTACAGGCAAATGGATATTGTAAATGATTCTATGGATGCCAATAGTACAATGCCGCCTAACTGGATCAGTAAAACTGTGAGACAAGTTTATCCCAACATTTTTGACTGGCTTAATATACAGGATGTAAACCGTGATGTTATATTTATTGTAATGGCAATAGTTGCAATTATAAACCTGGTCACCTGTTTACTTATTCTGGTTTTAGAACGGACCCGCATGGTAGGCATACTGAAAGCAGTAGGCAGCCCTGATGCTACTATACAGCAAATTTTTCTATTTCATGCAACTTATATTACGCTTACCGGTGTAGCTGCAGGCTTTCTATTTGGAGTTGGTTTGTGTATGTTACAGAGTTCTACAGGATTTATTAAATTAGACGAATCAGCATACTATGTTTCGGTAGCTCCTGTAAAAATAATTTGGTGGCAGGTTTGGGCGGTGTGTGCAGGAACAGTCGTTGTTTGCTTTGCCTCACTTGTACTTCCAACTTTTCTGGTGAAAAAAATTAGTCCTGTAAAAGCTATACAGTTTAGATAATACGGTTTAATACAATATAATTTTGACATCCCTGTATTGGTTTACAAGTACCTCTTTGATTATTAAATGAATACTTTAGACATAAGTTATAAAAATTTTCTGTATAATTACTGTTCAATTTCACAATGATGAAATGCTGAAGCCTGTGCAAAAAATTAATTTAAGGACGTTTATTAAAAGAGCTGCCTTCATTACATTGATCCTGGCATCGTTGGAGGTGTTGGTTTTTGTATTTTTATCATCCAATAACAAGAACAACGTAAGTACCAATGGTAAAAGGAATATTTCAAAGAATCAGCAGGCATTACCTTCAACTCCTGAAATAGATAAGACATTAGTCAGGGATACTTCTCAAATCATAACACCTGCTAATGCTACATTAGCTACAGATAGTCTGCAGAATATTGATACCGTACAATCTCTGATAAAGGATATTTCAGCTTACAGCGATTCTACAAACAAACTGCAAAATGAAAATGTTAACGAGCAAAAAAGTGCTCAGGTATTATTACCCATTCATCTTTCTAATGAAAAAATGTTACAGGTAATTAAAAAAATAGGAGCTGAAAAAAAACGTACAGTCAATCAACTAAACTGTGTTCAAATACGCAAAACCAGCAACAGCAACGTTACAAATGCCTTTAAAATTGCAGAATTGCTTAAATCACGGGGGTATATTATATCTGGTAGAATAGTGATACCGGGTAATCAGAAAGGGATAAAAATTACTACTCAATCAGGTTGTATACAGTTAACAATTGGTAAACTATAGACTGGTTCAATTATTTTTTTTCTAAATTGTCTTACCTATGAAAATATAAAAACCAAACTTTTAAGCAAATATTGGACAGCAGATTGAAATAAAATTATACCCAAAATTTACACAAAAAATACATTTAATTATTATCAACCATTTATTCTATTAATAATATTTTTTGTAAACAAATAAATAAAATGACATAAGTATGTAGGGATATATCCCTATTACTTACAGTCTAGGTTTTGTAAGGTATTATGTTACTTTTACAATCCTATCTCTTGAATAACCACCTTAATCCCAATAGTTTATAATTTAAATGCACCTATTTATAGATGCAACCAAAGCATTGTATAGCCAGCTCCTTTAAAATAAACGATTATTTTTTAACACAAAAAACCAAACTAATGAACAAACTCATTACAGTTTTTAGAAAAAACTTTTTAGTTGTGTGCTTTGCATTGGTATCACTGCTAACAGTAGTAAATGCAAAAGCTCAAAATAACTTAGAAAGCAAACAGGCTTTGAGCCTTGTACAAAGAAACGCTGTCGCAATCGGTATACCTGATGCGCAGCTTAAAGATGTTATGATATCAAAAGCCTATCATGACCCAACACTTGATGCAGACCTTGTTTACCTACAACAATCTTATCTGGGGCTACCTGTTTTTAACAGCATTAAATCAATTGCTTTTAAAAACGATAAAGTAACCTCGGCAACAGGTTCGTTTATATCTACCAGTGCAAACAAAGCACCCAAAAGTGCAAATGCAACAGTTAAGCCAAATGAGGCGATTTTATTTGCAGCCAAATACATAAACCTTACAGCACCACAAAACAAAGCTGCAATAAAAACAGAAGCAAATGGTCAAAAAGCGGAGTTTGATGGCTTAGGTATTTCACAGGAAAATATTACTACAGAGTTGATGTGGATTGCTACAACCGAAAATCAATTAGAATTAAGCTGGCAGGTAAAAATTGTTCCTTTCAAATCATCTGATTATTGGCTAATAAATGTTAACGCAATCACTGGCAAGGTATCAGGAAAAATGAACCTTACAGTTAACTGTAGCTGGGATAAGCCCTCTGAACATGAAGGCGAACACATGAGCTATAATAATTTTGAACCAAATCAATTTCAAAAACTGGCTCCTCCCCCTGCTATTAACAGTGCAGCATACAGGGTACTGCCTTTCCCAATTGAAAGCCCTTTGTATGGTTCGTTTGGTTTGGTAAATGACCCTTGGTTATTGGCTGGTGCAGGTAATAATGCTGCTTCACTTGGATGGCACAACGATGGAAGCACAGAGTATAACAGTACTCGGGGCAACAATGTATGGGCCAAAGAAGACCGGGCAGGTGATAACGAAACTACTATAGGAGTTTCTGCTATCTCTACTACAGCAGCACCTTATACTTTTAATTTTCCTTTTAATCCAAATGCTACTCCCACAGGCTCTGTAAATCAAAGTGCTGCTATTACCAATCTTTTTTACTGGAACAACATTATCCATGACATTACCTATCAATATGGTTTTGATGAAGTATCTGGTAATTTTCAAAATGACAACCAAGGCCGAGGTGGTGCTGGTGGAGATTATGTTTTAGGCGATGCACAGGATGGTATTGGCAGCAACAATGCCAACTTTAACACCCCGGTGGATGGCCTAAGGCCTAGAATGCAGATGTTCTTGTTTAGTCCTAGCCCAAACACTACTTTAAAAATAAATGCTCCGGAAAGTTCCGCAGGATTTATACAGGCATTTGAAGTTATCGTAAGCTCCAATAACAAGCTGAATAATGTAGGGCCGGTAACTGCAAATGTAGTTTTGTATGATAATGGTGCCAACCAAGGATGCACGGCTGCAGCGGCAAATGCTTTTGCGGGAAAAATTGTATTGATTGCACGGGGAGGAACTTGCAACTCACAAGCTAAAATAAAGAATGCTCAAAATGGAGGCGCAGTTGGAGTCATATTGTACCAGGCGGATGGAAGTCCGGCAGGTACTTTGACAACAACAACAGATAATACGGTTATAATACCCGCAGTATTAATAACAAATGCAAACGGTTTAGCTATAGCTACAGCTATTAATGCTGGTACTGTCAATGTTACACTTTCAGGTGTAAACATTGATGGCGACCTGGACAATGGTGTAATTGTCCATGAATATGGTCATGGCATTTCAAACAGGCTAACAGGCGGACCAGGAAACTCATCATGCCTTAATAACGCAGAGCAAATGGGCGAAGGATGGAGCGATTATTACGCACTTATGCTTACCACCAATTGGGCAACTGCAACCGTAAATGATGGGCCAAATAAACGACCTATTGGCAATTATGCAATTGGACAAGACCCTACAGGAGGCGGCATTCGTACTTTTCCATATACAACAAATATGAGTATTAATACCTGGACTTATGCTAATCTGGCATCAATTCCTTTAGGTTCTTCACCACACTCAAGAGGTGAAATATGGGCTGCCACTTTATGGGATATGACCTGGAATATTATTGCAATTGATGGAATAAATACCAACTTATATAATGCATCAGGTATTGGTGGAAATTCTGTTTCAATGAAACTGGTAACACAAGGCATGAAACTACAACCCTGTTCACCTGGTTTTATTGACGGTAGAAATGCAATCTTAAAAGCAGACACAATGCTATATAATGGCAGGTACAGTTGTGCAATATGGAATGCATTTGCAAGAAGAGGAATGGGTGCAGGTGCATCTCAAGGCAGTTCAAATTCCACTACAGATCAAGCAGCAACTTTTACCTTGCCATCATTTAACTACGATACAACAGTTAGCATTTGTAACACCTTTACATGGTATGATACTACAATTAAAGCTTCGGGTACCTATACACGTACGTTTTTACTACCCGGTGGTTGCAGCAGAACAGTTACCCTTCACCTGACTATTCTTTCTGTATCATCATCATTTACAAAAACTGATGCAGTTTGTTTTGGATCATCAACAGGTTCTATTACTATAACTCCAACAAGCGGTGTTGCCCCTTACACTTACAGAATTGGAACAACCGGGGTTTATGGGAGCTCCAATACATTTAGCAATCTAAAAGCAGGCAACTACAGGGTGTCTATATTAGATGCAAATGGTTGCGCTGGCATATCTGACCAAATAACAATAGGACAGCAGGCCGCCATTACCGGTACTTTTACCAAAACCGATGTTTCTTGTTTTGGAATGCTTACCGGATCAATTGCTGTAACTCCAACTACTGGTGCTGCTCCTTATACCTATAGGTTAGGAACAAGCGGAACATTTGGTGCTTCAAACAGCTTTACTGGTTTGAGAGCAGGTTCTTACACTGTATATATTAAGGATGTTAACGGCTGCATAGGATCAATAAAAGTAACTATCACACAACCTGCATCAATATCCCAAACATTTGTTATTACAAATTCAACTTGTTATGGTGGCACAAACGGTTCTATTGTTGCCACAGCAAACGGCGGCACATCTCCCTACTTATTCAGGATTGGTACTAGCGGCGCCTTTAGCTCAAATGCTTCTTTTACAGGACTAAGAGCAGGCTCTTACAGAATTTATGTACAGGATGCCGGTGGATGCTCATTTAATAGTAGTGCTATTGTAACACAGCCTACAGCAGTTAGCATAAGTCTATCAAAAACGGATTTGACATGTGTAAACAGTAACAATGGAACAATAACTGCAAATGGCAATGGTGGCACCGCACCTTATCAATTTAAATTTGGAACAGCAGGAAGTTTTAGTGCAACGAATACTTTCACCAATCTAAAACCAGGTACTTATAGAGTCTATATAAAGGATGCTAACAATTGTGGAAACATTTCAGTTACAGCAACCATTTTACAATCATCAGTGCCTTGTGTACCAACTACTGTAGTTGCTGCAAGACCTGCAATTACAAATACTGAAAACCCGTTTGTATTGCTTTCTCCTAACCCAAGTAACGGAAGTTTTACGCTTACCACAAAAGCAGACAACAATATCCCACTGGAAATCAGAGTTATTGATGTTAATGGTAAAATTGTTTATAACACTAAGGGTTTTTCTGGACAAATCTTCAAATTTGGAGATCGTTTTGCAACAGGATCTTATTTAATAGAAATCACAAAAGACAAACAAAAAGAAACCGTAAAAGCCATTAAGATTAAATAAAAATTTTAGCGTAGAAATAGTAGAAACCATTGTAAAACTATTACTACCCTTAATAAAAATTTGATTGTTAATTTCTATTAGAAAATGGCTTAAATAAATGGCAATAATAATTCGTTTTTAGATTTCTATTAATGAATAGCATAGAATGTTTATTGCAATAAAAAGAGGCTGTCTCAACTTTTGAGACAGCCTCTTTTATTTAATCAGAAATGTTTCTTGCGATAAAGCAATTATTGTTTCAAAAATATTTGTCTGTTAACAATTTCGCCTTTCTCGTTTTTCAGATTAAGTATATAAGAACCGTTTGTTAAGTTCTGAACCGGTAAGTTAATCGTATTGTATCCTATAACTAATTTAGTATTGGATACATTAATTACCTGTCCCGTTAGCATAACAATTTCTACTCTTACTCTTTCTGCAGAAGGAGAATAAATACTATATCTAATACCTGAATGTGCCGGATTAGGATAAATATTCTCGAATTCATAACTTCCATTTGCTGAAACACCTCCTTTAACTATTCCGTTAAATTCTTTTGGCGAAGCACCTAATGCCAATTCGCCTACGGTAAATGAACTTGCAGCTCTGCCTGTGAAATCTGCGGAGTAATATCCACCAACACCGGGAACAGCGGTGAAAGTAGCATTTATAATAGAGGTGTTGTATGGTCTTACTAATCCAAAACTTGTAGAATCAACTTTGAATATTTTGAACATAGACCTGTTTTTACCTGTAGCAGCTTCCACTGCTGCAAGCTGAGCATCGGTATAGAAGATTGTAATGTTACCATTGATACTTGTGTTTACAGCAGGAGAAACCCTTACAACTTTACCAGCAAGTCTATATTTATATCCTGTTTCTCTAAATATGGATACGGTATTATCGCCACTGCGTTCAATATAAGAGTAAGTACAACCAAGATTTACGTTTGAATTATTTTTTACTCTGCTTACTACCTGCTCATCCTGATCACTTTTGAAATAAATATCATTGTAAGCATTTATTGTTTGTCTGGAACCTTGCGTACGATCATTTTCAATTCCTCTGCCTACACCTGTAACTTTAAGGTTATCTACACTCACACTTACAGGACCGCCTGCATTTGCATCATTATTCCAAATAAATCCTAAATAAAACATTCTATTTGTAAAGGAAGCGGGCATAGCCACATCTATACTGCCACTTGTTTCTGCAGCCGATGCAAATTGTCTTAAACCATCGGTTGTTAACTCCTGGTAGTTTACGCCATCGAAAGAATACATAACGGCCATATAATCAAAAGCAGGAAAATTATCCGGATCTGCACCTGCAGGATCAACTTCACCCTGTACCGTGTAATCAAACTTTAATCTAAGATTTGTTAAGCCTCTGCCATCTACTACCGGAGTTTTTACAACAGTCCTGCTTTCACTTACATTGTTATAATTACGATTGGGCAGTTTTGTTCCTGTTAATCCATCTTTACCTGTTATTGCAAGTCTGTTATCAAAAATGCCCCATTGGTTTTTTCCTGTAGCAACCGGATCTCCTGATGTTTCAGGTATTAGCAGGGTTTCGTTCCAACCTGCAGGATCGGCAAAACCATCGGCTCTTGTAAATGCTTCGTCAAGAATGGTTACTATTCCGTTTGAAATTACAGGTACTACATCATCATCCACAAGGCTAAGTGTGTATGTTGTGTTAACAGGGTTAACACCAAGGTTACTGATAGCTGCATTAATAATAATAGTTTCTGTAGGTTCAACCGATGCATCGCTGAAAATTTTAACCAAAACATATAATCTTCTGGTTGATGTAGATGTATTAGAAAGCGTAGCATTTGAGATGTAATCTACACCATATAAAGCAGTACCACTGAAGGTTAATGAAGCTGTAGAACCCGGAGGCATTACTATAGGCACATATACTGTTTTAAATTTTCCACAACCTTTTATTATGCCTTCTTCACTTATATTTGAGGATAAGCCTCCTGTGAGAAATCCGTATGTAGTTGTACATGGTTTTACAAAAGCACCACCTACTCCCACTGCATACCATGCATTGGTTATCGTTTCAGTTAGTGCACTACAAGGCCCCCCTCCTATTTGACTTGCTGCTGCTATTGATACAGTTCTTGCTTCTGCAAAGGTTGCTGTAGAGGTAAGCATTGTTTCCATTAAAAAAGTTACTTTTTCAGCCAACGTAAAACCCATTCCTTTTACATTATAAGGGTAAGCAGGGTGAACTCCGGCTACTGAATCGGTCATTCCATCATCTACACCGGCATATGTAGCATCTGGACCAGAGCCTGTTCCTGAACCTACGGCAATCAGGTAAAACCATTTATTTAATACCCCGCTGTTGTTATGTACACCACATTGGTCATTTGCCAATGTTGGTGTACAGCCCGGTTGTGCAGTCCAATTTTTTCCGCCGTATGTATCAGGATTACCTTCGGCCTGAGGGCTGTCCATTCTTCTAAGCGGATGGGTTGGGTCGGGTGCAATCTGTTCCCCAATATAAAATGGTTTATAGACTGCAGAAAGTGAAGGATCTACATTTTTTATCGCATAGTACTCAATACATGCTGCCCATATATCGCTGAGTGCTTCGTTCATTGCACCTGATTCATTTGCATATACCAGGTCAGATGTAAATGAACACACTCCATGGCCTATTTCATGGCCGCATACATCAAGAGAGGTTAATGGTTTAAAACCACCGGGAGCAGGATATGAACCATCGCCGTAGGTCATTGCTGTACCGTTCCAGAATGCATTATCGTATGCTGCACCCGAGTGAATAAAGCTTTTAATTTTTGCATTAAGGCCATCATAACTTAATCTTTGGTGAACGTTTTTCCAATAATCATATACTATTTCAGCACCCCAATGTGCATCCCACGCTATATCATCATTTTCAGCTTCATCGGTTCCTACAGATCTTTTGTGTTCAGGTAAGGTCCATGCATTATTAACATCAGTAAAGCTTTTAGCTGCTGTATATGCAGGCGGGGTAGAAATAGGTAATCCACCTACGCCATTCAGGTCATAGGTTTCAATGCCATTGCCACGGGTATCGTCCATTAAAATATAGGTAGCACTGCCCGGAACATAAGTTTCACTTGCGGCATGGCTGCTTTGTAACACCTGTCCGTTGTTGGGGTCGTTACCGCTTACTTGTTTAACATAAATATTTCTGGTGCCTGCATAACGGGTTTGAACTGGTGTAGTCACAGAACCTCCGGGAGGTGGTGGGGCATCTTCTACGTGTTTAATGATTGCATCAACTAAAAGAATATGACCATCTTTTGCATCAACGTAAATATAATTACGACTTAATGGCCTGGAAGCATAAATATTAAATTTATAAGCCAATCTAACCTCTGTCATATATTCTTTACTGAAATCCTGAATAAAGCAGAGTTCGCCACCTGGCTGAGCATCTATGAGTTCTGATTCTAAGATTTGCCTTGTTTTTGTATCAAGTGGCTTTTTTAACTGATTAGCAATATCATCAAAAACAAAGTTAGTGGCACCAACCTGTTTTTTTGCCAGGGCAAGAGCCTGAAGAACAGTTAATGTGGGAGTTACATCTACATTTTCAGGTATGGCATAATAACTACCATTAAAAAATCTCACAGTTCCATTTTCTATAAACGCTTTGTATTTGGATCTGTCTACCTTAACACCTTTAAAATATTGCTGAAACTCTAAAACATCTGCATTCTCATTTAGCTTAACAGTCTTGTCGTTCTTAAGTAAATCAATGCCATTTCTTACTAATAGAAATCTATCAATAAGTGGTTTAGTTTGTTCTGCGGTATAAGATGTCGAATTATCCTTTAGATAAATAAAGGTTGGCGTTTTTCTTTGAGCTGAAAACTCAACATTTTCTACAGAAGGATCAGATAAAAGCATGGTTTTGTGTTTATCCATATCATACTTTGCAGACTGTGCAGCTACATGTGATGTAATAATAAAAAATAAACAAAAAATAGGAAAACAAAAAAGAATAAAATTATATATCCTGAAATTTTTTAAATGTTGCCATCCTGCTGATTCCTGAGGGTGAATCTTGAGTTGGCTGGAAGAAAAAATGGTTGGACAAAAGGAAATTTTTTTCATAAAATTGTGTTTAGTTGATTTTTAATGAAATGCTAAAATCTTAAACACCAACTTTATGCCCCCCATAATTCAAATTAAAATAAAAATAATATTATAATGACAGTTAATTTTATACAAATTAAAATTTAAAAAGTTAATATTATAGTTGATCTATTATCTGTGTTTGGCCATAAAGGCTCTATAATATCTAATAATCAAAAGAAGTGTAGAGAAATTTTAACACATTTGTAAATTGTGAGCAATTATTTACGCATTTCTTGCAATGATAATTCTAAAAAACATTTTCTTTACGATCAGAAATATTTCTTACCTTGTCACTTGTTTCAAAACCAAAACGATTCACCAATTTTAGTAAAAGATTGATGAAAAAATTTAAAAAGTCTAACCAACTTTTCATTTCCCTTTTTGACGCATTTTATAACCCCAATTAAATAACCAATAACTCTTTTGCACAATGAGCAACTTATTTACACTTTCGTATTTTACGGTAACAAATGCCAACAGGAATCTTGTTAAAAAAGACAGCACTTTCATTCACTCATTTAGGAAAGTAATCATGTTTTTTGTCGTTTTGCTGATATTCGGCAGCAGTCAGGCACAAAATAAAAAATCGCATCATTCTTCGCGAAAATCCAAAATTCACAAAAAATCTTTTGTAAGCCACAAAACACCTGTCAAAGCTAAACCTGTAGCTAAATTCCAAAAGGAAACTGTTTTCCCAATTGTAGCAGAGCAGGAAATAGAAAATGAAGAAAATGACATGTACGATGGTCCGGGAGAGGCGGCTCTGTTTGAGTATAACAGAACCAAAGACCCCGCCACAGGCCGTGTGCCAAGAGAGAGATTAATGATTGCCATTGAAGAGGCAGTCACCTCTAAGAATGCAGCTCGTCGCTCACCTTCTACAACCGGAACCTCAAATTTATTGGGCAGTTGGGTAGAAAGGGGGCCAAATAGTGATGTACCCGGGCCATCCAATGGCAACACCCGGGCAAACAGCGGTTTGGCCTCAGGCAGGGTGAGAGCGATTATGGTTGACTCCAACGATGCTACTGGCAAAACGGTGTTTATTGGTAGTGTTGCGGGTGGCTTATGGAAAACAACAGATATCACTGCTTCGCCAGCTAGCTGGACTTTAGTCAATGATTTTTTGAGCAACCTTGCCATTGCTGCTATTTGTCAGGATCCCAGACCAGGCTTTAGGAATATAATGTATTTCTGCACCGGTGAGTCTTATTTTAACGTGGATGCTGTGCAGGGTAATGGTGTATTCAAAAGCACAGATGGCGGGGCTACCTGGAATTATTTAGCCAGCAGCAGTAGTTTTGTAAATGGTACACGCATTCTGTGCGACTTCCAGGGAAATATCTACCTGGGGACAAGAGGTTCAGGTTTACGCAGATCGACAGATGGCGGTGCCACATGGTCTGCCAACTTAACTCCTACAGGACTTCCTTCTGACATATGCGATATGGAAATAAGCAGTACAAGCGCTGCCGGAAGATTACACATAGTTACAGGTATTTTTAGCACTCAAGGCTATAGGTATACTGACAATCCAACTACTGTAACTTCTGCAACATGGACTGCTCCCCTTACCCCATTCCCTTCTTTTAGTATGAGAGCAGAAATAGGTTGTTTAAAAGATGGTGCAATCTTGTATGCTTTACCAGCCAATGCATCTTATCAGGTACCTACTATCTATAGATCTGCGGATGGAGGTGCGAATTGGGGAGCAGTTACGGCCCCAAATGCAGGCTGGGCCAGCCAACAAGGATGGTATAATTTAGAAGTTGGAGTGAACCCAACCAATGGAAATGAAGTAATTATAGGTGCCTTAGATACATGGAAAAGTACCAACGGAGGCACAAGCTGGACACAGCTTTCTACGTGGGTTGGTTCCTCCCCTGTAAATCAATATGTGCATGCAGATGTACACAAAATAATATGGTATGACCGTGGTAATAAAATTGTCATTGGTTCCGATGGTGGCATATTTTATTCTTCTGATAATGGAGCTACTATACGTGACCGAAATCAGGGCCTGCGAATTAAACAATTTTATTCCTGCGCCATACATCCATCTTCGACTAACTATTTTTTAGCCGGTGCACAGGACAATGGCGTTCACCAGTTTAACAATGCCGGACTAAGTAGTTCAGTAGAAATTACTGGCGGTGATGGCGCATATGTAGCTATTGATCAAAATCAGCCACAGTTTCAGTTTGGGTCATATGTTTTCAATGATTATAGAAGAAGTACAAATGGAGGAGCCTCCTGGTCTGGGGTAACATTGAATAGTGCAACGGGGCAATTCATCAATCCATTTGATTATGATAACACAGCTAATATTATGTATTGTGGAGATGCTGCGTCCAGCTATCGTAGGTGGACAGATCCTCAAACGGGGAGTACTTCAGCAGTTGTAAATATCACAAGCATTGTTGGCAGTGTAACTGCAGTAAGTGTATCCCCCTATACTGCCAACAGGGTTTACTTTGGTACCGGTAGTGGAAGAGTTGTACAGGTGGATGGAGCTAATACTATAGCATCAGGTTCTGCAGGTACAGACCGTTCTGCCGGGTTGCCAGGAGGTACAGTTTCTTGTATTAATCAAGGATTAAGCGATAATAACTTAATTGCCGTATTTTCCAATTATGGTATCAACAATGTCTGGGTTTCCACCAATGGAGGTGCCACATGGACGGCATGCGATGGTAACCTGCCTGATATGCCGGTAAGATGGGCCATGTTTTATCCCGCCGATAATTCAAAAGCTATCATAGCCACTGAAACAGGGGTTTGGGAAACAACTTTCCTAAATGGTGCTTCCACCGTTTGGGTCGCTGATCCAACTTTCCCAACGGTAAGAACGGACATGCTAAAATACCGTGCAACCGATGGAACAATTGTAGCCGCAACACATGGCCGTGGTTTGTGGACGAGTTTCTTAGCATCCACCACCACTCCCGACATTTTGTTTCAACAGCCAAGCGATGCCCAAACAGAGACAACTGTAAGCACAACCGGCTGCAGGGGCTACAAAGACTATACTTACAATATGCTGATTGCCAACCCGCCAACTGGTACAGCAACGGTTACATTGGGAGTTTCAGGTGGTGCTACCGCTACACAAAATGTAGACTATGAACTACTCAACACTGTACTTACGTTCCCCAATGGTTCCAATGCTTCGCAGCCGTTCACCGTTCGCATTTACGATGATGCAGCAAAAGAAAGTGCAGAAACATTTACCCTAAACTATACCATTTCAGGCAGTACCAATGCACAGGCAGGAACGTCTAATCAGACCTTTGTTTTGAGTATCAATGACAATGATGCAGGACCGATAGCAGCTTTATCGGCAAGTACGGATGTAGGGGCTTTTAATGGAAATGCTTCCAACAGTCAGCCATTTAGAAGCAACCAGGCAAAATTCAGGCTACAGAATTTGTGGACAGCTGCCCAACTTAATGCTGCGGGAATAACATCGGCCAGGAATTTTAATTCCATGACAATGTATGTGGTTACCAAAAACAGTACGGTGCCTTATACCAACTTTACTATTTCAATGGCAAACACAACGGCATCTGATTTATCAACTGGTTTCAAAAGTGAACCATTTACAACAGTATATCCTGCTACCAACTATTCAACCGTAGCAGGTGCCAATGTTTTCACCTTCACTACTCCATTTTCATGGGACGGCACATCCAATGTCCTTATCAATTTCTGTTTTGACAATGCTGCAGCAGAAGGAGCCTCGGATGTTACAGAGGCAACCAACCCTGCTATTGGTACAGGAATCAGAGCAAGCACTTATTCAAACAATCTGACTAGTTCACCATGCACAGGAGCTGCTTCATTTATTTCTGATTTCAGGATACGGGCCACTTTTGGTACAAGCGTAACAGGCACACCGGTTTCTACAGCATTAAACAGTACTAAGACAGCTTACCTCGGCCCCAATGATGACGTTTACTTTTATGACGGAGCAGGAGCTATTATGGCAAGAATAAAAAACAACACTGCCTTTGATTATGGCTGCACACAGGTAACCATAGACAGAAGTGGAACAACTTCGACCCAGTTTTGGAACAGTAATACGCCCAATTACCTGGCAAGTAAATCTATAAAAGTAGTTCCCACGAATAATAACCCTTCCGGCAATTACGACCTATCGCTTTATTATACCAACAGCGAAGTAACCGGCTTTGAAGCCGCAGCTACGCCAACAACTTTTAACTCATCAAAACTGGTCAAAGTTTCTAATGGCTTCTTTGTACCAGATGTAACTGCAGCTACACCGCACGTCAATGATGTATTAATTGTTTCCGGTACGGCCACTGCATTAGGTAGCAATTCAGTCATGACAGGCAATTTTTCCTCCACAGGATTTTCTGGTTTTGGAGTAGGTATTCCGGGCTGTCCGTCAGCACCATTTACATCCGATACTACAGCCGCTGTATGTAATAAATTTACCTGGAATGGTACAGAATACAAAGTCTCCGGAGATTATGTGTGGCATACTACTACTGCAAGTGGTTGCGATAGTGCAAGGACGCTACACTTAACCATTTTATCTGTCACTTCTACCACATCCAAAACTGATGCTACTTGTTTTGGAACTGCAACAGGATCTATAACTGTAAACCCAACCTATGGGGTAAGTCCTTTTACTTACCGAATAGGAACAACAGGTTCTTATGTTACTTCCAATGTATTTAATAACCTAAAGGCTGGAAGTTACAGGGTATCTATTCTGGATGCCAATGGCTGTGCAGGAATAAGCAATCAGGTAATTATTACACAACCCGTTGCTGTTACCGGTACTTTTACCAAAACCAACGTTACTACCTGCTATGGCGGAAACAACGGCTCTATTTCAGTAATACCCACTACAGGAATAGCTCCTTATACTTTTAAGTTGGGTATAACAGGTTCATATGCTGCTTCCAATGTTTTCAACAATCTCAAAGCAGGTACTTACACAGTATTTATACAAGATGCCAATAGCTGTGTAGGCAAAATTGTTGTCACAATAACACAACCTACCAAGTTGAGTGCGACCTTCTCTAAAATAGATGAAACATGTCCCGGTGCCCTCAACGGGTCAGTTACTGTCTCACCAACAGGAGGAACACCACCTTACAGTTACAGGTTTGGTGGTAGTGGTGCATTTACACCTACAAATACCTTTAGCAACCTAAAAGCTGGCAGTTACAGAATTTATGTAAATGATGCCAACGGTTGTAGCGGATATTCTATACTGACAACTGTTGGGCAATTATCTCCCACATGTTCAAGCATAACCATTGCCGCCAATAAATTGCCTGGGGAAGCAATCCTGACAGGCCTTTCTGTTTCCTTAACACCAAACCCTGCAAAAGAACAGTTTACCTTAATTGCACACTCGTCCATAAAAGATGCTGTACAAGTGAGGGTTACTGATGTTAATGGCAGAAATCTTTACGCTACCAAAGGAATACCGGGGCAAACAATTCGCTTTGGCGAGGGGTTCATTCCCGGTACTTACCTGATTGAAGTAAGACAAGGCGATATTTTGAAAACTTTAAAAGCAGTGAAAATGAAATAAACATATTAGACAACTAAGTTTAAGAAACCAAATCGCTGCAAGCAAAAACTTGTAGCGATTTTTTTTTATACCATTGATCTTCAAAAATCCCATTCATGCATATGGAATATTGCAGAAACCCTAATGGTAACTGCAACCTATATTAGTTCCTGAACCTCTATTTCATTTGCTTGTGTTTTTAAAACCGTAAGAAATAAACTTCACCTGACATAAAACAGCATAAAAAGACATTACTCACAATACATTATAAATAAATAATCAACATAAGTGCAAATATTTATATTTAAAGGTTTTTTTAATTGCATAAGGGGGGAAAAATTAATAGTTTCATTTTTTCAATGCCATTTTCTTAACTTCCTTATGTACGGATTAACATTACTACCTACTATTATTCCCTTACGTTCCCACAGCAGTTTCGCATTTAATACAAAATATAGGCAACCCATATACACATTAAAAAATAAAGAACCATTGAAATATATTGTCAGTCGCGAAAATATACTCTTCATTAAATGCGTTTAACTAAGTTGTGCGTTCTCAAAATGAAGATTATTATCTTATTTATTTTTTAGCATTTTTTGCGGGATTAATACTTAAGATGGATAAAAATGTGAAATTGATTTTTTAAACAAAACCCTGAAACATGCAAAAACTTTTATTCTTTTTGTTCCTTGCTTTTCTGTTACAAAACAGCAATGCGCAAACATGCACCGCAACTATAACTGCAGGTGGGCCAACTACTTTTTGTAGTGGTGGCTCAGTTCAACTTTCTGCAAATACCGGTGGAAATATCTGGACAAGAAAAGCAGACTTTGGTGGCGTATCCCGACAGGGTGCTGCCTCTTTTAGTATCGGCTCTAAAGGCTATATAGGTACCGGGCAAGATGCTGGGGGAAACAAAACAACAGACTTTTGGGAGTATGATCCAATAAGTAACGCATGGACCCAAAAAGCAGATTTTGGGGGTACTGCCCGTATTAATGCAGTTGGGTTAGGTATTGGATCAAAAGGATATATAGGCACCGGTTACGATGTTGGAAATAAAAGGGACTTTTGGGAATATGACCCTGCTTTAAATACCTGGACACAAAAAGCAAACTTTGGCGGTACTTTCAGAACAGGTGCTGCGGGATTTACTATTGGTAACAAAGGCTATATTGGAACAGGCAAAAGTGGTACCCGCAAAAATGATTTTTGGGAATATAATCCTGCAACAGATACCTGGGCTCAAAAAGCTAATTTCAGTGGAACAGCAAGAGATGGTGCTACAGCTTTCTGTATCAACGGGAAAGGGTATATGGGGTTAGGGTACGACATAACGGGGGTAATTAAGTCAGATTTTTATGAATATGATCCTGCTAATGATACATGGAATCAGAAAGCAAGTTTTACAGGACCGTCTCGTCATCAGGCAGTTGGATTTTGCGTTGGCAACAGTGGTTATGCAGCTTTAGGTATAAATGGCGCTGTAAGAAGAAATGATTTATGGGAATATAATCCGATTTCAAATAGCTGGATACAAAAAGCAAATTTTGGGGGAACTCCTCGCCGTTATGCATCTGCGTTTGTAATAGATGGTATGGCATATGTAGGAATGGGCCAAGACCAAAAGGGTGCAATTAAAAAAGATATTTGGCAATATGAAGCTTCTTATACACACCTATGGTCGTCAGGAGAAACAACAGCTTCTATTGATGTGACTATGAGCGGTAGTTACACGGTTACAGTTAGTACAAGTAGTGGCTGTAGTGCTACTTCGGGCATTACAGAGGTTTTAGTAAAAACCCTTGCTGCTATCACAGATGTTACTGCTTCAGTCAATCCTATTTGCACAGGTACTACAACTGACCTTACAGCAAATGGTGTTGCTGGTACTAATGCAGTCGTAAACTGGTGGACCGCTCCAGGTGGTACAGGCACAAATTTAGGTTCCGGCACTACTCTTACCGGTGTGGGGCAGGGAACATATTATGCTGTTGTAACGGCTGATTGTGGTACACCGCAGGAAGCATCTATAACTATCATAGAGAATGTTGATGCAGGTATTGTAAGTGCAGATGCTGCAGCTAATCCAATTTGTGGTACGTCAACTACTACCCTTACAGCTACAGGAGTTACAGGTACAAACGCTACAGTTAACTGGTGGACCGGCCCGGGAGGAACCGGTTCCAATCTTGGTTCAGGAACAACATTACCAAATGTGTCAAAAGGTATATATTATGCAAGAGTTACTGCCGATTGCGGAACCCCTGCAGAAGCGTCTGTTACTATTGATACAATACTGGTAACAAGATCAGATACCACTGTGGCTATTTGTAATAGCTATAGATGGAACGATAGTACATATAAAATATCAGGTGATTATGAATTTATAACCACAGGTTCATCAGGCTGCGATTCGGTTGCAACCCTGCACCTGACTATTCTTTCTGTAACATCAACTTTTAGTAAATTAGATGCTGCCTGCTTTGCAGATTCATCAGGATCACTTATAATAACACCAACATTTGGAGTATGGCCCTATACCTATAAAATAGGTACTGTAAGCAGCTATGTTCCTGACAGTGTATTTACAAATCTTAGGGCAGGTAGTTATAGGGTATCCATTTTGGATGCTGATGGTTGTGCAGGTATTTCTGACCAGATTATTATTGGGCAAACGCCGGCAATAACAGCAACACATTCTTCAACCAATGTTACTTGCACGGGTACACCTACAGGATCTATAACTGTAAACCCTACAAGTGGTGTACCCCCGTACATGTACAAACTTGGCAATTCGGGTACTTTTGGAATATCTAACAGCTTTACCAATTTAAAAGCGGGTAATTACCGGGTTTTTATACAAGATGCAAATGGTTGTACAGGTAGAACAAATTATATAAGAGTAGAACAGGCACCCGCACTAACCGGAACTTATAATATTTTTCCTCCAATCTGTCATGGTACAGCTACAGGATCTTTAAGTGTTACACCTACAAATGGTGTTAGCCCTTACTTATTCAGGCTTGGTACTACAGGATCTTATAATCCCGGTAATAGTTTTGTAAACCTTAAGGCTGGTTCTTACAGAGTGTATATACAGGATGCTACCGGTTGCATTGGAAGCAGCAGTGTCCCAATCACTCAACCTACTGCAGTAAGTACTTCCGAGACACATAGTGATGTAACCTGTATTGGTGGAACAGATGGATCTATAACTGTAACTGCAACAGGCGGTACACCACCATATGAATATAAGTTTGGTACAGCAGGTACGTTTGGCCCAACTAATAATTTTACCGGCCTATCAGCAGGAACTTATAGGGTTTTTGTAAAAGATGCTAATGACTGTCAGGGTAATTCAGTTGGGATTGTCTTGACTGAAGCTCCTGTATCATGTGGTCCTAAAATTATTCCTGCAAAATACAGCAGACCTGCAAAGGAGACTATAGGGAAACCATTTGAAGTTGTCTTATTAGCAAATCCTACCGTTAATCAATTTAACCTGTTGGTACGCTCATCTTCAGATCAAAAAATTGAAACAAGAATTGTTGATGTAAATGGTAAAGTAGTTTATCAGGGCAGGAATTTACCTAACCAAATTTTCACTTTTGGCTATCAATTGCAGGCAGGAATATATATGGTAGAAGTAAGACAAGGAGAAGTAGTTAAAATAGTTAAGGCTATAAAAATTAAATCATAACAAGAAAAGGAAATAATTCTTAAAATGCAAAAAAGCCATTGTAGTAAATTACTACAGTGGCTTTTTGAATTTAGAACTTTATATAAGTTTCATAATCGTAAGAAAACCCTTAGCAAATAAATTTTGATGAAAGACTGTTTATTGAGCTGCTCTTTACAAACTCCAATATGAGTATATTATTCAACACAAACCGATGTCTTAGCATTTCTCTGTAGCCAAAAAATGGATATGAATTGAGGTATGAATTTTTAAATTAAACCATTTTCAAAAATTATAAATAAAATGGAAAATCGTAATTATACCACCGCGTCAGAAAATATAATCACTATTGAAGATTTTAATATTCCGGAATTAAGCCGAACCCGAAGAATTTGGATTTATCTGCCCATCAACTATTTTGAAACTGATAAACATTACCCGACTATATATATGCATGACGGTCAAAATCTCTTTGATGAAACCACAGCTATGGATGAAGAATGGTGTATAGATGAAGGGCTAAACAGCATGGGTGCTGAATGCATTATAGTAGGCATTGATAATAGCGAAAAACGAATGAATGAATACAACTTTTTTGATCATGAGGAGTATGGTGAAGGAGAGGGAAATAAGTACATTCAGTTTATTGCAGTCAATTTAAAACCCTATATAGATGAGCATTTCCGGACCAAGGGGGAAAGGGAATTTACTTTTCTGGCAGGTAGCAGCATGGGTGGATTGATAAGTTTATTTGGTTCTACTACTTATGCGGACACCTTTGGAGGTGCTGGTGTTTTTTCACCTGCATTATGGTTGGTGGCAGATAAATTAGAAGAGTTACATACTATAGCTACTCACACCTCTCACCTACCGCAAAAACTTTATTTCTATGGAGGTATGAATGAAGGCGAAAACATGATTGAACATATAGATACCGTTAACCAAATTTTGAAAAATTACAACCATTATGAAACCTATATTGAAGTAGATCCTGAAGGAGAACATGCTGAAAAATATTGGAGAAATAAATTTCCTGATTTTTATAAATGGTTAACACAAAACATCAACTAATGTAAATTATTTAATGCCGGATAAGCAGTTTTAAAAAAACTGTATTATAATTCTCCATTTAAATAATATAAGTATCCCATTGGTTTTAGTGTTATTACATTAATTTATCCAGGCATTTTTTCAGATCTATGCCTTTTGCTAAAACGGGAGCAAAAAGATCCCCTGTTTTTTCAATTCTTTTATGAATGCTGTCAATCGTAAAGTGTAGAGGATTTAAACCGGGTTTAACTTCTTTCCAAAGTAAGGGTGTAGATACAGGAGCACCCGGCTTGGGCCGTAAGCTATAAGCACAAGCCAAAGTTTGCCCACGTCTGTTTTGTAGATAATCAATGTAAATTTTATTATCAGCCCTTTTTGATAATGATCTTATTAAGGTTGTAGTATTTGGTAATTGTTCGTTTGTGAGGGTAGCAATTACATGGGCAAATTGTTTCACTTGCTCATATTCATATTTGCCGCCCATAGGTACAAATATATGCAAACCTGTGGCACCCGATGTCTTGCAATAACTTTCAGCCCCCGCACTATCTAAAATAGATTTTACCATAAGTGCAGTTTCTATTACCTGATCAAAAGTATTATTTGCTGATGGGTCAATATCAATAACCATGTAGTCCGGTTTATCAATTTTGTTAGCAGTAGAAAACCAGGGGTTCATTTCTATACAACCTAAATTAGCAATATAAAGCAGCGAAGTCAAATCATTACACATAATGTAATGAATGGTTTTATTGTTTGAAGCGGAATGAATATCAATCTTTTTAATCCACGATGGCGCATTCTCTCCGGCATCTTTTTGGTAAAACCCATCATCAATAATACCATTAGGATTACGCTTTAAGGATAAAGGCCTGTTTTTTAAATAGGGTAATAAATAAGGTGCAATTTTTTTGTAGTATTCTATTACATCCCCTTTTGTAAATCCTTCTTTGGGCCAAAATATTTTGGATAAATTGCTAAGTTGAATAGATTTAGAACCAATCTTTAGTAACAGATCTGCAGTGGGTATAATCTCTTTCATAACATCAACTGTTTGGGGCTCTTCATTTTCTTTTATTACTTCGTTTGTTGATTTATCATCCCGTAAACCCTGAAAAACAGGGTGACGCAAAAGTCCATCGTTTGTTTCTTCGGTAAATGAAACCTGACATACCAGTTTTGGTTTTATCCAGGTAACTGGCATGTTAACCTTTACAGTCTTAGTAAAAGGGGACTGCTTTGTTACTAGTAGCTGCATCTTTTCCCATAAATCTTTTAGGGTTTTTTCGTTAAATCCTGTGCCTGTATGACCCATATACTGCAATGCACCATTTACATATTGAGCCATAATTAATGCTCCAAAATATTTACGACTATTTCTCGGTTTAGTATAACCAACTATAATAGCTTCACGGGATTTTTGATTTTTGATTTTTAACCATTCCCTGCTACGAATTCCAGTTCTGTACAGGCTATCTGCCTTTTTAGCCATGATTCCTTCAAGATTTTTAGCAACCGCAGCTTTGAACATCTTTTTACCTTCTCCTACAATATGATCACTGTATTTTAAAACAGGATTATTAGCAACATACAACAGTTCTTTTAATAATTCTTTTCGCTGTATTAAAGGTAAGTGCTGCACATTTTTTTGATCAAGAAACAAAAGATCGAATACATAGTACACCAGATTGGGCTCTTGTTCGTCCTCATAGTGTTGTAATTGTTGAAAATCAGGATGCCCTTTACTATTCAATAACACAATTTCACCATCAAGTACAAGATCGTGTTTTATATTTTGCAGTGCCTGCGCAATAGAAGGAAATTTTTCAGCAAATGACAATCCATTTCTTGAATAAAATTTAAGCTGTTTGTTTTCCCATTCTGCAATAGCCCTATATCCATCCCACTTAATTTCATAGATAAAATTGCTGCTGTCAAAGGCTTTATCTGCCAAGGTTGCCAGCATGGGTGTAACATGGTCCAATATTTTTTTGGATCTGCCTGATTTAATATCTGCCTGATACTTCAGCTTTTCTGAATGGGCTTTTTTTTTAGACCGGATTTCTTAGCAGTTTCAGAAACTTTATCTTCGCTGTTATAATCTGTAGTTACAGAATTTTCGTCTTTATGTTTTATAAGCAGCCAACTATTATCTTTTGCAGTATCAGTTTTCAAATGAACCAATACAAATTCACCCTTAAGTTTTTTACCCTGAAGTGAGAACTTAAGTTCCCCTTTTTTTAATGCTAACAGTGCCTGCCTTTCTGTTATAGGCGAATGATTTTTATCAACAGGAATAAAAGTTCCTTTATCCCAAATCATCACCTCCCCTGCTCCATAATTTCCTTCAGGTATAGTTCCTTTAAAACCGATATAACTTACAGGGTGATCCTCCACCATCATGGCCAGTCTTTTATGACTGGGATTTAATGACGGCCCCTTAGGCACAGCCCAGCTTTTTAAAACACCTCCCATCTCTAACCTGAAATCATAGTGAAGATGTGAAGCATGATGACGTTGAACAACAAATCTAAAAGAATACTTATTATCGGCTAAACCTTTGGGTTCGGCTGTTGCTTTAAAATTTCTTTTCTTATTGTAAGTTGTAAGTGCCATTTTAAGATGCTTTTCGTGAATTGCTTATGCTGGCTTTCAATTGTGCCATAAGATCTTTTGCAGTAGAATGCACCAACTTCATTTTAGGTGAGGCTATTTTTTTACCCTTTGACTTGGCTTTTATAAGCTTCATCAATTCATCATTATAAGTGTCCTTATATTTAGCTATGTCAAATTTATCTGTAAGTTGATTAATTAACTCCATGGCCATTTTTAATTCAGCCGGTTTACTCTTAGTTGCTGGAATGGTTATATTTTCTATTGGCCTTATTTCCTGAAAATAACGGAGCTTGTTTAATAATAAAATATTATCAAAGGGCTTAATTAAGCAAAGTGTTTCTTTGGTACGCAAAACAAAATTGCCCAGGCCAGCCTTATTAGATTTCAACAATGCATCTCTTAGCAATGCATAAGCTTTTGTACCAGATTTATCAGGCTCAAGATAATAGGGTGTATCAAAGTAAATAGAATCAACATCAGCAATGTCAACAAATTCAGCAATCTCAATAATTTTACTTTTTTCAGGACTGGCCTTTTCAAAATCCTCTTCAGTTAAAATAACATATTTATCCTCAATTTTAAATCCCTTTACAATATTATCCCAAACTACTTCTTTTCCTGAATTTTCATTTACTCTTTTGAATTTAATGTTTGCATGATCTTTTTTATCCAGCATATCAAAATCCAGCGATGAAGACTCTACTGCACTATATAGTTTAACAGGAATATTTACCAGTCCAAAACCAATGGCACCGCTCCAGATTGCTTTCATTTTATGTTTTAAACTGTAATCAAAAACATTGTGCCATCGTACTTTACCCCTATTAATGAGGACATTTTATAACCTACCCTGAAAAGCATAATTAAAATAAAAAGATGAACCTAAACGTTTATAATCAATTCTGAAATAATTAAATCCATATAAATTTTTCTATGGACGGCGTTTAAAATTTTCTTCGGCAACAATCTATCAATTAAAATAAATTTGAATTCTGAACAATGAAAATAATATTTTTACTAGTTGGTTTGGTGTTGTTATTTGGATCAGCGCAATCCCAAACAAAACAAAATATCTCCTACTATTACAAAGGGAATAAAGTTTCGTACCCCGTTTCTTATGATCGAATAATTGTAGAGTATCAACCAGGATTATCAATTACTGAATTAAAAAAGACACTGTCAAAAATATTATCCATTGCAACAGACTCTATAGAACAAACATTGGCCAACAAACAGTTGATGATCAAAGCCAATCTGAACGTTTCAAGAAATGCAACCACTTTACTTTCAAGGCTTAAAACAATGCCCGGTTTATTGTTTGCCCGCCCGGCTTTCAAAACCCCTTCTGGAAAATTAAATAGTTATGGTAAAGAGTTTATAGTTAAGTTAAAAGAAGGACAACCTTATACTTCCTTACAAAAATTAATAGAAAAAAATTCTTGCAGATTAGTAAGAAAATACCCATTTGAAAACAACATTTATATACTTTCAGCAGGCAAACAATCTGGGTACGATGGGCTAGCCATGGCAAACCTCTTTTATGAAACAGGCATGTTTGAATATGCGGAACCCGATAAGATTGTTTACAATGCACAATTTACTGCACCTAACGATCCTTTATACTATTTGCAATGGGGTCATAACAATACAGGTTCCGCAGCACAGTATAATGGTACAGCAGGTGCTGATATGAAAGTACAACAGGCATGGGATATTACTATGGGATCTCCAAACATAAAAATTGGTGTAATAGATGAAGGAGTCGACCTTACGCATCCTGACCTGCAAGCCAACCTGCTACAGGGTTATAATGGTGGTACCATGACATCAAACCCGGGTGACGGTGCACCTTTAAATCCTGACCGGGCACATGGCACCAATTGTGCCGGCATAATAGCTGCTGTGGCTAATAACAATATAGGTATTGCAGGTGTAGCACCCAATTGTAAAATTATACCGGCAGTCATATTTGAGGGCAACGGCACTTATATGGGAGATGCCGCAGTAGCTGCTTCCTTTGATTATATCAGAACACAAGGAGCTGATGTCATATCAAATTCCTATGGCGGCGGAGGATCCAGCAACGCTATAGATGATGCCATACACAGAGCAGTTACCTTAGGCAGAAATGGCAAAGGCTGCTTAGTACTATTTGCAAGTGGCAACAACAATGCAGACGGTGTACTTTACCCGGCCAATAATCCCGAGGTCATTTCTGTAGGTGGCGTAAATATGTGTAGCCAAAGAAAAACAGGAAACTCCTGTGACGGAGAAAATTGGTGGGGAGCCAACTACGGTAGTGGTCTCGATTTAGTAGCACCGTGTGTAAAAATAGCAACAACTGATATTCAGGGTACAGGAGGTTACAACGCATCGGCAGGCGTAGCAGGCGATTATAACAACACCTTCAACGGAACCTCCTCTGCCTGCCCAAATGCAGCAGGGGTAGCTGCATTAATTTTATCAGTTGATAATAATCTGACAGTGGCACAGGCTACACAAATACTGGAATTGAGTTGTGACAAACTACCACTTTATTCTTACAGTTCCATTGCTGACCCCAATCAACCGTATGGAACATGGAACAACAAAACCGGCCATGGCCGGGTTAATGCCTATGCTGCACTTCAAATGGTACAAAGCGGAGTATACTGCAGTGTACAAATAAGCACCCCTACTTACAGATATTGTAACTCACCGGTATTGTTATCTGTAAACAATCCTGATAATAATGCCACTTATGAATGGTTTAGAAACGGTACATCTGTTGGTAACGGTATATCATACAGCATCAACTCTCCCGGCAATTATACAGCAGTCATTACCGAAGGTTCTTGCAGTGCAACATCTAATACACTTAATATTATTAATAGCATTGCCGTAACTACTACAGCACTACCTGACAGTATTTGTAGTGGCGGCAGCAGTGTGCTTACAGCAAATGGTATAGATTATCCTGAATCATTCTGTATTACAAATTACAGTATTGGCACTACAGATGGGGACTACATTTCGTTAGTGAGCATTGCTTCTACAAACTTAAACAATACTACAGCAGGGGCAGCAAGTCCTTTCTATACTCTATACCCAACATCTGGATCTACCACGGCCACCTTATCAGCCAATACTAATTACACAATGACCGTTAGCGGAGGAACATGGCAAGATTGCTATATAAGAGGCTGGATAGATTATAATCAGGATGGCATATTTGATTCAAGTGAAAGCGTTGGAATAACGGGGAATGTTGGCTCATTGACAACTGGCAATATTAGTTTTACTATTCCTGCAGGAGCAATCAACGGAACCACAAGAATGCGTTTAAGATCAAGCGATGGATCAGCCGGACATAGCGCCAATAAAGCCTGTGAAGCAACCAACAGTGGTTATGGAGAAACAGAAGACTACACTATCACAATTAATAATGGTCTGCCTAAATTTACATATGCATGGACAGAAACTCTGACCGGGTCTACCCTTGCAACAAATAATACCGCACAGGTAAATGCCCTTAATATTACTAAAACCACTAGTTATAAAGTAACGGCTACAAGGGCAAATGGCTGCGTAGCCATTGATAGTACTACAGTTAATATCAGACAGATCAATTCTACAACTTCAAAGTCAGACGCCACTTGTTTTGGCAGTGCAAGCGGATCTTTAACGGTAACACCAATTAATGGTACAGGGCCCTATACCTACCGAATAGGAACTTCAGGAAATTATGTTGCTTCAAATACATTTACAGGTTTAAAAGCGGGACTTTACCGTGTTTCAATTATAGATGCCAATGGTTGCTCGGGTATCAGCAGTCAGGTTACTATAGCACAACAACCACCCATTACCGGTACATTTAACAATACAAATGCTTCCTGTTTTGGAACAGCTACAGGTTCTATAACATTAACTCCAACTAATGGAACAGCTCCATACCTGTATCGATTTGGTACTACAGGTAGTTACATTACCTCAAATACCTTTAGCAATTTAAGAGCAGGCAATTACAGAATTTATATGCAGGATGTAAATGGCTGTATAGGAAATGTAGTCGCTTCCATTACCCAACCTTCAAAAGTAACACTTACCTACACTAAAACAGATCTTAGTTGCTATGGCAAAAATGATGGAAGCATTACGCTTACCGGTTTCGGAGGTACTGCACCACACCAATACCGTTTAGGTACATCGGGCAACTATAATTTGAACAATACTTTTTATAATTTAAAACCAGGTAGTTTCAGAGCTTATATACAAGATGCGAACGGATGTAATGGCGGGTCGGTTTCTATTGCCATTTTACAATCACTTGATCCTTGTAATCCTGACGGTAAAGTAAATAATAGCATTGTAAACGGAGCTTCCGGAAAATCAGTTATAACAATTAGTCCGAATCCAACAACGAATTATTTTATTCTTCATCCGTTATCCGGAAACAAAGAAACGATAACAATTCGGGTTTATGATGTAAATGGTAAATTAGTTACTACACAAAAGAAACGTGCGGATAATTCATTGATATTTGGGCAGGATTTAATTTCAGGAACATATCTTATAGAAATAATTCAGGGCAGTGAAAGAAAACTAATTAAAGGTGTAAAAATCAGGTAAAGTTTTGGTCCATTATGGTTATGAGAGTAAAAAACAAAATCCTTATGCTTAATTGTATAAGGATTTTGTAAAAATATAAATTCCATCATTTATCAGTTACTAATCACAATTTTTCTAACCTCACTGCTATTATTACCAACCCATTTTAAAAAATACGTTCCGGCCTGAAGGTTTGAAGTTTCTATTCGGGTCTTTCCTTTCGCAACCAACTTATTTATGATCCTCCCGTTGATATCTGTAAGTATAATTTCTACACTTTCCGTATTCATCAAGATAACATTTAAAGGCATTCCTGATTTTAAAATAGTGGGATATACCACCAGATTATTTCGATCTTGTTTAACCGAAGCGGGACGTGACACGGTAATATTAAAGACATCTGTTACACAACCCAAACTATCCGTTACACTATAGGAGGTAGTAGCAGCAGGAGTTACTGAAATAGAACGTGTATGGGCTCCTGTTGACCAATTATATGTACCAATCCATGAAGCCGTTATAGTTACTGTGCCTCCGGCGCTTACATTCACAGTTGTTGTTTTACCAACATTTTTCATAATTGTGAAATTATCTCTTACCACCCCATCGGCACAAATCCATTTAGCATTTAACCTGTTGTTTTCTATTTCAAAATACAATGCCCCACCATTTGTAACATCGGAGTAAGACATAGCATTATGCGCAAACCCGGCTGACTGCCCACCCAACTGACCTGCAGAGCCAACAACAGCATACACAATTCCATTGCGTATTGCTGTTGAACTTTTTGAATAAAAACAAGAATTTGCCGAACCGTCATATTTTGCACTTGATGTACTAAGCGCATGTGTTGCAGGATTGAAAGTGTTCTCCACTCCATAATGCCCATTAATCAGCAGACTTCTTTCGTAGCTATGACTATGACCATTAAGAACTAAATCTACTTTATAACGCTCCAGTATTGGAACAAGATTTTGGCGCATATTTATAAGTTCAGGTTCAATATCACTATCATGAGAACCTTTGGTATAGGGAGGATGATGAAAGTAAACAATAACCCATGGTTGCCTGTTTGCTGCTAAATCCCGCTTCAACCAAACAGCTTGTGGACCCAGCGTGTCGTACAGCCTTGTACTGCCTGTTTCCCAGCCGTATGAGTCTAAAGCTACAAAATGCACATTGCCATAATTATAAGAATAAAATGCTTCTGTATTAGATGCTATGCCCCCAGCCTGCCCGGTAGATGGTAATGTAAACATGTCATAATATGGTATTACATGGTCAGCTTGTCTTGCAGGACTATTAGCATAATCATGATTGCCGGGTGCAGGCCATAACACATGGTTTTTTGTAAGGTTACCCTGATAAATATTAAAGAAGTTGGATTGATATTCAGGATCAGTTCCGCTACTGTAAGCGTTGTCGCCTAAAAGTATCCATGCATTGGTATAATTGCTGCCATTAAAGGCAAGCCACGCATCTCTTACTGCTGTTTGATTGGCAGAATTATTACCCATGTCGCCCATAGCAAGGACTCTTATTTTTTGGGTTGTACTTCCGGCAGTTGGCATTGTTTTAAAATAGTTACTCGCATTTCCCTGCAATATTTGGGTAGAAGTTCCAATACTATAATAGTATAGGGTATTAGTTGTTAAACCTGTTAGTGTAGCAACATGCTCTGTCGTTAAACTTGCATCGTAATAAGATTTTGAATGACTGGTAGATGATGTACCATAATTGACAACAGTATTAGTAGGTACATTGGTTCGCCACCGAATCACTATGCTGTTTTGTATGGCCAGATTCATATAGGGTCCACGGGTAAGTGTTGCATTCGTCATACCGGCAGCGTTAAAAGATTTCAATTCAAGATCCAGCGTAAGATCTGGACTGGTTACAACGTTCTGATGAACTTCAACTGCAATGATATTATTCCCCTGTTTTAAAAATGAAAGAGGAATCATCTTGAACTGTGGAGTATTACCATCGTCACTTGCCTCTGTTGAAGCTCTACTCGTAAACCCAATTTTACTATCAGGCATATTGCTTCTGAATACCTCTTTATCATTAATGTATACTATTGCCCCATCATCTCTTTTAAGGTATAAGTTATAGCCAGCAAATTGTGAGGTATCAGGTACTGAAATTGTTTTTCTAAAATAAGTTGTGGGGTATTTATTAAGTGGGTTAGGACCGTAGCTTACAATTGTTGATTCATCACCATCGCCAAAACCAAGCTGGGCATTTCCACTAGCCCATGTAGCATCATTATAAGTTGATGCACGCCAGGCTGTTCCAAGGTTTAAACCATTGTCTTTATATTTCCATGAACTGCCATAAGGCACAATTGTAGTTATTACTGGCAAGGGCGTTGCCAACAATTCCATATCGAAACTTATGTCGCTGCTTGTTGCTATATTTTGGTGAATTTCAGCCGCAATAATATTGTTGCCAGCAACAATCAGATTAGATGGTATCGTAAATGGTTGGGGGGTAGCACCATCATCAGCGGCAGGAGATGCGAGTGTAGTATATGCTATGACACCTCCGGGAAGATTGTTTCTATACACTTCCGTTCCATTAACATACACGACTACACCATCATCTCTTTTTACATTAGCAGAAAATGCAGAATAGATGGCAGGATTAGCTATATTAATTGATTTTCTAAAGTAGGTAGTTATATATTTAGAGTTTACATTAGGTCCATAACTTACAACGGTGGCTTCGTCTCCATCACCATAGCCCAATTGTCCCGGTCCGCTAGTCCATGTGGCATCATTAAATGCTACAGTAGACCATGTAGTTCCCTGATTGGTACCATTATCCAAATATTTCCAGGATGAACCATATGGAAATAAAGTAGTCTGTCCAAAAACTATGTTTATGAAACAAACATTAAAAATGAAGAGAAGTAATTTTTTCATACAAATTTATTTTGGTTATTATACAGTAGGGCAAATAGGAACTTATAAAATTAAAATAAATTTTCTTTGTTATAAATTAAAATATTAGAGTACAACTGAAAAATGAAATTAAGTCCACTGTGAGTATTATGATATAATTTGAAGGGTTACAAATGGCAATATCTCGTTTAGGCTCACACACAAAAAAAGCAAAACGGAATAAAGAGAAAAGTAATTATCAAAGACTGATAAAAAACATAGCAGATGACCTTCAACAGAAAAACTAAAGCGATGGGTAAAATTAAAATGATAATAAGGTGGGTTTTTAAAACACTTTTTATCCGTAAAAAAAATTGTTGCAAATAGGGTATTAATATATCAACTTCTTTTTTAGTAAAATAGCTTGTACAATTCTCTCTGCATGAACCCTTGAGTTTTCTATAAACAAACGATGGGTATTCATGCCGCCGCAAATAACACCGGCAAGGTAAATGCCTTTAATATTGGTTTCCTGTGTGGTTTCATTTACTGTTGGGCAAAAGACTTCGTCATTACTCAACGCTATTCCCATGCTTCTCAAAAAATCCAGGTTGGGCTTGTAACCGGTCATAGCAAGTACCCAATCATTTTCCACTGTCACAATGCCTTCAGGTGTTTGCATATCAACTTCATGCTCTCTAATGGTTGAAACTGTTGAGTTGAAATATACTTTAATGGACCCTTCAGCAATTCTGTTATCAATGTCGGGCTTTACCCAATACTTCACCCTGTCACTGATTTTATCGCCTTTAACAACCATAATAACTGTAGCCCCTTTACGCCATGTTTCTAACGCTACATCTATGGCCGAATTTGCCGCGCCAACTACCAATACTTTTTGGAATGCATAGAAGTGAGGGTCTTTATAATAGTGTTTTACTTTTGGCAACTCTTCACCCGGCACATTAAGCAGATAAGGTATGTCATAAAACCCCGTTGCAATTACCACATTCTTTGCCTCGTAGCTTTGCTTATTTGTGATGATTGAAAATGTTTCTCCTTCCTTTTTCACTTCATTTACTTTTTCAAACAAATGAATGTTCAAAGTTGCAGAAACAGCTACCCTTCTGTAGTATTCCAATGCCTCGGGGCGTGTTGGTTTGGGGTTGTTGCTTACAAAAGGAATATTGTCAATTTCCAACCGTTCACTGGTGGAAAAGAAGGTCATGTTTTGGGGATAGTTGTAAATGGAATTGACCAAAGCACCTTTCTCAATTAGAAGATGGGATAACCCTGCTTTTTTTGCTTCTATGCCACATGCAATGCCTATGGGCCCTGCGCCAATGATGATGAGGTCGTACATAATTCAAAGATAGTTTCACAAAGCGAATAAAACGGGAACGCAGATTATTATGATGGTTAGGATTAAGGTATCATCTCCCAATAATCTTAGGCTAATAGCAAATTATTCTATCTTTTATACTTAATTCGAGGGTTTCTCTTCGCATGAAATATGTAGGACACAAATATTAACTGGTCTTTCTCATATACTTCATAAATAATGATAAAAGGAAAAATACTCATCATGGTCTCACGAAACCCATTTTTAGTTTTAGGAAATCTCAAGGGATTTAAAGCTATTTCATTTATTTTTTTATCAACCAATGCGATAAATCTTTTACCCAATCCAATTGAACGATCTTCATACCATTGATGGGAATCTTCTAATTCTTTTTTTGCTTCTGGATGTAGTACTATTTGGTAGCTAATCAATGCTATTTCTTCGGGTTTAATATTTGTCGTTTAGCATCTTCCCACGCCATCCCTTTTATTTTACCTGTTTTATAATCTTCAGAACGTTTCTCAATTTCCTTAACGAAATCCTTATCATTCCAATAATCGAAACTTTCCTCAATTTCATTCTCAAGCATTGTGTAAATCGCTTTTATCTTTTTATCTTCTGCTACCCTTATATAGTCGTATAGTTTTTGCCTGATTGCTGTTGATGTCATATTAATAGTATTTCAACTCAAATTTAACCTCTTTTTTGAAAACGGGAAAACAGATTATTATGATGGTTAAGATTAATGAAAAATTTTCAAAAAAATCTTAACCAATCATAACCATCGGCCAAATCTGCGTTCCCAAACTCCTACTTATGAATCTCACTTGTAAAATGAAATTCAATATCTGGATTGTTTTGCCTTTCAGTATTTAGGAACCATTCGCTTTGTGCAAGATAAACCATGTGACCGTCTTTGTCCTCGCCGGTATTGGCGAGTTTGTAACGGGCAAAATCATCCAGTTTTTTCTGGTCCTTGCTGCTAAGCCAACAGGCTTTGTAAAATGGTAAACTGTTAAATTGCACACTTGCTCCATATTCGTGCAATAGGCGATATTGTATCACTTCAAACTGTAGTTCACCAACACATCCAATTATCTTCTTTGTGCCTCCAAATTGAGTAAACAATTGTGCAACTCCTTCATCGGTCAATTGCAGCAGCCCCTTTTCCAATTGCTTGGTTTTCATAGGGTCTTTGTTCACCACTTCTTTAAAGATTTCAGGGGAAAAAGTTGGAATTCCCGTAAAAAAGAAATTCTCACCTTCGGTTAATGTATCGCCGATTTTGAAGTTACCGGTGTCGAACAATCCCACTACATCGCCGGGGTAGGCTTCGTCTACGACTTCCTTATCACGGGCCATAAAACTATAAGGAGCACTAAAGCGAACATCCTTGTTTATACGAACATGATGAAAGTATTTATTACGCTCAAACTTGCCACTGCATACCCGTAGAAACGCAATCCTGTCTCGGTGTTTGGGGTCAAGATTGGCGTGAATTTTAAAAATGAATCCGCTGAATTTGGGTTCACCAACACTTACCGCCCTTGCACTTGTTTGTCGGTCACGAGGAGTGGGTGCTATGCGGATGAAAGTATCCAACAGTTCCTTTACACCAAAATTATTTACCGCACTGCCAAAAAATACAGGAGCAATTTTTCCGCTTAAATAATCTTCAGTTTTCAGTTCGCCATATACGCCGTCTATAAGATCCACATCTTCACGAAGTATGGCTGCGTCCTTCTCTCCTACTTTTTGATCTAAAATATTATCGCTTACATCCTGAATTTGCACGGTGTCTTCATCCAAACCTTTTGTGCTTGCAGCAAACAAAACAAGATTTTTATCGTGCAGATTGTACACACCTTTAAACTCCTTTCCCTGGTTGATAGGCCAAGTCATGGGATGCAGTGAAATTTTAAGTTCATTTTCAATTTCTTCTAACAGATCAAACCGGTTTTTGCCATCACGGTCCATTTTATTGACAAAAACAATAACAGGAGTGTCACGCATACGACAAACTTCCATCAGCCTGCGGGTTTGATCCTCTACCCCATTAACACTATCAACCACCAAAACTACACTATCAACCGCCGTAAGGGTACGGTAAGTATCTTCAGCAAAGTCTTTGTGGCCGGGAGTATCCAACAGGTTTATGAGCATACCATGATACTCAAAACTCATAACAGAAGTAGCCACAGAGATACCTCTCTGCCGCTCAATCTCCATAAAATCGCTTGTAGCGTGTTTCTTAATCTTATTACTTTTGACCGCACCGGCAACCTGTATTGCTCCGCCAAACAGCAAAAACTTTTCTGTAAGCGTAGTCTTACCCGCATCGGGGTGACTAATAATTGCAAATGTTTTGCGGCGGGAAATTTCTTTTTCGTATTTCATTTTGAGGCCGCAAAGGTAAGGGGTAGGTAACTAAGGTAAAAATGTTAGCCCGAAAACTATAATTATTTTGAACTGATAACTTATTTTCTTAGTTGCAAATCCATTTATCCATTTTCAACATTTCTAAATGGTTTTATTAATATTCGAATTATTTTAAATTTAGATTCTGGCCAATTAAGGGACCCCTTTAATAACCAGGAAGACCCAAAAAATAATAATGATGTAGTTTCAAATACAAAAGTTGAGTGTTTAAAAAAATCAGACTTCACTTCAAACGATTTTAAAATAGTTATAGTTACAATTGATAGAATACTTAAAGCAATTCCTATTCCGCAAATCTTATAAATATAATTTCTTCTCAACTTTTTCAAATCGGGTGTTTTATTCTCATCCGATTCCTGAAAAATATTTAAACAGAAGATAACAAAACATGCAAATAGAAGCCCTGCACATCCAAAGTGAATCCATGAAACAAATGGAGGAACAACTTTTTCAATTTTAATAAAATGACAAATATCACTTTCGCTATATCCTAAAAAATCTGTTGGGAAAATAGCAACGCCAAATGCAAACAAGCCAGCAAAATTTGAAATTCTATTTTCAAAATTACTTTTGCCACGATACGAAACTAAAAAACCACCTAATACACACAATGTACCTACAAAAACAATGTGCATAACACTATAATAATAATGACTAATAGAGGGTTGTATTTCAGGGCATTGCCCTAATAAAGTATTACCTAGAATAACAACAAAGGGTAAACTTATTCCTAGTATTCCAATTAATTGCCTTAACAGCAAATAGGAAATCACAAAATCATTATTTGTATTTGTTATATTTCTCATTTTATTATTTATTAAATTCTATGAATTTAGTCAAATCAAATTTCTTAGAAAGGGCTAAAGAAATATATGGAGGATTAGATGGATTATTATAATTTAACAAACCCCTTACTTCCCCGGTAAATGAAATACCATATTTTTCTTCATTTAATCGAAATTGAACAATATAAAATGGATTCCATTTCTTATGTGGTAGGGGCAATCCTTTAGATTCAGCTTTTGATAATTCTTCAAGATAACTTTTGGTAGATTGACTTGTTGTTCCAATTACAGGATTCAAAAATAAATGAACAGTTTCACCCGTGGGCCAAGATTGCTTGAAAAATATGGGCAAACCAACTCCAATGTAATGTGTTCTGATATCTGTTTCTTTCTTAAAATTGGGGTTATCAAAATCTGAAATATTTTCTATTGGTATTCTAAAACTATCAAGCTTTTTTATTTGTGAAAACTGTCGATCTTCATCAACTCTTTGCCACTGCAGATCAAACCAAAGTGACCCAAATATGTGAAGCCCATCTTCATTCGCCGAGCCATTAGTCAATCTAACTTGTGGCGAAAAAAATAGTCCTACGTTTTTTACTACACGCTTGTTAATGTATGTACCAACACCCCTAAAAATTTTAATACTGTCACTTATATCTGGTATAAAAGAACTGCTATCATAGTAGCTTCTTAATGAATAATTTTGCTCTTGGGTATTTGTAATTGTTTTTGATTCATAAATTCCCGCAAAAACTGCAAGATTTTTGTCTTCGGCTCTGGTACTTTGTTTAAATACAGGTCTAATGTCTCTTTTTTGAAAAAAGACACCAGAAAAAAAATTGTTTGGCTGTAACCCATCAATCAAATCAAAATTTGCTCCTATTTCCATCCAAAATGGTTTTTGACTATAATCTGTTGATACAATTGGATTCTTAAGGATTACTACATGATGTTTATTGGATATGACACCAGCAGGAAGATTGGTTAAAACAATATCAAAAGCCTCATCTTTTTTTAATTCCGAATTTGCATTGAATTGTATTTCTAATACAAAAGAAAACCTCTGTGCCACGGTTGAATAAATACTACCTGGAAGCATAGAAGGTGAAAATGAAGAAACCTTGGGTGATAATCCAATAAGCGAAACACTACTAACATCAAAGACCGGTGTAAAATTAGCATTTGGAGCGGCTCCTGCAGCCGGAGCAGGAGAGCTATACTCTATATTTACAACAACTGTATCAATTATTTTTGATTCAGCTTTTCGTTGAGAGTATACAATTTTTGATTCGCTTGTAACCAAGTTTGTGGATTGACCGAACATATTTAAGGAAATGCATAACGTGGTCAGTGTTAATAAATATTGCATATTACTCATTGCATTATAGTTAAAATCGCCTACTCTCCAATCCCGTTTTCGGCTGCCCGGGTAGAATATTTTTCTCCCACAAACATACCTACCTCACAAAGCGAAGTCAAGGGTGAAAACACCCTATTTAAAAGTATTTTTCACCCTATAAGGATGAGTATCAGATTACGAACTTGAAGAAATAGATGAGATGTATATAATGAAGGCCGCCCTAAATAAGTAAATAAGGCACAAGAAATCGACATTCTATAGAGAGCGAATGTTTGTTCAGGGTAAGGAGTGACTTGCATATTAAACATCAGGAAGCATTTATCATGTACTCGCCTTGCCCCCACTCTTATCAAACAAAGAAAATATTTTCAACACTGCAGGTACACCCGCTGTTAGTGCTGCTACATAGGTAAGTAGTTTTGAAAACGCTTCCTGCTCTGAAATGAGCAAAAAGGCAAGGATGGAAAATATGATTATTACCAAAGGTGTTTTTAAATTACGCCAATTGCCACTTTCATTTATCCTTTCTTTTATTTTATTTACTTCGCTATGACCTATTGCAGTGAGAATAAAATTTCTGAATCCTTTGTTGAATATACGCAACAGCCCATTTGATTGCACAATAACCCCTTTAGCAACAAGCATACTCAATGTATAGTTGTCATAAGAGTTTACCAGATTGTCTTCTGCAAGATCGTACAATAAGAATTTTTCTTCCTTGGTAAGTGATTGCCAGATGTACATGTAAAAATATTCTGAAGCCACCTGTACTTTATACACCATCAGATCAACCTTCTCCGATATTTCATTTTCTGTAAACGAAGTTGCAATTTCCAGTGTATCATTTTGCAATGCCTGTAAGTAATGCGTATAGGTTGTTTCGTAACAATAATTGTGCAACCATGGCGGATTATAAATATCGTTTGAATAGTCTTTTACAGTTATTGGCAACAATGCTATACGGTAATGTCCCATTAAGACCTGCCAGCGTTCTATATCTTTTACACCAGAAAAGGCTCCGTCAGGTTTATAACTTTTATCATTGAGTGAATCTAAAAAAGACAGAGGATGTACCGTGGACAAAATCACAATTTTACAAATGCCCTTCAACATTAATGACTCAAGCATTCTTAGTTTCTCAAGATTAGTAGCAGCATCCTGTATGTTATATTCAAAGTGATTAATAATGATTAACTTGTACTTAGGGTCTGTAACTTCTGTCCTTATTTTTGTCCATTGTTCTACTCTCTCTTTATTGTCTGCCCCATCAGGAAGGTTAATCATATCTACAACAAAAACATTGTTCTGCGATTTATCCGTTTCCTCAAAAATGAGCTTTGTATTATTCCATTTAATTGTTTCGTCCTTAATCTTACCTACTATATAATTATATTTGTGAGCACCTGGCAATCCTATTACTAACAAAAATTTATTCAATTTGTCATTGGATAATAACTTCTGGTCTAATTCATCCCAGCTTTGCAGATTGGGAAGATTTAAACAAAAAATCTTCTTAACAACATTTACAAGTATCATGTAAAAAGAAAACAAAGCCAACATAAAAAAAACCCAGTAAAGAATAACCTTCCAAATGCTTTTTCCTTTGCCCGGTGCAGGCACTTCGTAGCCTACATCAAAAGAAAGCAGTTTTAAATATTGGTCTTTTTTGTCGGTTTGAACAAAGGTGTAATGCCTGTAATTAGACCCTACAGAATCCTGTTTATAAAGTACTGTGGAATCTGAAGACACTTTGCGGTAATAGTAATTACCACGGGCATAGTTTTCGCCTGTAGGCAAATGAAATGCCGATAATATAGCTTCTTCCGTTTCATTACTTTTAACACTATCGTTATCTGTAGTTAGGTTATTTTTCTTAACCAATTGAGGATATCGGCTTATAAAAATACTATCATAATAAACACCAGTAGTATCATACCCATAGTTTGTACCGAAAGTGTTTGATAATGAAGGATGTTTTTGTTCCTGTAATTGGTTAGCAAAATCTATCTGCCGGTAACGTGTAGCTATTTTTTTCTCAAAGTCAAACGATGCCCTATAAAAATAGGCGACCGGTAACCCACTTGTTATTATCAGGCAGGTAAATGTCATAAAAGCAAAACTGTGATAATACTTTAATCCAGATGTTAATAAAAGTTCTCTAAACCACAAAGGAAAACGATAGGCTTGCCTGAATAGCACCCAGCCTAAAAAAATTAATACCATCTGAATGGTTAGTCCAGTAAAGAAAGGCATCCAATCAAGTAATACAGCTACCACAACATTTTGAATCAACAGAATTAAAATTGAAATACGAATAGCTGCCAGTTTATATTTCCAGTTGAATGTCCTGTTTTTAGATTTATATCGTTGGTAATAAACTGTGTTAATAAAAATATTGATGTAGGTTATGGTTAATGATAATAGAAAAATATACTCTAATAAACTTGCTATTTTAAACAATGCAACAAGAACAATAATCAATAAAATATTGATGGCAGAAATGAATAAATAATCCTTGTGAAATGTAACTTTAGGACCAATCCAGCTTGTATCAAAACCCTGATTTTTAAAGAAAGAACGACGCGATGCTACCAGTAAAGTTATACTCATTTGCAGCAGCATATACAGAAAGAACAGTAACAACATAAAAAATGTAAACCCGTAAGTTTCTACATCTCTGGTTTCGGTAAAACTTTTATCAGAAAAAATAAGCAAATAATAGGGAAGATGTTGCAAAGGAGCAATGCTTACATCGTACATGTTACTAAAGTATTCGGTAGTAAAACTGCCTTTGGTTCGGTTTTTAAGAAAATTGACCAAAGCAGTGGTATCAGAAAATTCAGAAATGATATTTTCATTCAGGTTTTTTGATTGATTCGAATGGTATAAGATCTTGGTATTTTTATCTATTACTGCAAAAGAAAACCCTGCCGGCATTACAACATTTTGCAAGGACCGCATATTAAAAGACATAGCTGCAACCTTGATGCCGTTGCTATCTGAAGGGATCGAAATGACCGATGTGAAACTGCCCGAAGTGCGGGATACGACTTGATCCAGAAAGTATTTTTTGTTGGAATCACCATCAAGATAATAAGGATTGCCATCGGTAATGCTCTTGAAATAATTTCGGTTACTGAGGCTATTATTAAGTGGTGGATTGATTGGCAATTTCGTCCAGGTATATTTCTCCTCCCCTATACTATTTATCCAGAATACCTGGTTAATATGGTTATCTAATTCTATGCTGCCATTACTCAATAGGGTTCTAAAAGATTGTGTAGAACTATCATTATCTGTTTTAAGTTTATTTGGGTTTAGCAATTCAACAATACTACCAGTATTATATTTATTTTTTAGAGAATCATACTGTTTCAACAGCTTATAGTTATAGGCTACTTCCTTATGAAAAGCTGTATCAATAAGTGAACCGATTACATCTCTTGACCCTATAGGATTTTGGGTTCGTACAGTAGTATTATACTCAAAGAAACAGAAAAAAAGCAAAGACATTATTAACATAGATACTACTATGCTTGATGCCCCATCAAATAATGTAAGCCGGTCTTTGCTGCCCATTTGGTAAAGCCGTATCCATGGAAAAACAACCAAAATAGCAATCAGCAAAGTGATAATAAAAAGCCATAGATTTTTTGGTATTTCAGTTTTTTCCATTTGGTATCTTTCCCTTGAAAGCAGCCCTCCCAATACCCACTTGTGACTTGTATCAAAGGTTACATTATGGAGAAAAAGTTTATAGTCCTTACCACCTGCAGTCATATTACGTGCATAAGAACCATTAATGCCATTGGTATTGCTAAGCAAAGAATCTTCCTTTACCTTTCCGATGCCGGAAGGAAAACTTTCGTAAACAATAGATCCGCTGTTAAAAACAAGGTACTCGTCAAAAACTACATCGGGCAAAAGTCCGCCAACAAACTGATCAAAACTATATTTAAGTGAGATTTGTGGCACCAATTTATTAGTGTCAATACCCGAAATCTTATTGAGCGTCAGGGTTACCTGATGTGTAGCATTGTTGACTTCAATGTGAAGAGAATCATTCTGTTTTATTTTTTCAAAGGACACAAGTGTTATTGGCGATAAATACAATTTATCATTAGGATATTTACGAATGTATTCATCCAGATAATTTTTATTTTTTACATCATATGCATTTAGCAGGTTGGTTAGCAGTGAGGCACTGTTTACTATCTTGTCATGAATGTTGCGGTCAATATTTTGTAATGTTCTGAAGCGCTGTTCCTGCACTTTTTTCTCATTGGAAGGCAGATAAATAAAAAAGTAACAGGAGCCCAAAAATACCAACCCCATGATGGTTGCAAGTATGTAACCCTGACTTTTGTTGAGAAACAGAAATTTCACAGCAATGAGGTTTTAGTTTTGGGATTAAGGTTACATAAATATAAGTTAAAATTATGAGAAAATTGCAAATGGGATAATTATGATACAATTGATTTTGCCCCGAAGTGGTAGCTATAGAAACCAAACATTAGAAACCTATTCGCAAAAGTGATTCGAATTATTTCTAAAGAAAATTGTTCATTGATACAATTGAATGTGACGTAGAAATAGTAGAATGAATTGAGCTGACGACCCGCAATAATATCAATATCAAACTTATAAAATCACCATGCCTGAAATGATTATCTTTCAACATAGAAATACATTCCGTATAAGCAAATCACATCTTCTTACTAATACTCACATCATTGGTCAATATTGGTATGATGCAAAAAAGGAAAAAAAATATTTTGAAGGAAATGAAGCAAACAACCCGAATAAAATACCTGATGTTCGTTATAAAGTTTGTCACAGGGGAAAAGAAAAGCTTTGAAATATACCTGCCCCCCCAACTACCAAAAAACTAAATGGTTTTAGTCATTACTTCATTGAATAATTTCCTGAAGACCTGCCTTTAAAAATGGTAATGTTGGTAATGAAGTAATGATCTTTATATCCTCTGCTAAATTGGTTTCATTGTCCAAAAATTTCAAGACCTGATGTGGCTTATTTTTTTGAAACATTTTTGAAAAGATGAGGTCACCGGCCATTCTGTTGTTGCTTAGCACATTAAGAAGCACACTATCATACCAATGAAATTTCTTTTGTGAGAACGTTTTTTTTAAAAGCGATTGACCATTTATTAAGCCTTCAATTATTTCATCGCATTGTTTTTGTATAAACTGAAAAGTATATCCTGTGCTGGGTTTTGTATTTCCTCCTGCAGTTCCTAGATTAATAACCCTACCCTGCTGTTTATTAAAATGAATATTGGTCATAGGAATTATTCCAAACTCTTCTTCAACTACCTTATAAGATTTAATTTCCAAAACTTCCTGTATATACTCCTGTAGTGCTGCTGTATATTCATGTGGCTGCAATAGTTTTTCAGTAAACAAAGTATATTCAACCAATGCCCGGTTATTGGCAACGGGCAATACGTACATGAAGGTTGTAACATTTTTTTGACTAACTCTAAAATCCATTAATGTAGCAACAGTCTCGTTAAAAACCGGTGTATCAGTCTCAATAACCAACCCTTTAAAATGTTGCAGCAAATGATGCTTGCCATCGGGTACCTTATATTTTTCAAATAAGATACTGTTGAAAATATGATGAGCTTTATACCGCTTACTATCTATCAATAATACCGCCCTTTCACCTTCTGTAGAAACTGCAGTTACATTGCCGTACAGGAAAGTTACGTTACCATATTTTGCTGCTTCATCCATTACAAAACCATAAAGATCTATACTCCGTATCATCTTGTAGGCATAAGGTGTTAAATCTAGCAGCCCCGAAAAATAGTTGGAATAAAAATGAACGTTTTTCCATTGGTGATGAACTATTTGTTCAAAAACACCCGTTTTGCTTTCCCAAAAACACCATGTATGGTCATTCGTATTTTTGGGAGCTTTATCAACTACCAAAATTTTTTTATCATAAAAAAATGACTGCTGCAACATACGGTACAACAAACTCATACCTGATGCACCTGACCCGGAAATAATGTAATCGTAGGTCAATAGAAATTAATTGAGTGATTTTGTTGAATCATTGAATTCTTCTGCTATAACATCTAATTCATCCTCTTTGTTAAAATAAGAAAGTATTTTTTCAATTACTGATTCAACAACTGCATCCGGGCAACTTGCACCGCTTGTAATCAGAATCTTTACAGGGGTATGTTGAGGTAAATAGTTGTGCGTATAAAGTCCTTTTTTAGTATGAAAGTTGTAATGCAATATTTCTTCTTTTGAAATAATTTTATCAGCCGAATCAATATAATATGTGGGCAGTTTTTCCTCGCAGAGTTCTACGAGATGCGAAGTATTGCTGCTGTTGTAGCCACCAACAACTATCGCCAAATCTGCTTCTGTTTCTAATAACCCATATACTGCCGACTGATTATCGTTTGTAGCATAACAAAGTGTATCTCTTGTGTCAGCAAACCGTTCACCAATGCTACTTTCGTTTAGTCTGTAATGATTGATAATAATTTGCTTTAAATAATCGCTTATAGCTTGTGTATCACTTGCTAACATAGTGGTTTGGTTTACAACACCTATTCGTTGCAGGTCTTTATTTATATCAAAACCTTCAGAATAACGGCCTGCAAACTCATTGTAAAATTGTTCAGAAGATTTTTCTCCGGTAATGTATTTTGAAAGCTCAATTGTTTCAGCCATATCGTTTACCACTACCGTAGGTGTGTTAGCTGCACTGTGGCTAAATGTTGCCCGGGTTTCTTCGTGGGTTGGTTTGCCATGCACTACTATGCTGTATCCTTTTTGCGCTATCTGTTCGCTCCTGTTCCATACTTTTTCCACAAAAGGACAAGTTGTATTATATTTTTCGATTTGAATACCAATTTCCTGCAACCGTGCTTCAATGGCAAGTGTGGTTCCAAAAGCAGGAATCATAACAATATCGTCAGCATTCAAATCATCAAAACTAACCAGGGGTTTGCCTTTGGTATCCTGCAAAAAGCGAACTCCCCGGGCTGTTAAATCTGCATTCACCTGCGGATTATGAATCATTTCACTCAATAAAAAAATGCGCTTACCGGGGTTTTCATCTATTGTCCTGAAAGCAATTTCAATTGCATTTTCTACTCCATAGCAAAAACCAAAATGACGGGCAAGGTATATCTGAACAATACCAAAATCAAGCTGTGTAGGGGTAAAATCCTTCTTAAGTTTATCAGTCAATCTCCTTTTTTCCTTTATTGCTGATATAAGCGAACTCCGATAAATATTAGGAACGTTGAACTTCTTCATAGTTGTTTATACTATACAAAGATAAGTAGAGTAAAGTTTTAGTCAGAAAGGGATGCTATTTGTGCTAAAATCAGGCAATTGATTCAGGCAGCCTTTAGATTGGGATTAATACGTCTATTATTAGGCTTGTAAATTTTATGGCATTATTACTACTTATAATACTTTTAAGACAGAAAACTAAGTGCGACAATAATTATAGGAACTTCCTTTATTTCAAAGCCTTAACTATGGCCTGAAACAAATAATCTTTCTTTTTTTCATATTCGGGCAAATCATCAAATGGAATCAAGCATGGATGAGTTTTTATTTCCATGTTTTTATTTGGGCCGTATTTCCATCCATCAGCAAGCTTATTAGCCATCCAGTCGTTATGGGTAGCAGAAACAGGGACATCCGGATTTTCTAACCTAAACTTTACGCCGGCAATTGCTGCTTCCTGCTGCCATATCTCCGCATCTTCCCATTTTTTTTGAGAGAAATCATTGTTGCCTTCGCACCATGCCCGATTAGCCTCATGGCAAACCATGGCAATTAAATCTATTTTCATTACGATGTTTTAATATCTGCATTTCACTAAATCATAGCCCAAAGCAGCATTGTTTTCAAAATACTAATCAACTCTATTTGGGATATATTTGTTACAAACATGCCCGAAAGAGACTTTGATAAATGCCAAATATTTACCATAAAACCTTGTAATGCTGGCAAAGTTATTGATCAATTTTTGTATTACAAGTACGATTACCATAGCTTTAGGGTACTAGGTTGATAAATTTGGATGGGAACGAAATTTAAATATCAGATACTATAATGAACACTCGTTTTTCAATAAAAAAGAAAAGTTTGGCGTTATATCTATATCCAATATCCAATATCCAATTTATGAAAAACATTCATTGTTTCATCATAGTCTTTATGGCTATGCTCTGTCCTAGCCTTGTCAGGTCGCAGGACATTCATTTTTCTCAATTTTTTGAAACGCCACTATTACGCAATCCGTCGCTTGCCGGCATATTTACAGGAGATGTAAGGGTTCAGGGCGTTTATCGCAACCAATGGGGAAGCGTAACCATTCCTTACAGAACCGGTTCCTTTAATATGGAGTATAAAAAACCTATTGGGGAAAACAACGATTTTCTTACAACCGGGTTGCAAATGGTTTATGATAAAGCCGGCACTACCAACTTTACTACCACCAACCTATTCCCGGCCATTAATTATCACAAAAGCCTGGGTGGCGAAAAAAGTCAATATTTATCATTGGGTTTTATGGGGGGGCTTGTACAACGTCGCCTTGACAGAAGCAAAATGACTACCAATAGCCATTTTGATGGCAATGGCTACAACCCTTCTTTATCAGATGGCGAAACATTCACCAGTCCAAATTATTCTTACATAGATGGAAGTGTTGGTATGACATTCAATTCCCAAATGAATGAAAGAAACATCAACGATAATTATTTTGTAGGGATTGCCTATCACCATTTTAACCGACCAAAAAACACTTTCTATAAAAACCCCGATATTGAGCTGCATCCTAAATGGGTTTTCTCCGGAGGAATGCGTTTTGATATGGGAGAAACAGCTTACTTTACTTTGGAAGCAGATCATAACATACAAGGAACAGCTAACGAAACTATTATGGGTGCTATGTATTCCTTAAGAATCGGCAATAATTATGAAGATCCTGATTACACATTACACCTGGGAAGCTATCTTAGATGGCAGGATGCACTTATACCTGTTATAAAGCTTGATTACCACCCGGTTTCTGTAGCCCTTAGTTACGACATAAATGTCAGCCAGTTAAAAACTGCCAGTCAGGGTCAGGGTGGGGTTGAATTGTCTATTACTTATGTTGGATTTCTTGACAGAGAAAATAGCACCAAAAATTCTATGAAGTGCCCTAAATTCTAACAATTTGAAATTACACTGACAAAATTCTATCAATACAAAAATTCTATTTTCTTAACTCAACAATGCACATTTTCTCAATTGAAGCCTCCCTGGTAACAGGATTGATAAATGGCATGTCCAACATGCTTACTGCAAAATAAGGATAACGTTTAAGGACATTTACATTGTAACCTTGTTTACTCAAATCGCTTGCAACATTTTCTGAAGTATAAAAAATCGTTGAGGGGTTTTGTTGTAAAAAAATCTCTGCTTCTTTTGTATCTTTTAAAGTGGAAACATACCCTGGTGCGTAAAATTCAAAAGAGTATGAGAATGACTTAAGTAAGGCCGAAGATGAGTTTGGCCTATTCTCCTGTATCCATTTGCCCGCCATCATTCCAGCCTGGTAAGTTAATAGCGGCGGATAAAAAAAGTTAAAGAAATATGTAAATAAAAGAATGGTGAGTGCTGATCCCAGGCCAATAATTTGACTAATGCTATTTTCTCTGAAATAATAAAGTATCAATACCGTGAAAATAATTATACAATTTGCTAAGGGATAGGAGAATCCGAACTTTGAAAACCATGATAGTAGAAGGACTGTAATTGTACCTAAACTCAAAAGGACAATTTGCACCCATTTTAATCTATAAAGGGTATTTACTTTTTTTAAACTAAATAAATATGCTGCTGTGATTATTGAGAATTGAGGAAAAAGGATTGTTACATAATGTGGCAACTGAAACTTAGAAAAAGAGAATAATAAAAATGTAACTAATGCACTTCCATAAATAACCCATCTACTACTTTTCTTTTCAGGAGTAAGTTTACCATAACGTATAAGTTTATAAACAGCACAAAACAATAGTATAGACCACGGTAAAAAAGCCCAAAGTGTGGTATGCAGAAAAAAAGTATTGTCGCCGCTACCTTTTATTGGACCAGTATTAAAAAATCTTCCAAATTGACTGTCCCAGAAAAAAAACTTTACTCCCGACACATCAGTAGTTCCAAACACAATTTTTTCAGGATGCATATCAAATTGCAGGTATAAACAATAGATTTCAGGAACAATGAATAATAATATCAGCACCAGCATGACATACCATTTGTAGTTGACAAATTGTTTCCATTGTCTGCTTATCATCCACCATACTATAAAACCTCCCCCAATAGTAACAAGAACAAAAATACCCTTGGTCATAATGGCGCAAGCACTAAATAATGCAGCCGAAATTATGTATATCCATTTATTGGTAAGATTTGCTTTGTAAAAGAAATATATAGCCCCTATGGATAGCGTTGTTAAAAATGGCTCTGCCCGTACATCAAAGTTATTGAGTGTTGTATGTAATGCAAAAACATAGAGAATGACTGCAACTTTTCCTATTTGCTTATCATAAAAAATATCGGCTATTTTATAAGTAAAATAAATTCCTGCCAACCAAAATATGAATGCAGGTAATTTATAGGCAAAGGCATTTATTCCAAATATTTTAAAGCTTGCAGCGCAAAGCCAAAACGGTAAGTGTGGTTTATCCAACCAATCATGTCCATCGCCCCACAGATTTACCCAATCGCCGGTTAGTGCTATGTGTTTGGCTATAGTAGCATACAATGCACCATCGGGTTCCAGAATATCTATCAATAAACCATTGAAGTTTATTAATATGCCAGAAAGCAACAGGAATGGAAATATTTTTTCAAAGGGTTTCATGCAGTAATATTCTGAATAGGATTATTTATGGATGCAGTCCACTTTTTAAAATAGATAAAAACTAAAGAGGCAACCGATACTCCTAATAATGCACCTGCCAGAATATCTCCGGGAAAATGCACACCAACATATACTTGTGAATAGCCGATAACTATTGCCCATAAAAACAACCAATACCAGCTGCACTTAAGTACATGCCTGATGATAAGAAACCAAAGTGTAGATAAACCAAAATGATTAGATGCATGTGATGAAGGCATAGAGAAAAGTCCGCCACACCCTGCCGGATTATTTATGAAAAATGTAATGGATGCATCATGGCAAGGACGTAAGCGGCCAATCAGGGGTTTTAGTATTGTTGCACTGGTAAAATCTGTCAATGCAAATGTGAGCATAGAAAGTAATACTATTGGTATAATGTATCTACGACAGTTTGCATAGAAAAAGAGCAGAAAAAAAAGATACGCAGGAATCCAGGTAAAAGGCTGCCTTAGTAATAACATTATATTATCCAAAGGTTGCCAGTTCAATTGTTGGTTTATGATGTAAAAAAAATCTTTGTCTGCTTTTGTCAGCCACCCTATCTCCATAGTATTAAAAATATGGGCTAAAGGTAATGCGGTTTTAGTGTATGCTGCCATTGGCCTTTTATCAACTTATTGTATCTGTATCCGCAAAATCAGGTTCATTTTTTAAAGCCTCATTTTCTATCAGGAATTGAAGCTCATTTTTAGCGCAAACTAATAGACATATTTAATACTAAAACATACCTCTTTCGATCCACTTTAAACTTAAATGTCCAATTTGGTTATCATTTTAGCTATAGTACTTAGCACAAACAGTTAAGTAATGCGTTCTTCGTATTGTTATCAGCAACCGTCCTAAAAAGAGAAACCGGACAGTATTGAGAACAAAAGTTAAATCGCCCTATTTTATCCAAACCAAATAACCGAAAATTCAATGAAAACAACTTTAAACCCGGCTACAGACAACCAGTTAGTTAAATTATTCCAGGAAGGCGACAACAGTGCATTCGAGGAACTGTTAGACCGTTACAAAAATCGTGTTTTTAGTTCCATCAGTTTTTTAGTAAAAGACAAGTACCTGGCCGAAGATTTATTTCAGGAAGTATTTATTAAAATCATTGATACATTAAGGGCTAACAGGTACAATGAAGAAGGAAAATTTTTACCTTGGGCTATGCGTATAGCACATAATCTTTGTGTAGATCATTTTAGAAAAGTAAAACGCACCCCCGGTATTGTTAGCGGGGACAACAATGAAACATTTGATACCCTAAACGTGAGCCAAGAAAGTGCAGAAGTTATAATGATGCAGGGCCAAAGTTATGATAGTGTTAGAAAAATTGTAGACATGTTACCGGAAGAACAAAGAGAAGTAATTGTTCTTAGACACTATGCTGATTTAAGCTTCAAAGAAATAGCCAGCTTAACAAACTGCAGCATCAACACTGCCTTGGGTCGTATGCGCTATGGCCTTATGAATATGCGCAAGATGATTGCAGAAAAGCAAATTGCTTTATAACTCCCCCCTCTACATAATTAAATCTTTTTGTTTCCACGCCCACCAAATGAGTGGTGCCTGCAAGTGCAACCTTACTACAGCTATCCATATATTTGGGTTGTGTTGTTGCATATAATTTATAAGCATCTGCACATTGGCGGGAAATACAATTAATAACAACATTACTATGCCATAAGCCGCAGCCTTACGTGTATTGTTGAACAACAATAATATACCTAATACAATTTCTGCTATACCACTAATGTAAATAAAAGCATTGTGAAATGGTATATAAGGTGGCATTATTGCAACATAAAACTGCGGTGCTACAAAATGATAAACACCTGCAGCTATATATAGTACTGACATACTGTACAAAGAAACCTTCTGTTTTAGGGATATCGGATCTGATTTCATTCATATTAAATTGAAACGAAAAAACAAATTGGTAACCCATTTATTACCTGTTATAAGGTGTAAATGAACCATCAATTATCTGAATTTTTGGAATTCAGCCAATAATTTTAAAAAAAAAGAAATTCCCTACTTTTTATTTCCACCTTCGTTTGAAAGGTAAATAGCCTCAATTCAATTTAATGGAACCTCTCATTTCTTTCCCAAAATAAGAAATACACTCATTTGCCCCTTTTACAAATTTAATATGGCTTAAAAAACATTAAATCCTATAAAAAATGTCCCCCGTTTTTTTAAAATGAATTTTTCGAACTTGTAGTGTTTTAATCTTTATTTTATGTTTTAGTTTCTGTATGAAAAAAAATTAGAGGAAAAAAATCTGACACATTTATTGAATGTTGTAAAAGATAGCTCCGGATTAAAGTTTTTTTTAAAAACCCTACATAAATGCAACCCGGACTTAAAGAATTTTAATGTCTTAAGGATATTTTTTAAAGCCAATACTTTCAACAATCTGTAATTGCTTAATCTTTGTATTTACTATCAAGCATTTGAAATTAATGTCACCGCTGAAATGTGGATCTTACAATTGTTTACTCATCTTTTTCAACCAAGTCATCAATATAGAATGGGTTGCTTTTTAATATTTGTCCCATCGCTTGAAATAATTCGAATGTGATTTTTAAAATCTTGCAGTGGTTTTTTCTGATGGAATCTAACGATTAGTCAAGTGAGGCGAAGCTGAATTAGGCTATATTGTTTGCCCAATTGGTATAATAAGTATGGCGTTATACGCATCGTTAATTGGGTTTAATTTTCCGGTACTCGTACAGACGTATTATATGCGTCCCAATTTCTACATCTTATTTATAAATATTCGGATCGGTGCAGATTTGGTGGTGCTATAATTTCAATTTAATTGGTAGCCTTGCAGGTAAGTTTGGAGAAGAGACAGCTATAGTGCATGCATAAAAAAAGCCCTTCGGGTAAAGGGCTTATATGATGAGGATTGAATAGGCTTTACAATTCTAGTACATACTGACAACAATAGCTTTTTTATTATTGTTTGTACCGGTTATAATGGTTCTCAATAAAGCTTTGGCTCTTGAGAACTGGGATTTGCTGGTACTTTCTGTAATCCCCAATTGTCCGGCAATTTCTTTGTGTGAATAACCTTCTATGGCATACATATTAAAGACAGTGCGATAGCCATCACTTAGCGTTCTGGATGTTTTGATCAGATCTTTTTCATATAAGCTATCCAATGCACTTTTTTGTTTATCAGCTATGCTGTTTTCTAAACCTTCACCAACAGCTGTATTCAAATTCTTACGGCGGATATGCTCAATTGCAGTATTTACAAATATGCGTCTTACCCATCCTTCAAAAGAACCTTCGCCACGAAAACGGTTTAAATTATTAAACAGTTTTACAAACCCTTCCTGAAGTATATCTTCAGCATCCATTTGATTTTTGGAGTAACGCAGGCAAATCGCAAACATTTTTCCTGAAAAACGATCGTATAATGCTTTCTGGCTTTTTCTGTCGCCGTTGATGCAATTTTCGATTAGGTGGCTTTCGCTAAGTGTAAAGTTGGTGTTCATATCTGTGTGGTTTAGAAACCCTATCTAACCACGCAAATGCCAACTGATAATGTATTGATTTTAAGCTACCTTAAAAAAAGATAAAATTCGTAATATTTCCCACAGTAGTATTAAAATTTCATTTTGGGAATATTTCTGCTAAATAAGTTTATTCCAATAGCCTTAAAAGGCACTTTGAAGCTAATACATTGTAATTTTTCGCTTTCCCGAGCTTTTTTCCACAAAACATTCATCTTTTATTATTGCTTTCTGTTCTTTTGTCATAACTTTTCCCCTGTTTAGTAAAGCAATAATTCTAATCCAAAAATTTAATAAAAATTATTCAGTGATTTTAATAGCAGATAGCGGTTCTACAAAATGTGAATGGTGTTTTATCCAGGATGGAAAAAAGAAAACCATCATTACTACAGGCATAAGCCCATATTTTTTATCCGAAGAACAAATAATATTATTACTGCAAAAAGAACTCCTTCCCAAACTAAAAAATTTACAGCCCGAAACCATCCATTACTACGGAACCGGATTATCTGATCCTGAAAATGCAAAACTTTTAAAACGAATATTGAAAACGATTTTTCCAAAAGCAAAAATTAACCTTGCTTCTGATCTCATAGCCGCTGCCAGAGCATTGTGTGGTAGAAACAAAGGCATAGTATGCATATTAGGCACAGGTTCTAATTCCTGTTATTATGACGGCAAAAAAATTATAAAAAACAGTCCCGGCTTAGGCTATGTATTAGGAGATGAAGGTAGTGGTGCCTATCTTGGTAAAAAGGTGATACAGTATTACCTCTACAAAACTTTTGATGAAGATTTAGCAATGCGGTTTAATGAAAAATATGGTATTAGCAGAGAGGATATTTTAGATAGTGTTTACAAAAAACCTTACCCAAACCGTTACCTCGCAGGGTTTACTCATTTCCTTTCAGAAAACAGAGGTCATTATATGATTGAAAATATTTTGGAAGATGGTATAAATGATTTCTTTTTTACCCACATAAATAAATACGGACAAAGCTGGACAACACCTGTTAACTTCACAGGTAGTGTGGCATTTACCTTTAAAGATGTGGTAAAAGAAATATGCCATAGTTACCAGTTAGAGGTAGGTAAAATAATTAAAGCACCTATGGTGGAATTAGTTAAATACCATCTTACTTCAACTACCTAATGTTGGCTACTACATGACCGGTATTTTTGTTTTAATAGTGTCCGGATCATCCCCTATTGAAGGCTGGTATGGCTCATCGTCGTCGTCATCATCATCGTCGTCATCTTTTCTGCCGGGGCGTTTTCCAGGCTGTATTCCCGGTTCTTCTTCAGGCAGCTTATCCGGTTCTACTTCAGGTTTTTCTTTTGGATCTGCCCCGGGGGTTTCTATTGGCAATTCCATTAAAAAGTCTGCGTCTGCAAAATTGTTATTCATATAGATTCGATTTTAAGTTTAAAAATATCAACAAATCATGCAGTTTACTACTGCATAATTTGTTGCGCTGTCATCTAAAATTATTTCATTTTTTCCTGAATGAGATTTATTTTCTCCATGTGCTTTCTTAAGGTTGGTAATGTGGCAGCAGCAAATGCTTTTACATCAGCATCTTTACCACTATTAGCTTCCATTTCAAATTTGGAAATATTTGCCTTATGGTCTTCTAACATCATTGCTACATAAGCCTTATCAAAATCATTTCCTTTCAACGCCTTCATTTCGTTTATGTGTTGCTGACCTTTATCATCAAGCGTAGTGGCCAGGGTAATCTCTTTTCTTGCAGCAAGTGATTTCAACTGATTATTGACTATAATGTGGTCTGCAACCATCATTTTACCAAATTCTTTTACCTTTGCAGATGCGGCATTTGCAGCCGCAAGTTTACCCATTTCTACTTCCATCATTCCACCCGTTGCGGCTTCCATTACAAAACCCTTATCCATTTTTACATCCATTGAATCAGGTGACCCATTCATCTTATTCAGAGAATCTGACATGGTAGTACCTCCATTCACATCACCTGACATTACAGCTCCGGTATCGTTCATATTAATACCCGTGCTGTCACTAACTGTAGTGCTATCATTTCCTCCACAGCCTGCACCTATAGCTAATGTGGCTATAAGGCATAATTGAATAGTTGCATTTCTCATTGTTTTCAGATTTTAAAATTAAAATTTGAATTATAAAAAAAGTATGCCACAGCTCGTATGTCCTATAAAATAAAAATGGGGAAAGTTCAAAAGGAGAAAAAAATATGCTCTCAGGCAAAATGGTACTTCCTGATAATAGAATTTAAAAGATATGGAAGATAATTTATCCGGCATGTTTTGCCATATACTCTTTTAATGATTCAATAGTTGTTTGAATGTAGTAGTACGCTTTGGCTTTTTCTTCATTCCAATATCGCAATGGGTATGGCGTATTTCCTTTAGCAGGATAGTCATTTTCCAAAGCGCCTCCTGACGCTCCATCCGGATGCTGCGCAAAATGCTGGAAATTGGTAAAACTGTATCTGTATGATTTGTTATGAGAAGATATGGTTAGAGTAAATCCTATATAACCGTTCCCTTTCTCGCCTAATTGTATTATGGGTATGAAAAAAACACCTTTGCAAAATGCAATGCGTTTGTTATCAATTGTAGCTATGCTGTCTTTATCGCTATTGAATTTATTTAAAAGAAAATTTTGTGATAGTATGTACAATGAATCCGTGTTGGACTTTGGCAGATAAACAGTTTCTGTGAATTCAATTTTATCGTTTGACCCATAGGGCCACATATAATAATCATCTCGCTGTTGCGCAAAACTGCTATGCCCAATGGCAAGAGCAAAAACAAATAGAATTGGTTTCATTTATTTTTTTTAGACCAAACAAATTAACGAATTCAGTGGGTTGAAACCTCGTTTTTAATCTTTATTTAATTTTTTTATAGCGAATGTTTATAAATGTTTTTAAATAAAAATTATCCACACCTGAATTCGGTTAAAAGTTAGACCATACAACACTTGCAAAAGTTGCATACAGCTATATTATCCATTACTATCTTCTACAATCTTTTCTGAAACAGATTCTTTTTTATGACGACGGCGCAGCAATAGCAATTGTCCTTTGTGGCGGGTTGGCACTTCATCACCCAGTAGCTTACCCCATGGTCTCAATTCCTCTATGCGATCAAATATTATTTTTAGAATAGCTACTACAGGTATTGAAAGAAACATGCCGCTTACACCCCACATGGCACCACCCAGGAGTACAATAATAATTGAAAAAAGTGCATTGATCTGCACCTTTGATGATACTATTCTTGGAACAATAATATTGTTGTCTATAAACTGAATGATAAGATAAACGATGATCACACCAAGTTGTGTTGAATACCCATCTTTAGTTACTGTAGCCATTAGAATGGGGAGCGCTATGGCTATTATTCCTCCAAGATAGGGTATCATATTCAGCAAGGCACCTATAACCCCTATTAAGACTGCATATTTAACACCGAGCATCAGCAGCGCAACAGAATTTAGAAAAGCTATTATCAGCGCTTCGAGCAATAAGCCCACCATAAAACTCTGTATAGCTGTTTTAGTTTGGTCAAGTATTGCCCTAACCTTAACACTGTTATCCTCGGAAAAGACCTCAAACAAAAAATTGAGTATGAGAGATTTGTAAAACAAAAGGAGAAAGGTATAAACCGGCAATAAAAAAACAACACTAAGGGTACCTAATGCAGTTCCTAATGTAGTACCGATAAGTGCTTTGCTACCCGCCATAGCATCATTAAGCAGTTGAACCTGTTTTTGGATGGCTATACCAAAGCGGGCCTGAAGCCATACCTGCAACTCATGCAACAGGCTTCCAAGTTTGGCCTTTAGCAGCGGTAAGTTATCTACCAAACCAGCAATTTGCGAAGAAAGAAAATAAAATATACTGCCAACAAAAATTACACTAATAAACAAAGCTATACTGATAGCTATAACGTTTGAAACGCCCAAACGTTTTATCCTGTTGACTGCCGGGTTAAGTAATATGGCAATAATGACTGAAAATGCAAGTGGCACCAATATATCCCTTAAATTCATAAGTATATAAACAGTTAACACTAATCCTAATAGTACCACGGTACTTTTTACATAAAAGGGATATTCTTTTTTTACCATAATTGTGTTGTTTAAAAAACTATACCACAGCAGATTAAAGCTACTATAAAAGGGTCATACTACTAGTTATATTACTCCGTTAGAAATTCTATTTTTTGTTTGTTTATGTTCAACTTTCATGGATTTGTAAAATCAAAGGGGATAGTGTTAATACAAATATTAAACTGCCTTTACGGCACTTAAATGAAATGGGATGAAATTTTTCAGGGGAAAAACGAGCCAATTATCAGGTTATAATTCAACTCGTTTAAGCATTTACTTTTGAACAAAGATTTCATCTTATGATTAGCAATTAATATAAGAACATTAAATACAGGAAACTAAAATGTCCAATATTTCATTATAAAATATTGATTATCAATACTTTTACAGATAATTTGAAACTCTTCATTTTCTCCAAATTTTTCACACTCAAACCCCTATCTTTGCCGCTCTAAAAAATTTTGTAAACCCTCACTCGTATGCAACTGAAAGGTTTGGTGAAGATTTTTGCGATAGCATTAATCATTATTTGTTTATACCAACTAAGTTTTACATGGTTTGTACGCAGCCATGAAAACAATATGGAAGAAAGAGCCGCTAAATGGCTTAAAGCTAACTATAAGACTCCGCAGGAAAAGTATGCCGGCAACAACGATCTTATGGCGCTGTATCAGGACACCCTTGATATACTAAAAAAGAATCGTCTTCAGCGATTGCTTGATAGTACCAAAAGCGATAAGATAGTTTTGGGTGTTGGTAGCTACCAATATGCCAAAAACCAGGAGTTAATGCTTGGTTTGGATTTGCAGGGCGGTATGAATGTAACAATGGAAGTTGGTCTTGATGGATTGATCAAGTCGCTTTCAGGATACAATCGTGATGCTAATTTCAATAAAGCAATTGCACAGGCAAATGCCCGTAAGGCAAATAGTAATGCAGATTTCATTACTTTGTTTTCAGAAGAATTTAAAAATGCTGACCCAAATGCAAAACTTGCCACCATTTTTGCGGCAGCAAGTAATAAGCGTATCACTTACGAAAGCAGCGATGCAGCAGTTCTTGACTACATACGCAGCGAAGCAACAGGTGCAATTAAAAATACTTACAACATCTTACGTACACGTATAGATAAATTTGGTGTTGCGCAACCTACCATTAACCTTGATGAAAATAAAGGTTCAATAAACATTGAATTGGCAGGTGTAACCGATCCTGAAAGAGTTCGTAAATACCTTCAGTCAACTGCTAATCTTCAGTTTTTTGAAGTATATAATATTGGTGATATCTACACAGGCTATCAGGCTGCTGAGAAGAACCTTGCTGCTTTCCTAAACGGTACTAAGGTAGAAGACTCAACCGGATCGAAAAAAGATTCATTAGGAACAGCCATTATTAATAATGCCGATAGTAATACTACTGCAAAAATCAGTGATATTGACACAGGCAAAAAGAATACTACTATAGCTGCTAAGGGTGTCAATAACAATCCTATTGGATCCATAATGCAAATATTGCAGCCACAGCAAGGAAAAGATGGTCAAACACAATTTCCGGCCGCAATTGGTTATATACAAACAAAAGATACAGGTACTTTTAACAGCTACATGAATATGGAGATGGTTAAAAGTAAATTTCCTGCAAATCTGATGTGGATGTACGGCAAGCAGGAATCTGACGATCCTAAGGCAGCAGGTATATTACCTGTATATGCTGTTAAGACTGTTGAAGGTGCTACTTTGGCTAAACTTGAAGGAGAACACGTAAGTGATGCCCGTCAGGATTTTGATGAAAGAGGACGTGTTGCTATTAAAATGAACATGGACAAAGTAGGTGAAAAAATCTGGGCAAAAATGACCGGTGATAATATTGGTAAACCAATTGCCATTGTGATGGATGAAACTGTTTACAGTGCCCCATTTGTAAACGGTGTTATTCCAAACGGTAGTTCAGAAATTACCGGTAGCTATTCATTAACAGAAGCACAGGATTTATCTGATATCTTAAAAAGTGGTAAACTTCCTGCTCCTGCTAAAATTGTACAGGAACAAGTTGTAGGACCAACATTAGGTGCAGATGCTGTAAGAGGTGGTACAATGGCATTTGTAGTGGCATTCATCATCATATTTGTGTTGATGCTTGTTTACTTCAACACTGCAGGATGGGTTGCTAACATTGCGCTTATCTTAAACCTATTGTTCACTTTCGGAATTCTTGCGGCTTTGGGTGCAACACTTACAGCAGCAGGTATTGCAGGTTTGGTACTTACAGTTGGTTTGGCAGTTGATACAAACGTAATCATATTTGAAAGAATAAAAGAAGAACTTACACGTGGTAAAAACTACCAAACAGCGGTAAGCGATGGCTATCGCAGAGCGATGGCTCCGGTATTGGATGGTCACGTTACCACTTTGCTTACAGCTATCATTTTATTTTATTTTGGACTTGGACCGGTATTAGGTTTTGCAACTACACAAATACTCGGTATCCTTTTATCATTGTTTTGTGGTATCCTTATTTCAAGATTGGTTTCTGATTGGTACACTAAGAAAAACCGTCACTTTGAATATTTTACCGGCCTTAGCCGCAAAGTATTTAAGCATGCTTCTTATAAGTTTGTTGAGTATAGAAAAGTAGCTTATGGTATTTCTGTGGTCGTTCTATTATTGGGTGTTGGATCATTCTTCAACGGCTTTGATGAAGGTGTTGAATTCAGTGGAGGCCGTAGTTACACTATTCGTTTTGACAAGCCAATGAATAACGATGAAGTTCGTAATGAATTGAAAGCTACTTACGGAGAATATCCGGTAATTAAAACAATAGGTTCTGCAAGACAATTGAATATTACCACTTCTTACATGATTAAAGAAACCGGTAATAATGTTGACTCGTTGGTAGAATATAAATTGTACCAGGGTTTAAACAAATTCCTGCCTGCAGGTCTTACTTATAAGGAGTTTGATAAGAACTATAAACAAAGTTCACAGACTGTATTACCTACTATATCAGATGATTTAAAATCAGGTGCTAAAACTGCAACAATTGTAGCAATATTGGTAATCTGCCTTTACATCTTTATACGTTTCCGCGATTGGAGATATTCATTGGGAACAATTGTAGCCTTGTTGCATGACGTATTTGTAACCCTTGCGGTATTTAGTTTCTTAAAAGGTATAGTTCCATTCCCGCTTGAGATAGATCAGCATTTCATTGCTGCAATCCTAACGGTAATTGGTTTCTCCATGAATGATACAGTAATTGTATTTGACCGTATCAGAGAAGACAGTCGCCTGATGAAAAATACTGACAAAGGAACCATCATTAATAAAGCTATCAATGAAACCCTTAGCCGTACTATTATGACTTCATTGACAGTATTCCTAACTATTTTGTCGTTGTTCATTTTTGGTGGTGAAGTAACCCGTGGTTTTGCTTTTGCAATGTTGATAGGTGTTGTAACCGGAACCTACTCTTCTATTTTTGTAGCTGCACCAATCCTTATGGATTTTGGAAAAAACAAACCCTTGGGAAGAGCGGACACAACTGTAGTAACAGAGCACAAACCTGAAACTGCAAAAGCTAAATTGGCTTAAGCTTTTTTCTAAATAAACAAACAAAACTGCCGCACCCCAAAAGTGCGGCAGTTTTGTTTTTCTGAATTAATGAATGTAAGAATCAACCCGAATAAAGCTGGAAAATATTGTTTGGGTTTATCAGCACTAAAACTATAAATTGCTGTGTGGTTAAAAAGTTATTTAGTATAGTTTCTCTATTTGTATTAGTGATTTGTTCAAATGCCCAATCGTATATTGGGTCAGGAAAAACAATTGACCCTTATCGCTATTCAACAACTAAACTAAAGGAATTCAACAAAGCCGCCGTGGCCTGTGCACATCCATTGGCAGCTATGGTGGGTGCGCAAATTATGAAGTTGGGGGGCAATGCCATAGATGCAGCCATTGCAGTTCAGCTAGCTTTGGCTGTTGTTTATCCAGGTGCCGGCAATATTGGTGGAGGCGGTTTTATGGTAGCTCGTCTAAATGGAAAATCATTTACACTTGATTTTAGGGAAACTGCACCTCAAAAAGCATTTAGAGATATGTATGTTGACGAACAAGGAAAAGCAAATACCACTCTTTCGCAAAATGGACACCTGGCCTGTGGAGTACCCGGCACTGTAAAAGGGTTGTTTGAAAGTATGCGCTACGCAAAATTACCTTTTACCACATTGGTACAGCCTGCTATAACCCTTGCCCGTAAAGGATTTGTGTTAACAGAAGCCGAAGCTACTAAACTGAACAAAGCGCAGGATGCCTTTATTAAATACAATACACAAATACCCGTTTTTGTAAAAACAGGTGGCTGGAAAAGTGGAGACACATTGATTCAAAATGACCTTGCTAATACCTTGACAAGGATTAAGCATCTTGGTGCAAAAGGCTTTTATGAAGGTAAGACTGCTCAACTGCTATTAGCTGAAATGCAGCGAGGTAAAGGTTTGCTGACTTTGAGTGATTTGAAAAACTACAAAACTGTAGTAAGAAAGCCATTACAGTTTAGCTATAAAGGTTATGAGATAGTAACAATGCAACCACCAAGCAGTGGAGGTATTCTGCTTTGCCAGATGCTGAAAATGGTCAGCAAATATCCATTAGCTGATTATGGATTTGAATCTGCAAAAAGTGTACACCTGATGGCAGAAGCTGAACGTAGGGCCTTTGCTGACAGAGCCACGCACATGGGAGATCCTGATTTTTGGAACGTTCCTACAAATGAATTAATAAGCGAAAGTTATCTTGAAAAACGGATGATAGATTACTACAGTACTAAAGCAAGTAAAAGCATAAACATAAAAGCAGGAAACATAGAAAGCACTGAAACCACTCACATAAGTATCTGCGATCAATGGGGAAATGTTGTTTCGCTTACAACTACCATCAACGGTACATTTGGAAGTAAGACAGTGGTTGGCGGTGCTGGTTTTTTTCTCAATAATGAAATGGATGATTTTAGCACCAAACCCGGTGTACCAAACATGTATGGTGCTGTAGGAGGAGAAGCAAATGCAATTGCCCCCGGCAAAAGAATGTTAAGCAGTATGACACCTACTATTGTTTTAAAAAATTCAAAGCCTTTTTTGGTTGTTGGCACACCCGGTGGTACTACTATACCAACTTCTGTATTTCAAACGATTGTTGATGTGGTTGATTTTAAGATGCTTCTTGGGGATGCAGTCAACAAACCAAAATTTCACCTCCAATGGTTGCCCGACCGCATTGAAGTTGAAAAGAATTTTCCTCAAAATATTATAGAGCAATTACAAGCTTTAGGGCATACAGTAGCTACTTATAATATAGCCGGGTATGCAGCCAATATTGGCCGGGTGGAAGCAATACAGTTTAATAAAGGTAAACGCATAGTTGTAGCCGATTTCAGGGGGGATGATGCGGTGGCGGGGTGGTGAGGTATATGCACTCCTAAGAAATACCCTGAATGTAAGGAATTTGAAAATGTATATTTAGCAAAGAATTAATAAGGCTATAAACAAACATAGCATTAGAATTATTTTTCCAAACCTGTTAACCACCCTTCTGCTGTTTTCAAATATCCATCCTGTTTTTCCTTACTCATTTTATCCCATGTTTTCAGTAACATACCTATTCGTGGATTCTTCTCAAAAAAAGTACGGTGCACTGCCATAAACCGCCAAAAGAGGGCATCCCAAACACTCTCCCACTCTCCCTTTGGAAAGTCACTCATCTTTTTAATGTAGTTACTGCTACTGATATAAGGCTTGGTAGTCATTATACCTCCATCAGCAAATTGGGTCATACCATATACGTTGGGTACCATAACCCAATCATAGGCATCTATGTACATTTCCATAAACCAACGATGTACTTCATTAGGATCAAACTCACAGAGTAACATAAAATTACCCAGAACCATAAGACGCTCTATGTGGTGGTTGTAACTACATTGCAGCAACCGTTTTATGACAATATCAATTGGTGCAATACCGGTAGTGCCGGTGTAGAAACTATCCGGGATTTTACGGGTAAAATTCCAGTAGTTGGTGGTGCGTTGTTTGCGTCCTTCACGTTCATATACAATGCGGATAAATTCACGCCACCCCATGATTTGCCTGATAAATCCTTCAACAGAATTAAGTGGTATATTATTTTGCGAAGCGAACAACAATGTTTTTTTTATTACAAATTGCGGCTCCAACAATCCATTGTTTAACATGGGACTAATGACACTATGGTACAATACCTTTTCCCCGGCAACGATTGCATCTTCATAAACACCAAACTTTTCAAACCGCTGTTCCAGAAAGATTTGCAGCCATCGTTCAGCTTCTTTGTGTGTTGTTGGATAAAAAGTTTTCTTATCGTCAAATGGATTTGAGATACTTCCCGGATTGTCTTTGAAATGTTGATTTACGTAATGTTGGGCTTCAATTACATATTCATTCTCCAAAGGAAAAGGAAGCGGTGGTACAACTTCATTCTTTGGAAATTTACTACGGTTATCTGCATCAAATGACCATTTACCACCAAAAGGAAATTTATCATTCTCAATTAGAATGTTTCGTTTTTTTCTTTCAGCAATATAAAAATCTGTCTGGAAATATTTCCTCCAGCGATTTTTT
>JANMMU010000138.1:0-13611 GCA_031373555.1 Segetibacter sp. | reverse complement strand
TGCACGGACATGATTTCAGAGTAATAAACGGACATGGTGAATATGCACCCTTGAAAAACATCATTGACATTATGCCAATGGAAACAGACACACTAGAGTTTAATACCAATGTTGAAGGCGATTGGTTTTTTCACTGTCATATTCTGTACCACATGATGAGTGGAATGGGCAGAGTGTTCAGTTATGAAAATCAAGCACCTAATCCATTAATACCCAATCCCAAACTTGCACAACGTAAACTTTTTGCAGATGACAGAAAAATGCACTTTATGTTTCAAAATGATGTTGCAACGAATGGTAACGACGGTGAAATGATGTTGCAAAATACCCGCTGGAGTATTGGCAGCGAATGGCGTTTGGGTTATCACGACATGCACGGCTACGAAACGGAAACACATGTTGGCAGGTACTTAGGAAAAATGCAATGGCTCATGCCATTCGTTGGGTTTGACTGGCGTTACAGAAAAATGGGTATTGACGAACAGGAAAAAAATATTTTTGGGCAATCTAACACAAAGGATAACCGGGCAGTAGTAAGTGCGGGGATAAATTATACATTGCCTATGTTGGTTCGTTTCCAGGCAGAGATTTTTACTGATGGCATCGTTCGTTTACAATTAATGAGGGAAGACATTCCAGTAACCAAACGACTTCGTTTTGCCTTTATGGTAAACACCGACAAAGAATATATGACAGGGCTGAATTATATTTTCAACCGTAATCTTTCTCTACGGACACATTATGACAGCGACATGGGCTTTGGTGCAGGGTTGACGTTTAACTACTAATGCCATCAAAATTTAAATTAGCAGTCGGGCATTTTGATACAAAAATATTATCTTCCCGACTGTTTTTTTAGATCCCTTATTAGGGAAAATTATTTAAAGTCTCAAATAAACCTACGCTGTCAGTCATCTATATAAATTCACTGCACAGAAACCAACCTACCCAAAACCCTGGTTCCCTTTGCACATGGCAATCATCATTCCTGTGCGGCACTGGCACAGATTGTTGATGAGAAGATATGATGTGCGAAGCACATTGAGTTTGCTGCTATATTGGCTTATGAATATGTTTCGCATCTTTTGGTTTGCTATCACCCTTTGTTCCAGACGAAGTAATTTTATTTAACTTTATGTCGTTAATTTCATCATCCAATTTTGAACCTGCCTGCGGGCAGGTCAACAGCGGTTCCATGATAAACATTTCAAAATTCCAGCACAATAGTAAGCCGTAACATTTGTGCGAAATAATATTCTTAATAATACATAAATTTAAAGATGAAATATATACTTATAGTTATCCTTTTGGTTTCCCACATTGAAGCTATGTGTCAAGAAGATTATATAGTCCAATTAAATGATACTTCTATGTCAATTGCGCTGGACAAGCATTATAACATTATGATAAACGGAAAACCGCAAAAGTTTAAAGTAATGCAAAAAGACACTTTAACCCATACAGACAATTTGTATAGTTTCCAATATTTAAAGGGATTTAAAGTGTCAAATTCTAAATTAGGTGCAGGAATTGAGCAATTATCTCTTTTAACTGCTGAAGGCGCTGGCTTAATAATCCAAAGATATGAATCAATTAATCCAACTTCATTGAATGAATTGATGCTTACTGAACTAACGAAAGAAAGTATAAGCTATGGTTATGAATCTAAACGATCCTATTATAAAAAAGCTTTGAAATCCGGACATGAAATTGATGTTACCAAAGCTTTACTTAGATATAAAGATGAAGTAAATATTTACGAAATAGCTTCTATCGGTAAGAAGGATGCGGGTATTATCATCGTGACAATTCGGATGGATGAAAGTGAAAATTCGCAAGGCAAAAAATTAATTGAATTAATGTGGAAATCCATAAAACCGAATTGGTAATTATTTACTTTTAGATACAATCCGCAGAATGAAAAAGCTATTAACAATATTCACGGTTTTGGTAGGACAAGTTTGTAACTCCCAAACTTTAGTTGACGTAAAATATTTTCACAGTTTACAAGCTAATAGTGACAGTTCTCTCAACTATTTCATATCATTTCTTAATGTTTTTGACGCCACAAACGCCGAAAGAAATTTCTGGTGCGAAATGGCATCCGAAAGAGTTGGAGATTATTATTTTTCAAAAGGAAATTATGTTAAAGCAATTGCTTACTTCGACTCTGCTGACACAAAATATAGAAACAAATCGATATCTTGTGGTAACGCATATTATATCGAATTCATACCAAGACTATATAAAATCTCACAATCTTATCTTGCATTGAATGATCTGACAAAAGCGATTTCTACATTAACGCCATACATTTTTGGCTGTTTTAGTTCACCATATTTTGACAGTACAATGACTACATACTATCAGTCTTTGATAACCTCTCTCTATTGCAAAGAAGAAATAGAAAATCATTTAGAAAAGGCGGTCAAGAACATTCAATATACCCCATATTATCGCTATGCAGTTGATAGCTCAAAATATTTATCCCCAAGCTATATTATTAAACTTTTTGGAACAGAAGTCGAGTTGTCATCGGGGGGAGAATATGAAGTTGTTAATGGTAAAATTGATTTTATTGCAACAATGGAGTTTCGTTTGCAACAATTACAAAACATTGACATTTATAAGCGACTTCTTCATTGATAGTGTATATCCAATCTCTGGTTGCTCAAGAGGTTCCCGAACCCGTAATATTTATACGATAAGATGCTTAATTGGATTTATTAGAATTAGAATTAGGATTAGAATTGCAATTCAATAATTAAACAATTGAGATGAAAAACTAAATCTTGCTGTTACTATAAATGCATTCGAAAAACTAATTATTAAGCCGAAAAAATACGGATAGTCTTTAAATAATACGGAGATTTAGAGGAGGCTTTTGATAAGGCTGCACAATTGAAAAATACAAATTTGAATAAAAGGTAAAGGAACTATAAAAAGCTGATTGCCATATTTCATGTCTTTAATTTGATCAACAATTTTCGTTTGTATAATCTATGAACTTACTTGTGAAACATCATTTTAATCACTCATCACTATTCCTTTTCTTAATAATTTTTAAAAGCTAACTTTATCGTTAATACTTACACGCTATGTCAAAAAGAATAAATTCACAATTGCAGTCAGTACAATTCAATCACCCATTTTATGTTATTTTAGGGGTATTAATTATTTTCTATGCAGGCTATTTATGTGGTGCAAGACTTTATACCATTTTGCATTAAATAGTCTAATCTTGTTTGGTATAATGCCAGCCAGTTCCGACTTTCATTCAGAAATGTAATATGCTTTTAGGCCCATGCAATTGAACCATTACGAATATCCAATAGATATTTTCAGTATTTCATTAATTGTATATTAACTTACCATTTCAATGAGTTTTATAAATATTAAACCCAAAGAAATAAAATCAGGATCTATAATTTTAGCTATAGTGTTGTATACCTTTTTTATAAATCTGGGTGACATAAAACATGGCTTACGTGATGGCTGGAATTCTTTAACAACAACAACAACAACTTCTGACCATATTTTGCTTGCATACCAGGGAATGAGCGGCAGGTAAAATTGGTATTTGCAAAAGTGGCCTGCGAACATCCAACCTCACTTTTTCCCAATTTTAAACCACTCCCCTATTCGTTTTCAAAACCCACTATATTATTTTAGAATCTGCACCCAACCGCTTAGCGGCCTGTTATTTTGATTGGTTGTTATAAGGTAGTAGTATGTGCCAAGAGGTACCTTCTTCCCGTTATGCGTTCCATCCCACGGAATTTTGTAACCATGGGTGGAGCTAAATATATTTTTACCATAGCGGGTAAATACATTTACAGTTGCCTCGGGATATGCAGCCAACTGCCGTATGACCCAAGTATCATTTACTCCATCATTATTTGGCGAAAAAACATTTGGTATAAAAATAGGTTTCACTCTTTGCAATACTTTTACCAATACAAAATCTGTTGCGGGGCATTTGCCGCTCTCTGTTACTGTAAGTTTATACAGAATGTCTTTAACACCATAAACCATGGGACTTTTTGCAGTATCCGCAGAAATAAAGTAAAGGTTTGGGGTCCATTTAAAACCCGGGTTTTGGCCCGATGATGTTGCTGTTAAGATTGCAGTGTCCCCTTCATGTATTTCTATATCCCTTCCTGCACTAACTACTAATGGTGGTATTACATTTACATTGGTAGAAGCAACTGTACTAACACAGCTTTTTGCAGCAGCACTTACTTTGTATGTACCTGCCTGATTAAGTGCAATATTACTTATTACTACAGAACTACCTGGCTGTGTTTGTCCACCCGGCAATGTCCACAGGTATGTATCAGCATAGGCTGAATATGCAGATAGTGTCAACGTTTCATTGAGACATACAGGGGCATTGCTTGTAATAACAGGTATAGCTGGTGCATTATTTACTGTTAAGAATAATGTTGCTATAGAGTCACAACCTGTAGCACCAATAAGTGTATCCCTGTAAGTGCCTGATGTTGTATAGAAATGCCCATTCCATGCTACTGGTAAATTATCTGTGCAAACAGTTTTATTTGTATTGCTTGTTACTGTTGGCTTAACAACCAGGGTCAACCGGGCAAATGAATCGCAACCTACGGCATTGGTAAGTTTTTTTGTAAATGTCCCTGAAGTATTATAGTTAATTCCATTCCAGGCATAAGGAAGTTTTGAATCGCATAAGGTTACAACGGTCAAACTTCCCGAAGTATCTTTTATTGATAAAATAAGTATGTCGGTAGAATCGCACCCTGCGTTATTGGTAAGTTTTAAGACATAGATTCCTGTGGTGCTGTAAGGAGTTCCATTCCATAAATATGGCAGATGGTTGATACATATGTTAGCAATTGTTTTGCCGGTTGTAGCGGTATCAACTTGTAATATTAGCGTAGCTATAGAATCGCACCCAGAAGCATTTGTAAGGGTCCTGGTATAAGTTCCGGCAACGCTGTAATTATTGCCATTCCAACTATAAGGGAGCTGAACAGTACATTTCCGTATCCGGGTTGTACTGGAGGTTGTTTGTTTAATTGTAAGATTAACATTGATAATAGAATCGCATCCGTTTGTCTTTGTCAGCGTGTCAGAATATACACCTGCTGCCGATACTGATATTCCCCATGGCAGTGTATAAGATTGACCCGGGCATATGGCGGCAGGAATATTTACTACTGAAAAAGGATTTGCATGAATTGTAATAGAATCGCGAATGGTACAACCGGCAGTGCCAAAAGTAATATCTACATAGTACAATCCCGGTGTGCTTATACTTATAGTTGCAGATAAAAGACCATTATTCCACTTATAGCCTGTAGCACCGGGAACTGTTGCATTTAATAAGAATGGGGTACTAAGGCATACAAAAGAGTCTTTACCCGCAAAAGGCAGAACAGGCCCTATGACCTTAAAGCTGTCTCTGGTAACACATGTTTTATACCCGATATCATTATAATATACTCCTTGTGTTTTAATAATAATGGAACATGTTGTATCCCCTGTGTTCCAGTGATGGGTTTCGCCATAGCCTCTTATGCTTTGCAATAAGACTGAATCACCGGGGCAAAGTGCTTTATTAATTGTAAGGGGCAAAACAGGGTTTATATCCACTACAATAGTATCTGAAGAAGAGCATCCATTATAACTTACCTGCACATAGTACACATTAGATGCCGGAAGCGATGCGTAATAAATAGGGTTAGCAGAACCATCCTGCCATGTATAGGTAGCACCGGGCCACGAAGTGGCATTGAGGGTCAACGCATTGCTTTTGCAAAGTAATGTATCATTTGCAAGATAAACTACTGGTCTGCCCGGTATAATAACAGGAACCACAGAAGTATCTGTACCCCCACATGCTGTATTATAAACAATGAGTTTAACATTGTAACTAGCATTTGTTGACAAAACAGGATAATTGAACAAAGGAGAAACAGCTGTGGATGTTTGCCCGTTATAATCAAAGTCCCATATATAATTAATAACACTTCCAAATGTGGAATAATTATTAAAACTAACCGAAGTATCAGTATTGCAATTATATTTTGGAATGAAATAGGACGTTGCAAGGCAACCTGAAACAGGCTTACACGTGTCCGCATGGGGTACAGCCAGCAGGTGCAGTGTTTCAGTACCGGCAACTAAAGTGTTGTTGGTAAACATTGGTGTAAATACCTGGATAAAATAACTACCGTTTGCCAGACACTTATAAGTATTTTGTGTACGGGAATCCTGTACACAACTCCCCTCCTGCATTGCCGCACAATTTCCTACCATCATCCTATACTGTATTTCTGACTGGCTCACATTTGTGTTAGATGTCAAAAACGTTGTTACATCAAGTGTATCTGTTCCGGCTATATCTATTCTGAACCAGGTAGTTTTATACTGAGCAGTATTTGCCTGTATAGGGCATGTAAGTACAGTACCAAATTCGCCAAAATCAGTTCCTATAGTATGACAGTCTATGATTGCTTTAGCTGTATAAGAACCCACCCCTGTTACGGAACAAACAACAGCACTATTGCAAAAATCACCTTTATCTTCTACAATTTTAATGACAGGAAATACTTGTTCATTCCATTTTTTGCAACCCGTAAGCATAAGATAATAAGTACCGGCTGATATACATCCGCTATCGCTGGTTATATATTGTAGCCCTCTTATCGTTGAATCTCCGTTTATTATTTGTCTGTATAGTCTTGCTCCAGCGTTGCCAGCAATTCCATTTTCGGTCAGTGAAAAATAAATATGCCCGGTAACATTGCTTGTAAATTTGTACCATAATGTCCTAGGTGCACATGTATCAGGTGTAGGGGGATCTAATGGGTTACTGGTAGCGCAGGCATAATTGTCAACTGATCCGCTAAATGTACCATCGCCCAACAACCCTATGTCTGAAGCCTGGCTATAAAGATCAGATTTTGGCTGAACAACATTTACAGAATCATTTAATATAGAAACTTCTATCTGACTATTGGCAATACCCTGTACAAGTACATAATATCGGGTAGGTTTAGAAGTGCAGGGATTGCGGTAAAATATTAAAGTATCATTGCCATCAAAGCAGGAGCTGTTAATTTGGTTCTGTGCAACCAGCGCAAGCCCTTGTGCATTTGTAGAGTCTACCTGTCCTGTAGCAACAACTGTACTGAAAGAAAGAGTACTGTTTACATCGCTTTCATAGACTGCAAACTTATTATGGTAGCCACTTGTGTCTAAAACTTTTACATGCACATATCCACCCTCATTTATTACAAAGGTGTACCAAAGGTTTCTTAGGGGAAATTTGTAATTAAATGTACTCTCAACAAATATATGGGTATTGTTACCGGGTAAATATATGTTGGGATTATACTCCATGTTACACAATGCTTCTGACGGATCGTTTTGGCCTGCACCTGTTGTGCAGTAAAAAAAATCATTGCTTGGAGCCCTTGTTGCATTTATTGGATTTACATCTCCGGGTTTACCATTATGGAAAGTACTGTCTGGTTTTACAACTCCAAAATCATACGCTTTTGTTGCAAAATCAAATCTTGAAAAATCAACACCGTCAATAAATATTCTAGGCGTTACCGAATCGCAATTAGCATTGTCTCCTGCAAATAATACAAGTGTATATGTACCGGGCTGTAATTTACAAAGCTGAATAGCACCAACACCTGTAAGACATGGTTGTACAGGGGTAATGCTTCCAAATAATGCAGAATCTTTTCGCACATCTTTGTCAAATACCTCTGCAGTAAACCCCAGGGTATTTATCTGAACAAAGCTGACTTGGGTAGTTTTAAAAACGTAGTAAGCAACCCTGTTAAAAAGTGGGTCACATGTAACCAGTGGATGATTAAAAGGTGTATCTGTTGTGCAATTAAAATGTTCAGTTGGTAGTGTAACCAGAGCATTTGTATTGGGGTATGCTACCCCCGGTTGCGGAACCCACTCTACCAAAAAAGGAAGATTTGTTAAAGAATCAATAGCGGCTTTAAATGGCCGGTTATATTTTGGCTCTTTACAGGTAGGCTTTATTGTTATGGTTACCCGATCCTTAATACCTACTGCACTTCCATAAGGACCATAACCCACATTTTGCATTGGGTTGCTAAAATTTGGCCCAATGCCATAAGATACAAGAGTGTACCACCCTGCAGGCATTAAAATGCAGGAATCATCGTCTCCCGAATTAACTAAGCAACTCCATTTGCCACCCACCGGTACAAGACCAGAAAATCCATTGGAAACTTTACCTTTAAACAATGTGATTAATCCGCCACTACTAACTCCACAGGTATCATAGTAAAGGCCGCTAATTTTAATCAATGAGGGTTTACTTAAATAAAATTGTCTGTATATTGCTTTTGTGGCTTTGGCACTGTCCATACCACAAGGGTTATATCCGTTAATACTGACAGCATTATCTCTACACGAAAAATAGTCGTATCCACTGAAAACAGTATTGTTTCCATAAAGCTTCATGGAATCTATTATATCACCCATATCCTCAACTGTAGCAGGGCTGTAATGCTTTGTTTCAACTGTATCAAAAGTAAAAGTTGGTTGTTCTGAAAAACCCGAATGAGAGTCATTTCCCAAACCAGCTAATGTATATGTGCCGGGGGTTAAACAAACTTTATTACCCACACATATTGGGTAATTACCAATACATTCTGAATATTTTAAAAGCCCTGAAATAGTATCTGGATATGTATTTACATTTTGTGCAGTGGCAAGCAAACTGGCATCACCTTTAAAGAGTTTATGATATCCGATACCGAGTGGTTTCATAGTAATAATACCACTGTCTGCCACATTAAATTCCCGGTAAATAGCCTTAGTTGTTTTGGGTGTGAAAATTGGAATAGTATCGCAATTATACCCGGCAGGCAACACTGTATTGGCGCATCCATATGTGTCAATCTGCGAAGTATAACTGATTCCATACTGCAATGGCAGCATTGAATTGATCTTGTCATAAGCATTAGAATTCTTCAGCGAAAACAGGTTTCCCGGTGGACGTGTTGCTATATTTATTGAGGCATTAATTGTATCTCCCAAATTTGATAACAAACATGCTTTATAAACATTTGGAGAAAAATTAGCATCCATTCCTGAAATCTGCAAAGTGTAATTTCCCGGAGGAACACATTCTAAAAACAAACCATCCTGGTCTTGTCCAATTACCTGGCTATTCTGCAATGATGTGCAGTTACTGGTTACAGCTTGCTTATAAACCCTAATCAGAAATGCTAAACTGCATGAATCTGCCCTGGTTGTAAAAAATGACAGATTAGCTGATTGTGATAATGAAAATGTATAAAATGTACTCAAATTATAAAGCAGGCCATTAACGGGTATTCCGGCAGTAGGCAAGGCATCTCCACAAGCATGCTGGCTGTGCCGGCTATTGCAACCGAAATTATCTCTTAGAGACATTAATCCATTAGTTAAGACTCCCAATTGATTTGAAACCGGGATTGACGTAGATATAGGTTGTGGTGCCTTTGTAGGAGCAATTCCTTTAAGCACTAGTTTTAATTGAATCAGGCTTTTGAATTTTTTTTCAAAAAACAATTGTATAGAATAAGTTGTGTTTGGTTGCAGGTCACCACACTGATACAATTTATATGCCCGGGAAGATAAAGTATCACAACTACCTATACCTGTAAGCGAACTAATTGGTGCCGATACTGCATTTCCTTTATAAATTTTGTAACCAATGGGCTTAGCCGAACTGTTTGTAGTGTAAGAGGTTGTAACTGCCAGGTAATCAAAATAAGTAGGGGTTGTAAAAGTGTGCCAACTTGTTTTAGTGTAGTCCTGTATGTTTAGTATGCTACAGGTTTCACTATTATCTTCAATGGATTGACATTCAGCAAAGTAATTCACAGCATTTTCACCTTCTGATAAAACGCCAAAAGGATATGCATTAACGGGATGATCGTACAAAGCCCCTGAACTATCAGACACAGAAATTTTTATCCTGATAGAGCCATTTGCATTATTATTAGAAGAAACCTGGACCAGGTAATCTCCAGCGCCTACGCATGGGTGATAGGTACTTCCAAATTTAGCTATAGGTGTAAACTCCTGGCTGATGTCTGCAATAGCAGGCAGGCATAAAGGGGTTTTATAAACAGTGAATCCTATATCAGATTGCCCTATAGTAGTACCCGATTGCTCTAATGCAACCCTGACAGAACGTGTGGTTGCTAACGAAAATTTATACCATGCAGTTTTTCTTATTAACCCTGACGATAAAATCACAGGGGCAAATGATTCTCCTGCCTGTACAGTGGCAGTTGATATATCATCTACAGATGAAATAAATGTACCTAAACCAAAACCACTATTTGTAACTGTTATAATAGACGCATTGTTGCAATTATCATTTGCAGGTTGCCCAAATGAATTAATGGAAACAGTGAGAAAAACAATAAGCAGTAATAATAGGTTAGATATTTTCATGCAGGATTTCAACAACTATAAATTTAGTTGTATTTATTCACAAGAGCTTAAAATTTAAAAATATGATGTTTTGTATAAAAAATATTTTTACCCCGTTGATGTAAAGTATATAGAAATTTATAACCCTGGGTATATCTGATCTTTCCATACCTGGAGTTTTGTTCAATTCCTGGAAATTTTCCTGCATTAAAATCTAATTTGAGCCCCCATTTATCCTCAATTTTTTACCACTTATCAAGAATTCTATATAGAGAAATAAATTCTAAAATAGCTGAAACCCTTTACTGTAAAGTAATGTAGTAAAATTTTAGTACTAACTAATATTCACTATTATTTATTCATTGCTACTATTTATTGCATAGTACTATAATATCACCTTATCTTTGTGCAATCAAAGTAAATAATTACTGCGAACTAAATCAATTTAAAATAACTATCATGAAAACTTCAATGCAATTCTTTAGTAATGTAAATGAAATGGAAATTTTATCTCTAACAATGGAAGTTAAAGAAACCATAGACAACATTTGTGAGCACAAACCCACTAAACAATTTGGTTTTGCTGATTTATGGAATATTCAAAGGAAAAAAAGAAGCAAAACAACCAGGAGATATTTTTTATAACTCCTGGTTATAATGGTTGCCATGATTGATGGATAAGATGTTCTTTTTTGATTTGATCAATATTTACAAATTTAACATCTGCAAAGATGGCACTATAAATATTGGTGTTTCGGTAGCCATAATTGTAATTTCGCCATTTAAAACAGGCAACTGTTGAACCGACATTTCACTTTGTCCGGCTACGGGAGTATAAATCATAACAGATTGAGCATTTGGCAGACTTAGCGTATAATTTGCTGTACTATCATTCTCTGTTGGCATCCAAACAGCATACATTGTATCGTTTTGACGGGTATACATATCGGCAATAGGGCTATTGTTTATTGTTTGGCTAAAAGTGTAATCTCCAAATAGTTTATTGGTTTGAAATAAAAAATCCGCTGCCGGTTTTCGTGTAGTGTCTTTGTTAATGAGTCCGCTACTGCTAAATTTATATCCAGCATTTGCATTGGCATCATAAACCTGGTAAAAGAAGGCTTTCTTTAGTCCTTCCCTGCTATAAACCAGCGATGACCGTAGTATCCAATCGGCCTGGGTCTGTAATGCTGTTTTGTTGCCAATTGGGATTGCTTTTAACGGGCTTCCCTGGTTAACATCATACCCGGATTCTGTTATCCACACAGGTATGTCATTGGCATACTGATGCGATACCTGTAAGAAATTTTGTACCACTTGTGTAATATTGCTCACTTCAGGTGCGGCGCCACGTGTACTGCTGCCAGACTGTGAGGTACCCTGGTCATTACAATAAAAATTAAAATTAATTATATCCCAACATAAATCAATTGTACCGTCAGACTTGTAACCTCTGAATTCTTTGCACCAGTCAATCATTCCTTTTATGTAATCAGTGTTTACTGAAGCGGTTCCAGTCATTACTACCTGTAGGTTTGAGTCAGCGTTTTTAACGCCTGCACCTGGCCCCATTGTATTTTTATGTCCATCATAAAAGGCTGATAAATTTGCTGCGTATTCACGACCAGTCAGGTATCCATTTCGTCCTTTCCACCATTTATCCCGTTCATTATCACATTCAATATATTTCACAAGGTTCATTCCAGTTTTTCTAACATTTACCGGATCAGCGGGCCATTTGGGAACGGAGTAAACTGACACCAATGCTGTATCCAAATCAGGATTGTTACCATAACGTGCTGCATACTGAAAGGCTACCTTTGCCATTTCTATGTAAGACAATGGATCTGAATAATTTTTCCCATAACGGACAGGGTTGTTATCCCAGCTTTGTTGGTTAGAAGGCCACGTAGCAATCATCCAGGGGGGAAGTGTCTTAATACATGCCAGTACATCAGTTCCCTCCTCTTTAAAGCGTTTGTAAATTGTATCATAGTGCCATCCCCCACGGGCAACAGGGCTAAACATATACCTCCCCTCTACCTCCTCCAGCTTTTCCCAGTCTATATAATGCCTGAAACCATTAAATGCTTTTAGAGCATCAAATTTTTTTGCATTTACTTTTCCGGGACTCACAGCATCTACAATATCCCATTCAAAACCGTTAACCCCGAACATGTTTTTTAACGGAGCATATGTTTTTGATGTATTTGTCGGTTGTGTACCGGCAGTATAACAGCCATATAATTCAATTTCTCCCGGAAAATCATTGTTGAAAATTGTAAGTACCAAATATTTCACATCGGCGATTGGTGTGTCAAGTGCTATTACATTGGGTCTTGTAGGATAAGGCCCTACCCAGGCATTATAGGTCTCCCCTTTAAAAGTTGCGATTAATTTCCGTTCCCAGTTGCTGTTGATTGCATAAAGCTTTAGTGGTGTATTGGTAAAAACCCCTTCTTTATCATAAAACCGTACACTATCAATAGTCATATTTTCATTGGGTAATAATGAATAATATGCGTCGTAATTTGAAATAATTTTTGACCAACCGGTAAATGCTTTGGAATCTTTGTTACCATCAAAAAGTTCGGTTAAACCTGCCGAAGTATAATTTTGTTGGTAGCATCGCATACCCGAGATAGGAATTTTTTGACAGATAGAATTTTGACTTATTAATAATAAAAAAACTGCGATTAATAGCATAGGATATGATGGCATAAAATGGGATTTTTATGTGTAAAAATACTCATAATACATATTTTTCTTAATTATAAAATCCTTAAACAAAAGAATAGTTTTAACAAAAACCAACTAATTAAAACTAAACTGATTGCATGTCAGCATAAATATAAAAAACTAACATTTAACTTTGGATTATTTTATGTCCTTTTAGGGCATATAAATATCTTTTAGAAGCAAAACGTAAGAAATCAAAATATATTGGCTGAACAAGAATATTTATACTGATTTAAAACTCTCCAGAAAATTTAATAATATACAATATTGTAGAAAAATTTATACGAAAATTTCCACTTTTTGTGATAGAATTTTATAGTATAAAACAATGTCATTAACTTAAGATTTTTTTGGGCAAACAAGCGTTCTTTATTCAACTTTGGTTGTGTTATGATAATCCCGTTTTTT
>JANMMU010000132.1:0-76608 GCA_031373555.1 Segetibacter sp. | reverse complement strand
AAAAACTCGGGCCAGTTCAAATCTGATGAAGGTGCCGATGGCTTTGCCATACTAAGATCTGTGATCGATACTGCAAGAAAAGCAGGTCAAAATATTTTGAACCAACTACTGCTTATTGCTAAATTGGGTACTGAATAGTTAAGATAATATTAAAGAAAAATAAAAATGTATAATGGGTGAAAATCCATTATCCATTTATTGATAAAATTTTTGTGCACAATAACTTATTTCAATCAATTTTTTTCTAACCTTCATTTTTCCTTAAGATAAGAAAAATGCTGAAAAAATAGCTTTTTTATGCAACTGCAGCTTTTTGTGTCAGAATACTCACCCTCAAGGCTAATTCAGTAAATGATAAGGGCATACTAATATAATCGTCTGCACCTTTTTCAAATGCTTTACATAGCTCATCCTCATCACTATTGTTGGAAATTACAATTACAGGTAGGTTTTTTTTCTTTGCTTCTTCAACATAATTAAAGCCTTTCCCTCTGGATATATCTGCTATTACAATATTGGGATTGTAGGTGTCTATTGCCCGTGAAGCGGAAATACTATCACTTGATACAACTAATTCATAGCCTTTTTTAAGTAGGGTTAATCTTAGGGCTGTTGCTAAAAATGTTTGTTCTTGTACAAATAAGACTTTCATTTGATATGGATTGTTAGGATATAGAATCGTACCGTATTTTTACTTAGAATACTTACTACTCTATAACTACTAAAAACCGTATTTATTGTAAAGGGTTTTCAATTTTGAGAAAAATTCCCAAATTGAAATTATTTTAGTTTCTTATTTAATATTTTCTTTACACGTATAGAAAGTTCTGATGGATTAAACGGTTTTGTAATAAAATCTTCTGCGCCTAAATTAAAAGCCTCTATAACTGTATCCTCTTCTCCTATACTGGAAAGAACAATAATGGGAATTTTTTTCCCGATTTTGTTTCGTACAATCCCTATCAATTCAAGTCCGGATGTATGGGGCATTAATATATCTGTTATTATCAGATCCGGAACAAATTCATCAAGGCTGGTTATTGCTTCTGAAACATTGTCGTGAGTAAGAACTGTATAGCCATCTTTAGTTAGTTTGATTTGTAAGGCCTGTAGTATTACCTCATCATCTTCTACAATTAAAATCTTCATAATGTATTTTCAATGAAAGTTTATGGTCAAAGGTAATTAGCATTAATATTCTCTGAAGGAATATTCTATCAAAAATTCAAATTCAACTCTAAATTTAATAAATCTATCATTGATAAGTATTTTTTAATTGCCTCTTTTATTAGTTCATTAAGATATAAGACCTCGTTAGATTCTTTTGCAAGGCTCTCAATTTTTATAAATAAATCATATAAGTCCTTATACATAAAAACAGACAAAGAGGACCGACACCTATGAGCTGTTAATTTTAATTGATTGAGATCTTTAGTTGAAAAAAATTGCTCTAGTTTATTAATATTAACAAAGCTGGTATTTAAAAAAGTACGGGTAAGATTAAGTATTTGTTCCTGATCATTATCACAAATATCAAATAAGATCCGGAGGTCTATTTCTACATTATCATTTCGCAGTATATGGTGTAGAAAACTCATAAAGCAAATAACCGCTTTTTTTAAATGTCCTGTTTAAAACAAATCTCAAACTGAAATCAACTCATTATGTTTTGACTTTATTTTAACCTATCAAATCTTTACAATTCAATTATTTTTGCCACTATTGATATACTGATTACTAATATCGTATTTTATTTCAAACCCATTTTCCAACATAAAATTACACATGAAGAAATTTTTATTGACAGCAGCTATTTTTATAAACATATTTGCTGCCAATGCTCAAACTGCTGATTCTACATTGCCTGGTTCAACTCTTAAGAATAAAAATACTGCATCCCCATCACCAAAAAAGGATTGGTCAAAATTAGATTTAAGCAACCGTTCAGACGATCACTTTATGCTTCAATTTGGGGCTGATACCTGGACCGGTACCAATGATAGTGTAGCTCCACAAGGATTTTCCCGTTTTTTTAACGCTTATATTATGTTGGACAAACCTTTTAAAAATAATCCAAAATTTAGTGTTGGGTTAGGTGCGGGAATTGGAAGCAGCAATATGTTTTTCAAAAACACCAGGGTTGATGTGATTTCATTAGCCGGCAAGTTGCCTTTTCAAAGAGTTGATACCACCAATCATTTTAAGAAATTCAAACTAACTACTATTTACCTTGAAGCTCCAATAGAATTAAGATTTTCAAGCAATCCGGATCAAAGCACTGCTTCATTTAAAGTGGCACTTGGTGTAAAAGTCGGAACTATGCTTAAGGCATATACAAAAGGAAAAACCCTATTGGACAAAAATGGCAATACAATAAATCAGTACGTTGAAAAGCAAAGCAGTAAAAGGTTTTTTAATGGTACTAAATTAGCTGCAACAGCACGTATTGGTTATGGTATATTTAGCCTTTACGGGGCCTACCAGATTACCTCCTTATTAAAAGATGGTGCAGGACCAGATATTAAGCCTTACTCAATTGGTCTTACTATAAGCGGGTTGTAATTTTAAAAACAAATTTTTAGAGGCCATCGCTTTTGTAAAGGCGGTGGCCTTCGTATTTAAGTTGTAATTTCATACCAAAAGAATCAGATTTTGATAGATAAAAAAAGTAAAATAGTACAGCAGGAAAGGGCTGTATTAGTAGGATTAATACATAAGGATCAAACAGAAGTACAGGTAAAGGAATACCTGGCAGAACTGGCCTTTTTAGCAGAAACAGCCGGTGCGGTGGCCGTTAAAATATTTTTCCAAAAACTGCCCCATGCTGACAGCAAGACTTTTGTGGGAAAAGGAAAACTGCAGGAAATAAAAGACTATGTATGGGAAAAGGAAATTCAGCTTGCTATTTTTGATGATGAGCTTACGGGATCACAAATTGCCAATATAGAAAAGGAGTTGAAGATAAAAACCATTGACCGTAGCGACCTTATATTGGACATTTTTGCTGCAAGGGCACGTACTGCACAAGCCAAAGTGCAGGTAGAGTTGGCGCAGTATCAATATATTTTACCCAGATTGAGAGGTATGTGGAGTCACCTGGAACGTCAGGGTGGGGGTATTGGTTCTCGGGGACCGGGTGAAACAGAAATAGAAACCGATCGTAGGATAGTAAAAGATAAAATTGGATTGCTTCGCAAAAGGTTGGGAGAAATAGACAAACAGTCAAGTACCCAACGAAAGGATAGGGGTGAATTTATAAGAGTTGCTTTAGTCGGTTATACCAATGTTGGAAAAAGCACCATCATGAACCTGCTTAGCAAAAGCGAAGTATTTGCCGAAAATAAATTGTTTGCAACCTTGGACACCACTACCCGAAAGGTTGTTTTTGAAAGCACCCCGTTTCTGTTAAGTGATACGGTAGGTTTTATAAGAAAGCTCCCCCATCATTTGGTAGAGAGTTTTAAAAGTACTTTAGATGAAGTAAGGGAAGCTGATATATTGCTGCATGTGGTTGACACTTCCCATCCGCAATATGAAGATCAGATTGGGGTGGTTAATAAAACATTGCAAGAGTTAAAAGCATTTGACAAACCTATTCTTACCATCTTCAACAAGATGGATTTGTACGAGGAAAATACTTTTGATGAATGGTTAGAAGATGATGTAAAGTTAGAAATACTTAAAGATTTAAAAGATAAATGGGAAAATATTACACAAGGTAATTGCGTATTTGTATCTGCACTTGAAAGGAAAAATATTGACGTATTGAGACAAACTATTCTTAATAAAGTTAGAGACATATATCAAATACGCTATCCTTATAAATCCGAATATTTTTTTTAATAAATGCTTTCTAAAAAAGTAAACTGGCATAAAGTAGCTGATAGTATAGCTACTATTGATTGGCGGAAAAATAACATGGCTGTTATAGAAGTAGGAGGCAAAAAAATTACTCTTGTAAAATTAGAAAATGAGATAGCCGCCTGTGCCGGCAAATGCCCCCATGCCGGAGGAGAAATGGCGGATGGTTTTGTTGACGCTTTAGGTAATGTTGTTTGTCCGCTTCATCGCTATAAATTTAGCCTGCACAACGGACGAAATGTAAGTGGAGAAGGCTACTACCTTAAAGTTTATAAAATAGAACAAAGAGAAGAAGGAGTTTTTGTGGGAGTAGAAGAAAGCAACTGGCTAAATGGGCTGGTGTGAAAAAATATTGACTTTTTGAATTATTGTATTGATTACTTCCTAATAATCAAAATGAAATTTACAATATTAACTACTGTTCAGCTCTTCCTATTTTTTGCAATAGCAAAATGCGAAGTGAGACTACCAGCAATTATCGGCAGCCACATGGTGCTACAGCAAAACAGCCAGGTGAAACTTTGGGGATGGTGTGGACCAAATGAAAAAATTAAGGTTAGCACTACGTGGGATACCACTACTTATTCATGCAAAGGGCAGTCAAATGCAAAGTGGCTTTTGACTATTAATACTCCAACGGCGGGTGGACCATTTTCCATAACCATACAGGGAGATAACAAGATAGAATTGCAAGATGTAATGATTGGCGAAGTGTGGGTTTGCAGCGGCCAAAGCAATATGCAAATGAACTACAACTGGGGTTTGAAACAATATACCAATGAAGTGGAAAATGCAAGCAACAAGCGTATTCGCTTTTTCCTTGTACCGCAATTAACGGCACCTTATCCACAAGAAGATACAAAGGCAAAGTGGGTAGTCTGCAGTCCAGACGAAATGAAGCAATTCAGTACGGCAGGCTATTTTTTCGGAAAAAAACTAAATGAAATATTGAACGTGCCGGTGGGATTAATTGGTGCTAGTTGGGGTGGAACGCCTGCCGAAGTATGGACACCGAATGAAGTTGTAGACAACGATTCAACGCTACTAAATGCCGCTAAAGAACTACATCCAAGCGATGGTTGGCCGACAAACCCCGGCGCCACTTATAATGCAATGATTCATCCGCTCGTTAATTATAACATTACAGGCACCATTTGGTACCAGGGAGAAAGTAATGTGGGTACCAATAAAACTTATCAATCGCTCTTTACACAAATGATAGGTGCATGGAGAAAAGCGTGGCAAAAAGAATTTCCTTTTTATTTTGTACAGATAGCACCTTATGCAGGTTATGGCAACAATGATGGTGCAGCTCTTTTGCGTGAAGCGCAAACCAAAAGCACCACTTACCCTAAAACAGGAATGATAGTTACTACTGATTTAGTGGATAATGTGAATGACATTCATCCGAAATTTAAGAGAGAAGTAGGGGAACGACTTGCTAACTATGCACTTGCAGATACCTACGGGCAACAAAATATTTTTTATAAAAGCCCTGTTTATAAAAACATGGTGATCGAAAATAATAAGATCATTATTTCGTTTGAAAATGCACCAAATGGACTGATGTCAAAAGACAGTTTACCTTCTAAGTTTTACATAGCAGGCCTAGGCAAGATTTTTGTAAAAGCGAATGCAAAAATCGTAGGAAATACGGTTGTCGTTTCCGCAAAGGAAGTTAAAAAACCGGTTGCTGTCAGATTTGGATTTACAGATAGTGATATGCCAAACCTCTTTAGCAAAGAGGGCTTACCGGTAAATACTTTCAGAACAGACGATTGGGATGTATTGACAATATCAACAGAAAAATTACCCGAGCCTTAAATTAACATGAATTCGAGATAAGCCCACAACAATACTGTTGGGACATACAACTTTAATACACTTTAGGTAACCTTATTAACTTCTTTATACACCGGAAAATGTAATAAGGTTGAAATAACACATGGCCTTATCATTGTTACTAAGGTAATTTCCTAAGAATGAACAACTCAAGATTTTCTGGTGAAGCCTCATTAAAGTATGTACTAATCATCATCAAATTGCCTCTTTAAAATCATTGTCCTCCATCAGCAGGGGATATTTTTTGCGAAGCCGATAGCGACTTTTCCGCAAGGAGTCTATTGATATGCCGAGCATTTTGGCCATGTCTTTGGATTCTAGGTTCAGCTTGGAAAGTGTGAGCACCCGCTCCTCGGCCAGAGAAAGGCCGTCATATTTTTTATTTGTTTGTGCAAAAAAGCCCGGCCAAACCTGTTCAAACAGCTGCTTGAACGAGGTCCAGTCGTCTTCGGTCATGATCACACTTTGGTGTAATTTTGCTATTTGTTCTTCTGATACTAATTTCTTTTCGTCATCAATGGGTGTTACCGAATGCTGTTGCAACAGTTCTGCTTCAATTTTTTCGATAAGGGCGTTTTTTTCTTTGATGTTTACTAAATAAGAATCGAGTTGCTGTAAAGCAGCTTTTAGTTTTTCATTTGCCTGTCTTTCCCGTTCCTGCTCCATTAGCCTTTCTTTTTTTCTTTTCAGATTTATGAAAATGAATGTAATGGCAAATGCAATAATCAAAATGACAATGGTGAAATTGCGTATTACCTTAACTTTATTTACTTCCTGTTCTGCTTTACCTTTATCGGCGAGAAATTTTTCTTCCTTTGTTTTTAGGGCTGTGCCCATCAGTATTTTACTGTCAAACACCATTTGAAGTGAATCTTTGAGGTGCAATAGTGTATCCTGGTAAAGAGAAGCATTGCGATAGTCGCCGGATTTTTGGTAATAGAAACTTTTATTTTCGTAATAACTGACTCCATAGCTGCTCCACACCCAATCGGGGTGCAACTCTTGTGAATAATCAATATAATATTTGGCTTTTGCAATTGAATCAAGTTGTAAAAGACAATTTGCAATATATAGGCAGGTGATAGCAGAGTTGCCGGGTTCTTTTTTTTCGTTGATGGCAACATCTGTGTATAAAAAAGGGAGTGCATCTTTATATTTTCCCATCAGGCGCAGCACATTGCCATAGTTGCCGCTGGCAATGCCTATATAAGCGGTATCCCCGGTTTTTTTTGCATATTCAATGGTTTCATCAAAGGTGGCTAAAGCCTTTGGGTAGTCATTTATTTTTATATAAGACAGCCCCAAATCGTTCAGCAGGAAATTGCGGTTAACAAAGGAGTCGGCTTTCTGACTAAGTGATAATTGTAGAAATTCTATAGCCGAAGTGTAATCACCAAAATAATAATAATACTTAAAAAAATCGCTGGTGTAGGAGCCTGCAAGCGGCAGGTTATCATACCCGATATCTTTAAAAATATTTTGAGCAATAAAGCTGTGGTGAAAAGAACGTTCAAAGTCTTTGGCTTTATAATAATAGTTGCCTAAAAAGAATTGAAAGCAACCACGAATTTCAATATCGGGATATTGCTCAAAATAGGGTTCTTTTGTCTGTAAAAATTTTGCCCTGCTTGTATAGGAATTATTTTCAATTGGTGTAAATATGAATTGACAAACCTCTGTGTAACTGTACAATTTTGTATAACCCTGATCTTTTGCCCAATGTTTTACACTGTCAAAAAAAGGTTTCAGCAAAGCGCTGTCTCCTTTGCTCATTTCTTTAGAAACAGTCCACAAAAACCTAACCCGTTGATTGGCGGGGGTCTGCTGCAGGCGGTAAAGTTGTGCTTGCAAAGTAGTTGCTGAAAAGAAGAAAATTATTGTACAATTCGACAGGATTTTTAATATCCTTCCTGGTAATGGGTTCATCTTTCTTTATTAAATCAGCTTTACCGAACTACAAATTAATTTTTTATTATGCAATAAGCGATTGCTTTTGCTAAAGCCCCGCAGTAATACACATTAAGACGTCAAAAAAAATTAAAGGTATCAATTTCGATTGCTGTTTTTTGATTTAGATACAAAACTTGTTAAGAAAGAACCTTTTTTAATAAAAGAGCCGCCCCAACGTGCAGTCGGAGCGGCGCTTTTTTAATTATCAATTATCAATTACTTCACTTTCACTGCCTTTACAGTTTTCACTTCATTCCCTTGTCTAACTTCTATCAGGTAAGTGCCGCTTGCAAACGCATCTCCAAAGCGGAAGGTCTGTTCAGGTAGTCCTTTGGCGGTAACCATGTTTCTGCCGTTAACATCAATCACCCTTATCTGTACAGCTTCTTGTAGAGTGGATTTTACCCGAAGGGTAAAAAGGGTATTGCTGGGGTTAGGTGATAACTGAATAGTAAGCCCTTGCTGTGCAGGTAAGATGTCGGGTTTTACTACCATACTTCTGGTTGAGACGGTGCATGTGGGATTTGTTTGTAAAATTGCTACCCCGATCGAATAGCCTGTACAGTTATTGGCATCATTAATAAATACCCTATACTGCGCTGCTTTGAGGTTATTAAAAGTATTGGCAGTACCAAAACTTCCTGTTGTACCAAATCTATAGATATAGGGAGATGTGCCACCATTAGCATTTATTGTAAAGCTGCCATTTTTAGCATTGGGGCAACTTTCATCTGTTTTGGTGAATGTTGCTGTTAATGGGGTTGCAGGTTGGGTAATGGTTACATTACCACTTGCGGTGCATCCATTGGCATCTATTACAAATACGCTGTAAATACCCGGTGCAAGTCCAGTCCAGCGGTTAACAGTACTTAGTGTGCCTGCTGTGCCAAACCTGTATTGATATGGCCTTGTGCCACCTGTTCCATTGGCTGTTATGGTACCATTAGCTTTCAGGTAGCAGGTCACATTTGTCCTGATTACATTAAGGCCAATAGCTGATGACTGAACAATAGTAACCTGATCAGAAATGCCTGCACAACCATTCGCATCCAGAATGGACACACGGTATTTACCCGTTTTAAGATTGGTGAAATAATTGGTATTGTTATAAGTTCCAACAGTACCTATGCGGTAGGTAAACGGACTTACGCCATAGGTGGGGTTAATGGTGATGGTACCATTGTTGTTGCCGAAGCAGGTTACATCTGTTTTGGTATAAGTACTTGTAACAGATAAAATAGTTAGGTGCAATATAGCTGTGCTATCGCAGCCTGCGGCATTCTTACCCGTCCATGTATAATCACCTGAAGCTTTATATTCCTTTCCATTCCAGGTGTATTTGTTACAAATGGATATAGATGTTTCAGATGAGGTAGCATTGTTGATTGTAAGGTCTAGTATTGCTGTACTGTCACAACCCGCCGCATTGGTAAATCCTGTAGCCTCAAAACTGCCGCTTTCTGTATAGGTAACCCCGTTCCATGTATAACTACCACATGCTGCAGTGGTTGTTGTAGAAGTTGTAGGCTCATTTTGGGTCACCACTATAGTATCAGAAGTGGCACTGCAACCTGTTACAACATTGGTAATTGTAACGCTGTAACTACCGCTTGTTGTTGCGGTGGTAGCGGGTGTTGTAGCACCGTCGCTCCACAGATAGCTAATAGATCCATCGTACTCCCACACATCTTTTTTGCCAATATTTCCTGCATCAGATCCTGTAGCGATATATCCTTTGCTGCCAATTGCAAAGCCAACAGCATTTGATCTGCTGCCTCCTGCATAATTTTCCTGCTGCCTCCAGCCATTGGTAGCGGGGTCATACTCCCAGAAATCATCAGTCTTCGCTCCGTAATACCCCGTTCCCAGGTAGCCTTTGTTGCCAATGGAGAAACCAACAGCCCCCGACCTTGCTATTCCCCCGAAATTGGTTTTTTGTGTCCAGGCATCTGTGGCAGGGTCGTATTGCCAGAAATCTTTGTAATTAACAGAACCACTTCCTGTACCTATGTAACCATTGTTACCAATAGAAAAACCGACAGCCGAAAATCTTGTTGCTCCACCGAAATCGGCTTTCCTTGTCCAGGCATCTGTTGCGGGGTCATATTCCCAGAAATCTTTTTTGAAATTACTGCCAGCTATTCCTGTACCTATGTAACCTTTGTTGCCAATAGAAAATCCTACTGCAAAAGATCTGGCATCACCTCCAAAGTTTGCTTTTTGAGTCCACGTATCGGTTGCGGGATCATATTCCCAAAAATCATTTTTTCCCCCTACATCATATCCTGTTCCTATGTAGCCTTTGTTCCCAATAGAGAAGCCGACCGCAGCAAATCTGCCTGTGCCACCAAAATCTGCTTTTTGGGTCCAGGTGTCGGTAGTGGGATCATATTCCCAAAAATCCTTTTTAGAACCACCAATACCTGTGCCTACATAAACCTTGTTGCCAATGGAAAAGGCAACTGACGATTGTCTTGCCACACCACCAAAATTAGCTTTTTGCGTCCATTTGGTTGCTTCCTGCGTGTATAAAACTACACTGCCACCTTCACAAAAAGTTGTCGGACTTGCCGCAGTAATGGTGGGTGTGGCAAGAGCTGCATTTACGACAATCGTTCCTGTAGCATTTACACTTCCGCAACCACCTGTAAGCGGTATGCTATAGTTAAATGTGCCTGCTGCGGTTGGTGTGCCACTGATGGTAATGGTATTGCCTGCCCATGTAGCAGAAACGCCTGCCGGTAAACCATTTGCGCCGCTTACTCCATCATTTGCAATGCCTGTAGCACCGGTGGTGTGGGTTATCGTGGTGATGGAAGTATTGTTACATACAGCAGGTGCAGATGACGCTGCACCTGCTGTGTTGATGGCTGATACCGTGACTGTGATGGGCGCAGAGATAGCACTACTACAACCATTGGCAGTAACTACCACCGTATAAGCCCCGCTTGCAGTTGCAGTATAAGTTTGATTGGTGGCACCGCTGATAAGACTGCCGCCAACATACCACTGATTACCTGTGGCAGAACTGGATGATAAAACAACTGACCCCCCTGTACAGAAGGTAGTAGCCCCACCCGCTGAAATAGTTGGTGTAGAAGGAGTGGCATTCACCACCACCCCGGCCGAGGTAGCACTGCAACCGGCAAAACTGGTAGCCGTAACGGTATAAGTACCCACAGCCGCATTGTTTAAGGTATTGACGATTGCAGGAGCAAATCGCTGAATGCGGTGGTTAAGGTTATCCGCTACATACACGTTGCCACTACCGGCCACATATACGCCAGTGGGATTTCTCAATTGACTAGCACTTGAACCTTGTCCATTGCCACCCGCCACAGTAGTACCGGTGGTGGCACCGGTTGCCCAACGCTGTATGCGGTTGTTGCTCATATCTGCTACATACACGTTGCCACTGCCGTCCACAGACACGCCGTATGGATATTTCAATTGATTGGCACCTGAACCTTGTCCATTGCCACCCGCCACGGTAGTGCCGCTTGTGGCGCCGGGTGCCCAGCGCTGTATGCGGTGGTTATAGATATCCACTACATACACATTGCCACTGCCGTCCACATACACGCCGTATGGAGATTCCAATTGATTGGCATTTGAACCTTGCCCATTGCCACCCGCCACGGTAGTGCCTGTGGTGGCGCCGGGTGCCCAGCGCTGTATGCGGTGGTTAAAGATTTCCGCTACATACACGTTGCCACTGCCGTCCACAAACATGCCATGTGGACCATGTAATTGATTGGCATTTGAACCTGCTCCATTGCCACCCGCCACGGTAGTGCCGATTGTGGCGCCGGGTGCCCAACGCTGTATGCGGTTGTTGCTCACATCTGCTACATACACGTTGCCACTGCCGTCCAAATACACGCCAGTGGGATTTCTCAATTGACTAGCACTTGAACCTTGTCCATTGCCACCCGCCACAGTAGTACCGGTGGTGGCACCGGGTGCCCAGCGCTGTATGCGGTGGTTATACTGATCAGCTACATAGACGTTGCCACTGCCGTCCACAAACACGCCGTTTGGACCATCTAATTGATTGGCATTTGAACCTTGTCCATTTCCACCCGCCACGGTAGTGCCGTTGGCATTCCAGGTGGCAGTAGTGGTAGTTACAGGATTGCCATTTAATGCCCATGACAGCGTTTGTATGCCACTGGTCGGTGCAGCAGTAAGTGTAGAGCCTTGACACAAAGTGCCGGTGATGGTGGGGGTTGTGGGCAGCGGGTTTGCTGTTACGTCAATTCCGGTTGAAGCAATTGAAGAACAGCCGTTAGCTGAAACCACCACCGTATATGTCCCGCTTGTTGTTGCGCTATAAGTTTGATTGTTTTCACCATTTATTATGTTTCCGCCAACATACCACTGATTACCCGTGGCGGAACTGGAAGACAAAACCACTGAACCACCTGTGCAGAAAGTAGTAGCACCACCTGCTGAAATAGTTGGTGTAGAAGGCGTTGTATTTAACGTTACTAACGTTCCTGTTGAAGCAGCTGAAGAACAGCCGTTAGCTGAAACAACCACCGTATAAGTTCCGCTTGTTGTAGCGGTATAAGTTTGGTTGGTTGCTCCGCTGATAGGGTTGCCGCCCACATACCACTGATTGCCGGTAGCGGAACTGGATGTTAAAACCACTGAACCACCTGTGCAGAAGGTAGTAGCACCACCTGCTGAAATAGTTGGTGTTGAAGGCGTTGTATTTAACGTTACTAACGTTCCGGTTGAAGAAGCTGAAGAACAGCCGTTGGCTGAAACAACCACCGTATAAGTTCCGCTTGAATTTGCAGTATAAGTTTGATTGGTGGCACCATTGATAATGTTTCCGCCCACATACCACTGGTTGCCGGAGGCGGAACTGGATGTCAAAACCACTGAACCCCCTGTACAGAAGGTAGTAGCCCCACCTGCTGAAATAGTTGGTGTAGAAGGAGTGGCATTCACCACCACCCCGGCCGAAGTAGCACTACAACCTGCAAAACTGTTAGCAGTAACGGTATAATTACCCACAGCCGCATTGTTTAAGCTATTGACGATAACAGGCGAAAATTGCTGTATGCGGTGGTTACTCTGATCGGATACATACACCTTGCCGTTGCCGTCCACAGAAACGCCCCTTGGATTATTCAGTTGATTGGCATTTGAACCTGGTCCATTTCCACCCGCCACGGTAGTGCCGCTGGTGGCGCCGGGTGCCCAGCGCTGAATGCGGTTGTTTAAATAATCCGCCACATATACGTTGCCACTGCCGTCCACATACAAGCCAGTTGGACCATTCAATTGATTGGCATTTAAACCTTGTCCATTGCCACCCGCCACTGTAGTGCCGTTGGTGGCGCCGGGTGCCCAGCGCTGTATGCGGTGGTTACCGAAATCCGCTACATACACATTGCCACTACCGTCCACAGACACGCCATATGGATAATACAATTGATTGGCATTTGAACCTTGTCCATTGCCACCCGCCACTGTAGTGCCACTAGTGGCACCGGGTGCCCAGCGCTGTATGCGGTCGTTAAGAAAATCCGCTACATACACATTGCCGCTACCGTCTACATATACGCCGTTTGGATTAGTCAATTGATTGGCACCAGAACCACTTCCATTTCCACCGGCCACAGTAGTGCCGCTGGTGGCGCCGGGTGCCCAGCGCTGTATACGGTGGTTATTTTGATCCGCTACATACACGTTGCCACTGCCGTCCACGTACACGCCAATTGGAACATCCAATTGATTGGCATTTGAACCTCTTCCATTTCCACCAGCCACAGTGGTGCCGCTGGTGGCGCCGGGTGCCCAGCGCTGGATTCGACTATTATTCCCATCCGCTACATACACATTGCCACTGCCGTCCACATACACGCCGGGTGGAAAATTGAATTGATTGGCATTTGAACCTACTCCATTTCCACCCGCCACGGTTGTGCCGTTGGCATTCCAGGTGGCGATAGTAGTGGTTACAACATTGCCGTTTAAGGCCCACGACAGCGTTTGTATGCCTGTAGTGGGTGCAGCAGTTAGTGTTGAGCCCTGGCACAAAGTGCCGGTGATTACGGGGGGTGTGGGCAGCGGGTTTACGGTAACGCTAGTTCCGGTTGAAGAAGCTGAAGAACAGCCGTTGGAAGCAACTCCCACTGTATAAGTGCCGCTTGTTGTAGCTGTAAATGTTTGATTGGTTGCGGCATTGATTATGTTTCCGTCAACATACCACTGATTGCCAGCGGCGGAACTCGATGACAAAACAACTGAACCCCCTGTGCAAAAGGTAGTAGCACCACCTGCTGAAATAGTTGGTGTTGAAGGCGTTGTATTTAACGTTACTAACGTTCCGGTTGAAGGAGATGAAGAACAGCCGTTGGCTGAAACAACCACCGTATAAGTTCCGCTTGAATTTGCAGTATAAGTTTGATTGGTGGCTCCATTTATAAGAATACCGCCAACATACCATTGATTACCGGAGGTGGAACTGGATGACAAAACAACCGAACCACCTGTGCAGAAGGTAGTACTGCCACCTGCAGAAATAGTTGGTGTAGAAGGCGTTGTATATAACGTTACTAACGTTCCGGTTGAAGGAGATGAAGAACAGCCGTTGGCTGAAACAATCACCGTATAAGTGCCGCTTGCTGTTGCGGTAAATGTTTGATTGGTTGCGGCATTGATTGGATTGCCATTTACATACCACTGATTGCCGGTGGCGGAACTGGATGACAAAACCACTGAACCCCCTGTACAGAAGGTAGTAGCGCCACCTGCTGAAATAGTTGGAGTAGTGGGCAAAGATGTTATAATCACTTCTGCTGTATTGCTGGTGGCAGCAGGGCTGCATGAACCGCTAACAACTACATAATAGTACATGGTACCTGCTGCCACTGTAGATGGTGTATAGGTCGCATTGGTGGCTCCGCTTATCAAAGTGCCGCCGGTGTTGGCGTTGCTGGTATTGCTGTACCATTGATAAGATAAGCCTGCGCCGCTGGCTGTAACGCTTAGGTCGGTGGGTGTTCCATTTATACAAAGCGTTTGTGTAACCAATGGATTGGCTGAAATGTTTGGTGGCGCATTCACTACCACCCCAGTCGAAGTAACACTGCACCCCGCAAAGCTGGTAGCCGTAACGGTATAAGTACCCACAGCCGCATTGTTTAGAGTATTGACGATAGCAGGTGCAAACCGCTGTATGCGATTGTTATTAACATCCGCAACATACACGTTGCCACTGCCGTCCACATACAATCCCCTGGGAGTATTCAATTGATTGGAATTTCCCCCTTGTCCATTGCCACCCGCCACGGTTGTGCCACTGGTGGCGCCGGATGCCCAGCGCTGTATGCGGTGGTTACCCGCTTCCGTTATATACGCATTGCCACTGCCGTCCATATATATGCCTCTCGGAGCAATCAATTGATTGGCATTTGAACCAAATCCATTTCCACCCGCCAGGGTTGTGCCAGTGGTAGCGCCAGGTGCCCAGCGCTGTACACGGTGATTGTTATTATCCGCTACATATACGATGCCACTGCCATCTACATACACGCCGGTTGGGAAATTCAATTGATTGGCATTTGAACCTTGCCCATTTCCACCCGCCACGGTTGTGCCACTGGTGGCGCCGGGTGCCCAGCGCTGTATGCGGTGGTTACAGTAATCCGCTACATACACGTTGCCACTGGCGTCCAAATGCACTCCCCTGGGATTATCCAATTGATTGGCACTTGAACCTATTCCATTGCCACCCGCCACGGTTGTGCCGCTAGTGGCGCCGGGTGCCCAACGCTGTATGCGGTGGTTACTGACGTCCGCTACATAAACATTGCCACTGCGATCCACATATAGGCCTGCTGGTTGGTTCAATTGATTGGCATTTGAACCTTGTATACCTGTACCCGCTATGGTGGTGCCGCTGGTAGCACCAGGAGCCCAGCGCTGTATGCGATCGTTATTATAATCCGCTACATACATGTTGCCACTGCCGTCCATATACACGTCGTATGGATAAAAAAATTGACTGGCATTTGAACCTGATCCACCAAAACCCGCCACGTTGGTACCGTTGGCATTCCAGGTGGTAGTGGTGGTGGTTACAACATTGCCGTTTAATGCCCAGGCAAGCTTTTGTATGCCTGTGGTGGGTGCAGCAGTTAGTGTAGAGCCCTGGCACAAAGTGCCGGTGATGGCGGGGGTTGCGGGGAGCGGGTTCACCGTTACGCCAATTCCGGTTGAAGAAGCTGAAGAACAGCCGTTGGGTGCAGCTACAACCGTATAAGTCCCGCTTACTGTTGCTGTATAAGTTTGATTGGTAGCACCGCTTATTAGACTACCGCCAACATACCACTGATTGCCGGTGGCGGAACTGGATGACAAAACAACCGAACCACCTGTGCAGAAGGTAGTACTGCCACCTGCTGTAACAGTTGGTGCAGAAGCAAAAGCATTTACCACCACCCCAGCCGAGGTACTACTGCACCCTGCAAAACTGGTAGCCGTAACGGTATAAGTACCCACAGCCGAATTGTTTAAGGTATTGACGATAGCAAGAGCAAATGTCTGTATGCGGTGGTTATTATAATCCGATACATACACCTTGCCACTGCCGTCCACATACACTCCGAATGGTCTATTCAATTGATTGGCATTTGAACCTTGCCCATTTCCGCCAGCCACGGTAGTGCCGTTAGTGGCGCCGGGTGCCCAGCGCTGTATGCGGTGGTTATACGTATCCGGTATATACACATTGCCACTGCCGTCCATATACAGGCCGGTTGGATAATTCAATTGATTGGCATTTGAACCAAGCCCATTTCCACCCGCCACCGTAGTTCCGCTGGTGGCACCGGGTGCCCAGCGCTGTATGCGATTGTTAAACTGATCCGCTACATACACGTTGCCACTGCCGTCCACATACACGCTGGCCGGGGCAGATAATTGATTGTTATTTGAACCACTTCCATTGCCGCCCGCCACAGTTGTGCCGCTAGTGGCGCCGGGTGCCCAGCGCTGTATGCGGTGGTTACTATTATCCGCTACATACACGTTGCCAATGCCGTCCACATACACGCCGAGCGGACTATTCAATTGATTGGCGTTTGAACCACTTCCATTTCCACCCGCCACGGTTGTGCCGGTGGTGGCACCGGGTGCCCAGCGCTGTATGCGATGGTTACTCAAGTCCGATATATACATGTTGCCACTTCCGTCCACATACACGCTGGCCGGGCCAGATAATTGATTGTTATTTGAACCACTTCCATTGCCGCCCGCCACAGTTGTGCCGCTAGTGGCGCCGGGTGCCCAGCGCTTTATGCGGTGGTTGTTGTAATCTGCTACATACAGGTTGCCACTGCCGTCCACATACACGCCCTCTGGATAACCCAATTGATTGGCATTTGAACCAAATCCATTGCCACCCGCCACGGTAGTGCCGTTGGCATTCCAGGTAGCTGTGGTGGTGGTTGCAACATTGCCGTTTAATGCCCACGAAAGCGTTTGTATGCCTGTGGTGGGTGCAGCAGTTAGTGTAGAACCCGGGCACAATGTGCCGGTGATGGTGGGGGTTGCAGGCTGCGGGTTCACCTTTATTGTTCCTGTTGCATTCACACTTGGACAAACGCCACCCGTTAATGGTATGCTGTAGTTAAAGGTGCCGCTTGCAGTTGGTGTGCCGCTGATGGTAATGGTATTGGAGGCAAATGAGGCTGTTACTCCCGCAGGCAAACCTGTGGCTGTACCAATTCCCGTTGCCACTGTGGTGGTGTGGGTAATGTTGGTGATAGGCGTGTTCCGACAAACGATTGGTGAGATGGATGCCGCAGCTACAGTACATTGTGCATTTACCTGCATAATGCTTGCCAATGCAAAAAGTAAGAATAGCATTGATTTGATGCCTTGTAATAGTAATTTCCTTTTCATTTTGGTCTGTTTTTTATAATGTTTAAATGACTTTAGTTTTTTCAAAGGTTTTGCAATGCCACCTTGCCTGCTTTCACCCACACCATGGAAAATCATGCGCTATTGATGGGTAAAGGGCATTTGCCCAAGGTTTGTGCTATTCAATCCGCCGCTGTTAGCAACATTGTCACTAATAATAGGTACTTTCTCATTTGGTAAAATTTATTCGGTTGATAAGAGCGTTGTGCAGGGTTTGAATTATTATATTTGGTATATATGACCATTAACCCGGCGGACTCCCATGAATTAATTGTTGCACACGCCAATCAAAGTAGAGCCAAATGAACCATGCGGTTAAAAGGAAGATTATTAATGCAATAAATATCCTCCATACCCATTGTAGGTTGTGTGGGTTGGCAAAAAAAGAAGGAAAGCCGGACGATTTCATGCTTTGCATTTTCATTCAGCAATGGTAGTATGCAATAGGCCTAAAAGCATTTTTGCAGCGTGGACAAAAACAGCCACGACCGTGGACAAATGAAAAATACTGTCCGAAAAAGCGTAAGAAACGTGGACAAAGGGGTAAACGTGGATGAAAAGGGTGAATTATATTATAAAAATTCAATAATCAATACCATTTGCTTAGAAAGAAACCAAAGGGAATAAAATGTGGAAAAAGCTGCTATGAAAAGTCGCAGTACAAGTCCCGATTCAAAAGGTACTTATCGGGATGCCGACAATTAAGTCGGCAAGTGACACAACCGGAGTTGAAGAAACTACAAATGTATGTTCTACAAAATCCTTATTAGATGAGGTTAAAAAATAATAATTAAATCACATCTTTAAAATCATTATCCTCCATCAATAATGGGTATTTTTTTGGAGGCGGTAGCGGCTTTTGCGGAGCGAGTCTATGGATATGCCCAGCATTTTGGCCATATCTTTGGATTCGAGGTTCAGTCTGGAGACGGTCAACACCTGCTCTTCGGCAAGGGAAAGAGCATCATATTTTTTTTTGATTTGTGTAAGAAAGCGCGGCCAAACCTGTTCAAAAAGGTCTTTGAAGGAGGTTTAGTCGTCTTCCGTCATAATGACGCTTTGGTGTAATCTTGCTATTTGTTCTTCTGTTACTAATTTTTTTTTCGTCATCAATTGGTGTTACTGAATGCTGTTGCAAAAGTTCTGCTTCAATTTTTTCGATAAGGGCATTTTTTTCTTTGATGTTTACTAAATAGGAATCGAGTTGATGTAAGGCCGCCTTTAGTTTTTCATTTGCCTGCCTTTCCCGTTCCTGCTCCATTCGCCTTTCTTTTTTTCGTTTTTGGTTTATGAAAATGAGGGTAATGACAAATACAATGATCAAAACGACAACGATGTAAGGAAGCGATTGAAAAATATGTTTTAATGCTGTAAGCTTTTATCTGGCAATATAAAATTAAAGTCTTCTTTTTTTACTCAACATTTCTAAGGATATTTATCCTAAATTATATACTGAATCAACGAATTAATTTATGAGAAAAGTAATCGGTTTTATTTGTCTGTTATTGATTTGCGCCACAAACAATGCACAAAAAACGGCTTCATTGCCGGGTTATAAGAATGCATCGCTACCTATAGAAGCAAGAATAAAAGATCTGTTGAAAAGAATGACCCTGGAAGAAAAAGCAGGTCAGTTAAACCAAATTAATGGCGGAGCATTTACCGGTCCGGCACTAAATGATGCAGGTCAGCAAGGCAAAATGAAACAGATTAAAGAAGGAAAAATTGGAACTATGCTCAATGTTTTAGGAGCATCTGAAACAAAAGCGGTTCAAAAAATGGCAGTTGAGGAAACAAGGCTTGGCATACCATTAATTTTTGCATACGATGTTATTCATGGTTACAAAACCATTTTCCCCATACCGCTTGCAGAAGCTTGCAGCTGGGACTTAAAACAGGTAGAAGTCAACTCAGCAGTTGCTGCAAAGGAAGCATCATCGGCTGGTTTACATTGGACATTTGCACCCATGTGCGACATTACAAATGACCCGCGATGGGGTCGTGTTATGGAGGGTATAGGTGAAGATCCTTACTATGGTGCATTGCTATCTGCTGCCAGGGTTAGAGGTCTGCAAGGCAATCTTGATAACAATCATGTAATGGCCTGTGTAAAACATTTTGCAGGTTATGGTGCGGTAGAGGCCGGTAAAGAATATGCCTATGTTGACATGTCGAGAACAGCCTTGTGGAACAAATATTTACCACCTTACAAAGCAGCAGTAGAAGCCGGGGCTGCTACTTTAATGAATGGTTTTAATGTATTTGAGGGGGTGCCGGTTAGTGCAAGTAAATACCTGGTAACAGACGTTTTAAAACGTAAATGGAATTTTAAAGGATTAATTGTTAGTGACTGGTCATCCTTTGGCGAAATGATTAACTGGGGTTATGCGGATAGTCAGAAGGATGCTGCTTTAAAAGCAATTAAAGCCGGTAGTATGATTGATATGGAATCTATGGTTTCGGGTAAGTATCTTCCGGTATTGGTAAAGGAAGGAAAAGTTACAATGGCAGAGGTAGATGAAGCAGTTGGTCGGGTATTATATTATAAGTTTAAGTTGGGCTTGTTTGAAAACCCATACTTATATAGCGATGAAAAAAGAGAGGCAGCAACGTTGTTTACTCCTGCTAACAGACAGGAAGCCTTAACAGCAGCAACTAAATCAATTGTCTTGCTAAAGAATAATAATCAGGTTTTGCCATTAACTGCTGCTACGCAGAAAATTGCTTCTGTAGGATATTTTGCCGGAAGTAAGGAGGATATGTTTGACTTTTGGGTTGCCCAAGGGGCTTCTAAAGATGCAGTTTCGCTCAATGAAGGATTGCAGGCTTTATGGAAAGAAAATATGACAACATGCAACGGCTACAATGCAGATGGAACCACAAACGAAACTCTTATAAGTGAGGCAGTAAACAATGCAAGATCTGCTGATGTAATAGTTGTAAATATTGGTTTGTCAGGTAAAATGGCCGGAGAAGACAGGGCCTTGGGTAAGCCCGAAATACCACAAGGGCAAATAGACCTGATGAAGGCATTAAAGGAAACCGGCAAACCAATTGTTGCAGTGGTATCTGCAGGGCGACCTTTAGTTCTTACTCAAATAGAAGGAATGGCTGATGCAATTGTGTACAGTTGGATATTGGGCACAGAACATGGCAATGCTGTTGCAAATGTTTTAACAGGTGCCTATAATCCCTCTGGTAAAACTGCAATGAGCTTTCCATACGCTATAGGCCAGATACCGGTTTACTATAATCATTTTAATACAGGACGGCCTACTACAAGTGACCCTGCGGGTAATTGGTATAGCCGGTACAGAGACATACCCCGGGAGCCCTTGTATCCGTTTGGTTATGGTTTAAGTTATACAACCTTTACTTACAGCGATTTTAGCATCAGTAACAGTTCTATAAACAGTGCAGAAACATTGAAAGTAAATATTAAGGTTACAAATACCGGAACATTTGACGGGGAAGAAGTTGTTCAATTATACATCAGGGATATGGCCGCATCAATTGTGAGACCGGTAAAAGAATTAAAAGATTTTCAAAAAATTATGCTTAAAAAAGGTGAAAGTAAAATGCTTTCATTTTATGTTGGAAAAGATAAACTTTCCTTTTATGATGCAGCAGGAAATGTGGTTTTGGAAAAAGGTAAATTCAAGGTATTCGTAGGTGGTAATTCAAAAGATGTTCGGGAAGCAGATTTTGAATTGAAATAATTAGATTCTAAACAGGAGTATATTTTATAAAATTTTCAGAGTTAAAAGTTTGGGTTCCCTGCTTTAATCTGATTATTGCTAACCCATTGAGGTGCTGCAATACTGTTTTTGTTGGGGAAAAAACAAAGCTACAGAGGCGAATAAAGCCTTTGTGCTGTCATTTGAAATAATTGGCATTAGCTTAGTTTTGCAAGCGCAGACTTTAACTTCTCAAGCATTTCATCTATCTCTTCTTTTTTGCAGGTGCCAACGCTAAGTCTGTACCATGTAGAATTTTTGTCTGCCCCAAAAGCATAAAATGGCACTATAGCCAATTTTGCTTCGTTTAATAAATATTCTGTTACATCTGACTGTGTTTCTAAAACCTCTCCTTCAGTTGTTGTTTTTCCTACCAGAGATATTTTTACAGTTAAGTAAATCGCTGCCTGCGGCGAAATAGCGTCTACACTAAATCCTTGGTTTTTAAGTTCAATAAAACCTTCGTAAATTCTCCTAAGCCTTTCTTCAATCTCTGCTTTAAAATGATGTAAATATTGCTGCACATTTTCTTTCTGCATTAGAAAATTTGCAGTTGCCTTTTGTTCGGCCATTGGTGCCCACGCACCTATATGACTTAATATAGCTTTCATTTTGGCAATGATAAATGATGGCCCCATTGCCCAACCAACCCTTACGCCTGTAGCCGCAAATACTTTAGATATACCATCAATAAAAATTGTATAATCCTTCATAGCAGGTCTTAGTGTAACAGGATTATAATGTTCGGTTTCGCCAAAAGTTAGCGTCCAATACATTTGGTCATACATTACATAGCATTTCTTTTGATCATCGCTACGTTTGGCATTTTCGGCAATTACCAGATCGCAAATTTTCTCTAACTCTTCTTTGGAAAGTGTGGTGCCTGTTGGGTTTTGTGGGGAACAAAGGCAGATTAATGAAGCTCCATCTATGTGTTTAGCAATATCTGTTGCTAAAGGCATAAAGTTGTTTTCAGGAGTGGCTTCTATCATGCAATGCACCCCTTCTGTCATATGTGTATAGTGGTTGTTATTCCAAGACGGTGCTGCGTAGATTACCTTGTCACCACGATCTACTATTGTTTTAAATGTAGTCAGAATGAGCGGTCGTCCTCCTGCGGCTATTAATATTTCATTGTTGGCATAATCAATTCCTTCCCAATCTTTCAAAAAACCAGCTACAGCGTTTCGTAGTTCAGGAATACCATCAGCAGGCGGGTAGTTTGTGTAATTTTTTCTGTATGCTTCTATTATTTCTTCTTCTAACTGTTGGGGTATAGGAAATATGGATGGATCAAAATCGCCAATGGTGAAATTGTATATTTTTTCCCCCTGACGTATCCGCTCACTTATTGCATTTCCTAATTTTACTATTTCTGACCCAATAAGGGTTTCAGCAAGTTGGCTAAGTTTCATTTTTCAAATATAGCAGTTGGTTGTCAAATATTTATTCTTGAGAAGTCTAACAATATATTTCCGAAAAATTATTTTAGTCAGGCTTCGTTATTTATTGATGTTATTCTTCGGTTTTTTGTTGCTTGTTATATAGGTCTTCGGCTTCTTTTGCTTTTTCAAAATTAAGCACAACACCGTTTATACAATAGCGTAATCCTGTTGGTTTAGGACCGTCTTCAAAAACATGGCCCAAATGGGCTTTACAACGGCCACATTGCACTTCGGTACGTTTCATTCCATATGCATTGTCAGGGGTATAAATTATAGAACTTTTACTGATGGGCTGGTAAAAGCTAGGCCAACCGCATCCGCTTTCAAATTTGGTATCGCTTTGAAACAATGGATTTCCACAGGCCCCACAATAATAGGTGCCTATTTCTTCTGAATGTTCAAATTCACTCGTACCCGGTCTTTCAGTACCCTTTTGGCGTGCAATATGATATACTTCAGGAGATAAAATTTTTTTCCATTCTTCATCTGTTAATATAACCTTCTCTGTATCTGTAGTAGAATAAATCGGGTTATCTTTTTTTTGCGAAGCCATAATTTTTTATTTATCTGTAAAGTTCAATTGTGATTTTAAAATTACTTTAAATATTATGCCATTGCTAAATAATTTTTAAATGTAAAATGTTCAAAATATTACATACAAAATGAAATTATCGGATTAGGAAAAATTAAATTAATGAGATAGTCATGATTAGGAACTAAATGTTAAAGGATATTTAATGACCAACACTTATATTTGCTCTTCATATATGGCAAATCCGTTAATGTTTAATATTATTTTATTTGGAGCCCCTGGCAGTGGCAAGGGAACCCAAAGCGAAAGACTTATTGAAAAATATGGATTCAAACATTTATCTACAGGAGATTTGCTAAGGCAGGAAATCGCAAAAAATACGCCATTAGGCATGGAAGCAAAAAGCCTGATGGATAAAGGTCAATTAGTTCCCGATGAAGTGGTGATAGGAATGATTAGCACCTGTGTAGATACTCATCCGCATGTTAATGGTTTTTTGTTCGATGGATTTCCGAGAACAGAAGCACAATCGGAGGCTCTTGATAAATTACTTAAGCTAAAAAATTCTGAAATAGGCGTTGTTTTGGCATTAGATGTTAGTGAAAAAGAATTGGTAAAAAGGTTATTAAACAGAGGAATAACAAGTGGCCGAAGCGATGATAACAACGAAGAAGTAATTAGGGCAAGAATAGTAGAATATCATAAAAAGACATCTGCAGTCGCGGATTATTATTCAAAATTCAACAAAGTGGTTAGGATCCCTGGCGAAGGAACGGTAAATGAAATATTTGATAGTCTTTGCGAAGAAATAAACAAAAGAAAGAATTAATCCAGGCAATCCAATACCAACTGCATAGCCTTCCCAACCGGGAAGGTTTTTTTATTCCAATTTTTTTTCAGTTAAAATGCTTGTGTAGTTAAAATGATTTTAAATTTACCAAACATTAAAACTATCGATTCATAAACGATTGTGATTATCTAACCCTCATAATTGCTTCATCCCATAAACTTAAAACGCTATGATGCTTGAAATTAAAGAAGGCCATGTAAAAGTTGAAAAAGAACATGGCATTACCACCATTGAATTTTATCATCCGCAAAGCAACTCACTACCCGGACAATTATTGGAAAGCCTTGCTCAAACTATACATAGCGAAGGCGTAAATCCTGATACCAAAGTTATCATATTGCGATCTGCCGGTGAAAAAGTATTTTGTTCCGGTGCTTCTTTTGATGAGTTGCAGGCCATTCAAAACGAAAAGGAAGGACTTGCTTTTTTTAGTGGATTTGCCAAAGTTATTAATGCAATGCGAAAGGCGCCGCAATTCATTATTGCCAGAATTCAGGGCAAATGTATAGGTGGTGGTGTTGGAATTGCCGCTGCCGCTGACTACGCTATAGCTGTAGAAGGCGCGGATATAAAACTAAGTGAATTAGCAGTTGGTATAGGCCCTTTTGTAGTAGGCCCCGCAGTAGAAAGAAAAATAGGATTAACACCTTTCTCTCACCTTACAATAGATGCGTCTATGTGGCGCTCATCTGATTGGGCAAAACGCAAAGGTTTGTTTGCAGAGCTTCACCCTGAATTGCAGGGTATGGACGAATCAATTGAGCGATTGTCATTTACCCTTAGTCATAGCAACCCCGAAGCAATGAGGGAATTGAAAAAGATTTTCTGGAAAGGAACCGAGCATTGGGATGAATTACTTAAAGAAAGAGCAGCTATAAGCGGAAGATTGATATTGAGCGATTACAGCAAAAGCTTTATTGAGAAATTTAAGAGTAAAGCAAAGGCGACTAATTAGAATTTATTAACCCGAGTAAATGTACGCATCCAATATTTGACTTTACCAATGCTCACCATACAACACGTAACACAACCGACTTCGGCATTGCAGGAAGTAAAGAGTTTATTTCAGCAATATGTATTGGAACTCAACGAAGACCTGTGTTTTCAGCATTGGGACGAGGAAATGGACAATCCGCTTTATAAATATGGTTCACCCCATGGTAGCCTTGTTTTAGCTTACTGGAACAATACACCTGTAGGCTGTATTGCGCTACAACCACTGAAAGAAGAGGGTATTTGCGAAATGAAAAGGATGTACGTACTACCCGATTACAGAAAGCATGGTATTGGCGATCAATTGGTTCAAATCATACTACAGGATGCTGCAAAGCTTGGATATGGCAAAATGGTTTTGGACACACTTACCCGTTTGGAGTCAGCCATAAGATTATATGAAAGACATGGTTTTGTAAACACATCAGCATATTATGCTAATCCATTACCCAATGTAGTTTATATGGAAAAGGTATTGATTTAGAATTGTAGTGAATAGAAAACTGTTACAGCTTCTCATACAAAGCTCTCAATTTTTCTCTTGTCATTATTTTTTCCCAATCAGCACCAAGCGCATTTTCCCACAAAGGTTTCATGCCCAGGCTTACATCCATCATTTTATTAAAATCATCTTCGGTCAGGTTGTTGCAAATGCCTTGTGGTATTTCCACTCCGTTTTTCTCCACCATTTTTTTGAACTCTGCAGTGCCTTCAGGGTAATATTCCTGTAAGTGGTTCATAACTATACAGTTGCCAACACCATGTTTTGTACCTAATAAAAAACTTAATCCATAGCTTACTGCATGGGCAACTCCTACCTGACTGTAAGCTATACTCATGCCACCTGCATAGCTTGCCATCATTAGTTTATCATCGCTTTCTTCATCCCATGTGGTTTTTTCCAAAAATATTTCGCGGCAAAGTTCCAATGCTTTTTCTCCATAACTTTTGCTGAACTCATTTAAAAATGTTCCCTGTAGGCTTTCTATACAATGTATATAACAGTCCATGCCGGTATAAAAGCGTTGATTTACAGGAGCATTAGCAGTTAATTCAGGATCAAGCACAATTTGGTTAAATGGAGTAAAATCGCTGTTCATGCCCAACTTCCTTGTAGGGCCCGTAAGTACAGTTGTCCGTGAAACTTCTGCACCTGTACCGCTCAAAGTTGGTATGCCGGCTTTATACACACCTGCCTGTTTTACCAGGTCCCAACCCTGATAGTCGGCAGATGAACCGGGGTTGGTCATCATAAGGCTTACAGCTTTGGCCAAGTCCATTGTAGAACCACCACCAATGCCAATTACACCACTCACCATGCCAAAGCTTTCCTTTAGTTCAGCAGCTATTTTATCTACATATTTTGTTTTGGGTTCATCGGTTACATTTACAAAGAGTATTTTGTCTTTACCTTCTGCCGGAATTCTGTTTATGAGCGATTTGCTTTGAGCAGTTTCATTTTCAAAAAAATGATCAACCAGAAAAACCATAGGCAGGTCAGCTTTTCTGTGCGATTGTAGTATTTCTCCCAGTTGGTTAAAACTTCCTCTGCCATACACCACATAATCCACCATTTTAAAGTTGCGAAATTTGCTCATAATCTGCTACATTTTTAAAGCACGAAATTATAGCAATTGTGAATAGTGTTTTACTTGTAGCTACTTATTCACTTTTTATTTTTTTTCGCATCAACAAACACAATTTTATTGTCTGTATAAGCATTATAAATAACTATGGCTTTAGGTTGGAAAACTGAATATGAGAAAAGGATACCCGTGGCCGGGTTGAGCAATTGGGAAATATTTACCCTTGCAGGAAAGGCTTGTGCAGAATTGGAATGGGAATATCTGGTTGTTGATGAAAATTTGTTTACCGCAACAACACCCGTCCATTGGACTTTAAGCGAAGAAATCATTACGATTCGCCGGGAGGCAGAAGAGGTAGTTTTTAAAAGTCAGGGCGAAAGCCTGGAGCTTTATGAAGGTGGCCGCAACAAAAAAAATATAGACGAATTTTTATTGCCAAAATTTTTATCCCTTCGGGAAAATGTCTCGGAAAAATTATTAAAAGATGAAGCAGAAGCACTTAAAAAAGAAACGCTTGGCCAAATTAAATCTGGCAGAGTTGCCGGAGACAAAATAACTTTTGGCTTACGCGACCATGAAATAACTTTCTTTCTTATTCTCCTGAATTTTGTTGTTTTTATTACCATGATTGCCCGGGGTGTAGATATGTACAATCCATCACCCGAAGACATTACTTTATGGGGGGGTAATGTGAGAGAGTATGTGGCAGCAGGAGATTGGTGGCGGTTGATTACCAATCTGTTTGTACATATGGGTGTCCGGTTATTGGTTGCCAATATGATTGGTTTGTACTTCATTGGTGTAATGGTAGAAACCATTTTAGGTAAAATAAAATTTCTGATTGGCTATCTGGCAACCGGTGCTTTAGCAAGTCTGGTAAGTATATATTTTGTTGGCGAAGGGGTTACTGCCGGTGCCTCAGGTGCAGTTGCAGGGCTCTATGGTATTTTGCTGGCTTTTGCAACTACAGGCTACCTCAATAAAAAATTCAATACGGTTTGGTTTACAGGGGTGCTGTTATATTTTGGTTTTATTGTTTGGTTTGGACTCAATCATGGTGCTGATAATATGGCCAATATTGGTGGGTTGGCTGCCGGGATTGTGGTCGGGTATCTTTTCTATTTTTTCCATTTCAAAAAAAATCTTGCACGTTCTGGCGGAACACGTATTTCAATAGAAATATTACTGGCTACAGCTTTGCTCATTTTCCTGTACATACGTAGCGGCAAAGATGATTCATTGCGTTTTGAAAAAGCAGTGATGCAATTGAACCAAATAGAACTAAAAGCAATGACACAAATGCAACGCCTGCAGGATGCCGAAACCAATGAAGATGCAGCCAAAACTCTAAAAGAAGAAGCATTGCCACTTTGGAAAAATTTTCAAAAGGAAATAGACAAAACAGATAAATACAGGTTAGACGAAAGGTTTAATAAAAAGCGGAAGCTATTGCATAGCTATGCGCAATTGAGAATCAAGCAAACCGAATTGATATACAAATCAATGAAGCAGGACACCGATAAGTACAATGACGAGATTGATAAAATATCCGGTGAGATTGAAATATTGATAGATCAAATTGGCGGGGAGGGGGGTTAAGCGGTTTATTGGTTAATTAGTTTATTGGTGTTTGTGTTAGGTTAGACCATTAATTAATCTTCCCTTTTCATTAATTCTTATTTCCCGGAAAATGTTTATTTATGTTCGAATAATCGAGCGGCTCTTTCCAAATCTTCGGGGGTGTCTATCTCAACACCCATATAATCTGTCACAACCATTTTAATGGAAACACCATTCTCCAGGTAGCGAAGACATTCAATTTTTTCTGCGGCTTCAAGCGGGGTCATTTCCCAATTGGTAAACTTCATAAGTGCCTCTTTTCTGAATGCGTATACACCTATGTGTTCGTAAAATGGAATGGTCAACTGTGTATTACGCGGATAAGGAATAACAGAACGGCTAAAAAACAAAGCATTCATATTTTTATCTACAGCTACTTTTACATAGTTGGAATCATTGATAAACTGTTGTTCTTTCATCAACTGCATTAAGGAGGCAACCTGAACTTTTGCTCCTTCTTCTCCCTCAAAAACCTGTAATAGTTTTTCAAGTGGTTCTTTTTGCACAAATGGTTCATCGCCTTGTACGTTTACAATTATGTCAGCCTTCATGTCGGCCACAGCTTCGGCTATGCGGTCACTACCACTTTCGTGGCTTTTTTTGCTCATAACTGCTTTGCCACCATTACTCGTAATTTCATTATAAATAATTTCGCTGTCGGTTGCTACTATTACTTCGTCAAACAAGCCTGTTGCTAATGTATTATCGTATGTGTGCCGTATTACAGTTTTTGTTCCTAGCATCTGCATCAGCTTTGCAGGAAAACGTGTGGCTGCATAACGGGCAGGTATAACTGCTATGGTGGAAAATATTTTTGAAGTAGAATTTATCATAATCTTGGCTCATTCACTTTTAATAAAATGGATTAAACTCACTTATTGGACGTGGTAAAAAGTAAGACTTGATTAAACTCTCATTTAATACACAAACCTGTATGTGTCCTCTTGATGTTAATGTTGTACCAGGATAAACAGGGTCTCCTTCCGGAAAGGCACATCTTACAGTATCGTAAGGTTTTTCAGATTTTAATATTCTGGATTGATGAGCGTACATAATAACAGCACAATCTAATCGACGATTGTTTAAGCTATTTTCCGGCATTGCAACACATGATTCCTTGCAGTAAGATTTAAGTCCTTCATAAGCTTCTTTTAAAATTGAGAGTGATTCAGGTTCCATCAAATTCAGGCAATTCCCGAGTTCTATATTTGCTCCTAAAACAAAGGGTATACTAATGGGGATTTTGTTAAATTGCTTTCTTTGAGAACTTTCTACCGCATATTCTAAGGCTCTCATGGGGTTTTGCTCCCAAAAATAAATTCCTTCCCCCAGCCAATCCCAAATATTGGTGCTTGGTCTTAAATCCGTTTTTCCATTTAATACAGACAGTCCGATATTTTTATCACAACTGTGGAATCCGGTTATTTCAAAAGGCTGATGATGTGGCAATTATTATTACTTCGATTTGTCAGTTGGATTAGTAGGTGTTTCTATAATATTCAGGATGCCAGCATCTTTCAGAAACTTAAGTGCAAATTCCTTTGATTGCTTGCTCATTTCCGCAACCTCCTTCATAATATCGATTTGATGCTTTATTTCTGCAGATGTCATTGCGTATTTGTTTTGAAATAAAATTAATTAAAAAGTTTGTTAGCATCCTAAAATTACAACCGGATAACAATAATTGTGCATAAATTTCTGTAGCTAAACCTTTCATTAAACAAAAAACCCCTGAAAATTCAGAGGTTTTTTTTATAAATTCAGAGATGAAATTAATTATTCAACATCAAAGGCATAACCAACATCAGCAAGTCTTCATTTTCATCCATTTCTGTTGGTTTAATAATACCTGCTTTGGTACTTGTTGCTAATTCCACCTTTACATCATTAGTTTCGGCGGAGTTTAGCATTTCTATCAAAAACTTGGCATTGAAGGCTATCTGCATATCCTCACCATCGTACTGACAGGTCATGCGTTCGTTTCCTTCAAAACTAAAATCAATATCCTGAGCAGCCAATTTAAGTTCGCTGCCGCTAATGCTTAGCGCAACCTGATTGGTGCTTTTGTTACTAAAAACACTTACGCGGCGCAATGCATTTTGAAACTCACTTTTACCAACAATCAGCTTATATGGGTTGTCAAGGGGTATTACCACTTTGTAATCCGGGAAACGGGCATCAATCAATCGGCAAATCAATTGGGTGGTACCGTGCGACACAAAAAGATGATTGCTGTTGTAGCTGATGCTTAATTCATCTTCATTATCTGGCAATGCATTTTTCAACAGGTTAAGCGGCTTTTTAGGTACAATAAAATTGTGTACCTCGGGGCAGGCTACATCTGTTCTTTTGTAGCGTACAAGACGGTGTGCATCTGTAGCTACAAACTGTATGTATTTAGGGTCAAGCTCAAAAAATACCCCTGTCATTGCAGGACGAAGGTCGTCGTTACTAACTGCAAAAATGGTTTTGTTGATAGCAGTAACCAATGCACTTGAGGGCATAGTAAATGCTGTAGTATCATCCGCAGAAGGCTCTTTAGGAAAGTTGTCAGGATTCTCACCCATTACCTTATACTTACCATTGTCACTGGTAATTTCTATGGCAAAGTTTTTATCAATATTGAAAGTGAGCGGCTGATCTGCTATGTTTTTAAGAGAATCCAACAATATTTTGGAAGGAATACAGACTCTGCCGTTGTCTTTACTTTCAACATCCATTTGAACCCGCATTACAGTTTCCAGGTCGGTAGCTATAATGTTGAGTTTTTTGTTCTCAATTTCAAACAGAAAGTCTTCAAGAATTGGTAATACAGTGTTGCTGTTGATAACGCCGCTAATCTGCTGCAGGTGTTTCAACAGAGATGAAGAAGAAACAATAAATTTCATTCGTTTATTTATTTTTTTTTATTGGCAGAATGTAACCTTACAAATTCATATTTTTCAATCAGAAAAAAATGAGCCTGTGTAAAGTTGTTATTGCTCGGTTTATAATCTAAAGTAACAAACCTACTGCAATTTGTCAATTGCACAAAGTTTGTAGTTTTTTGCGGGGCTAAAGTTAATAACATTCTGCACTTATTTTTGCCAATATATGCAGGTACAAAACCGTCTGACCAAAGAGCAGGGTTTAGAAAAAATAAAACCATACTGCGCCTACCAGGAACGCTGTCACCGTGAGGTGAAGGAAAAACTATATGGATATGGACTAAGAAAAACGGAAGTGGAAGAAATATTGAGCTACCTGATTGAAGAAAATTATCTGAATGAAGAACGTTTTGCAGTGCAATTTGCCGGAGGGAAATTCAGGATAAAACAGTGGGGAAAGAAAAAAATTCAATATGAATTGCAACAAAAAGGAATCAGTATTTTTTTGATAAAATTAGCGCTGCAACAGATTGGCGATGAAGCATACTTATCAACTTTGAATAAATTGGCGCAGCAAAAATGGATTAGCCTAAAAAAAGAACAATACCTTGTAAGGCAAGCCAAAACTTATGCTTTTCTGCTACAAAAAGGCTATGAACCCGCATTGATCAGCAAAGCAATTGCTCAACTAAAATCACCCAACTAATCCTTTAGATTATGTCTTCACTCACTATTACAACTATACAAACTGCATTGCATTGGGAAGATAAAGCCGCCAATCTTAAAATGCTGGAAGAGAAGATTATGGGCATTGATGAGAAAACTGAAATCATTATTCTTCCGGAAATGTTCACTACAGGATTTAGTATGAATACCGCAACATTAGCAGAAGATATGAACGGTGAATCTGTAGCATGGATGAAAAAAATGGCAATAGAAAAGAAATCCATTTTGGTAGGTAGCCTGATAATAAAAGAGGGTGAGAATTTTTATAACCGGCTGATTTGGATGTTACCCAATGGGCAAATGGGCATATATGACAAACGCCATTTATTTGCTTACGCAAACGAAGACCAATATTATACTCCGGGTAATAAACGATTAATTGCCTCGGTTAAGGGTTGGAAAATAAACCTGATGATTTGTTATGATATGAGGTTTCCCGTTTGGGCACGTCAGAACCCACAACATGTAAAAGATGATGGGGAAAAGGCTTCACCGGAGTATGACATTCTGATATATATTGCCAATTGGCCCGAAAGAAGAAGCCATGCATGGCGAACTTTGCTTCAGGCAAGGGCTATTGAAAACCAGGCTTACTGTATAGGCGTAAACCGTGTAGGCAAAGATGGAAAAGATATATACTATAGTGGTGATAGTATGGTAGTTGATCCTTTAGGCGAAGTAATTTACCATAAGCAAAATGATGAAGACGTGTACACTTTTACACTCCAAAAAGATGACATTGAAAATGTAAGAGAAAAAATGCCTTTTTGGAAAGATTCAGATGGTTTTTTACTGTTGCAGCAATAATTGTAGTATAAACTTTTTAATGATTGCAGTCTTCCTTATGTGCATGATTGTGTATGCGGCAAGCTTTATAGTTGATCAAGTGGGCACTAATTATGCCCAATACGCCGGGTATTAACAGCCAATTTTCATATTTTACAAAAAATAGCTTTAGCACTAAAAAAGAAAAACCTGCAGAAAATACCATCATAGGAAAAAAACTATGATGGTGTTTTTTATACCCATGGTATAATGAATAAATACCTATGGCAAACGCTAATAAAACCATTCCAATTTCAAAAGAAATATTTTCAACTATATTAATACCAAAAATTGGGAGGCTGGTAAAGATTAATGGTAAAACTGCACAATGAATAGCACAGGCAATAGATGTAGTAATACCCAATGCATCCCAGTTTATTTTCAGATTCATTAAACACAAAGGTAGCTATTTTGCAACAAAGTTGCAAAAAGTAGATTTGTATCCACATCGGTTTATTATAAATTCTGTTTTTCAATTGTTTGTCTACTCGTTTTCAATCGGTATTACCTGTACATTGCGTACTTATTTTTTCATACTACTTTCTGCAATATGGCTTTTAACGTTGAAACCTTTAAGACACGGGCATTATCAGCAGTGGTTTTTGTAGCTGTTATGATGGCCGGCTTACTTTGGAACCATTGGAGTTTTTTGGTGCTATTCTCTATTATTCATTTTGGATGTTGGGTTGAGTATCATAAAATTATGGGGCTAATAAATCCTGATTTCAATAATATTACCCCAACACAACGTTACGGTTTTATGGTGGCCGGTTGGGCGTTCATGTTGTCAATGACCAACAATGCATTTGTGCTGAAAGGTACAAGAATGAGTGGTTTAGGCTTATTGCTTATGCTGGTTTGCGGTATTGTATTGCCGTTGTTTTTGGTTGTGCTTCGCAAAAGTTATTCAGTAAAAAACCTGGGTATTTCAGCAATGGGTTTATTGTACATTTCGCTACCATGGGCCTTGATGATTGGTATAAGAAGCCATGGTTTAATCAGCAGCGGTTCAACTGTTTTGATGGATACGGGAATGGTTATTCCCTTGGTATTAATTGCCTCTATCTGGATAAATGATACCATGGCATACATTGTAGGTTCAGTTATTGGTAAAACACCCTTTTCATCTATTTCACCCAAAAAAACGTGGGAAGGAACAGCAGGCGGTGCTATTCTGTGTGTTTTAGCGGTTACCCTCGGCGGTTACTATATTTTCAAAATTGAAGACATAACATCACTCATAGTTATTTCCGCGATAGCGGCCATATTTGGTACCGCCGGCGATTTGTTGGAAAGTAAACTGAAACGAATGGCAGGCATAAAAGACAGCGGACAAATTATGCCCGGTCATGGAGGTTTTTTGGACAGGTTTGACAGTTTGCTGTTGGCTACGCAGTTTGTTTGGTTGTACACATGGATGTTTAATGTATAAACTGAAACTTACAAGAATAACTAGAAACAAATGACGGGAAAAAAATGAACGGGAAACCATTCTATATTTGCACACTAATTTTTACACATGACAATTCACAAAGAAGGGTATAAGAGTATTGGTATTGCGGCTTTAATTTTTGGAGCTATAAATGTGGCCGGGTTTATGTTTTTGAAAGAAAATTCAGCAGCTCAAGGTATTCTATTGGTAGTTTCTGCTTTTTTGTTCCTGTTCATTGTTTCTTTTTTTCGTATTCCCTATCGCTCTTTAACTATAGGAGAAAATCAGGTAATCTGCCCGGCTGATGGCAAAGTGGTGGTAATAGAAGAAGTGGTAGATGAGGAATATTTTAAAGACAAAAGGCTGCAGGTGAGTGTTTTTATGAGCCCGGCAAATGTGCACGTAAACCGGAATCCAATAAGTGGCGAGGTGGTTTATAACAAATACCATAAGGGTAAATATCTTGTGGCCTGGAACCCAAAATCATCTACCGAAAACGAAAGACACAGTGTAGTAATTAAAAACAGTAGGGCAGAAATATTGGTTAAACAAATTGCAGGAGCATTGGCTAAACGCATTATTAATTATTTATCTGTTGGGCAAGAGGTGCATCAGGGTGATGAATTGGGCTTTATTAAGTTTGGAAGCAGGGTAGATTTGTTACTTCCTATAGGTACAAAAGTGAATGTAGAATTAAATCAAGTGGTAAAAGGTGGCGTAACGGTTTTGGCCACGCTTTAGTTAATTAAGATTTCTTTTATCAATTATTAACAGATTGAAAGTTGTTTAGTACACGGGCAATTTTTATATTTGGTCTATCGTTTATTAATCATTAAAAACAAAAAAACAATATGAAAAAAATAATCACATTGGCAGTTGCGGCTTTCTTGATTACAGGTGCAGCATTTGCAGGCGAAGGTAAAAAATGCGGAACTCATAAAGGTTGCTGCAAAAAAGGTGCAAAAGAAATGACTAAGAAAGCTGAAAAGCCTGCACCAACTGCAGAAGTTAAGAAAGCTTAGTAATTACTAAAAATACAAAAGCCTGTACTGTAAAAAGTGGAGGCTTTTTTATTTGGTTTCACACAACGAGACAAAGATTACAACGAGACAAAGGTTTTTTCTTTGTGTTACTTTGAGTCTTGGTGTCTTAGTGGTTTAAATTTTATGCAATGAAATAGTTTCTCCGTTATGGCTGCTTGCTACAGCACTTTCTATGATTTGCATAACTGCAATACCATCATCTGCTGAAACAGGCATTGGTTTATTTTCTGTTAGGGATTGGGACAAAGCCTCGTAAAAGTCAAAATAATTACCGGGAAGTGTTTCAATGGTTTTCCTGATTACTTCACCATTTATTTCTGTATGCAAGAGGCCATTATCCTTATCAAAACCCCAATTGTTGTCACCTGGATTTTTTCCGGCGGTTAAATCTGTTTCCTGAACATCACTCCGGTTTTTGATAAATGAACCTTTGGCACCATGAAAAATATATGCCGGTAAAGGTTCTCTAACCAAATAGCCTGCTTTAAGTCTAACTCTGGTGGTGGGGTAAAAAAGCACAATATCAAACCAATCATCTATCAATGAATCTTTTCTGGTAATGCGGATGTCTGCAAATATTTTTTCAGGCCATCCAAAAAGGACTAAAGCCTGATCTATGATATGGGGGCCAAGGTCTTTTAATGCGCCGTTACCCGGTGTAGGTAGTTCCTTGTGCGGTTTCGTGCTTAATGCCGGTTTATATCGGTCAAAGTGAATTTCAGCTTCATTGATTGCACCTAACCATCCTTCATTAATGATTTTTTTGAAAGTCATAAAATCGCTGTCCCATCTCCGGTTATGAAATACAGTAATCTTTTTATTTTGCCTTTCGGCAATGGATTTAAGTTCAACTGCTTCTGCAACAGTTGTAGTAAAGGCTTTTTCTACAACAATATTTTTTCCGGCAAGCAAGGCCTTTTTTGAAAATTCGAAATGGGTGTCAATGGGAGTATTTACGATAACTAAGTCAATAGTATTATCAGTCAGTATTTCTTCTAAAGTATCATAAGATTTTACATTGGGATAAGTTTCCTGAATCAGTTTTTTACTTCTTTCCCAACAACCCACTAACTCAAATCCCGGATGAAGACTAAGAAAAGGAGCATGAAAAACTCTACCTGACATGCCGTAAGAGAGGAGAACAGTTTTGATTTTAGGCATTGATAACTTTTCTTTTCAATATAAAATTATGGGCTTATAAAATTTCCTCTAATTCTTTTAAATGATAGACAGTGTGCGTTGGCTGTATAGTAGTTGTTTCATTGATGTGGTTTACAAAAACTGTATCCATACCTGCATTCATTCCACCTGCAATATCTGCATCCAGGTTATCTCCTATCATTATGCTTTCGTCACAATTGCTCCCTGCACGATTAAGCGCAAAATCAAATATTTCTTTGTGTGGTTTAAGGCTACAGGCTATTTCGCTGGTAATTACGTGGGTGAAATATTTATCAATAGCAGCATTCTCCAGTTTGGCCCATTGTATTTTTTCAAAACCATTGGTTATAAGATGAAGCTTGTATTGTTTGTTGGTCAGGTATTCCAAAATCTCTACCGTATGCGGAAACAAGGCTTTTTTATGCGGAAGTATTGCAAGATAGGCTTCACTTAATTTTTTTGCCAGCTTTTCGTCACCAATTTTAAATTCCAATAAGGTGTTGGACATTCGCTTCCACTTCAACTCGTCTTGTCTTATTAAACCATGATTGTAGCGATGCCATAATCGTTTGTTGTGGTCATGATAATGATTGTAAAAAAGCTCAAAATTAGGGGTGACAGTTGCTGCAAGTTCGTGGCTTACATATATCTCATGCAGGGTTTCTTTTGAATTGGTTTCAAAATCCCATAGCGTGTGGTCAAGGTCAAAAAAAATATGCGGATAAACCATTTTCTGTTGTTTCGTGTTGCGTTTTAGTAGTTTTGTCTGCAAGCTACTTTTAAAATTATAAAAAATGAACGTTGTTATTACAGGTGCTACCAAAGGAATCGGCCGGGCCACGGCTCAAACATTTGCCGAAGGCGGATATAATATTATTGCAGTATCCCGCACTGCAAAAGACCTGAACGAGATGCAGGAAGAATTTATTGCCCGTTATCCGACAATCAATTTTCATGCTCATGCTGTTGATATTTCAAATGAAAATGAATTACAAGGTTTTGCTTCCTGGTTAAAATCCATTGCAATTGTTCCCGATATTTTGATCAATAACGCAGGTCAGTTTATAGGAGGCAGCATATACAACGAAGCAGAAGGTGTGTTACAAAAAATGATGGAAGTAAATGTTTATGGGGCTTATAATCTTACCCGATTGGTTTTGCCGGATATGATGGCGAGAAGGTCAGGACATATTTTCAACATCTGTTCTATTACAGCCCTGCAAGGAATTGACAAGGTAGGTTCGTATGGTATCAGCAAGTTTGCATTACTCGGGTTTTCTAAAAATCTACGGGAAGAGATGAAGCCATTTGGAATTAAAGTTACTGCAGTAAGTCCCGGTGCAACTATAAGTGCAAGTTGGGAAGGTACGGGTGTTGACCCCAACAGAATTATGGAAGAAAAGGATGTAGCAACTATGATTTTTGCTGCAAGCCAACTATCTCATAAAGCGGTGGTGGAGGATATTGTAATGCGGCCGCAATTGGGGGATTTGTAATTGTAATATAAATAAATTTCATAAAAATAATTCTACTTTAAGCAAATGACCAACCGCCAGTTATTTCTGCAACATGTAGCACAGACTTCACCATTTCCTATTGGATTGGAAATAGCAAAAGCTTCAGGCATACATATGTGGGATATTAACGGAAAATCTTACATAGACCTCATTTCGGGTTTTAGTGTTTGTAACATTGGCCATAGCAATGCTGCGGTAATACAGGCTGTTAAAGATCAGGTGGACAAATACATGCACCTGATAGTTTATGGTGAATTTATTGAAGCCCCACAGGTGGCTTATGCAAAATTGCTGACCGATCATCTGCCTGCTACACTCAACTCGGTTTACTTTACCAACAGCGGCGCAGAAGCTACAGAGGGGGCTATGAAGTTATGCAAACGTGTTACAGGACGTACCAAAATAATTGCCTGTAACAAGGCGTATCATGGCAGCACACAAGGCGCATTAAGCATTATGGGAGATGAATATTGGCGCAATGCATTTCGTCCGCTCCTTCCTGATGTGTATCATTTTGACTACAATAGCTACGAGCTGATAAACAGCATAGACAGACAAACTGCATGTGTGGTTATAGAAACAGTGCAGGCCGAAAGTGGGATTAATAAACCTGACAATAATTGGCTGATTGCGCTTCGCAAAAAATGTGATGAGTATTGTGTTTTGCTGGTATTTGACGAAATACAGGCAGGCTTTGGCCGCACCGGCAGTTTGTGGGCTTTTGAGCAGTATAATGTAGTTCCCGATGTCTTACTGTTGGGAAAAGCATTGGGCGGTGGCATGCCGCTTGGCGCTTTCATAGCCGATGTGCGGTTAATGAATACATTGACAAGCAATCCTGTGCTGGGACATATAACTACATTTGGAGGTCACCCGGTAAGTTGTGCTGCAGGTATGGCTGCAATGAATGAATTGCTGTGCAACAAATGGATTGATGAAGTTTTTTCAAAAGAGGAATTGTTGCATAAGTATTTAAACCATTCTAAAATAAAAGCAATCAGATCTGCGGGTTTGTGGATGGCATTGGAGTTTGAGAGTTTTGAAACTTGTAAAACTGTTATAGACCGCTGCATAGAAAAAGGGATAGTGACTGATTGGTTTTTGTTTGCCCCTAATTGTTTGCGAATAGCGCCACCACTAATAATTACTATTGAAGAGATAGAAATGGTGTGCGAAGTGATTTTGGATTGTATAGAATAGTTGATTTGATGTGAAACGATATTATTAATGGGGTTTCAACTTATTTTTATGAATGCAACTAAATCTCAATACATCTTACAAAACAATTAGAAAACTTATTATTATTCTGAAAGGATTTTCGTTTATAGAAGCCCATTGACTTTATATGGATTTGCAAAAAAATAAGAAGAGATGTAAAACTTTGAGCTATTAGTGAATTTTATAGTTGAAAAAAATAGAACAATAAATGCTGAATAAAAAATTACAAATACGAAACAGCACAGCAGAGTTTTTAATTTTTACTTCAAAGGCTAGTGAAAATAGCATTGAGGTAATGGTAGAAGATGAAACAGTATGGCTGACTCAAAAAATGATTGCGACTCTTTTTGAAGTGGAAGTAAACACTATCAATTATCATCTTAAAGAAATTTACAAAAGTGATGAATTACAGGAGGGGACAACTATTCGAAAATTTCGAATAGTTCAAACGGAAGGTAAAAGGGAAGTGAACCGTGATGTGGAATTTTACAATCTGGATGTAATTATTTCAGTCGGTTACCGTGTTAATTCGCAGCGGGCCACCCAGTTCAGGCAGTGGGCTACATCTGTATTAAGAGATTTTGCTATAAGAGGTTATGTGCTTGATAAAGAACGATTAAAAAACGGGGCATTTTTAAGTAAGACATATTTTGATGATTTGCTTGCTGAAATAAGAGAAATACGGGCAAGTGAACGGAATTTTTATCAAAAGATAACCGACATCTATGCCACGGCAATGGACTATAAAACAGACGATTTGGTTACTCAATCTTTTTTTGCATCTCTTCAAAACAAATTACATTTTGCTATTCACGGGCACACAGCAGCTGAATTGATAGTAAGTCGTGCTGACAGTAAGAAAGATCGAATGGGGTTAACTACCTGGAAAAATGCACCGTTAGGTAAAATCATAAAAACTGATGTGGTAGTAGCTAAAAACTATCTCAACGAAAAAGAAATAAAGAGCCTCAACCGTTTTGTAACCATGTACCTTGACTATGCAGAAACACAGGCAGAGCGAAATATACCAATGACAATGAAAGACTGGGCAGGTAAACTGAATGCTTTTTTGCAATTTAACGAAAAAGATATTTTGAACAATGCCGGGAAAGTAACACAAGCCATTGCAAAAGCATTTGCTGAAAGTGAATTTGAAAAATACCGCATTGTGCAGGACAAGCTTTTTGAAAGTGATTTTGACAGGGCAATAAAAAATATAGTCACTCCCAAAAATAAAAAATGATAACTCTAAGATATGGCACCTAATCCTCAACCTTATCAAACATAATAGTGGCAAATTTTTAATTACAGAAATTCTAGTAGTGTTGCTTAATACATTTCTGATTTCAGGTTAAAAAAGGTGATATTTTTAAGAATTTTGAACAAACAAATAAAAGTTAATTGAAATTTACTAATGATATTTTTCTGTTTAAGATAATACCGAGTTAGGGATATGCAAAATCCTAATAAATCCTTATAATCTGCTTCATCTGCGTTCCTGATTGCATCTTTTCCCTCAAAATTTGTAGTTTTCAAAAAATACGTTTGAATGTTGAATTTTCTAAAGGGGTTTGTATATGCTTTCAATGGGCTGATTGCTTTTTTTAAACACGAAAGAAATGGCAAAGTACAGTTAGCAGTAGCAATTATTGTAGTTGCATGTACTTGGATATTTCATTTGTCAAAAACTGAATGGATAACTATTTTAGCTTGCATAGCTGCTGTACTTTCTTTAGAGATGATTAACAGTGCAATAGAGAAACTTTGCAACCTTGTGCAGCCTACTTATCACCCGGTTATTAAAACCATTAAAGACATTTCAGCCGGTGCTGTACTCTGGGTTTCTATCATAAGTGCAATAATTGGCTGCATTATTTTTTTACCAAAAATTTCGGATTTATTATGAAAAACAAATGGACAAAAGTTGAACGGATGCTTTTGGTTTCACTGGCATTTACGGTTACGCTTATAATATTCAGAATCTTCACTACGGGTAAGGTTACCTTTCTATATTTCACGTGGAATTTATTTCTTGCTGCGCTCCCTTTGTTGTTGAGTAGATTGCTGAAGTATTTTGATAAAATAAATTTAAAGGTCTGGTTCATACTCTGTGCATGGCTGTTGGTTTTGCCCAATGCTCCGTATCTTATTACAGACATTATTCATTTTACCGAAAGGCCACCGGTAAGCAAATGGTTCGACCTGTTGTTGGTAACATCTGCTGCATGGAACGGGCTGATATTGGGTGTTGTCTCACTTATGCAGGTAGAACATTTTTTGCAAAAACACCTAAGCGCATGGAAGTTGAATCTACTTATGTTTTGCACCATTTTTATCTGTTCGTATGGGATATACCTGGGCCGTTTTCTGCGTTACAATAGTTGGGACGTAGTTACCGATCCGTCAGATTTATTGCATCAAATCGGGGGGCAAATGCTTAGGCCGCATCATCATTTCAATACATGGGCATTTACCCTTCTGTTTGGCGCCATGCTCTGGATTTTTTATTACACCATCAGGCAACTACCATATATTTTAAAACCGGTTAGTTTGGGTAAAGAATAATACCGTAACAAAAACCCCTAACATTTTCTTTTCTTTGCCGCATGAAGCTGTTCTTTATCCGCATAACCAAGTCGCTTTTTATAAAGCTGCAACTGCACCGCATATTTGGGTTGTTTACAGGTTTTCTTTCTAATCTGTTATATCTGACCCGCCTAAGCAAATGGGCATACGAAAACGGTAAAGTAGAATACAACGACTTTTTAAGCAAGTGGGACTATACCAAACGCTATCCCATGTACCAGTGGGTTATTGACAAAGAGGGTCTCACACAACCGATCAACTATCTGGAGTTTGGCGTAGCAGCAGGTTATTCTTTTGATTGGTTCATGACACAAAACACACACACGGATAGCCGGTTTTATGGCTTTGATACCTTTGATGGATTACCAGAAGACTGGGGACCATTTAAGAAAGGGTCTTTTAGCAACGATGATAAAATGCCCGCCATAAAAGATGCCCGTGGCCAATATTTCAAGGGCTTGTTTCAGCAAACAGTACCAGGCTTTCTTTCGCAGCTTGACCCTAAACGCCGTAATGTAATCATGATGGATGCAGACCTGTGGTCGGCCACATTGTATGCCCTTTCCTCGCTTGCCCCTTACCTAAAAAAAGGGGACATTATTTTCTTTGATGAATTTGTGGTACCAACCCATGAGTTCAAAGCGTTTCTTGACTTTACTCAATCTTATTATATCAACCTGCAACTCATAGCTACAGCCAACAATTATTATTTTGCAGCATTTAAGGTAGTGTAGGGGTAGGTTGAATTAATTGTAGTGATAATGGATTTTTTTGGAACTTTCTGTTGAGCCTGCTTCGGACTTTTGCCTGGGTTGCACACTTTTACCTTTTCTTTTCTATTCAACCATTTCTATGTATTTCTACATCCAATTCTTTAGTAAATTTTCAAAATGGGTTTTCAAAATGTGAAGCTTCATTTAGTAGTTGGTGTAAGGCGTCATTATTTAATCCCGTCAACCCCGCCCTGCAGGTTAATCAGGTTTTTATATTCAAACCTGTCCTGTAATTTCTGAATTGCTATCTGGCTTCGTACACCCTTTCTACAATAAACAATCACCGGTGTGGTTTTAGGGATTTCTGCAGCTTTGTTAAGTACCTCGGTAAGAGGTATGTGTATGCCGCCAATATTAAAATGCTCACGTTCAAAATCTTCCCTTACATCAAGCAACAATAAATCTTCGCCGGAATCCAGTTTTTGCAGTAGTTGTTCGTATGTTATGTGTTGAATGTTATTCATTTCCCGAAGGGTAAAAATAAGCAACTCTCACCTGAAACGATCTAAGCTATTTAACTGATTTTAAATGAGGAAATGACGATGGCTAAATTCACGTGACAACCAAAAATATCTTTTAGCCCTTTATGGCTTATTTATTTGCCCGATAATAAGTTCTTTTTAAATATCACATTTCGTATTCGTAACGAATTTTTCAGCAGCAAAAAAAATAAATGGAAAAGTAAAAATGCCTTTCATTAGCATTACTTCCCCCGGTAAAACAAGGATATATAAATTAGCTAATTATCAGATTATCACATTAACTATCTTCGCCCAATGGAAGCAATACTACAGCAAATAGAAGCTTACAAAGCAGAAATAAACAGTTACGAAGCCGCTACCGAAGCCGAACTGGAAAACTACCGCATCAAATATCTGGGAACAAAGGGCATTGTGAAAAATGTGATGGGCGAAATGCGCAACGTCCCCAACGAAAACAAAAAAGAATTTGGGCAGATATTGAACGCCTTTAAAATATTTGCAGAAGAAAAATACGAGTTATTAAAATCCGCTAACTCACAACTCACAACTGCCAGCTCACCTAATATAGACTGGTCACTACCCGGTGACAATATTACCGTAGGCACCCGCCACCCGCTGACGGTGGTGCGTAACCAAATGGTTTCCATTTTTAAACGCCTTGGATTTGCAGTTGCCGAAGGGCCGGAAATTGAAGACGACTGGCACAACTTTACCGCCCTAAACCTACCGGAAAATCATCCGGCACGTGACATGCAGGATACTTTCTACCTGAACCAAAATCCAGATTATCTTTTGCGTACCCACACCAGCAGTGTGCAGGCCCGTATAATGGAAAATCAGAAGCCTCCCATACGCATTGTGTGCCCCGGAAAAGTTTATCGCAATGAGACAATTAGTGCAAGGGCACACTGTTTCTTTCATCAGGTGGAGGGACTGTATGTGGATGAAAATGTGAGTTTTGCCGACCTGAAGCAAACGCTTTACTTCTTTGTACAGGAGATGTTTGGCAAGGATGCCAAAATTCGTTTTCGCCCCAGTTACTTCCCTTTTACAGAGCCGAGTGCCGAGATGGACATTAGCTGCACAGTTTGTGGTGGCAAGGGGTGCAGCCTCTGCAAGCAAACCGGTTGGGTGGAGATATTAGGCTGCGGTATGGTACACCCCAACCTGCTCAAAAACTTTGACATTGACCCCGAAAAATACACCGGCTTTGCATTTGGCATGGGCGTGGAACGAATCTGCCAACTCAAATACAGGGTAAACGACCTACGTCTTTATTCGCAAAACGACATACGGTTTTTGAAACAGTTTACGGGGGCGGTGTAAAATGAGAAATTAAGAACCCGCAAACTGCATCATTCCCAAAATCACATCAGGATCAGGACTGTTTGTCAGCCATTGTTCTCTTTCAGAATATTTGCAAACGCCGGGATAGTCGCCCTGGTGTTGATACATGTCCTGAACTATTTGAAAATGCAGATGCGGTGGCCAATGACCGTTTTCTTTTGGCGCTCCAAAATGGGCAAACTCTACCCCTCGGCTGATGTATTTTCCCTCTTGAAGACCATCCAAATCACGGAGGCTAAGATGTCCATACAGGGTGTTAAACGAAACACTATCCAATTGGTGCTGAAGAATTATTGTTGCGCCATAATCTCCATAATTATTGTTAAATGCAAAGCTATGTACATAACCTCCCAATGGCGCAAAAACAGGTGTGCCTGCTTTGCCCCAAATATCAATGCCAAGGTGCAACCGCCGTGGTTCTTCGGTACTGTCGAAGTGATGGCTGCGGGCATAAATGGTGCGGTGCTCGTTATAGCCTCCTATGCCGTAAGTAAATTTATCGCCCAGAACATTGGAAATGTATTCGCTAAATTTTTCGGTATTATTGAGTATGTCGTCTGTAAGGCTCGTGTTGGCTTTGGTGAAATCCATTTGCAGCAAATGGTCTTTGGATGCATTAAACGGAACGACACTGGCAAATTCATTGGTATGTTTGGAAATAGTAGCTGAGATACTGTTCATGAAGTAAAAGTAAAACGAAGTTTACTTACTTAAGAAAGTGTTTATGATTTTCATACCCTGTTGAGGTTCCTAAAACCATCATTTATATTTTCTTAATCGCTTTTGTTTATAATGACGGATTCGAAGAATCAAAATTAGATCGCCCCTTATTTGATAAAAAATGGAATAGGGAAAAATTTTCAAATTATACCTCCTAACATTTGTTGATATAAGCCTATACCTTTTTGGATATTGGGTTATGACAAAAACGGATTTATTTAATTCGCCTAGGAATTTATTTCCAGCATCGCTTGAACGTTCATCATACCACAACTTTGCATCAGCCATTTCAAGAAAGGCCTTGCTAGTGATAATAGGCGTATAATGCATTATACTAATTTATTAATCTTTTTAGTGCCTCTTCAAAAGGAATTGCGGAGGTTGGATCTCGATTATATTCTTCTATGCGTTCGTTTAATAACTTTATCTCTTCTACAGATTCATCAGGTAAATTGTCCTTATAATCGTCTTCCTCAATTACATCCCAGAGTATGGTAAGAAGCTGCTGCCTTTCAATTGGGGTAAGTGCTTTTATATCATCCTGTGTTATGGTCATAATATTTCTTTTCATAAAGATAAAAAAAGCCACCGAAAGTTCAGTGGCTTAAATTTCGTGCCGTGGTCTATTATATTACCACATTTATCATTTTATTGGGAACATAAATAATCTTCTTGGGCGCATTGCCTTCCAACCATTTTTGTACTACTTCATTTTGCAAAACCAGTTTTTCTACTTCGGGCTGTTTGGCATCCAATGACAAGTTGATACTGCTGCGGACTTTACCGTTGATGCTGATCGGGTATTCCTTGTTGCTTTCTACCAGGTATTTTTCTTCAAGCTTAGGAAATGGTGCATCCAAAAGACTTCCCTCATTACCCAATTGCTTCCACAATTCGGCGCTGATGTGTGGGGCGTAAGGGGTAAGCAACACAACCAATGGTTCCAAAATTTCACGTTTGTTGCATTTTAAATCGGCCAGTTCATTTACAGCAATCATAAATGTACTTACCGCTGTGTTGAAACTGAACCTTTCGGTGTCGTCTTCTATCTTTTTGATGGTTTTGTGCAGCACTTTTAGTTCTGCCGGAGAAGCCTCACCCCCCGCCCTCTCCAAAGGAGAGGGAGCCGAAGAAGTCCATATTGGGCCTTTTATTTCATCAAAAAACAACCGCCACAGCTTACGCAAAAAACGGTGAACGCCTTCAATGCCTTTGGTATCCCATGGCTTGCTTTGCTCTACCGGGCCAAGGAACATTTCGTACATGCGGAAAGTGTCGGCACCGTATTGATAAACTAATTCATCAGGATTATCGGTGTTAAATTTAGACTTAGACATTTTTTCGATGTCCATTTCACAGTAAATAAATCTTTCACTAGTTTCAGTTAAATCATTTTCCCATAAAACCTTATATTCATCAACAACCAAGTTATCTGTACCCAAAATTTCAAGCAAGTCTTTCTCAATAATTCTATTTTTAAAGTCTACTACATTATGCCCATTTTTTAATCTAAAATGGACAGACGATCCTTTAGAATGAAAAGTTTCGGAGTTGATTTCAATATTATCTATGAATATTCCTTTGTTAATAGAACAAAAAATATGAACATTTTCGGTTGAGTTATTTCTTTGGCAATTTACTAGGTGAATAAAGTATGATTTTCCCGTTATCATCCCCTGATTCAACAACTTTTTAAACGGTTCTTCAAAACCAATATAACCCAGGTCGTACAAGACTTTTGTCCACATGCGGCTGTAGAGTAAATGGCCAACGGCGTGTTCTGTGCCACCAATGTAGAGGTCAACACTGTTCCAATAGTCGCTTACTTTTCTGTCAACAAAAGCCTGGTTGTTGTGCGGATCCATGTAGCGGAGAAAGTACCAGGAAGAGCCTGCATAACCCGGCATTGTGCTGGTTTCGCGGCGGCCTTCGGGTGTGTTTACCCAATCTTCTATGTTTGCCAGCGGCCCTTCACCTTCTGGGCCGGGACCATATTTTTCTACGTGTGGCAGTTCAAGCGGCAACCGGCTTTCATCCAGTGGAGTTGCGACGCCGTCTTTCCAAATAATTGGAAATGGTTCGCCCCAATAGCGTTGGCGGCTAAAGCCTGCATCCCGCATTTTGTAATTCACTTTTCTTTTTCCAATTCCTAATTCCTCTATTTTGTTAATGGCAACACCTATTGCATCTTTCATTAGCAACCCATTTAAGAAACCACTGTTTTGCAACACTGCATCTTTAGTCGGGTTAGCTTCTTTACCATTGTAATGCTCACCAATAATGTTGGTGATGGGAATATTGAAATGCCGCGCAAATTTGAAGTCCCTTTCATCGCCGCAAGGCACGGCCATGATAGCACCTGTTCCATAACCTGCCAGCACGTACTCGCTTATCCAAATCGGGATCTCCGCACCGTTAAAAGGATTGATGGCATAAGCTCCGGTAAAGGCACCGGTAATACTTTTTACTTCTGCTTGTCTTTCGCGGTCGCTGCGGCTTTTTACGTAGGCGAGGTATTTTTCTATTTCTTCTTTTTGTGCTTCTGTGGTTATTTGCTGTACAATTTCATGTTCGGGTGCAACTACGAGGAAGTCTACGCCGAAAATGGTGTCGGGGCGTGTGGTGTAACACCTCACCCCCAGCCCCTCTCCAACGGAGTTGGAGAGGGGGGAAGCGGATTGGTGTTTTGTTGCAGTGATATTGCTGATTATTTCTTTTATTTTATTACAGACGTTGTAGACGTTTGATATTATTTCTTCGTTTGTAAAGCGGATAACTTTGAATCCTACGGCTTCTAATTCTTTTGTCCGATATTCATCGTATTCCTTTTGTTCGGGTGTTTCATGATAGCCACCATCAGCCTCTACAATCAAACCTTTTTGCAGACATGCAAAGTCAGCTATAAAACCTTCTACAGGATGCTGCCTCCTGAATTTATACCCAACCTTATTATTACGAAGCTGCTCCCACAGCAATGCTTCCGCCTCCGTGCTTGCCCCCCTGTTTATTCTTGCATTTTCAAACTGCACCCTATCGTTCACTTTATATTTTGGATACAACCCCGAACTCGAAGCCGCAGGCTTCATGGGTTGTTCCCCCCCTCTCCAACTTGTTGGAGAGGGGCCGGGGGTGAGGTGAAACTCCACCTCTGCACCTTCACTCCTGCCTATCCAATTACGTTGCATTTCCTTCATACTTTCACTAAAGTCAACCGTTTCTAAACCTTCAAGCAACCTATCAGCGTAAGCAGTTATTCTCAAATACCACTGCCTCATTTTCTTTTTTACCACCGGGTGGCCGCCTCGTTCACTCACCCCATTGACTACTTCGTCGTTGGCTAATACGGTTCCTAATGCTTCGCACCAGTTTACTTCACCAAAAGAAGAATAAGCCAAGCGACGTTTCATCAGAATATCTTCCTGCCGGGCTTTGGAGTAGCTGTTCCATTCATCTGCAGTAAATGTACTGCCACCGCGGGTTTCGTATTTCTTAACCAATTCGCTGATCGGCTTTGCCATCTTGCAGGTATTGCAGAAGTAGCTGTTGAACAAATCCAGGAAAATCTTCTGTGTCCATTTGTAGTAATTGGGGTCACTCGTTTGCACTTCGCGACTCCAATCGTAGCAGAAACCAATTTTATCTAACTGGCTTTTAAAAGTGGCAATGTTTTTCTTGGTTGTTTCAGCAGGATGCTGACCAGTCTCCAACGCATATTGTTCTGCAGGCAAACCAAAGCTGTCAAACCCCATAGGATGCAGCACATTAAAACCTTTCAACCTTTTGTAGCGGCTAAAAATATCAGAAGCTATGTATCCCAACGGATGCCCCACATGCAGCCCCGCACCACTTGGGTAAGGGAACATGTCGAGTACATAATACTTTGGTTTGTCAAAGTTGTTGTCCACTTTGTAAGCATCGGTCTCTTTCCACTGTTGTTGCCATTTTTGCTCTATTTCTCTAAAGTTATATTCCATCTTGGGTTAATTGGTTAACTGGCTTATTAGTTAATTGGTTTTGTGTTTTGCTGCTTATATGTGCTTTGTTGGTCTTTTGTCCCGGCTTTTGTGCTACTATTTATCAGCAGTTCCCGCCTCGGCGGGACACTTGTAATTTGGGTAATGCTATTCAGCTTTTTCCATGTTTTGTTAGTTCACAAAACAGTTTGTTTACAAGCAAATTGATTTTGCCAAAAGTAAATGTGTTTTCTTAAAATCTGTATGGATGTTTGAAAAAACTACGGCGCATTATTGAAGTGGGAATTAATTAGGATTAAAATCTGTAATCTTATGTTTATGCAAGCTAAACTCGGGATGCGGTGGTGGTGTCCACCAAGGCCCGTTATCATTTTGCTTGACTCCTTGAATGTTTACTATGTTAGGATTTCCCTCTTCACCATAGTCAAATATCAATCTTTGTTTTTCAATACCCCTTTTTCTAAGGTACATAATCACAGCGGCTACCCTGTCCCAGCTTTGTTGCTGACTCTGTTCGCTAGATGTTCCGTTTGCTACTACTTTTATTTTATTACACATTGGCCATTGCTTTGCAATCTTCATTGCCGAATCCAACTGCAACTTTGCTTTTTTACTTAAGAAGATAGTATTGGTAAAGTCAATTACTGCAAACTGCGGACAAATTATTTCGCAGATACTTGGGTCTTCCGACTGTGCAAACACATTTCCAGGAAAGGCAAATAATACAATAACAACAATGAGTTGTAAGCGCATGTTTAATCCTGTTTGAAGATAAAATAATTTATTTTTCTCAATTGAGGTGTGTAATTAACAGCGATAACCAAATGTGAAATCACGATAAGTAAAGTATTCGCCAAAAGTAAATGTGTTTTTTTAAAAGCCATAGTTCCCGGTCAATTTAAAGCATAATGAAGAATAATGGAAATTTTAAGCTTTATCTCAATATCCACTTGTCTGGATTAATTGAAGTATGATAGACGGCGATGATATTGACCGTCAGAGTGGACTTGTCTATAAAATAATGAATGGCGTAGGAAACCTATTAAGTTGTGCGAAACGAACATTTTTGTATCGAATTGCATCTGCATTAGGTCTTAATTTTAATGTTTCAATTATTTGCCTGACTTCTTCTTTAAATCTAATTGGGAGTTCATTATTAAAATGGCAATACCATTTTCGGGCTTCTGAAATATCCGCTTTTGCCGAAAGTAATAAATTTACTTTATGCTTTTTCATTTGGCGTCCTCCTCATCCAACTGTGCAAGAAATGCATCTGCATCTTCCATTTTGGAGGGGTCGGCGTGGTATTCTTGCAAGCGAAGATTAATAAGTTTCTTTTGCCAATCGGGTAATTCAAAGTGAATTTCCTCCGCTATTTGGTTCCAGTCGCTAATAGAAAGAAACACACCGAGGGGATTGCCGAGGTTGTCATATGTATATTGAGGATTGACTGACATATTATTTACTTTCTTACAAATTTAGTAATTTTAAGATTTCCCACTGTTCGCTTAATTATCATCATTAATTTTTATATCTATTTCGTTCCGAGGGGTGGTGACTCAAGTGGGGGATGTGGCGACGGTATCAACGGATAACCATCCTCTCTGGTACCAATAATTTCAATATTGTTTGGGGCACCTCAGGTTCCATATTCAAATATTAAGCGATTCGTATTAAACCCTCTTTTTAAAAGATAGGTTACTATACTATAAACCTGATCCCAACTGTCCTGCTTTTATTTTACAATTTGGGTATTGCTTCGCAATCCTCACCACCGAATCTAGTTGCAACTTTGCTTTCTTACTTAAAAACACCGTTTTTTTAAAATGAATTACAGGCAAACCCGGCATGTTGCAGCTATCTGTCGGGGATTGTGCAAACACATTTCCCGTAAGGGTAAATAAAACAACAGCAATAGGAAATCGTAAGCGCATTGCAACGGAATTTGAGTTTAATAATGAATATTATTTACACTTTTTTCTAAATAATTTGTGCTGTGTTTTACATGGGAGTGGTACAGGTGTTATAGATGGCCCGTCCTCTATTGTGCCTATTAGATCAACGCTGTTAGGATCGCCGCCTTGTAAAGCATACTCAAAGATGATTCTATCATTGTTGAATCCCCGTTTTTTAAGATATTGTACAACACTATATACTCTGTCCCAACTTATTACTTGTCCCTTAATGCTTGAGGCACCATAACCCATAACCTTAATTTTACAAGTTGGATTACGTCCTGCAATTTTAATTATAGTATCAAGCTTTCGCATATTGAGAGCCGAGAGAAAAACTGTTTTCTTAAATTCAATGACCGGTAAGGGGGGCATAGAACAGGAATCTGTATTGCCATGAGCAAAAACATTTCCCGTAAGGGCAAATAAAACAATTGCGAAAACAAACCGTATAGACGTCATAAAAAAGTTTGAATTTGAAGTTAGTTTTTTTTGCCAGATTATCATATCTTTTTCCATCCCCTATGCAGTTTTTTATAGATAATATAAAGTTGGTGATACGGAAAACAGTGGGGTGTGTTGAAACAATCCTATTGAAATCAATACCGATTGTACAAACAAAATACTCCGATTCAGCATCGCCTCATTTGACTATTTTTTTGATTCCATGGGTGTAAACCACTGTAAGATTTTAAAAATATTGGCCTATTTTAAAAATCACATTGGTAGAAGTTCTGTTTTCAAGAGGTTAACAGATCTTTTTGGGTAAAAAAATTCCGGAAGCATAAGCCTCCGGAACGGATATTGAAAAGTCATCGTTGAATATAGATTTTAAGACATTTATTACAAATCTATTTTTACTGGTTTCCAGTACTATCTACCTGCGTTTGTTTTTTCTTATCTTTTTTACGGCCAATAATATAACCACCACCAGCACCAATCAATCCACCAACTACTGCACCTACACCTTTGTTTTTGCTAATGATTGCGCCTGCTACCGCACCACTTGCAGCACCAATTGCAGTACCTTTTGCTGCATTGCTCCAACCCTTCTTTTTTGGTTCTTCCGTTTGAGTAGTTGTTCCGGTACTACTGCCCGTTCCATTACCTGTGCCAGATCCATTATTAGCTGTTGAACCTGTACCGTTGCTATTGCCTGTACCATTACTGTTTCCTGAACCATTGCTTCCTGATCCCTGGTTAGAATTGTTATTAGATGAACTGCTGTTGTTTGTCTGTTTTACCCTGGACGGTTTATTTTTCACAATTTTCCTTGCCGGTGCAGGAACTGGGGCAGGAGGTGCAGCCTGTGTTGTAGGCTGTGTTCCTTGTTTTGCCTTGATATACATTTGCCCGTCACTTCCTATAATAGTGTCACTTACACCATTCATCTGTACAGCCTGATTTTTATCTGCCTGTGCACGGTTAATCGAATCTGTATTTATAGCCGGTACTACTGTTGTTGTAGTAGTTGAATCCGTTTTAGGATTTGTATTACAAGCTACTAACATTCCCATTGTAGCCACCGCGAAAAGGATCTTTTTCATATTATTTTGTTTAGATAGTTAAATTGTATTTATTGATATTTTTTGCTGCAATTTTAGGCATTTTGTAATGGTGTTAAATGTATTGTGCATTTATTTTTAAACAATCCAATTATTTTAACAAATACCTAAATACAAATAACAAAGTAACTATAATAGAAAAAACATGCCAAACAATAAAATAGTGCCCTGTTATATCTAAACGATTTGTTAAGGAGCAAATAGAATTCAGGCTTAATATCTATTTGTTAATTAATTGGTCCGTTGCAGCCTCTATTGAGGGATATAAAAATGTAAATCCCGCCTCTTTTATTTTGGAAGCACTAACGGTGGCACTTTTGAGTACTTCAATACTCATTTCGCCCAATATTATTTTTAATAGAAAAGAAGGTACATGAAGGGGTATAAAAAATTTCCCTTTAATTTTTTTGGCCAACAGAAGCATTAATACTTTGTTAGAAACAGGCATAGGGGCCACAGCATTATAAGCACCTTTTATTTCTTCATTTTCTAATGCAAATAAATACAACCTGCATAGATCTTCTATATGCACCCAACTAATCATTTGCATCCCGCTGCCCAATACAGCAGCTATTCCCATTTTTAATGGTTTTATGAACTCTGCAAATGCCCCACCATCATTAGAAAGAACAATACCTGTACGCAATTTTACCAGCCGGATGCCTAATGCGGTAACGGGTTCTATACTTGCCTCCCAAAGCCGACAGGTTTCTCCTAAAAAATCTGCTGCGGAAGGTTTTTCCTCGGCAAATGGTTTTTTGCCAGCAGATTGATGGTCATCCTCACCGTACCAACCTGTTGCAGAAGCAGATATAACCGCCTTTACCTTATTAGTATTATTTTTTAAAGCATTTACTAAAAGTGTGCTGCTTTGTGTTCTGCTTTCTTTTATTTCATTTTTTCTTTTTTCAGACCAACGCTTATCGGCAACTCCGGCACCTGCCAAATGAATAATATAATCAGCTTCAATGATTGCATTTGCATCTATTGTCTGTTTCTTAACATCCCATAAAGCATAATTAAGGTTGCTATTAAGAGATTTACGGGAAGAACGGGATAAAATAATTATACGATGCCCTTTTTCCAACAGCATCTTTGTTAATGCATTTCCTATTAGCCCTGTTCCGCCTGTTATAAGTATTGTAGACATAGCAATTTGATTTTAGCAATTATTATTTCAGGTTTTTACTTAACAGAACATGTTAATCCAATGTGATAAAATGTTAGTTTCTCAAAAAGGGGTTGTTCAGTTTTTCATAACCAATAGTTGTCTCTTCACCATGACCACTATATACCATTACATCTTCTGGTAGCGGCATTAGTTGTTGTTGAATGCTTTCTAATAATGCTGCATGATTACAACCGGGCAAGTCCGTTCTACCAATACTTTCCCTAAATAATACATCACCTGATATAACAAACTTTTGGGCCTCGCAGTATAAACTAATGCTGCCGGGAGAATGACCTGGTGTTTCCAATACCTTCAAAATATCTGTACCCAGTGTAGCTATATCATTTTGTTGTAAAAAATGTAATGGCCCGGTATAATTTTCAAAAGGCATTCCCCAGTTTTGACCTGCTTGTGTAGCAAAATTCAGTACCATTTCTTCATTCTTATGAATATACAACTCAAGCCCATAAGTTTCGTACACCCATTTGTTGCCAAATACATGGTCAAGGTGGCAATGGGTATTGATTAATTGAACAGGAGTTAACCCGTTTGAGGTTAAAAAAAGCTGTAATTGACGCTTCTCTTCATCAAAATAACAGCCGGGATCAATGATGATGGCATGTTTTTGTTCATTGTAAATAACATACGTGTTCTCGGCAACAGGATTGAAAACAAAAATCTTAACTGAAAGCATAAACTCAATTTTACTATGATTACAATGATTTTACCTTAATTTTAAATCTTCTAAAGATTGGATATGCAAGATAACAGTAAGTGCAAAAGAATGTTGGCTTTCGTAGGGCTATGTTTTATTTCTTTAACAGTATTGTCGCAGGTAAACGCCGTAGAGTTTGGTCGAAACAGGGTTCAACATAAAAAATTTACCTGGAAGTTTTATGAGTCACCAAATTTCTATACTTATTTTACTCAAGGCGGCTTAGAACTTGGTAAGTATGCAGCGCAAATTGCAGAAAGCGAATTGCCGGGTATAGAAAACCAAATGGAGTATAGTCTGCAGCGTTCAATAAACATAGTTGTTTATAATAATTACAATGATTTCCGCAGCACCAATATTGGTCTGGGTACAGACATGCTTAACACCTCTGGTGGGGGATTAACCAAGTTGGTTAATAATAAAATGCCGGTATATTTTGACGGTAATCATGCGCACCTGAAACAACAAATAAGAGAGGGCATTGCAAAAGTTTTGCTTGACAATATGTTGTTTGGTGATGACATTGGAGAGTTTGCAAGCAACGCCGCATTGTTAGATTTGCCACAATGGCTAACTGATGGTTATGTAAGTTATGTTGCCGAAAGGTGGAATACACAAAAAGACGATGACCTGCGTAATGCTATGTTGAGTGATAGTTATAGAAATTTCTACCAATTTGCTTTTGATAAACCTATGTTGGCCGGAGCCGCTTTTTGGTATTACATAGATGAAAAATATAAAAAGGAAAACGTTTCCTATTTCATATATCTGGCTCGCATTTACAAAAGTCTGAATGCAGCTTCTATACGTATTACTAAAAAGAAATTTAAAGATGTACTAGTAGAGTTCATGGATTTTCAGCAGGATAAATACTATAAGGATTTAAGGCAACGTAGAAATATCCCCAAGGGCGTAGTATCCGTTACCGAAGAAATAGATAATCGTAAAGACTTTTTCAGATTTCAGGCCAATCCTAATCCACGCAACCAAAGTTATGTTGTAGTACAATACAAAAAGGGCATTTATTCAATTGGTTACTATGAAAATTATGAGTTGGAAAAAACTTTGTTGAAATATGGCGTCAGAAGTGTAAAAACTGAAATCAACCCTACCTACCCTATAATGGCGTGGGATGGTAAAGGAACAAGAGTAGCGGTGGTTTATTGGGAAGATGGAAAAATAAAAATGTTTGTGTATGATGTAACTGCCCGTTACAAAAATTTTAAACAGGAAATAGAAGGCCTCGATCAGATATTGGACATGCAATATTTGCTTGATAAAAATACACTGCTTCTTACCGCTGTAAAAAATGGTCATACAGACATATTTACCTATAAAATAGACAACAAAAAACTGGAGCAACTTACTAATGATGTGTATGATGATGTGGATGCATCGTTTGTAGCATTTCCTAACAAAACCGGTATCATTTTCTCAAGTAACAGACCTGGCCCCGAAGCACTGGATTCGGATACGGTACTGGCAAGTAAAAGCCGGTTCAATGTTTTTTTGCTTGATTACATCACCAAAAAACAAATAACACAGCTTACCAATTTAAAGTTTGGAAATGCACGAAGCCCAATGCAATACAATGTTAACCACTTTACTTATGTGAGCGATGAAAACGGTATAGGCAATCGTTGGGCAGGATTTTTTACCACACAAAGAGAAGGGTTAGATACCTTGTTTTATATAGGAGATGAGGTATTGCGAAATCCCACAGATAAAGATTTGGACAGTACATTAATTGCATGGCAAAAAAATGAACCCGATAGCATAAGCACATTTCAGGTGACAAAAGATTCCACCTATACTTTTCCCATAACCAATTACCAAAGCAGTTTGCTGGAAACACGCATAGCAGGTGACAAAGGGCAGGTAAGTGAAGTAACCCGCCAATCGGATATGAAGTTTTTGTATAAGCTACGGGTAGATTCTGTAACACTGCGCAATAGAAATATTAATGCCCGGCCTACAGAATATATGAAAAAGCTGATGAGTGAAAAAAGAGCCGAGGAGGGAAAGGTTACAGCTTCATTAAAAAACGAAAATGCATCTGACAACAAACCTGAATTTCAAAGTGAATTTGAAAATGAGAAAAAAGATTCTGCGTTACAGGATTTAAATGAGTCTGAAGTTGCTCTTTCACAAATACCACAGTTAAAAACATTTAAGTTATTTAATTACAGGTTTAAGTTTTCAAGTGATTTTCTTGTAGCAGGAGTATCTAACAATATCCTTATTAACCGGTATCAGCCATATGCCGGAGGGAATGGTCCTATACAGCTAAGCAATGGTGCAAATCTTAATTTTACATTTAGTGCAGGGGTAAGTGATTTGTTGGAAGATATAAAATTCAATGGCGCTTTTAGACTTGGCACTAATTTATCGGACAACGAATATTTGTTTGGGTTTAAAAACTACCGTCGTCGTTTTGATTGGGGTGTTTCATATTATAGGGTTACAAATACTGGATCTGTCCAGGTTATTGGTAGCAATTTCCAATTAGTAAGCAATATGAAACAGTTTACCAATTTGTATCAATTTAATGGTAGTTACCCACTTAATGAAATAAAAAGCCTAAGAGTTACTGTAGCTTACCGGAGAGATAGAATAGTTATACGCCCCTTCACCGATGCTGGAGTACCCAATCCAATAACCTTGGTTTTGCCAGATTTTTTAAGAACTTATATGCTTAGTCGTTTTGAATATGTACACGACAACACCATTAATCCAAGCCAGAATATTTGGCATGGGTTGAGATATAAAGTTTACATGGATGCCAATCTTCCACTGAACGATGCAGATAATTCAGGTAAGTTTACATTTAATTTTGGATTTGATGCACGTCATTACTACCCTATTTATCGCAACTTTATCTGGGCCGTACGTACAGCAGGGGACTTTAGTTGGGGTGCACAAAAATTGATTTATTATGCAGGCGGAGTAGATGGATGGTGGAGCCCTAAATTCAATGATCAGAACAGACCCGATCCTGATCAGAATTATGCTTTTCAAAGTTTAGCGGTAAACCTGCGTGGGTTTAATCAGAATGTTGCAAATGGCAACAATGCTTTTGTGATTAACAGTGAATTTAGATTGCCCGTATTTTCAACATTATTTAATAAGCCAATCAATAATGCTTTTATAAGAAATTTTCAAATAGTTCAGTTTGCCGATCTTGGTACAGCATGGAATGGAAAGTATGATAAATTAGAAAGACCCAATACGGTTTATGCAGGCGATGATCCGGCCATAACCTTCAGAACAAAAGCAGGAGGCATTGGCCCATTTGCCGGAGGCTATGGTTTTGGGGTAAGAAGCACCTTGCTTGGTTATTTTATGAAATTAGATGCAGCCTGGGAAATGAATGGTATTTTTAAAGGCAAACCAATTTGGTATTTTGCTTTGGGGCTTGATTTTTAAAAAATGTGAAAATTTGAAAATGGCTCAATGACTTTAATGAACCAATGACTTTACTCTCCGCCCTCGTTTACAAATCAACCGGTAGCTGGTATATTACCAAAACAGCCGATGGTCAGCTTTATAATGCCCGCATAAAAGGGGTATTAAAAATTGGCGGTTCTACAAGTACCAATCCAATTGCAGTAGGCGATGAGGTAGAAATGGAATTGGAAAATGAACTGGAGAAAACAACTACAATTTATGAGATTAAGAACAGGCGAAACTATATAGCCCGTACATCTCCACATAATAAAAACCAGCACCATATTATTGCATCTAACCTGGATCAAAGCCTGTTATTTGCAACGCTTAAAGACCCAAAAACATCTTCAGGATTTATAGATAGATTTCTTGTTTCATGCGAAGCGTATCATCTGCCTGCAATAATCATATTCAACAAAGCAGATGTTTACAGGCAAAAAGAAATGGATCGTTTTGAACACCTGAAGCAGGTGTATGAAGAGATTGGTTATAAAGTACTACTTACAAGTATAGTAAATGGATTGGGCATAGATGAAGTAAAAGAAGTTCTGAAAAACAAAACCACACTTTTGAGCGGACACAGCGGTGTAGGTAAATCATCGCTTATCAACGCAATTTTTCCCGAACTAACACTAAGAACTAAAGAAGTAAGCAACTGGAGCGGCAAGGGAATGCACACCACCACATTTGCAGAAATGTTTGACCTGCCCAATGGTGGCAAAGTGATTGACACACCCGGAATAAGAGAATTGGGATTGGTGGATATTTCAAAACAGGAACTCTCTCACTATTTTCCTGAAATGCGCAGACTATTAAACGATTGTCAGTTTAATAATTGTATGCATATAAATGAACCCGGCTGCGCTATTAAGCAGGGTGTAAATACGGACATAATAGATACAGACAGATATGTGAGCTATCTCTCTATTCTTGATACAATGACCGATATAAAATATTAGTAGAATTTTCTCTCCAAAACCGTAGCTATTTCATTTACAGCTTCGTTGTCTTTACTGTTTTTGTTACATACGGAAACCCCATTGTATATGTTGTAGTGGAGCATTAAGGGATGACCTTTGTAGGTAAAGTGCCAATCGATTGTATCGCTGAAGTCGTCTTTGGCAATAAACTTCACTTTACACTCCTGTACCAACAGATTGGCTATACTGTAGAATTTGTTCATGCCGCAATTGTCATCAATAACGGCTTCAATACTGCCGGAGGCAGAGGTTAAACGGTAACTCATAGATTTTGGATATTGGATTGAAATTAATGTTCAAGTTTTTTCTGGTTAGTACCAGAATTTAGTATACACCATTTAAAAAAAAAGACACTTTTTAATAAGGGATTTTGCCCTGCTTAAATTTTCCGGCTTTTTTTGCTTCTTTCAAAGACTTTTTATCTCCGCTTATCAGTTTTTCTGCACCCATATTTCTTCCACTGCCTGGGCACCCATACTTTGCTTTGCACCCCGCTATTGATAAAGCAAATCCAACAACAGTAATAATCAAAATTGTTTTTTTCATAAAAACTTACATTAACTCATTCAATAATTTTTTTTTGTAAAACTGGTATCAAAGTTACTGCTTGTTGTCATTGTAACTATTATAACGTTTTACGCTTAGATATTATTTTCCAATGCTTCATTATAGTTTTCGAACCATGAAGCATATTTTATATAATTATTGGCAATCCGGTCTATTTCGCCGGTTATTTTTTCAGGAGAAACGTCTTTAACCTTTTTTGCCGGAACACCTGCATAAATGCTCCCGGTTTCTACAATTGTGCCTTCTAAAACCACTGCACCTGCTGCAATTATAGAGTTGCTGTTAACTATACAACCATCCATGACAATAGAACCCATACCTATCAGTACATTGTTGTGCAAAGTGCATCCATGAACTATAGCATTGTGCCCTATGGAAACATTGTCGCCAATGGTGGTAGCATGTTTTTGGTATGTACAATGTATTATTGCTCCGTCCTGTACATTTACTCTATTGCCGATAGTTATGTTATTTACATCTCCACGTAATACCGCATTGAACCAAATACTACATTTATTACCCATAATTACATCCTCAACAATTGTTGCATTCGGCGCTATAAAACAATCTTTGCCCATAGCAGGTGTTTTACCGTTTACAGTTAATAAAAATGCCATTGGGGTATAAAATTGATTATTAAAAGTACGAAGATAACCTTAGGCAATAGCAAATTGTATCTATTTTCAGTGATTGATTTCGTAAAACAAGGCTACCAGAAATGCCAAATCGGCTATAAGATTACATAAGTTTAGCAATTCTGCCTAGCCAAACAAACAAAAGCAATCCAATTCTGTATTAGTTTTGCAATTAAGAAGTTGTGTATGAAAAAGAGGCTGTTGTTATTAATTTTCTTATTTATCATTGGTATATGTGGTACTAATTCAGTTAGGGCACAATGTTCTATATGTACCAAAACCGCCGGTCAGTTGGGGGAGAAAAAAGCTCAAAGCCTCAACAGTGGAATTGTTTATCTGATGCTTACTCCTTTTGCAATAGCAGGATTTATTGGTTACAGGTGGTGGAAAGGAGAGAAAGAATTAGAATCAACTGAAGAATAAACACACCGAGTACTACCTGATGTATTATATTTTATATGGATTCTTTTATCTGCTATCTCTAATACCATGGCGTATATTGTACTTAATTAGCGATGGATTTTATTTCCTTTTCTACTATATTTTGGCTTACAGAAAGGACGTAGTACTTGCTAACCTTGCTATAGCTTTTCCCGAAAAAACCCATGAGGAAAAAATTCGCATAGCCAAAGAGTTCTATAAAAATTTCATTGATACTTTTATTGAAACAATTAAATTCTTATCCCTAAATGATAAAAATTTTAATAAAAGAATGTCGGGCAACTTTGAAGTACTTAATGAACTGTATAAGACTGGTCAAAATGTACAATTGCATGGCGGACATTTTTTTAACTGGGAGTATATGAATTGGGGCTTTGCCAGAAATACTACTTATCCATTGATAGGGGTATATGCCCCAATGTCAAATAAAGCAGTAGATAGGCTTTTATTGAAAATGAGAAGCCGGTATAAAACCATTTTGATAAATGCGTATAATTTTAGGAATACTTTTCACGAAGTATCACGGGGCAGATATGCACTTGCATTGGCTGCGGATCAAAACCCGCCAAGCCCCGAAAAAAGTTTTTGGATAAATTTTTTCGGACGTCCGACAGATTTTTTTATGGGGCCAGAAAAAGGCGCAAGAACCGGAAAAACTGCTGTTGCATTTGTATTTAATTACAAAGTAAAACGAGGATATTACAAGGCGGAAATAACAATTGCGACAACAACTCCCAATGATTTGCCTGTTGGAAAACTTACCGCTGATTATGTAGCATTTTTAGAAGAATGTATCCGCAGAAAACCTTCTAATTATTTATGGAGCCACAGAAGATGGAAACATAAATACAATGATACCTACAGCAAAAATGTAATTGGCCCCATCAGCCATAATGCTTAGCCAGAAAGGAGTACAAATTTTGAGCATTGCTTTCCTTTATTTCTCTAAATAGTTTATCGCGGCTGATATCTTTCATGCGTTGCTCTTGCAAGTGGTGATATGCTTTGTCTGCCAATAAGTAATATTTTCTTTCACTGCTCTGAACCTGCAAAAGACATTTTTGAATGGAGGTATATAATAGATCTATACCTTGTTTTGTATTTGCAATTGTTTTGATTACGTCCGGTTCATTTGTATTGCCACCGGGAGCCGTATGTAATGTAAGCCGAAGGTTACGTGTAAACAAATCCGCATCGGGCCGGTCGGCTTTGTTGACTACGAATATTTGTCCGATTTCCATTAAGCCGGCTTTCATATTTTGAATTTCGTCTCCGGCTTCAGGTACAAGGACAACAATTGTAACATCAGCCAGGCCGGCTATTTCTATTTCACTTTGGCCAACACCTACAGTTTCAACTATTACATAGTCAAAACCCGCAGCTTTCATAATATCTGATATCTCAATTATTTTCGGGTGCAAACCACCTAAACTACCACGTGTGGCCAAAGACCGTATAAATACATTGGGATGGTTGTACCATTCGCTCATTCTTATTCTGTCACCCAACAAAGCACCAAGATTAAATGGTGAAGAAGGATCAACACAAATAACGCCTACCGTTTTCCCGTCAGCTACCATCTCACCTATTAAGGCATCGGTTAATGTACTTTTGCCAGCACCCGGAGGGCCTGTGATTCCTATGAGTGGTGTGGAAGTAGCAGGTAAGTTTTGTAAAAAAGTTTCGTAGCCGTCTACTTCATTTTCAACCAATGAAATGGCACGGGCAAGCGATTTGAATTTGCCACCAATTATTTCCTGCAAAAGAATTTGCCAAGTGTTTTGCAACATTCAACAAACTTACAAAGAATAATATCACCTAAAATAACAACGGTTACAAAACAAGATAATTCTGCTTGTAACCGTTGAAAGAAATTGATTTCTGTAGCTTCTGTTTTATCAGTGAGCAATAACTCCTAAAAGCTCAATGGCATATTTATTTTCATGCTAAAATTTCGACCCATGTTAAATACTCCTTGTCTGCCCGTAACATTATTTACATCAGTATATTTTAACCGGCTTAGATGACTCTGATAAGCTACATCTGTAATGTTGCTTGCTGTCAGGTAAAATCCGAATAGTTTTTTACCCTTGTGCATGTATTCTCCCCCTACCCCTGCATTCAACAAACTATAAGCAGGTGTGGCGGTTTCTGTATTATACCCGGTAAAGGCATTGAGCTGCGCAAAAGTATTATCCAATTCAACCTTTGCATAAACATTACGAAGCCCTTTTCCTTTCTTTAAAAAATCTACTTTAATCTCATTAATTAATCTTGCTGCAGGTATTGAGGGAAGGTTTTTGCTGCCATCCTGTATTTCGCTCAATGTACCTTTTACATACGAAAATGTATTTTCAATATGCAGCCAATCCCATGGGTGTGGGTGTATATCTAAGTTGGCTTCTATACCGTATAATTTCGCATTGTCCTGATTGAATCTGAATGCAAACAATTCTTGTGTTCCATCAGTCAAAATACTGTCCCCGCCAGTTGTTGATTGTAGTTTTCGGTAGTAAATAAAATTGTTGATTGAAGTATAAAAAATGTTTGCAGACAGCGAAACGTGTTCTGTACCCAACTCTACACCGGCATCTATTTGTGTACTGGTTTCTGATTGCAGATTTTGTTCACCATACTCATATCTAACAGTTCCTTCGTGGGCACCGTTACTTGCTAACTCAGATATACTTGGAGCCCTGAACCCCCTGGCAAGATTCAGTTTTAATGTCACAGTTTTACCTGCTTCATAACTCAATCCGGCACTTGCCGAAATGTTGGAAAATTTTTTTGAAAAAGGTGCAAATTTTACTTCTCCACCCTCTTGAAGAAGTTTTGAGTCAATATGTCTGTTGTCAAATCTTCCGCCTCCGCTAAGGGTCATTTTATTCCATCTTTTTTGTGTGTGAATGAAGCCACCAATATCTACTAATGAATAAGCAGGAATAAGAAATTCCTGACCTTTGTTTTCGTTTGTTTGGTGCATGCCATTAACGCCAATAGTAGTTTTCCAGTTTATCTTTTCAAGAAAATGATATTGCAGATTGTAGTTGATGGTTTTAAGATCAAAGTACAATCCGGGCTCATCAGGAAGTAGAATGTTTCCAAATTCTTTCCTTTGATTGCGTTGAAATGCAGCAGTAAGTGTCAGACGGTTTTTACCTAGGTTGAAACTGTTATCAGTCGTCAATTTTAAATGTTGAATGCGTTGATTCGGGATGTCAGGATTTGTGGATTTAAAATCTTCATTTTTTGCAATTACCTCTTCTTCCATACCAATATTGTTTATAGTTTTCAGGAATTTTCCGGTAGCACTGTCTCTGGTGCCTTCTACAAGACCCGGGTTTTGATCAAAACTACTCACCAGAAAATGACTGTATCCCCAATGTTTATTAAGTCCAAAGTGACCCCCAAAATCCTTCTCGTTGAATTTGGAATTGAAAACATATCCGTCATACTTGTTTTGATAATCTGCTGCTGCTTTATAAGAACCATAGGCTCCCCAAATATAACCATTATTATTTCCCCCAATATCACCATGAAATCCACGTTGCCGGTTATTGGTCATGTATGTTGCAAACAGGTTACCTTTTATGCTGCCCTGTGGTACAGGAATAAATGAAATGAAATTAATAACACCTGCTAATGCATCACTACCATACATGAGCGAAGCAGGTCCTTTTAGTATTTCTGCCTTGTTTACATTGTACTCGTCTATTTCTATTCCATGTTCATCTCCCCATTGCTGTCCTTCTTGTCTTATGCCATCGTTTACAACTACTACCCTATTAAATCCGAGTCCCCTTATAACGGGTTTTGAAATGCCGGGACCGGTAGAAATTTGTGCAATTCCCGGTTGCTTTGCCAATGCATCAATCAGGTTGGTAGATGAACCACGTAGCAATTCATCTTTTTTTATAATTGTTACAGGCACAGGAGTCCTTCTTACTGATGTAGCAGAGGAAACGCCTGTAACTGTTACCGCTTCAGCTTCTACATAAGAGGGAGAAAGGGCAAAACTCTTCTCAACATTGCCAGAAACCTCAACGGGTTCTGCAACAGAACTAAACCCAAGAAAACTAACTTCAATCAAAAACTTTCCTTTGGGAACATTTTGAAGCGAAAGATTTCCTGCTTCATTGGTAACACCGCCTGTTTTAATATCGGGAAAATATACAGATGCGCCATATAAAGGCTCCCCGTTACTTTTGTTAGAAACATGGCAGTTAAAAGTTGCCCTTACAGGCTTGGTTGTTTGAGCATAAGCTATATTGAAAACAAGAAAAGTTAAGAAGACGGGTATAAAAAGTTGTTTCATTTGTATAAAATAATAAGTGAGCAATCATTCAATTTTATAAAGAAATAAAATGTATTGAATGGATGTAATAAAATAATGAACGACCCCGCATATCAATGCCTGAATGGAAAGGTTTCTTCACCATACATTTCAAGGAATAACTACAATATTGGAAACCTCTTGAAAAGGATAGCCATTAATTGCAAAAAATATGCTTGGTCAGGAAGCTTTTGCAGGTGGTCCCCGAAGTGCAACAAAATGTTGAGATAGGGTAAAATGATTTGTATAAAAAATGGGATAAAGGGGAGAAAAGGGCTCAATCCCCACCACGTCCAATGAACAAAAATCGTTAAGAAAACTTCCCTCACATACAAGGTTGTCCCAATGACAATTGATGCCGGCATTTGCTAGTTCTTCACTTTGTGTGTGATGGTGCTGTATGGTTTCATCCGTGTGATGAGCGAGTATATTGTGAAAAATAATAGAAGGGGTAACCGCTAACGCAAAAATGGAAAGCAGCACAACTGCCAGAAATCGCCTTATTTGATTTGATTTTTTCACTTTAATGACAGCGTGAAAATACACACTTTTTTGCTGATCTTTCTTGCGATTGAGTGTTAAATAGGGTATTTATTAGAGGAAAATTTAAAATTAATCCATATCCTGCAAGTAAAATTTCTCCAAATTTTAGTAATATTACAGTTGGATTCTTTTCCATTTTTATTGTTCAAACATTTATCATGAGAAAAACATTTACACATGTAAGGTTATTAACCTTATTTACGCTCCTCTGTTTTACCGCCTCGGCTCAATCTGGTTTTTGGAAAGATGTTTCAGAAACAAGTTTCCACATTGATCAGGAAGCGAGAAAAATTGTACCTAAAAAATATCGCACAGTTGAGTTGGATACTTTGGGTATAAAAGATTTTATGGAAACGGCACCACGGGAATTTACCCCTGATGCAAAAAACCATCCGCTTATCTTAAGCCTGCCAATGCCCGATGGCAGTTACAGCAGGTTTAGCATTGTAAAATATGATATGATGCAACCGGGACTTGCTGCTATGTTCCCTTACTTTAAATCGTACAGCGGACAAGGTATAGACGACCCTTATGCAACCATAAAGATAGACTGGAATGCATTAGGCTTTCATGCACAGATTCTTTCTTCGGTAAAAGGAGCGGTTTATATAGACCCCTATGCTCCCGGTAGCCTGCGGAATTATATTTCTTACAACAAAAGTGATTTGGCACCAAAACCTTTTTTTGAAGATGGTCAATTGCTGAATACGGGTGATAAGCTATCTATGTCTAACCGTCCACAGGTAGGTCAATGTGTTGGACCAACATTGCGTAAATACAGACTTGCAGTTGCCTGCACAGGTGAATATGCGAGGGCAATAGGATTTGGTACCGCTGTCACCTTGCCACAGGCATTAGCCGCAATTCAAACCACTGTCAACCGTGTAAACGGTGTTTATGAAACAGAAGTTGCAATAAGACTTGTACTTATAGATAGTAATCATAAGCTGGTATTTATCAACCCTACAACCGATCCATTTGCCGGTAATAGTAATGCCAACACTTTGATAAACGAAAGTCAAACTCAAATTACCAACCGCATTGGCGGCACCAATTATGACATTGGACATACTGTAAGTACAGGTGGCGGAGGCCTTGCAGGTTTGGGAGTTGTTTGTACAAACTCGCAAAAAGCAAGGGGTATTACTGGTAGCCCAACACCAACCGGAGATGGCTACGATATTGATTATGTAGCACATGAAATAGGTCACCAATTTGGAGGAAATCATACATTTAATGCTGCTACTGGTAATTGTAGCGGTAACGGTTCAAGTATTGCTAATTCAGAACCGGGTAGCGGTGTTACTATTCAGGCTTACGCCGGTATTTGTAACTCAGCTAATGACCTTGAGCCGCACAGTATTCCATATTTCAATGCTATAAGTTCAGATGAGATAACGACATACAGTATAAATAGTACCGGCAATAGCTGTGCAGCACAGATTTCAACAGGCAACAATCCTCCTGTTATAGTAGCAGGTAGCAATTACAGTATTCCAATTAACACACCTTTTGTACTTACCGGTTCAGGTACTGACCCTGATAATGATCCTTTGACCTATTGCTGGGAGCAAATAAATGTTGGTGGTCCATTCGGCGATTGGAATGCTCCAAGTGGCGATGCACCTATTTTTCGAACCTTTATTCCCGTTACTTCCCCTACACGCTATTTTCCTCAATTGAGCGATCAGATAAATGGAACAACTACCATTGGTGAAATATTACCAAGTTATGCCCGTGTTATGGAATTTCGTCTTACAGGTCGAGACAATCGGGCAGGTAGCGGAGGTGTTTGTTTCAGTGAAATGACAGTTTCAACTATTGCCGGCACAGGACCGTTTGTTGTAACAGAGCCTAATACTGCAATATCATGGGAGGTTGGAACTTTTCAGAAAGTAAAATGGAATGTTGCTAAAACTGATCTTACTCCTATAAACGCCGCTAATGTTATTATAGAACTTTCTACAGATGGTGGTAATACGTTTACACAAGTACTTTCTTCATCTACTACTAATGATGGTGAAGAAGAGATTACAGTTCCAAATAGTTTAACTACAACTGCAAGGGTAAGAGTGAAAGCAATTGACAATGTTTTCTACGACATGTCCAATGTTGATTTCTCTATTGTAGCATCAACTCAGTCAGGTTTTGTGCTTAACAACCCTACCGTACCTAATAGTTGTACAGGAACTAATATGGTTGCTAACCTTAACTCTGCAGGACTTAGCGGCTTTTCAACCCCAATAACCCTATCAGCCACAGGTAATCCCGGAGCAAATCCTGTTGTTTTTGGAACTAATCCACTGACACCGGGTGCTGCAACTACGGTAACACTTTCTGGTACAGTAGCACCGGGTGCTTATACGGTAACAGTAACAGGCACCGCTGGGGCAATAGTTAAATCTACCAATATAATTTTCACTGTCGGTACACCTGCCGTAGCACCTACTGCCACCTTACCTGCAAACTTTGCAATTGGTGTGGTGCAGAAGCCAACCTTAACCTGGCAGGCTGCTGCCGGTGCTGTCAGTTACAACCTGGAAGTTGCAGACAATGCAGCTTTTAGCCCGCTAACTATTTCTGCAAATGTGGTTGGAACATCTTACACCCCTACGACTTCCCTTGTGCAGAATACAGAATATTACTGGAGATTGACCGGGGTTAACAATTGTGGCAGCGGTATTATTTCTACAGCTTACCATTTTAAAACAGCACAAGTTGTATGTAACGCAAATGTGCCGAGTACTAATGTGCCTGTAACGATCCCTACAACAGTATCGACTATTACGTCTACATTAAATATTCCAACCGGAGGAACCATTGCAGACGTGAATGTATTAACAGTTCAGGGTACCCACACCTATGTAAGTGATCTTACTGTAAGTTTAATTAGTCCTTTAGGTACCGAAGTAACATTGTTTAGCGGGGTATGTGGAACAGATGATAATTTCAAGCTTAGTTTTGACGATCAGGCATCTTCTGCAATTATACCTTGTCCACCAACCAGCGGTGTTACAAGACAGCCTGCACAACCATTAGCAGCTTTCAACGGAGAGGATAAAGCAGGTGTTTGGACACTTAAAGTAAAAGATGGTTTTACCGATGATGGTGGTAGCCTTACAGGATGGGGCCTTACTTTCTGCGTAGGACAGCCAACTCCTTTTCCTGTAAAATGGTTGACATTTACCGGCAGGAAAAATGAAAACAACACCGTATTACTGCAATGGTCAACTGCAAGCGAAATCAACAATGACCACTTTGAAATAGAAAGAAGTAGCAATGGAATTGAATACAATTTGATTGGAAAAATGAATGCTGCAACAGGTGGTGGAGAACAGCAATATTTATACAACGACAATAAGCCAAACTATGGAGTAAATTACTACCGACTTAAACAATTGGACAAAGACGGTAAGTTTACCTATTCTAAAATAGTAAAAGTGATTGTAAGCAAATCAGGTATAAAATATCTTGTTTATCCAAACCCAACAGTAGATAAGTGCATTGTAAGAATATTAACTGATATGAATAATGTTACGATTCGCCTCAACGATGCTTTGGGTAAAGTGATTTACAAAAAAACGATTACTGTTGTAAAAGCAGGTGAAGAAATAGAAATACCTGTTAAGGGATTTGGAAAAGGGGTTTATGTGTTAAGCATAAATACCGATAACAGCTCACATATTGAAAAAGTTATGGTTCAATAATATCGGTTTCAATTTTTGTTCTAAGCCCACGGCCCTACACCGTGGGCTTTTTTTATTCTACAATATTCATAGGCTAACCGTATGGAATTGTATTTAAAAAAGGAAGCTGCGGTAAGGAATTTTGAGTGCTATTATTTTTCCGTTATTTCAAAATTTTCTGCGAGCAAAAAATGATATTTCTCACGGAAAAAAAAGGAAGTAACAGAAAGCGGTTTTGATTTTTTTTTTCTATTATTTCAAAAACTTTCCGTGAGCAAAAAAGTATTGTAAAAGGTTTACCCAAATAGTTCCTGACGAAACGCCTTTACTGGGCCTTTTTCTTTTGGTATTTCACAAATAAAAAAACCACCGAAAGGTGGTTTTAACATTGTTAGATTTACAAAATCTTATCCGTTCATACTTGCCAAAAACTCGTTGTTGTCTTTGGTGCCACGCATACGTTTCAGCAATTCGTTCATTGCTTCTTCTGTATTCATGTCGTTCATGTATAGTCGAAGAATGTTCATACGCTGCAAAGTTTCTTTGTCCAAAAGTAAATCGTCTCTACGGGTAGAAGATGATACAAGGTCAATAGCAGGAAAAATACGCCTGTTGGCAAGACGGCGGTCAAGCTGCAATTCCATATTTCCTGTTCCTTTAAACTCTTCAAAAATTACCTCATCCATTTTAGAACCGGTTTCTATAAGTGCCGTTGCAAGAATAGTTAATGAACCACCGTGTTCTATCTTTCGGGCTGCTCCAAAAAACTGTTTTGGTTTTTGCATAGCGTTTGCTTCAACACCACCGCTCAATACTTTACCACTACTTGGTGCTACTGTATTATGGGCACGTGCCAAACGGGTAATACTGTCAAGCAATATCACCACATCGTGTCCGCACTCAACTAATCTTTTTGCTTTTTGTAAAGCTATGGCGGATACTTTCACGTGTTTTTCGGCCGGTTCATCAAAGGTGGAAGCAATAACTTCAGCTTTTACACTACGTTCCATATCTGTAACCTCTTCCGGTCTTTCATCTATCAATACTACCATCAGGTAGCATTCAGGATGATTGGCGGCAATAGCATTGGCAACTTCTTTGAGCAATACTGTTTTACCTACTTTAGGTTGCGCAACAATCAAACCCCTTTGCCCTTTACCTATTGGAGTAAACAGATCTATTATACGTGTGCTAAAATTGCTGGCTGTAGTAAACAGGTTTAGTTTTTCGTAAGGGAAAAGCGGTGTCAGATAATCGAAAGGAACACGGTCACGGACTTCGTCCGGGTTGCGACCGTTAATGGTCTCAACCTTAAGTAAAGCGAAATATTTTTCACCTTCTTTAGGAGGTCGTACATAACCCGAAACAGTATCACCTGTTTTAAGTCCAAAAAGTTTTATTTGAGAGGGAGATACATAAACATCATCAGGTGATGATAAATAATTGTAATCAGATGAGCGGAGGAAACCATACCCATCGGGCATCATTTCCAATACACCTTCACCTTGTATTACACCGTCAAATTCTATATTGAAACTTTGTTCTCTACGCTGACTTTGATAATTTCTTTGTCCCGGAGGAGGTAGCTTTTCGGGCTGACTTACTTCAGGAGCCTGTTGTTCAGATGTAGTATCATTTGTTTCAGATGCTTCTGCATTCACATTGGTATTTTCATTTACAACTTCTGAAGAGGATTGTGCATCTTCCTCATTGCTCATCTCCAAAGGTAGTTGAGTATCTTCCTTGGCTTTAGGTTTACGTCCTCTTTTAGGGGGGGCAGTTTTTGCAAAACTTTCTTCTTCCTGTTCATTAACTTTTTCAACAAACTTTTCATTTTGTTCGGGTTGTTGGGGTTGGTTAATTTCTGCCTGTGGCTGTTCTTTTTCTTCAGTTGAAGCGTTGGCTTCAGTTGTTGAAGTATTATCTGTGCTACGGGCTATTCTTTTGCGTCTGGGTTTATCAGAGGCTGGTGTAGCAGGGTTTTCGTTGCCTGATTCTTTATTCATTATCTGTTCTATAAGGTTTTGTTTGCCGGTAAATCTAATATTGGGGAGGTTAAGTTGTTCTGCTACATCCAATAATTCAGGAATTAGCATTTCATTTAATTGCGCAAAGTCGTACATAAAAAATTTTGATAGTTAAAACTCAAAACATCTGTTTGAAAAGGAAAATTTTTGAATCCAAAATGATATTTGGGAGAACCGAAAAACCGGCAGGCTAAGAGTGGTTAGTGACGGGCCGGTTTTAAATTCTAATGCAAGTTTACGTTACAAATTTGGAAAACGGAAACTTTAGTTGATTTTTTGTGAATTCTTCAATTAATCACACTTGATTTTAAGGTTTTTAATAAATATTTTGAATGATTTTGTAAATTATTATAATAACCAGGCCACTATAACTATAAAGGTGAAATTTTGATTTTGGGGAAATTCCGGATAAAAAAACCTACACCGCAACATCCTTTTTAGTTCGTGCTAAATATGCAGATACAGCCCGAATGTCACTATAAGAAACGCTTTCTCCGGCTATTTGTTTTATTTCAGCATGTTTTAATTCGGGCTGTTCTTTCATTATTTTTACAACCATGTCCATATTGGTGACATCTACCAAATCCAACACATCTATCTCTCCTGTTGTAATAAATGAGGCCAAGTGAGATTCAATTGTGCCTGTAGTCATTCCTCTTTCTGTGGCTATATCTGCTATATGCTATAGAATGTCCTTTTTTAAACATTTGAAGACTTATACGCTTACTTTCTCCTTTATCCTTCTTCTCTTTTTTTCCTTCCTGATCTTCATTTTGGGAAACAGTAGAAGCAATTTGCTCATCCTTCTGCTTTACCATTTTTAGTAGTTCCTGTATATCTACAGATTGATGAAGTGCTTCGGCCAGTTGTAATGCTTGCTGTATTTGCTGCTTTTTTCTCTTAAAAATAACCATCATCGATTGCAACTCTTTTACATATCGTTTTACTTTTTGCTTTATGTTTACCTGGTTAATGTGTTTTTGAGTATAACCAATAAGATTTTCATCCATTGCTGTTATGAAATAATTACATGCGGCACCTGTTCTTTCGTATAGTGTGTTGTATTTGTCCTCCTCACAGGTTTTACATAAATATTCCAATTGTCTTGTAAATTTTTCAGCCACTTCCATCAGCTTATTGTTTTGTTCCGTTAGTCCTATAGCCCATTTTACTGATGCCGCCTTATCAGGAAACTGCCGGTGTTCGTAAGCTTCAAGGTTATCCTGCACAACATCAGTTATTTGTTGCCATGAAAAACCCTGAAATAGATATTGTTGCACATACAATCTTTGTTCTGTCTCCAAAATCTGCTGAAGCTCATCTTCGGCTTTTTCTGCCTGTACATAATCAATAACCCTTGTGTCTGTACTTATGCTATTTGGCAATATTCGCGAATGAAGCACAAGGCCCTCGAGAGATGTTAATCTGCTAAGGGATACATAAACCTGCCCTGCAGCAAAGGATGCCCCTGCATCTACAATGGCTCTCTCAAAAGTAAGGCCCTGACTTTTGTGTATAGTAATTGCCCATGCAAGCCTTATGGGATATTGTGTAAATGTTCCTAACTCTTCCTGTTTCAGATTATCTTTTTGTTGGTCGTATGTGTAACGTATGTTTTCCCATTTCTCCAATTCAAGTTCCAGTTCGTCGGGTTCATTGGGAAAAGTTACTGTTATTTTATCCTTATCCAGGTTGGTAACTGTTCCAATTTTTCCATTATAATAACGCCTTGCCTCGCCTTTATCATTCTTAATAAACATGATTTGAGCCCCAACTTTTAGGCGCAATTCTTTTTCTGCCGGAAAAGAACGGTCATAAAACTCACCGGTTATTTGTGCTTCATAAATAAAAGGTTTGCCGGACAGTTTGTTCAATTCATTTTGGTTAATAGTATCTGCCCTTGCATTGTGGCTGGTGAGTGTTATGTAGCTTTCTTTTTTAGCCGGTATAAATGATGAATCATATTGCTGATGTAACCTTTCAAGATCTTCTGATGTGCAACAATTGTTTCTTACATTGTTAAGAATGTTTATAAAAACATCATCTTTTTGCCGGTACATCTTTTTGAGTTCTATGTAGAGTGGAGGCGCGGTTTGCAATGCCTTTGCTTCAAAGAAAAAAGGGCTTTTATAATACTGTTTCAAAATGCTCCAATCTTCGTTTCTTGCTACAGGCGGCAATTGAAAAAGATCACCTATATATACCATTTGCACACCACCAAACGGGATAAGCGGTTGCCGGCGAACATGGCGCATAACCGTATCAATTGCATCAAGCAGGTCGGTCCTAACCATAGATATTTCATCTATAACCAATAAATCAAGCTGACGCAACACTTCTCTTTTGTCGTTGCGAAGCCTTAAATTTTTAAGTAATGTTGAGCGGTTGTGTACTTCGCTGCTATAGTTATTCCAACCTCCTCCATCTAAAGGCAAAAAGAGTCCCATAGGTAGTTGAAAAAAACTATGAATGGTCATTCCTCCTGCATTAATAGCCGCAACGCCAGTAGGGGCAATTACAGCCATTTTTTTGTGTGAATGCTCCTTAATGTATTTAAGAAAAGTAGTTTTACCGGTACCCGCTTTACCCGTAATAAACAAATGCTTATTTGTTTGATTTACAAAAGAGAGTGCCTTTAGAAAAATGGTATTTGATAAATCGGGGGTCATTGCAATTAATAGAGCAAAAATAAGTTGCAGGAACGTATATGGCCGGAAAATTACGACTCTTTTATATTTTTAAAAAAAATGCAAAGCATTCCCTTCTTTAAATGAATCAATAAAGGGCTAAATAATTATTCTAAGCTTTGCATAATTGAGCATAATTTTCTTCTCACCATTATTTTCAAACATTACTGTAGCAATAGGGTTGTGAGAGGAACCTTCTATTTTGGATACCTCTCCAAAGCCAAATTTCTGATGTTCAACCTTTTGACCAACCTGCAAATTTGCAGTATCGCTGGGAGCAAAGTCCGGACTTGCTTTATGCTCTACCACTTTTGGTACAGAAGGAGCTACTGGAAGATAAGCTGGCTTGCTATCTTTTCTGTTTGGAGTTGGCCCATATTTTTCTTCCACCCATTGGTTTTTGGGTTTAAATCCACTTGATCCATTCATTCTGTCAAATGCACTGGTGTTGAAATCAGAATCCCGGTTTCTTGCACCTCCACCTGCAAAACCAAGGTCTAAATAGGCTGCGGGCATTTCATCTATAAATCTGCTGGGTTCATTTTTTACTAACTGACCAAAGCGGTAACGGGTATTGGCATAGGTTAGCCATAAATTCTTTTTTGCACGGGTAATGGCTACATAAAACAGCCTTCGTTCCTCTTCCAGTTCTTCTCTTGTATTAATAGCCATTGCATTAGGAAACAATGTTTCTTCAATGCCTCCTACAAACACACATGCAAATTCCAACCCTTTTGCAGCATGAATGGTCATCAGCTTTACTACGTCGCTATTTTCTTTATCATCATCCGCATCTGTAAGCAGTGTAATCTGTTGCAGGTAGCTTCCCAGATCCCCAACATTTCTTTCTGTACCAGTACTATTATCAATAATAACTACGCCTTCATCATCTATCTGAGAACGGTTTTGTTTGTCATCTACCCACTCTTTTATTGAGTTAAATAATTCCTGGATATTCTCATATCTCGCCAGCCCTTCGGTTGTTTTATCGTTAAAAAGTTCTTTTACAAGATTAGTATGTTTCCCTACCTGTACCGCTACATCGTAAGCGTTTTTAGTTTGTAACAGGCTCTGAAAATATTTGATCATTGTTACAAAATTTGAAATGGATTCAAGGGTGCTCCCTTTAAAACCAAATTCTCCTGCCCTTGCCAATACCTGCCAAAGACTTAAGCCGTTTTCATTAGCAAATATGACGGCTTTTTCTATAGAGGTTTTACCAATACCCCTGACAGGATAGTTTATTATTCTTTTCAGTGCCTCTTCATCCTGGGTATTTACAATAATGCGTAAATACCCCAAAATATCTTTAATTTCTTTTCGCTGGTAAAAACTTACCCCTCCATAAATTCTATAAGGAATTCCCATGCGGCGAAGGCTTTCTTCAAAGGCGCGGCTTTGGGCATTGGTTCTATATAAAATTGCAAATTCTTTGTTGTAAAAGTGGTTGCGAAGCTTCTGTTCCTGTATTGTATCTGCTACAAACTTTCCTTCATCATTATCCGTCATGGTCCTTATTAGCCTTATCTTTTCTCCTACTTGATTTTCCGTCCACAGGTCTTTTGGTATCTGTCCTTTATTGTTCTTGATAACTTCGTTAGCAACATTTATGATACTCTGTGTACTTCTATAATTTTGTTCCAGCTTCACCACTTTTACATCGTCATAATCTTTTTGAAACTGGAGAATGTTTTCTATAGTTGCACCACGAAAGCTATATATGCTTTGAGCATCGTCGCCCACTACTGCAATATTTTCATGTACAGCCGCTAAAAGTTTTATAATTTGATATTGTACTGCATTGGTATCCTGGTACTCATCTATCATTATATACTTAAACTTGTGCTGGTATTTATATAAGACATCCGGAAAATCCTTTAACAACTCATACATTTTAAACAAAAGATCGTCATAATCCATAGCACCATTCTTAAAACATCTGGCAGCATAGGCAGCATAAATCTGTCCTATCATTGGTCTGTTAGATCGTGTATCTTCTTGTTGCAAATGATAATCATTTTGGTATTCTACAGCACTGACCAATGCATTTTTTGCTGCAGAAATGCGGTTGTGTACCACACTTGGTTTATAATGTTTATCATCAAGGTTCATTTCATTTACCACAGTTTTAATGACACTTCTGCTATCATCAGTATCATATATGGCAAAATTATTTGGATAGCCAATCTTTGGTCCTTCTGTGCGAAGTATTCTGGCAAAAACACTGTGAAAAGTGCCAATGTATAAATTTCTTGCTTCGCTGTTGCCTAAAATTCTTTCAACCCGCTCTTTCATTTCTGCAGCAGCTTTATTGGTAAATGTGAGTGCCAGTATATTAAACGCATCTACATTGTGCTTGCTCAGCAAGTGAGCTATTCGGGTAGTAAGTACTTTGGTTTTGCCACTGCCGGCTCCTGCAACAATCATAATGGGGCCGTCTTTGTGCATTACGGCTTCTCGCTGAGGTTCATTCAACTCCTTCAAATAATCAAACATTTTGCAAAGGTACACCATCCCCATTTTTTATAAAAAGCAATTAAGGATATCTTTAGCCGGAATCATTTTTTTTATAATAAGGCTTGAGATTTTTTGATTGAAAATAAGTTGATTTTGGAAAAATCATGATTGCCTATAAATCGAGTAAACAGAATTTGATTTCGACGAATTAATTTAAATGAGTTTCATTGTTTTTTTGGGAAATGCTTTTTTAGGAGGATTATCAATGTCATTAACTTAAGGCTCAAATCGGCTTATAGCACATATAATATTTCCTTTTTTTCTGATGGTTTCGTTTAAATTTTCTTCCGGGTCTGATGGGTTCTGTTATGGA
>JANMMU010000127.1:0-24521 GCA_031373555.1 Segetibacter sp. | reverse complement strand
CTCATAACTCACAACTCACACCTCACAATTCACACTTCACACCTCATAGTCTAAACGCAACTAAGGCTTCGGAATCGCTTTCAATTGCCTTTCTTTAAACTCATTCAGTTTCACTTTATTCAATTGTATTTCCTGTTTTATAACTGTAGCCTTTTGCATAAGTGTAGGAGCAAGTTGTTCCACTTTCATTTTAAGGTCAGGATTTTTTTCAACAAAATTTGCTACGGCAACAATGCTATCTTTCTCGTGGCTGTTTATCTCTATAGGCTTGTTAATCGTTATCACATGTTGGTTGTCGTCAAACGCAACATTGTAAGTACTGATGTCAGGGTGGGAGAGTTCCCGGTTAAAGCTGATAACTTTAAATCCTGTAACAGGATTATAGACACACATCCATTTAGGTGGTTTGGAAACACCATCTTTTCCCAATGTTCTTTTTATGAGTTCAAAGCTTCCGTCGGGTTCATTTTTAGTGGTGCCATCATCATAAAAAAAACGGGTACCATCTTTACCTGCGGGTTGAAGCAATCCTTTAATATACCAATCGGTAACAGCCCCATTTACCTGATTTCTTAAAGCAATAATAGTACTATCATTCTTTTTTGCATCAGCTTCTAAAATTTCTATTGTTCTTGCCTGTTTGTTGCCCATAAAGACATATTGAAGGGCGGTTGCTACCAATACCAATAAAAAATATCCGGCAAAAGCACCTTTTAGTTTTACGCTCAATCCTTTGTAGGGGCCACTAACATCTGTTTCGCTTGCCGGCAAAAATTTATATAAAATATAAGCAGGAATTAAAGGCAGCAAAAGTATCGCAGCAAGTGTAAAATAAAAGTTATCCATCATAGCAGTTTTATACATTAAATGTAATGCAAAATGCTGATACAAAAAGAACCCTGAAAATTGTATCCCTTTTTCTAAAGAAGGAAAAAGTGGTTTCCATAAAATTTAATGGAAGAAAAATAAAATCTCTATTCCCTCTGTGTTACACTCTTGAATTAGCTCTGTGGTTAAAATATCGTAAATTTTAAGCAACAAATTTTTTAACCCCATTTTGTCTCCATCACTTAATTTCGCAGCAAATGAAACAAGTTTTTTTACTCACTATTCTATTCCCTTTCATAGCAATTGCACAACAAAATAAAGAAACAAAGTTGTTCAAGGGCATGTACTTGCAATGGGGCTATAATACCGAATGGTACACCCGCAGCAATATACATTTCATCATGAGCAATGGCGATAATTTTGTGTTGCACAGTGCAAAGTCTCACGACAGCCCTGACATGAATGCCATCAAAACTGTTCCAACACAAATATCTATTCCACAATACAACTATCGCATAGGTTTTTATCTCAACAGCAAACATACCCGTGCAGTTGAGATTAATTTTGACCACGCCAAATACATTGTAACCGATGGACAAACTGTACACGTTACAGGTACAATAGATGGCAAGCCTGTAGATGGCGACAGCACTTTAGACCAAAACAGGTTTCTCCATTTTGAACATACTGATGGAGCCAATTGGCTGCATTTTAATTATGTGCAACAACATGAACTTCTAAAAACAAAAGGCACAGGAAGAAGCCTCTTCACTTACTTGTGGAAGGTAGGTGCAGGCATCAACATTCCCCGTACTGATTTTACATGGCGTGGCGACAGGCTCAACAATAACTTCCACATTGCCGGCTACAACATAAGCGCAGAAGGCGGGGCAAGAGTTTATCCTTTCAGGAAATTTTTTATTGAAGGAACGGCAAAGACCGGCTTTGTGCATTACCTCAATGCATTGGCAAATACCGAAAAAACATCAGGCAACCGTGCCACACATCACTTTGGATATTTTGAATTGATTGCAACATTTGGTTTTGATATAAATTTCTAAGGCTTTCCCCCTCTCCCTTGGGAGAGGGGCAGGGGTGAGGTCAACTCCCTTGGAACAACAATTCACTGTGGCTTGAGCGGTTATTATAAAATTAATCAGGTCTTGTTGAACTCATATTCAATCCATCTTTTTGTTAAACTAAAAAATGCCTTATGGAAAAAAATCAAACTTGCATCTGATTGGAAAAATGCAAAAATGAAGTGTACAACTGCTATTATTTTCATGTTGTTAATCACTGTTATTTCCTATAGTTGTACAGACGATTATTTAAAAAATGAGGTAACACAAAAGGCCGCTACATCTTTGAGTAAACCAAAGAACTTCAAACATATTGGCGAGGTTCCACCACCTGCAGGATATCAGCGTGTAGCTTTCAATCAAAATACTTTTTCTAATTGGTTAAGACAGTTTCCCTTGCGGCAAAATGATACCGTTTACTTTTATTATGGGTATCCCAAGACCAATCAAACATGGCAGTATAAAGTGTTGGATATATCTACGGGCAAGAAAGATCTGCAGCAATGTGCGGATGCTGTAATGCGGTTAAAGGCTGAATATTTATTTAGCCGAAAGGCGTACAATGAAATTAATTTTCTCACCAGCCAGGGAAAGGAACTTTCATTTTTGAATTATGTAAATGGAAGACGTTGCAATGCAAGACAATATGCTTCAGATGAAGATCATATCAACAATGGTGAAACAACTATCAGCCATGATTGCCTCATGGGCTTTCTTGAAAATGTATTTACAAATTGTGGCACATATTCACTCAAGCTGATGGGAAAGCCAATGACCGATTACAAAACCATAGCACCCGGCGATTACATAGTAAGGGCGGGCTCTCCCGGTCATGCTATGATGGTAGCAGATGTGGTTGAGAATAAACAAAATGGTAAGAAAATGTTTATGCTGCTGCAAGGCTATATGCCTGCACAAGACATGCATATAGTAAGAAACATGGGCAATGAAACCATAAGCCCATGGTATGAAATTGAAAACAATGAGTGGATTAATACGCCGGGCTATAATTTTAAAGTTGCTGAATTATACAAATGGAAGTAGATAATCTAAAAGCTACTTATATTCTTGCCGCACAATTTTGACTTAGTGGGGGTATGGTTATTGAATGTTAATGTTTTCATTAAACTTTTAAAAAATGAAAACAATTTTCCACCTCGCTATTGTAAGTATGATTTTATCGGTAAGTGTATTTTCTTATGCAGCCAAATTAGTTCCTTCTGTAGAAAGTAAGGAAGCAGTGGCCCTACCTGCACAGCCCGAAGCATCAGTTTTTGCCACACCTGAAACACCAACAGTTGCTGCCCCTGATTTTAAAGATGCTTTTAAAGCATTTAAATCACTAAGCAGGGCAGAAAGAAGAGAAAGAATAAGAGCAGCCAAAGACGAAATCAAAGCTTTTAAAGAACAACAAAAAGCCGGTCAGGCTTCAACCAACACCTTGCTATTGGTAATATTAGCTTTGTTGCTACCACCTTTAGCTGTTTATCTGCACGAAGGAGTGATCAACAGCAAATTTTGGATTAGTCTTTTATTAACCCTGGTGTTTTTTATTCCCGGTGTTATATATGCGCTGATTGTTATTTTGGGACATGGTGGATAATTATTCTTTTTTTTAAATATGGAAAAGAGAAGTGAGATTTATTTTATTTAAATGGAATAAATACACTGTATGCTAAATTTTTAGAAAGTCAAAATGAGCAATCATTTTGACTTTCTGCATTTAAGATTTGTTGTCTTGGCAAATTGGTTGAATTTTTAAAGAGTCAATAATGGGTAAATTATATAAGTTCTGCTGCGATTGCTTTTTTCCAAAAAAATGTATAGCGAATATTATGAGCCCACTTATGAATCCTACGATCCATATTTGAACTGACAATTTAATTGGTCATAAAATCTGATTTCGCCAAAAAATAGTTTTCGTGTAATTTTGCACAACTTTTTATCTACACATTAATAATTCTCAATTAATATGGCATTTGACATAGAAATGATCAGGCAGGTTTACCAGGAATTACCTGGCAAGGTAGCAGCTGCAAGGAGTATAGTAGGGCATCCCCTAACTTTAGCGGAGAAAATTTTATACGCCCATCTGCATACTGATATGATGGTTAAAGATTTTGGTCGTGGAAAGGATTATGTAGACTTTGCCCCTGACCGTGTAGCCATGCAGGATGCTACTGCACAAATGGCGTTGTTGCAATTTATGCAGGCAGGTCGTCCACAGGTAGCCGTTCCAAGTACAGTACACTGCGATCACCTTATACAGGCCAAAACAGGCGCTGCCGAAGATCTTAGCAGTGCATTGAATACTAACAAAGAAGTGTATGAATTTCTTTCCTCTGTTTGTAATAAATACGGTTTGGGTTTTTGGAAACCGGGTGGAGGAATTATTCACCAGGTTGTTTTAGAAAATTATGCTTTCCCCGGCGGTATGATGATAGGAACCGATAGCCACACACCCAATGCAGGCGGATTAGGTATGGTTGCAATAGGTGTAGGTGGTGCAGATGCCAGCGATGTTATGGCAGGTCTTGCATGGGAGTTAAAATGGCCCAAATTAATTGGTGTAAAACTGACAGGTAAATTAAGCGGTTGGGCTTCACCAAAAGATATTATTTTAAAAGTTGCAGGTATTCTTACTGTAAAAGGTGGTACAGGCGCTATTGTAGAATATTTTGGTGAAGGTGCCGATGGACTTAGCGCTACAGGTAAAGGAACAATCTGCAACATGGGCGCAGAAATAGGAGCTACTTGCTCACTTTTTGCTTACGATGAAAAAATGGCTGCTTATCTTAAAGCTACAGAACGAGAAGAAATAGCAACACTTGCAAACGGCATTATAGAACATCTTCGTCCAGATGCTGAAGTGTATGCAAATCCAAAACAATATTATGATGAGCTGATAGAGATAAATCTTAATGAATTAGAACCACATGTCAACGGTCCTTACACACCCGATCTTGCATGGCCTATCAGCAAATTTGCGGATGCCGTAAGAACCAACAACTGGCCCGAAAAACTAGAAGTAGCATTAATAGGCAGTTGCACAAACAGTTCTTATGAAGACATTAGCCGTTCGGCTTCTATAGCACAACAGGCAGTTGATAAGCACCTGAAAACAAAGTCTGAATTTACCATTAGCCCCGGTAGTGAGTTGGTGAGATATACCGTAGAAAAAGATGGATTACTATCTGCATACGATAAAATGGGTGGATTGGTATTGGCAAATGCCTGTGGCCCATGTATTGGCCAGTGGGCAAGACATATTGACGATCCTAACCGCAAAAACTCTATCATTACTTCATTCAATAGAAATTTTGCAAAGCGTAATGATGGCTTTTCCGGTACACATGCTTTTGTCGCTTCACCTGAAATAGTAACGGCATTTGCAATAGCAGGTGACCTTACTTTTAATCCTTTGACAGATTACCTGACAAACGAAAATGGCGAACAGGTAAAACTGGATGAGCCGGTTGGTGTAGAATTGCCTCCTAATGGTTTTAGTGCCGAAGACCCCGGTTATCAGGCACCTGCCGAAGACCCTGCAAAAGTTACAGTTTTGGTAAGCCCCGATTCTCAACGTTTGCAATTGTTGGAACCATTTAAAGCATGGGAAGGAACAGACATTAAAGGATTGAAATTATTGATAAAAGCTAAAGGAAAATGTACAACAGACCACATTAGCATGGCTGGCCCGTGGCTTAAGTTCCGTGGGCACCTTGATAATATCAGTAACAACATGCTGATTGGAGCGCTTAACTTTTTCAATGAAAGCGTTGATAAAGTGAAAAACCAACTGACAGGCGAATATGGTGCTGTGCCTGCAACCGCAAGGGCTTACAAAGCAGCGGGTATAGGTAGTATAGTTGTTGGCGACGAAAACTATGGAGAAGGTTCATCAAGAGAACATGCTGCTATGGAACCCCGTTTTTTGGGTGTAAGAGCTATTCTGGTGAAATCATTTGCACGTATCCACGAGACCAACCTGAAAAAGCAAGGGATGTTGGCACTCACCTTTGTCCATAAAGAAGATTATGATAAGATACTTGAAGATGATACTTTAGATATTGTTGGCTTGGAGCATTTTGCCCCCGGTACACCATTAACACTAATGCTCCATCATGCAGACGGAACAACTGAAAGCATTATGGTAAATCATACTTACAATGAGCAACAGATTGAGTGGTTTAAAGCAGGAGCGGCACTAAATATCATTAGAAAAAACGCATTGGCTGCAGCTGAAGCGGCTGTGTAATAATAACAGACATTATATTAGAGAGAGGTTGTCGTAAGGCAGCCTCTTTTTTTGTGATAATAACTGTGGATAGTTTGTGAGGATATATACCGAATAGGAATTATCTGATAATAACTGTTCCCAACTCTTTGGTTATTTTTAATTCTTCGTCCTTGAGGCCTTTGTGTATTTTGATGAAAGTCATTTGCTCTTCAAATGTTTTGGCATTTTGAATGTCTTGTTGATTTTCGTCAAACATTCTTTTCAGCTTTCTAAGTTTGAAATAATTCAGGCTCATGATTACATCCTGCCGGCTAATGTCTCGCTGGGTGATGTTCATACCTTCCAGTTTTTTGTCCCAGTTGGGGCTTAATTCATACTGCTGCATGGTAAGGTTTATGACCAGTTTTCTAATCATTTCATTTTCATGATAAAGCAATGTTTTGGCACCGGGTTGCAGCCCATTGTAATATTGATCTTTGTAAATGGTAAGCAATAATTCCAGATCTGCATTGTCAATTGAATAACTTTCCAACTCCTCAAAAATATATTCGGCCATAGTTTTCTCTTCATCCCACTGTAGCAGTCCATGTTCCAGCAAAACCCGCAACAAATCCCTTTCCTGGTACTCATCATTCAACAGTAAAGACGAAGTTTCATCCAATTGCTTGTTTTCTTCCTCTATTGGTACTAAAGGTATAGCCTGCGATTGCTTATTTTCTTCTTTGGCTAGTTTATCCCGCTTTATTTTATTAACAAGGTTTGTAAGTCCGGTTTCATCAATGTGCAGCATGGTTGAGCACTGCCTTATGTAATCCTGTTGTTTTACAAAATCCTCGGCCCGTTGAAATTTGCTTAATGTTTCCGCCACCTGATTAACTACCGCAGAGCGTTTAGCCGTATCATTTCCTGCCTGTTGAAGCATTACCTCCAACTGAAAGATGATAAAATCCTTTTTATTTTGGTCTATGAACTCTCTAAACGGGGAAGCGCCAATTTTTCTAACATAGCTGTCAGGGTCTTCATTATCAGGTATGAGAACAAGTTTTACGTTCAGCCCTTCTTCCAAAGCCTTATCCAACCCACGTAGGGCTGCTGCTACACCTGCACTGTCACCATCGTATATTATAGTCAGGTTGTTGGTATGCTTTCGTATAAGGCGCAATTGGTCAGGTGTAAGCGAGGTGCCTCCACTTGCCACCACATTTTCTATTCCTGCCTGATGCAGGCTTACTACATCTGTATAGCCTTCTACAAGAAGACATTCGTCAAATTTATTAATGGCTTGCCGTGCAAAATAAAGCCCATACAGCACTTTGCTTTTGCTGTAAATTTCGTTTTCCTGGGTATTTATATACTTCGGAGCTTTGTCATTACTTTTAATAATTCTGGCTCCAAAACCAATAATTTTTCCACTTTGGTTGTGAATTGGAAAGGTTATGCGTCCACGATAATTATCAACCGGTTCATCATTTCTTATGGTTACAAGACTCGCTTTTTGAGCATATTCCAGGTTAAACTGGTTTTGAATAAATGCTTTTGTAAGGTCATCTCTTGCCTCAAGATTGTAGCCGATGAGAAATTTCTGTAAAATATCTTCTCTGAAACCGCGATGCTGCAAATAACTTAAACCTACAGATTTACCTTCATCAGTATTAAAAAGGTTGTTGGACAAATGTTTTTGTGCAAATGAATTTAGGACAAAAAGGCTTTCTGCAACCTGCTGTTGTTGCTTGATTTCCGGGCTGACCTCTGTTTCTTCTATTTGTATATTATAACGGGCGGCTATCCATTTCAGTGCTTCAACGTAGCTATATTTTTCATGCTCCATTATGAAGCCGATAGCATTTCCGCTTTTGCCGCAGCCAAAACATTTATATATTTCTTTACTTGGAGAAACTGTGAAAGAAGGCGATTTCTCATTGTGAAAAGGGCAATTACCCAGATAGTTTGCACCCCTTTTTTTCAATTTTACAAACTCGCCAACTATCTCTACTATGTCTATCCGGTTTGTTATTTGTTGTATGGTATCTTGAGAAATCAAGTGGAAAAGGTAATTTTTTTAGATTTAAATTTTAAAATTCTGCAAATTTTAGTCAGGAAAATTTATTTAATATTCAAATCAAAAAGGACTCAATTTCTGTTTCCCTGAATAATCAATAGGAACATTTACATATATTCCTCCTTTACCAACCCTTGTGGTTCCCCGGGCAGATATGGTAACTTCATTAAATAACATATTGACAGAACTTTTTAAAATGTTAGCCATACTAACTTCAAATCTGGCGGGTAGGGCAAATTCGGAAGTACGGTCAATATGCATCATTGTATCAAGTGTGAATTTACCTATATACATACTGTCAACAAATATGTCGCAATTTACATTTTTTAAATTTACACCAAAGTTGTTTGGATTGTAATATATCAGGTTCATAGAAACTTGAGATTTCTCGGAGCTGATGTTTTCCAGTTTAAGGTTTCTTAAATCCCGATACTCAAAGGCCATCGGTTTGTTGCATGCAACAATTGCAAAGCTGTATATTAATAGAAAGTAGGGGAGAAGCCGGGTCATTAATTTTTGTTTAGACAAAATTGCTTCATTTTTGCCAACTGGTTTGTGAAAACTCCCAAAGGGAAAATAAAATATTTTTTTTGCTAAGAAAATTAGAATTTTGGCATGAAGCTGGTCGTTTGAAGGTGCAGAAGTTAATATACATTTATTTAGTAAATTATATATTTGATAAGTAGTTGTAAATCAAATAATTATATGAATTATTGAGATAATTAATTTAAATAAATTTTACAAAATTATTCTATTAAGGTTAAAGCAATTTGAACAAAAACTGGTATAAAATTAAAAATAAAAAATGAACTCATTATTAATTGAAAATCAATTGTTTCCTGTAATCAGTTATTTTAAAATATTAGTTAATTGTCCAGATTTGATAATTGAAGTATGCGAAAACTATCAGAAGATGAGTTTTCGCAACAGATATGTAATTTTTGGAGCAAATGGGGTAATAAATTTATCTATTCCAATTAAGGGGGGAAGGCAGCAAAAGCAAAAATTTTATGAAGTTGAAATTGATTATTCTGAAAATTGGCAGGTAAAACATTGGCGGGGATTAACTTCTTCGTATAGTAATTCTCCGTACTTTGATTATTATGCGGAAGCGCTGAAAAGTATAATTTTTAGCAATGAAAAATATTTGAAAGATTATAATTTAAAAGCATTGAAATGGATTTTAAAGGTGTTGAAAATAAATATCAAAATTTCATTTACAAGTGAATATAAAAAAGAATATGAAAATATTTTAGATTGTCGAAATACTATTCTCCCCAAAAACTTCCAACATATAACAAATAATGTAGAACCAAAATATACCCAGGTTTTTCAAGATCGTTTAGGTTTTCAGCCAAACCTTTCAATTCTGGACTTGTTATTTGCCACAGGTCCCGATGCAATCCGATTGTTGAAAAGTGTTAAATAGCATTTAACAGGCAACATATTTTGCCGTTTATTTATCTCTCTTTTCATGTAATTTGCACCATTATAATAGGATACCATTTCTGACATGAGCAAACTCGTAAGTTTTATATTCTCTCTAATTTTTATTGTAACTACATCTGCACAGGATTTTTCCAACAGGGGGAAAGACTTTTGGGTTGGTTATGGTAATCATCAAATAATGAGTGGCAATAATACTCAAGACATGGTTTTGTATTTTAGTGCAGATGTAACTTCAAATGTTACTGTTGACATACCGGGCATTGCCTGGACAAGAACATATAATGTACCTGCCGGTACTGTGAAAGTTTCGGACAATATTCCCAAAAGTGGAACTCAGGATGCTACATTAAAAAATGAGGGGCTTTCCTCTAATGGTATTCACATAACAAGTGACCAACCCATTGTGGCCTATGCTCATATAAGTGCCTCCCCTGCATCAGGTGCTACATTATTATTTCCGGTTAATACATTGGGGCAGGATTATTATTCTTTAAATTTTACTCAAAAGTCCAATACCCCTAGTTCTAATTCATGGGTATTTGTTGTAGCTACAGAAGATAGCACTACTGTAGAAATTACGCCATCTGCTCAAACTATAACACATGCTGCAGGAACAACGTTTACCGTAAACCTGAATAAAGGGCAGATTTATAATTTATTGGGAGTTACTACCGGAATCCAAAATGCAACTTATACCGGGGTAGACCTTACAGGTACACATATTAAATCTATTAGTACAGGGACTGTAGGGTGCAAGAAAATCGCGGTGTTTTCCGGATCTGGAAGAATGGCAATTTTTTGTTCAGGAGACGCCCCATCATCTGATAATTTTATCCAACAAGTATTTCCGAAGGTTGCTTGGGGAAAAAAGTATTTAACAGTACCAACGGTAGGGCTTCCAAATAATTTTTTTAGGGTGGTTGTACCCGATCCTTCAACAGTTGTATCTGTAAATGGCACACCTGTTACCGGATTGGTTAATAATTTTTATTATGAGTTTATGGCAGATGTGCCAAAGGTTATTACTTCCGATAAGCCGGTAATGGTTGCCCAGTACATAACAAGTACAAACAGCTCACAAGGACCAACTTGTAACAATTCGTACAATAATCTGGGTGACCCGGAAATGATTTATTTAAGCCCTGTTGAGCAAACAATTGACACGGTTAGTCTTTATTCAACTTCTAAGGACGCAATAACTGAACATCATATCAATCTGGTTATTAAAACTGCAGATAAAGGGACTTTCAAATTGGATGGGGTTACACCACCTGCAACTTCATTTACAGTTCATCCCCAAGACCCTCTTTATTCCTATGCAACCTTATCTGTAAATCAGGGGCAACACAGGCTACAGGCCGGTGGGGGCTTTAATGCTATTGCTTACGGCTATGGCAACAAGGAGTCTTATGGATATAATGCAGGAACCAACATTAAAGATCTCTACACATTTATTAGCCTGCAAAATCAGTTCGAAACTGTTAATGTTCCTTCTACCTGTACAAATACAAATTTCCTTTTCGCAATTACATTCCCTTATCAACCTACTAGCATTACCTGGGATTTTAGTGGGGCTGCAACCAGTTTGACTCCAGGTACAAATGTTGTAATAAACTCTCCTGTTGCTGATAGTATTTATATAAAAGACGGTAAAACGCTTTATGTTTATAAAATTTCAGGTTCGTATGTGTTTACATCAGGAGGAAATTTTCCAATAAAAATTATTACTGTAAACCCTTTAACAGGTGGTTGCACCGGTCAACAGGAAACAATTTTTAATGTTCAGGTAGGTGCACGCCCTACGGCTGATTTTAATTTCACTCATACGGGATGTTATACAAATCCGGTTCAGTTTACAGACAATACCTTTGGAAGTGGACAGGCATTAAAAAAATGGTTTTGGGACTTTGGTGATGTAACTACTTCAATAATACAAAACCCGCTAAAAACTTATAGCAATTCTGGCACATACAATGTAACTCTTAGGGTGATTAATGATATTGGTTGCAGCGATACTGTCAATAAGCCTATTACCATTGATCCGCAACCTCTAGCTAAATTTGGTGTTTCGGATACTGTGTGTACCGGTACCCTGGTTAAATTTACGGATTCTTCAACCATTTCCAGCGGTAATATTGTAAAATGGAGATGGGCTTTTGGCCCCGGGGATTCTATTATTAATATGACCAAAGCGCCTGTTGCTAAATTATATACTATACCAGGCAGCTATACAGTTACTCTTGTGGTAGAAAATAGTTCGGGTTGCAAAAGCATTGTTTTCAGCAAGACATTTACTGTAAACCCTTTACCTGTTCCTGATTTTGATATGCCGGGGGTTTGTCTTCCTTCAGGCAATGCACAATTCACGAATTTATCTACCATTAGCGGAGGCAATGTAAATACTATGACTTATGTCTGGAATTTCGGCGATGGAGGAACATCAACTAATATAAACCCAACACATATTTACACAACAGCAGGTCCGTTTACAGTAAAATTAATTGCAATCTCCATTATAGGTTGTGTTAAAGATTCTTCCAAAGTAGTTAACAACATTTATGCTCAACCCAAAGCAGGTTTTACTGTTACTCCTTTGATAGCTTGTGCAGGAGACAGCCTTACTTTTAACGATACAACCAAAACATCAGGAAGTACAGTAAGCCAATGGTTCTGGAGTTTCAGCAATGGAACTACGAGTAATATAAAAAATCCCGGTAAGAAATTCCCTGGTTTGGATACTGTAATTGTAAGCCTGTATATAAAATCTGCTGCAGGTTGTGTTTCTGATACAGTAAAGAAAACAATCCCTTTTAATAAACTTCCTAAAGCATTATTTAATATTACCGGTACAACTTGTCAGGGCCAGACATTTACATTAAATGACCAATCTGTCCCTAATTCTGGTATTATTACCGATTGGTATTGGAATTTTGGAAATGGCACATCATCATCATTAAAAAATGGCAATCCTTTTACAAGAAAATATGATACTGCGGGAACATATACTATAAAACTGGTTGTAAAAACGGATAAAGGATGCAAAAGCGATACTAGTACCACGCTCAATGTTATTCCATCACCTGTTGTAAAGTTTGGATTACCATCTGTTTGTGAGAAAGATCCGTTTGCCGTATTTACTGATAGTAGTTCAATTGTAGGTGGTGGTACCCTGACACATCTCTGGAATTTTGGTGATGCGAACGCAACCCCATCTAACCCAAATACCTCTACCGCGGTTAATGGTCAGCATACTTATAAAATAGCCGGCACCTATAATGTATCACTTCAGATTGGTACTGCTTCAGGTTGTACTTCATCATTAACCCGGCAGTTTACAGTTAACAGCCAACCCAAAGCCGACTTTAGGTTATTAAGTACAGGTGTATTTTGCGGAAACGCAGCCGTTCAGATTAAAGACAGTTCAACAACTAGTATAGGAGCAATAACCCGGTTGGAAATTATTTGGGATTCAATTAATAATCCTTCGGTAAAAGTGCTTGAAGTATTTCCTGTACCGGGGAAAATTTACTCTAACACATTCCCTTCTTTACTAAATCTTGTTCAGTACAAATTTGTATTACGTGCTTTTTCCGGACAAACCTGTATGGATGAGAAATCAATTTTGGTTACAGTAGCACCTACACCAAAAGTGAAATTTGATCCAATTGCGGAATTTTGTTTGAACGATCCGTCAAGAATTTTGACAGAGGCAGGTGAAACAATTGGGGTGCCAGGTACAGGCAGTTACGTGGGTAATGGTATAACTTCAGGGGGAATATTTAATCCCGTTGTAGCCGGGCCGGGTAATACAAATATCAGATATATTTTTACATCTGCAAATGGTTGCACAGATTCAGCTTCGCAAAATATAAATGTTGTAGCAAATCCGGTTATTCAATTGTCTCCAAAGCAGTATGTATTAGAAGGGGGGTCTATAGTTCTTAGCCCTGTAGTTACGGGAAGTCCTGTCAAGTATACCTGGAGCCCTGCTACATATCTTTCCAGTCCAAATGTATTAAAGCCACTAACTAATCCAAAAACCAATATTTCTTATCAATTAATAGCATCTACGGCAGGGGGATGCAGCGATTCTGCTTCTGTAAGCATCGTAGTTTTAAGTGCACCAAGGATCCCTAATGCATTTTCTCCAAATGGGGATGGGGTAAATGATAAATGGGAAATAGCATCGCTATCTTCATATCCTGGTTGTACGGTGGAAATTTATAATCGGTACGGTCAGATGGTATTTAGCAGTATCGGTTATTCCAAATCATGGGATGGAACAAAAAATGGAACTAAATTGCCGGTTGGAGTATATTATTATATTATAAATCCTAAAAACGGCCGTAGTGTCTTTACCGGAAATATTGCAATTGTTAAATAATTAATTTTTTTAAAGAGAGAAATTTTTTCTTTAAAAAAATACATAGAGTTGATAAAAATTAAGAGAATCATTATAATTTTAGACAATGAAACGAAAATTGGTCATAGCCTTGTGTGTTTTGTGTATTGTGTGTAACCATTCCTTTGCTCAACAACTTCCACATTATACCCAGTATGTGCTAAATACATTTATTCTAAACCCTGCAGTAGCAGGTATTGAAAACTATACGGATCTTAAACTAAGCCACCGTCACCAATGGGTTGGCATAGATGGGGCACCTGTAACAACATATTTTACAATACATGCTCCATTGAAGAAAAGCGATAATGATAGATCAACCGCAACCGGCTTTCATTATTCAAATGAAAATCCACGTGGACAAGCCTATTGGCAGGAATATGAAAAAGCAGAATCTCATGGGGGTGTTGGTTTTACTTTGCTAAACGACCGAACAGGACCGCTTAACAGATTTGCAGCCTATGGTACATATGCCTACCATTTAGGTATTGGACCCAAAACAAGCCTTTCTGCAGGTATTTCTGCTGGTATTAAAAATACTACACTTAATGCCGGTCTGTTAAAATTTGAAACACCAGGTGATGCTGTAGTAGCTGGTTCAGGCTATCTTAATAAGTTTAAACCTGAAATGAATCTTGGAGTTTGGTTATACTCTGCAGATTACTTTATTGGCCTTTCAGCACAGAATATTATTGGTAGTGAACTGAATTATTCTAAGAGGGCAAACAGTGACTCATTTGTTCAGGGCAAACTGGTACCCCATATGTTTTTGACTGCCGGATACAAATATTTCCTTGACGATGATTTTACATTTTTACCAAGTGCATTGTTCAAATATATATCCGGTGCCCCATTTAGTTTTGATGTAAATGCAAAGGTGCAATATCGTGATTTACTTTGGGGTGGTGCTAGTTTCAGGTATCAGGATAGCTGGGCTGTAATGCTTGGTATAAACATAAGCAATGCAGTAAATATTGGCTATTCATACGACATTACAACTTCCAGATTAAATACAGTAAGCAACGGCTCTCATGAGTTTGTTGTTGGGTTTACTTTAGGTAACCGCTGGGGAGATTGGTGTCCAAGAAATCTTTGGTAATTATAAAAGCAATAATTTTTAGCTCTGGACATATCTTAGTTGCCCTTTTATTATTAATTACTTAGTTGATTTATTTTACTAATCATCACTTTTGTCAAATTTTGGCATTTTGGTATAAAATCTTTTTTAGACATTTGCATTTTAGATTTTATAACCCTTTATGCGGATTAATATCGCCTTTCCCCTTAGATAGTATTAGTAGAAATGGAAATTTATAGTCAAAATAAGCTTGAATTAAGTTGGAAAAATGCATGGAATGTTAGCGGTTTTCGCAAAATGTTTATCTCCGGAATCGTGCTTTTATCAGCGGTTTTGTTTTTTTATCCATACTTTTTTGAATTTGTTCAAAACAGAAAAGGTGTAGTACTGAATGATTGGCTGTTGGCATTTTTACCATCTCTTGATGTTTCGGGTTATATTTTCACTTTAATCTGTATAACAGTATTATTAGGCCTTTTCAGGTCATTACAATCCCCCTATTTATTTTTGATTTTTTTATGGGGCTACCTTCTACTTAACTTGTCCCGGTTAATTACAATTACATTGGTACCATTAGAACCACCAATAGGCCTTTTGGCTTTGGCAGATCCAATTGCGTTTCCTTTCTATGGGCAACAAGGCATTACCAAAGATTTATTTTATTCAGGGCATACGGGAACACTTTTCCTTATATATTTTATCGTAAAGAAAAAATGGGAAAAAATATTGGTTTTGACCTGTACAATATTAATAGGATTTTTACTGTTGATACAACATATCCATTACACGTTAGATGTAATGGCTGCACCGCTTTTTGTTTACGGTATATATGTATTGGCTAAACGAATAGTCCTTAATCCAATTCCCTCTGAAATTAAAACAAGTGCTATTTTAGATTAAAAACATGCCTGATAAAAAGACTTTGGAAAATAATCAAATTAAGGAGAAGAGAATAAATCATTAATTTCCATTTTATAAAATTTAGAAATATAGTTAATGATATTAAACATGGTTAACGCAACGTCCCATTTATTCCACCATATCAGATGTAAGCTGACGTTTTTATTTCTGGGAATCATTTTCCTGAATCCTGTTATGAGCTTTAGTCAGGCGATTAAATCTAATGAAGTTGATCCTTTCACAAATGAAAGAACTATTGAGACAACTTTGGTATCGCTCAAAGGCGGGCTCTCAAGTGGTTTTGGTGTTTCCTATTTTGCTGTAAACAATAGCTATTATCTTAATGTGTTGGGCTACAGTAGCAGCGACTTTACTATTACTGAATCGGATAAAATCTGGCTGGTACTCGAAGATGGAAATGTTGTACATTTTAATAATAGGGCACAAGTTGAAACAATAGAAACTACAGACAAAAATGTCTTTATTCATCACTTCTTTGCTAAGCTTACCGACATTGAAATATTAAAAAACAAGCAGGTGGCCCTGGTCAGGATTTCATCTCCAGGGGGTAAACTGACTGATATCAAAATTTCAAAAAAAAGCAGTAAAGCACTTCAAAAGTTAAATGAAGTTTTTTTTGGGGAAGTTAACAAAGGGGAATTATAAATAACCCTTCTCACTGTTTATATCCTTAAAACAATCAGTTAGGGGATATGACTTTTTGGGCTATAAATCAGATTTCTGCAATCTCCAGCATATTATTTACAAATCCACTTTTACTTTTTTCAATTTTGTCTCCTGATTTTACTACTGCTGTATCAAAAGTGGTTGAAAAGTATAAGCCGAAAATAAGGCATATAAAAAGAATTAGCTTCTGCATGGGATTAGGGTTTTAAAATAGATATAGGATATAAAGTATTTCCCAATGAATGTGCCGAAATAGATAAGAAACTTTACAGGAAGAGATTATTTTTTTTGACTATTAATTATTGATTGAAAAATAAATAATTAGATAATCATCAGGCAATATTCAGAAATGTGAATTAGTTGATTAATGTTTCTCATGGAAGTAAAAAGTCTCCTGAATTGAAACAAATATTTCTCATTTTAGGAAAATGAGATTTTTTAAAACAAAAAAACCGAAGCATTGTAACTTCGGTTTTTGTGCCCGGGACTGGAATCGAACCAGCACATCCTTGCGAATGGCAGATTTTGAGTCTGCTGCGTCTACCAATTCCGCCACCCGGGCTTTTTTACAAAAAATAACCAATGTTATCTTAGTGTTCAAATTGGGCTGCAATATTAATGCTTCATTGCATAGTAGCCAAAATCCTTTTAAGATATTTTTTCTTAAAGTAGTATTCTTTCACTTTAAGTAAATCAGTTGTAGAAGTAATACCATCAATATAACCTTCTATGATTGATTTCATCGGCAAATATATTTCATCTTCAAACATAGTTATGGAGCCTTTGCTTCTGTTTATAGCAGAATCATTGCCTTCTGATTTTGCATCCGCCAATTGCTCATTCAAGTCCATCATTTCCATTAAGAAATCAGGGGGTAACTGGTATTTTTCATCTTCTTCTAATAACCCTTTTAGTTGCAGGACATATTTTATTGTTTCTTCAGCATCCTGAAATGTCTTATATGCTTTATTAAGTTGAGAGGACATTTCCAATGCTGCTTCCTGTTCCATTTCATTTTCATTAGTAAAAAAGTCAGGGTGAAACTTTCTGCTAAGCAGATAGAATTGTTGTTTTAAAGTTGTAGGATCAACTTCAAGTGAAACGGGAATTTCAAACATTTCAAAATAATTCATAAGCAATATTTACTTTTTGGCAAATATCGGTTTTGTGATTAAGGATACGATATATTCTTCAGGTTTGAAACTTTGTGGTAGAGTAAGCGGCTTGAAATGTGATTTTCGGTTATTTCATCCCTAACTACAATTAAAAATATCATTGTAAACTCATGCTTACAATCATTCTATTTAAAAAATAAGTATCTAAAATTGACAAAAAATTCCATTCCACTAATAAACTAATCATACTTAACAAACTTGTTAATATAGTTGTATTCGGCTCAAATATTAAAGTTAAGAGACTAATAATCCTTAATTATAAATTCACAACCTTTTAGAATTATTTGTAACTTTAATATCCAAACTAATTTTTATGAAATCAATTATTACTTTCTCATTAATCTTTGTACACGTTACATTGAGTGCTCAAAACAACGTAGGTATAGGAACTACTACACCTGTTGTTCGTTTTACGGTAGATAGCAGTATCATGGTAGATCAGGCGAACGCAAATGATGGGTCTTTATCAAAAAGTGCTCTTTTTTTTGGTAGTGATATGAGTACAGGTATTGTACGCAGTTTCTTAAGTGGTTCTGCAGGAAGAAACGGACTTGGTTTTTTTACAAATAAAACCAGAAGAATGACGATAGACAGTACTGGTCAGGTTGGCATAGGTACAATTAATCCACTTCAGCAGTTGCATGTTAGTGGTAATACTTATTTAAATGGAAATTTAGGTATTGGATCTTCTACACCGGATTATGCTTTTGATAATTTGTTGGGCTATAACTATATGTTTTATGCATTAGGAATAGGGACTCCACCTACATCTTCTTATTTGTTAGATATAGGCTCTGGACCTACCCGTTTTCAAAGCGATGTTCGTATTAACGGTATACTCAATCCTAACAATCAATTAAATATTGGCAACAATACAGTTGTTGATGGCACATTAAATGTTACAAGTACTGCGGCAGTAAATGGAAACTTTACTGTAAATGGTGGCAAAGGTGTCGCCTATAATTCTACAAGCTCTACAAACCTCAAAATTTACACTTTTACAACTGCGACTTTCGGTGCTGTTCTTCCTGGTTTTGGTTTATCTGCAGAGGGTAGCATAGCATTTAACGGGGGATTTACCGGTACACCGAGGGTTTTTGTAGGTGATATTGATGTAACAGGCGGTACAGCAGGTGAATTGTACAGGGTGCAGTTACAATTATATGGGTGTTCAACTACAAGTGGTACAACTACCTGTAAAGCAAGGTTGCTAAATACAAGTCCCAATTCAGTAAATTATACTATCACCTGGAATTGCATGGCAATAGGGAATTAAAGAATCTAACTCCTTAACCTAGTTTTTCAAGAATAATTTAACCAATTACATTGGCTATTTGCTTTACTATAGATATTGAGAAGTTACTTTATCTTCTTAGAGCTTTATTTTCTGTTATTTGTTTATAAGATCAACTACCCTTTTGAATAGAAAAGAAATGCCACTCCATCATTTTAAAAAAAGTTGTGCTTTACTAAATATTATTTTAGATTTGTCTAAAATAATATTTAGACTCACATGCAATTTTCTACCAGCGAGGAAAACCATATAAAGGCCATATACCATCTACAACAGATAGGGGATATAGTTACAACCAACGAAGTAGCTGATCGTTTGCAAACAAAAGCGGCTTCGGTTACTGATATGCTCAAGAAACTTAAAACCAAAGGATTGCTCAATTATGAGCCATACAAGGGGTTTACATTGAGTAAGGATGGAAAGAAGCTTGCGCTGAACATAGTGCGTAAACACAGGCTTTGGGAATATTTTTTAGTTAATCATTTGCAATTTGGCTGGGACGAGGTCCACGAAATTGCAGAAGAACTGGAGCATATTAATAGCCCGCTACTTATAGAAAAATTGGATGCCTTCCTGCAATTCCCTCGTTTTGATCCTCATGGCGACCCTATCCCGGACAGCAATGGTAAAATGGAAGTAAGTAAGCAGGTAAACTTAACAGATATTGATCCTAATATAAAAGCAGAAGTGAGTGCTGTGGGTAGCCAATCCTCTGAATTGCTGGAATTGTTGCGGCATAAAAAAATTGCAATAGGAACCATACTTCAGGTTATAAAAAAGTTCGGATTTGATAATTCAATTGAAATAAAAGTTGAAAAAAATACACCATTTACGATAAGCCAGCAATTGGCACAAACACTATTTGTAAAACCATTATAAATGAATCAAAATAATTCAGATAATTCATTAAGCGAAGTACACGAAAGTATAGATTTAACCAAACCGCAAAAAGGGTGGAGGCGTTTTCTTGCTTATTCAGGTCCGGCATATCTTGTAAGTGTTGGATATATGGATCCTGGTAACTGGGCAACAGATTTGCAAGGTGGGGCTAAGTTTGGTTATTCATTGTTATGGGTTTTGTTGATGAGTAACCTCATGGCGTTATTACTCCAGGGATTAAGTGCCCGTTTGGGTATTGTACGCAGAATGGATTTGGCACAGGCTAACCGCGAAGTATATCCTAAGGCAGTCAATTTTGCATTATACGTTTTGGCAGAACTTGCCATTGCAGCCTGCGATTTAGCAGAAGTGTTAGGTATGGCTATTGGTATTCAGTTGTTAACAGGCCTGCCGCTTATCTGGGGTGTATCAATTACTGTATTGGACACATTTCTCCTATTTTATTTACAACGCCTTGGTATGCGCAAAATGGAAGCGTTTATTATTGGTTTGGTAGCCATTATTGGTATGTCATTTCTTATAGAAATATTTTTAGCAAAACCTGCCATGGGAGAGTTGGTAAAGGGATTTGTACCAACCTTTCCTACAAGCGAAGCATTGTATATTGCTATAGGAATTATTGGTGCTACTGTAATGCCCCATAATTTATATCTTCATTCTGCCTTGGTACAAACCCGCAAAATTGCAAGTACTACTCAAGCAATAAAGCAGGCTTTGAAATTTAATTTGATTGACAGTACTATAGCGCTTAATGCAGCTTTCTTTGTAAATGCGGCTATACTTGTTTTGGCGGCCACAGTTTTTTATAAAACCGGCAATACTGATGTTGCAGAATTAAAAGAGGCACATCGCTTATTAGCCCCATTGTTGGGAACTAAAATAGCCCCCATTTTATTTGCAGTTGCATTAATTGCAGCAGGTCAGAGTTCCACCATTACCGGCACACTTGCAGGGCAGATTGTCATGGAAGGTTATTTAAACCTGCGTATCAACCCATTGGTAAGAAGGTTGATTACCCGTTTATTGGCCATAGTTCCAGCTGTTATTATTATCCTTATATCCGGTGAAGACAAAGTTGATAGTTTGTTGGTGTTTAGCCAGGTTATATTAAGTCTTCAATTGGGTTTTGCCATAATTCCACTTATACATTTCGTAAGTGATAAAACAACTATGGGCGTATTTGCAATCCGATGGCATGTAAAGGCAATAGCATGGCTAATTGCCTCTATACTTATTTACCTTAATTCCCGAATGGTGGCCGATCAAATCAAACATGCTTTTGAAAATCAAATTCATATAGGTTGGGTAATTCTTATAATTGTTGCTGTGGCATTTTTTATAGTGCTATTCATTTTAATGACAGTACTTCCACTCCGAAAAAAGCGTCATCAGGTACAAACGGCACGAATGCACAGTGATGCTGCTATGCTACAACATTTTAATATTCCGGTTCTTAAAACCATTGCAGTTTCTCTTGACTTTAGTAAAAACGATGAAAAATTGATTGCACATGCATTAGCACAAGGTAATCCTTCAACAAAATACATTTTGATACATATAGTAGAGAGTGCTCAAACTTATTTACTGGGAGAATCCTCTGATGATTTTGAAACACGCAATGATAAACAACATATTCAGTCTTATGTGGAGCAATTGTTAGGCAAAGGAATTGTAGCAGAGGGTATTTTAGGATATAAAAACAGGGTGGATGAGATAGTCAGAATTGTAAAAGAATCTAATGCAGATATGTTAGTTATGGGATCGCACCAACACACAGGCATGATGGATTATTTATATGGCGAAACGGTAGATAAAGTGCGGCATAAACTTAAAATTCCAGTGCTGATAGTGAATTAAATAAGATTTAGAATCAGGGTATTATTCTTTAAGTCTAATAAGTTTTATTGCTGTTGAACTAAAAAAATCATTTCCAAAAATGACCATTGGAAACCTATTGAATAATAATTTATCCATTAGAAATACAGGTTAGGGGTCAATCATTGCTTTTTTTACTATCTTCAATTTTATGAATTTTATAGATTGGCTATCAGCCCACATTGAAATGGTATATATTGTACTACTCTCTATATTTTTAGGAGTAGAAATAATTGGACGTGTACCCAGTGTTTTGCACACTCCCCTTATGAGTGGTGCAAATGCAATACATGGCGTTGTAATAATAGGTGCCATAATTGTGATGGGGCGTGTAGATTCAAACAATTATTTGTCATTGACAATTGGTTTTTTGGCGGTTGTGCTCGGTACGCTCAATGTAGTTGGAGGCTTTGTGGTTACTGATAGAATGTTGTCAATGTTTCGTAAGAAAAAGAAATGAGAAAATAATTACTGTTAGTAAACTACTAATTATCAAATTAGGGTAAGTAAAATAGCTAACATTGACTTTAGAAAATTACTCCTAAATATATAACCAATTAACAAACCAAAATATCTGAATGCAAAGCATCCTAACATTATCCTACCTTATAGGTTCAATAAGTTTTATTGTGGGGCTAAAAATGTTATCACACCCTAAAAGTGCCAAAGCTGGTAACCTTGTAGCAGCAGCTGGGATGGTCATAGCCATTTTTGCTACAATTTTTTTATATAGGAGCAATGGAGAACCGCTGCACAACTATACATGGATATTTGCAGCATTGCTGGTGGGAACAATTATAGGAACATTAATAGCCAAGAGAGTCCAAATGACCGCAATGCCTGAAATGGTAAGCCTTTTTAATGGTATGGGTGGGGCTTGTGCTATGCTTATTTCGGTCATGGAATTCAGGCACATCATTGAAACGTCTTTATTTGAAAACAATATTTATTTGTTGTCAGAAGCGGTTGGGCATTTGCACATGTTTATCATCATTGTGGCTATGGTTATTGGAGCAGTTTCTTTTGCAGGAAGTATTGTGGCCTATGGAAAATTAAATGGTAGTATCAAAGATTTTACCTTCAAAGGGCAACAATATATTAACCTGTTTTTGTTTGCTTTAACAATTATTTGCATCACTGTTTTTGCACTTTACACACCTGGCCGGCTAAATGAGAATAGTATAATACTATCTGGTCATTTGTATTTCTTTTATGGTCTTATTGTATTGGCTCTTTTTTATGGAGTAATGTTCGTGCTGCCGATAGGTGGTGCAGATATGCCTGTAGTAATATCATTGCTCAACTCGTTTACGGGTATGGCGGCTGCTTTTGGTGGCTTTTTATATGGCAACCAGGTAATGCTGACTGGCGGTATATTAGTTGGCGCTGCGGGTACTTTGCTTACTATTCTTATGTGTAGGGCTATGAACAGGAGTTTGAAAAATGTACTCTTAGGGGCATTTGGGGCAGCAAGTGGTGCATCAGACAATTCGCAGGCAGAAGGTGGTTATAAAGAAATATCAGTAACAGATGTTGCAGCATTGGTTGGCTATGCGGCTAAGGTGATGATAGTGCCGGGTTATGGATTAGCTGTAGCACAAGCGCAGCATATATGCCACGAACTGGAAGAATTACTTCTGGAAAAAGGGGTAGAAGTATCTTATGCTATTCATCCTGTAGCAGGAAGGATGCCCGGCCACATGAATGTATTATTGGCAGAAGCAGGAGTGGAGTACGATAAATTGCTGGAGATGGATGATGCAAATGAACAACTTAAAAGAACAGATGTAGTGCTTATACTCGGCGCCAACGATGTTGTAAATCCTGCTGCTAAATCAGATCCTGCATCACCCATTTATGGTATGCCAATATTAGAGGTAGAACAAGCCAAAGTAGTAATAGTTAACAAACGAAGCATGAAGCCTGGGTATGCCGGTATAGAAAACATGCTTTTTTACAAACCAAAAACTTCTATGCTTTTTGGCGATGCTAAAGGGGTTTTACAAAACCTTAATGCAGAAATTAAGAATCTATAAAAGAAAGGAGTGGCTCTTGATTTCATTTTTTTAATTGCGGCTTCTCTTGTCTTTGCATGTTGTAAACTTTCAACCTCCTCTTTGTATTTCAATATCCATGGGGTTCCTGTACTTGTAAATTTACTATGTCCAATATTGTGTTCATACAATCTTCGCTGTAAGTCAGTACATGCCCCCACATAGTATTTATCTAGCTTTTGGGAATAGATGATATATACAAACGGCATTTGAAAGAGGTCTTTGTCTAAATGGAAAACCCCACAACTTGTGGGGTTTTAGTGAACTGGCTGGGACTCGAACCCAGGGCCCTCCCGATTAGAAATCGGGATGCTATACCACTGACCTTATCAGGTTTTCTATATATTTTCTTGATTTCATCTTTTTAATTGCGGCTTCTCTTGTCTTTGCCTGTTGTAAATTTTCAACCTCCTCTTTGTATTTCAATATCCATGGGGTTCCTGTACTTGTAAATTTACTATGTCCAATATTGTGTTCATACAATCTTCGCTGTAAGTCAGT
>JANMMU010000087.1:0-50254 GCA_031373555.1 Segetibacter sp. | reverse complement strand
CTCGGGCCAGTTCAAATCTGATGAAGGTGCCGATGGCTTTGCCATACTAAGATCTGTGATCGATACTGCAAGAAAAGCAGGTCAAAATATTTTGAACCAACTACTGCTTATTGCTAAATTGGGTACTGAATAGTTACAAATTCTTATACTATAGTTCCCTCCTTTTCGGGCATTATAAATGTTGGTACCGGAGAAAGTATAACTTCTCTTACAAATCCCAATGGCTTGTTTGATCTTATAAATAATAGTTCATTGGCAGCTTCTGTTATAGTAAACATAACCTCTGACCTAACAGCAGAAACCGGTGTTATAGGATTAAACCAATTTGTGGAAGACGGAGTTGGTAGCTATAAATTGATTATTCAACCAACAGGTAATGCAAGAATTATAAGTGGAACTCCTTCAACCCCATCACTAGTAAAACTAAATGGTGCAGACAGGGTTACAATTAACGGATCGCTAAATGGTGCAGGTAATGATAGGAGTTTAAGTATTATCAATTACAGTCAGGATTACTTACTCGGAAATATTTATGATAACTGTGTGATCCATGTTTCTAGCCCAACATCTACAAATGGAGCAAACAACAACACAATAAAAAATTGCATAATTCGTGGTCTCTCTAGCGAGGGTACTGAATATGTCATTGCACAAGGTGGATCCGATGTCAATGGAGATCCCGGCTCGAGTGCACTTGCTCTGAATAACAATAACACTTACCACAATAACCTGATTTACGCAGCTAATTTTGGTATTTTTCTGAACGGCTCTTCGGCTAATCCAGATCAAAATACAGTTATTAATGAAAATGTGATTGGAGCTGCAGACAGTTCCCTTAACATATATTATTCAGGTATATGGGGCCAAGGGGAAGTTGGTTTGCAGATTATTGACAACAACATATCGGGAATTGCAGGAGATTTATCTTTCAGTTTCGCTATTTCAGGAGTGTTCATCAATGGTAACTGTGCTAACTTAGTTCTTACCGGAAACAACATAACAAACATTAAAAACACAAGTGCTACAGGTGGTGCAGCGGGAATTAGGTTGGGGGCATTTGGCACATCTGCAAATATGCTCATAGCCAACAACTCGATTGCCGACATTTCAGCAGTGGGGACAGCGGCCTCGCCTACAGAAACTAACAATGGATACGGTTTCGTAGTAACCTCAGGTAGCGGATACAAAATTTATTACAATTCTATTAACCTGACAACAAATCAAACACGTGGTACATCCGCAGCATTCAGCACAACAAGCGGGGTGTCAATAGCAGGTGCGATAGATCTTAGGAACAACTCATTTACAAATGCACAAACAATTAACACCCCTTATGCAATTTATGTTTATGGATCCAGCAGTATATTTTCAAACATTGACAGGAATATATACTACACAACATCTGGTATTAAGTTGGGTCACATAAACGGAGGAGATCAAAACACACTTACTACCTGGCAAAATGCTACAGGTCAGGATAGCCATTCATTGAATACTGATCCGCTTTATTCAACCCCGGTTTTTCTTCGCCCATTAGCCGGGTCACCTGCTTATGGCGCAGGTGTACCTTTAGTTGATGTTACAATTGATCAGGCGGGTTTTACAAGAGATGGGAATTCCCCTTCAATCGGTGCTTTTGAGTCAGCATTTTGTGGTAAAACAACTGAAAATATTTTTGTAAATATTTGTGCAGGTACCAGCTATAATTTTCATGGTAACATTCTTACGATTAGCGGTTCCTACTATGACACACTAGTAGGTGGTAATTACTGTGGTTTTGATAGTATAACCCATTTACACCTAACAGTGTTACCAAACCTTACAACAACTACCAATCTTACAATTTGTAGTAATGAATTACCATACCACTGGAATGGAATAACATTTACAACCGGTGGCAGAGATGCTGTTATTCTTAACAGTGTTGACGGTTGTGACAGCACTGCTATATTGAATCTTACTGTAAAAATGATTAGTGCGTCAACAAATAATATTGCAATATGCCCATCAGAATTGCCATATATCTGGAATGGCTTAATCTTTACATCTGCAGGTACACAAACAAAAACATTTTTTGGAGGTAACCAGGTTGGTTGCGACAGTACCGCTACATTGATACTTTCTGTTAATGCAACCAGTTTCTCTGACACAACAGTAGTCATTTGCAATAGCTTTTTCTGGAATGATAGTACTTATAAAATTTCAGGCGATCACGTTTGGCATGGCATTAATTCTGTTGGTTGTGATAGTATGGCAACGCTTCATCTTACCATACTTTCAATATCATCCACATTTGCCAAAACAGATGCACAATGTTTTGGTTCTTCCACCGGCAGTATAACCATAACTCCTACAAGTGGAGTTGCACCATACACTTACCGTATAGGTACGGTAGGTGCTTATGGCAATAACAATACTTTCACCAATTTAAAGGCTGGTAGTTTCCGGGTCTTCATCCTCGATGCAACTGGTTGTGCCGGCACATCAGCCCAGATTATTATTGGTCAGCAGCCTGCTGTTACAGCTACATATACAAAAACTGATGTTGTTGGTTGTCGTGGTACAGCCACAGGATCTATTATTGTTACTCCCACAAGTGGTGTACCTCCCTACAGTTACAAATTGGGAACTTCAGGTAGTTATGGCACTACTAACACATTCACCTCATTGGCAGCCGGTACTTACAATATATATATACTTGATGGTAATGGCTGCCCGGGTTCTCTTAGCGTGCAGATAAATCAACAACCTGCATTAACAGCATCTTTCTCTATAACTGATGTAACAGGATGCCGTGGAGGCACTAATGGGGAAATCGCAATTATTTCCACTACCGGTACACCACCATTTACTTATAGGTTTGGCACTACCGGTTCGTATTCCACAAATACTGTTTTCACAGGACTTAAAGCAGGCTTCTATACTTTTTTTATAAAAGATGCAAATGGATGTGTTGGCACTTCTTCTGCAACAGTTTCTCAACCTACGGTTGTTGGTGGCAATGTGGTCAGCAAGAATATTAGTTGCTTCCGCGGATCTGATGGCTCTATAACAATAACAGGTACAGGAGGAACACCACCCTACCAATATAGATATGGTACAAGTGCCCCGTATAGCTCAGTTAATACCTTTACCGGATTACGTGCAGGTGCTTACAATATCTATGTAAAAGATGCAAGTGGATGTATTTATCATACGAAACCTGCTCTTACGGAACCTGCTACACCCGTCAGTGCCACACTTACAAAAGTGGACGCAACTTGTTTGACTTCAACCGATGGTTCTATAACTATAAATGCTACCGGGGGAACACCACCGTATGAATATAAATTTGGCACAGGTGGGGTTTTCAGCAGAACAAACCCTATTACAGGAGTAAAAATGGGGTCATACTTTATTTACACAAGAGATGCAAATGGTTGTTTAATAAGCAACACTATAACTATTAATTCAACAAATCAAACTACTCCTGTTACGCTATCTTATGTTAAAACGGATTTAACCTGCAAGGATAAAAATGATGGTACAATTACGCTGACAGGAGCAGGTAGTGTTCCTCCATATACCTACAGGTTAGGCACAATTGGAAATTTTGCAAGTGCAAATTTATTTAACAACCTGAAACCGGGCAGCTACAGGGCTTATGTGCAGGATGCAAGCGGCTGTGGAGGTACATCAGTATCCATCTCTATACTACAATCGCAGATTCCTTGTTTTAAGAAAGATATATTTGTTTCCAAAACAGGAACAAATAATAATTTGAAATTTATAGCATTACTCTCCCCTAATCCTACTGCAAACCAATTTACAATGGTAGTACATCCACCAAAACAAGAGGCAGTGCAGGTAAGGGTAATGGATGTAAATGGGAAAACTGTTTATACTGCCAAAGCAATGCCTGAACAGCGTTTCTTTTTCGGGGACTATTTTATATCGGGGGTATACCTGATAGAAGTAAGACAAGGCGATCAGGTGAAAACGTTGAAAGCTGTGAAAAATTAAAAATTATGTTTTAATAGAAATTTTCATTGACTTATTGACAATTGTCTAAATGACTAGTAAGAAAAGCCGCTCTGACTGAATGTTGGAGCGGCTTTTCTTTATATGGTTACCGACGAAATGCATTTTCAGAAATACTCAAAGTCAGATATAATAAAGGGAGCACCAAAAAAATATGAAGGTTTATACTTGTAGCTACATTATTGTGTTCTCGCAATTTTGTTCCTCCTTGATGGATATATTTTTCGGGCCTTTATAACCAAGTCTATGAGTTCTTTTTGAATCAGGTTATTATTGCCTACTGATTTTGAAACCAAATTCTCGAGTTCACTCCAGGTGTAATCTTTATAGTATTCAGACTGTTTCAGCATTTCGCCAAAAGCTACAACTGCTGCTGCAAAACGTACTTCAGAATTTATTTTCTCAATTGATTCGTAATTCTGTAGCACTTCGTATTTTTCAATTGAATTTTCACTTTTATTCGGCAACTGATAGCTCAGTTCCGCAGTTGCAATAGATTCATTTCTATTTCCTGATGGAGTTATCTCAAACGCAGCCATCATAGATTGTCCGCTACCTGCCTCACCACCTAAAAGGTCTGTAATATTGCTGTTTAGAGTATTTCTTTTATTGTCAAATCCAATAAGCCTGTATTCTTTTACTTCGTTTGAATTGAAATGTACATTTAAAAATACATTCCCTGCAACAGAATACAATGTTTGAGCAAACTCCTCAACTAATATTTTTTCAGCATCTCTTTCATTATCTAAATACCCAGAGTGCCCTTGCCCTGCTTTTGCCAGTGCTTCCAGGTTTTCATCTTTATTCATACCTACTCCAAGACAGGATAGGTAAATTCCGTTCCTGCTTTCTCTTTTTGCTAACTCTACTAATCCTTTTGCATCAGTGGCGCCAACATTAAAATCACCATCAGTTGCCAGTATTATTCTGTTGTTCCCTTGAGGTATAAAATTTTCTCTTGCCTTAGCATAAGCCATTTGTATGGCCGAAGCCCCTGGGGTATTCCCATTTGGTCGTAACCCTTCAATAGCTTCAATAATTCTTTGTTTTTCACTTCCATTTGTAGATGGTAACAATTCTGTTACAACATCTCCATAGGTTACTATGCTTACTTTGTCAGTTGGTCGTAGATGTGCTGTAAGTAATTTAAACGCACTCTTTAATACGGGCAATTTATTAATAGCATCCATACTGCCTGAAGCATCTATTAAGAATACTATGTTGGCAGGAGGCGTTTGGTTCAGATTTATTTTATTTGCTGTCAGGTTTATGAACAATAACCGGCTTTGTTCATTCCATGGGCAACCCGTTATTTTTGATTCAAAATAAAAAGGTTTTTGAGAAATACTTTCCTTATTTGCTGACTCGGGGTTGCTTAGTTTCAGATTGAAATAATTGAGTAATTCCTCTATTTTTACTTCATCTGCCAAAGGCTTTTCTTTATTGCTGATAAGCTGCCTTATTTTACTATATCCTGCTTTATTTACATGAAGCCCTAAAATGGTTTCAGGGTAAGTGTTTGTATTTATTGTAGCATTTTCAATGTATGCCGATCGGTTCTTATCAGTTTCGTCGTAACGGTCAATAGATGAATATGGAAAACCTTTTGTGTAGGATGAAAGATGAGGTAAATTGTCACTTCTTTTTTTGCCCAACTTTAGGGCAAAATTTCCGTATTGAGAGGTTACCACAGGAACTCTAAGCGTATCATAACCCTCTTTCATAAAAGTAATCGTATCAACTTTTAAACTTGACGGAAGGCCAAAAACTCCATTTGTGCCTGTAAAAAATGGATAATTACCTTTTGAAAAAAGTGCAATTCTTACGTCATTCAATCCATTTCCTTGCTCATCTTTCAATTGACCACGTAGGTAGTATTGACCAAAAGAGGTTGAACAAATACTTACCCCAAGAATTAATAGAATAATCTTGGAATGCATTATTTTAATGGGAAATGTTATAGTAGATGCTGTTTTCACAAACACATTTTACCAATTACAACGTTAATCTTCCTTTAGTTCGTATAACTGAGAGAGGTTTCTTCCAAGTCCGTCGTAATCTAAACCGTAGCCGAGTACAAATTTTTTGGGAATAGTAAAACATTTGTAATCAACAGGAACCGGGTAAATGGATGCTTCGGGCTTATGAAGTAGGACTGCAATTTTTACAGACAAAGGTTGTTGATTATAAACCTGTGGCAGAAATTGAGTAAGTGTTTTACCGGTATCAATAATGTCTTCGAGAATAACAACATGACGATTAGTAAGATCGGTATCTAAGCCTATTGCCGTTATAACCTGCCCGCTACTTTTTGTTCCTTTATATGAAGCAAGCTTGATAAAGCAAATTTCAGCTTCAATGGTAAGATATTTAAAAAGATCGGCTGAAAACATAAAAGATCCATTCAGTATGGAAATAAAAAGCGGTCTTTTATCTTTGTAATCTTTATTTAATTCTGCAGCTAAGATTTTTACCTTTTCAACAATTTCATCCGAGGAAATGTAGGGTATAAATTGCTTGTCATGTACTTGTATGGTGTTGGACATGGGTTCTGTTTGCGACACAAGATAAAACCAAATTACATACTAGACACATTTTTAACATCAGATGCACTAGCTAATCGGGGCGAAACAGGGGCAGAACTTTTAAGGTAAATTCTTTCGCCAAGTGCAGGCTGCATTCCTTTCTTTAAATTATTGTATTCCATAATTATCGAAAGTTGCATTCCTTCCTTTTGCGAAATATCATGCATTGTTTCGTTTGGCTCAACAATATGTATTTCTTTAATTCCTTTTTTTGATTTTTTCTCCAGAAATATTAATTGATTTGAACTTAGAATTTCAGTCTCTTCAAGATCGTTGTACTCAATTAGTTTTTTTAATGCAGTATTGTAGTAATTAGCCAATGCAAGTAACGACGTGCCGGCTTTGGCATAAATTACTTTCACGTCATTTATAGTAAAAATTTTATTTACCGGATATTCAGGAATTGATGAAGTCTTTGTTGTTGCAACTTTTGCAGTAGTTTGAATGATCGAAACCGGTTGCGCTATAACTTCCTCCTGAATTGCATTTTCATTATTTTCAACATTATTATTTTCAGTTCCGTTTGCAGGATTGGGACCATTATTTGATGCCAATATTTCATCATTACTATCCTGATGGTGCAATACTGCAAGGCTATATTGCTGAAGATTATTTTCTACTATTAGTTTAATAAGTAACTGTGCATAGTTTGGATTTGTAGCATATCCTGATTTTCTTAATCCCTTTGCCCATCCTTCATAATCGGTAGGATCTAGTTTAAAAAGAAATGCATAATGGGGTCGCGATTTCAAGAAATCTGAATGATCTTTATATGAATCTTCAACAGATGGGTATTTTCTGAAACATTCACTTCTCGCATCATCATTATGCAGCATAGACTCTCCTGTCCAATTATTTTTACATTTAATACCAAAATGATTGTTTGCTTCAGATGCCAAATCGCTTTGACCTCCTGCAGTTTCCAGTATTCCCTGTGCCAATGTGATACTCGCAGGTACACCCGTACGTACCATTTCCGCTATGGCAAGATTTTTATATTGAGTAATATAGGAATCGATACGTACTTTATCAGATTGTGAAAAAGCCTGTACAGATAATAATAAAATTGCGAAAAGCAGCGTTTTATTCAGCTTAGGGAATGTTATCATTATTTCTTTTTTATTAAAAGTAAACCGTCCCTTACAGTGAGCAGAACATGCTCAACTCTGGGGTCGTGTAAAATATGGTTATTAAATGTATCTATTGCCTTTGCATTTTTTCCGGCTATCGGTTTTTCCAAAACCTGACCGTGAAAGAGAACATTGTCGGCAATGATAATTCCCCGGGGAGATAGTTGTGGCAAAACTGCTTCATAGTAGTCTATGTAACCAATTTTGTCAGCATCTATAAACACCAAATCCCAGAGGTGCGGCAAGGTATGCAAAATTTCTTTTGCGTTACCTGTGTGCAAAATAATATTTTTCTTCCTTTTACTTTTGTTAAAATAGCTTTGGGCAACGGTTGCTTCCTGCGCTCTTAATTCAATTGTATGCAGTTGACCGTCGTCTTTTAGTCCCTCTGCCAGGCACAGCGCACTATATCCTGTATATGTGCCTATTTCCAGAATAAATTTCGGATGCAGCAGCTTACTAATGAATGATAGAAACCTCCCCTGTACATGACCGCTAAGCATATGTGGCTGTGGATGATTTTTAACTGTTTCATCAACAATTTCTATTAATAATTCAGACTCCGGACTCGTATATTGCGACGCATAACTGTCCGCTAAAGCAGATATAATTTTAAGTGACATATTCAAAATTAGCAAATCTCATAAAGTAAAAGGTCAAAGTGCATTAATAATGCATTACATGTTCCTCAATGCACAAAATACCAAAAACAGGTAAAATAAATTTTTAATAATAATACCTGGCAGGCAAATAAGTACCCGTATATGTACGCCACCCAACAACACTTGCGAAACCAATGTGATGCTGCTCAACTTCAATTTCAATCTCAATATATTGACAAGCAAATCCAAACCTCCGACCAGCTAAATGGGTTAGAAGAAATTTTCCATTTTGTACTTTTATCAATAAATTTACCCATGCAAAATACAGCCACTTCACCCACCAATATAGACCAATACATTGCGGGTTATTCCAAAAATGTACAAACACTTTTGCAACAGGTCAGAGAAACAATAAAGAAAGTAGTTCCGGATGCAGAAGAGGCCATCAGCTATGGCATTCCTACTTTTAAACTCAATGGAAATCTTGTACATTTTGGGGGCTTTAAACAGCATATTGGGTTTTATCCCGGTGCAGGCGGTATCAAAGCTTTTGAAAAAGAGTTGGCCGCTTATAAAGGTGCAAAAGGTTCGGTACAATTTCCAATTGACCAACCAATGCCTTTGGACATTATCACTGCTATTACAAAATTTAGGGTAGAGCAAAATCTTGCTAAGAAGCTGAAGCGAAAATGAGCTCTGATAATATGTAGCACTGGCTAAATCATATTTACAAAGCCATTAAACATTGACTTTTCAAATGTATTGTATGAAATATTTTTCAATTTAATGGTTGTGGTTCAATGGTTTTTTTGATATCATGAGCAATCCCAGAAATGTAAGTAAGCCATTAAGTATGAGCAACTCAATACCAATTTGATAGCCGTTAAACCACTTTGCTGCATTGTCGCTTACTACATAACATATGGCAGGTGCCATCAGGCAAATTATGGGAATAAGATAACTCTCTTTCATTTGTCTTTTGGTAAAAATGCCAAATGCAAATAAACCCAACAGAGGGCCATAGGTGTAACCTGCAAGTTTAAGGATAATATCAATGATAGATTTGTTGTCAATCAATTTAAAAATAATAACACAAACAAAGAAAACAGCAGCAAAAGCCAGATGCACTGTTTTCCGGATTGTCTTCTGCTTTTCTTCATTCCATAATTGATTTCTTTTTAGTCCAAGCATGTCTATACAGAATGAGGAAGTCAATGCGGTTAAAGCTCCATCAGCACTTGGAAATAGGGCTGATATTAATCCCAGAATAAAAATAATGCCGATAAGTGGAGGCAGATGTTGTAATACAATTTCTGGAAAAAGGTTGTCGCCAATTATGTTTTTATTTTCAAGCATCAATTGGGCCTTTGCATTAACGGTTGATGGAATCATTTGAGCACCTAAGCTATCTGCATACATATAAAGCAAGCCACCAAGAAACAAGAATATTAATACAACAATAGCCTGAAGAAAACTTAAACTGATCATGTTTTTTTGTGAGTCTTTCAGGTAGTGTACGCTAATGTTCTTCTGCATCATTTCCTGATCCAGTCCTGTCATTGCTATCGTGATGAAAGCACCGCCAAACAAAGACTTTAAAAAGAAACCTGCACTCTTATAATCTGTATTAATTAATTTGGAGTAGTGTTTTTGCGAAAATGAATTCCATACTTCCGTGACATTTAAGTGCAATTGGTTTTTGATGTAAAACAAGCAAACCAACAACCCTATAATAATAAATGAAGTTTGTAGAGTATCAGTAAACACAATCGTTTTTACACCACCCTTAAAAGTGTACAAAATTATCATCAGCAGTATTGCCAAGGTTGTCATCCAAAACGGAACGCCCATTGCATCCAGAATAAAAATCTGAAGCACGTTTATTACCAGATATAACCTTGCTGTAGCACCTAATGTACGCGATATGATGAAGAATAATGCACCTGTTTTATAGGATACAAACCCAAAGCGGTTAAGCAAATAGGTATAAATACTTGTCAGGTTCATGCGGTAATACAAAGGAAGCAATACAAACGCCACGGCAAAATATCCGATTATGTAACCAATCACTACCTGAAAATAACCAAATCCGCCAAGACCAACTGTACCGGGAACACTTATAAAAGTAACCCCACTTAGCGAGGTGCCTATCATACCAAAAGCCACCAATACCCAGTTGCTATTGCGATTTCCTATAAAAAAGGAATCGTTGTTGCTGTTGCGGCTGGTGTACCATGCTACTGCGAGTAACAATAAAAAATATCCAATGACTACAGTGAATAAAAGGGTGGGGGACATTTTAAAACTAAATGATTTTTTGATTACTAAAACAAAGCAGCCAAAGTAGGAAAAAATAATGAGGTAATATTGCGCATTAAAGTACGTACTTATGATGTTTCAATCTGTAGCGGTTTTTTGTGGCTCTCAAAGCGGTATAAATCCTTTATTTGAGCAGCATGCTGTAGCGTTAGGAAAGTATTTTGGACAAAATGATATTTCCCTCATTTATGGTGGGGGCAACAAAGGGTTAATGGGAGCTGTAGCAAACGCAGCTATGGCAGCAGGAGGAAAGGTAACCGGCATTATTCCCGAAGTACTCATAGGGTGGGAGCATCAACATACAGGTATAACAGACCTTCAGGTGGTAGAGGATATGCACTCAAGAAAAAAGATAATGTACGATCTCTGCGATGCAGCAATCATATTGCCGGGAGGTTATGGAACATTAGACGAATTGTTTGAAATGCTAACCTGGAACACTTTAAAAATCCATAGCAAAAAAATAATACTGCTTAATACCGCAGGATTCTATAATCATATGATTGAGCATATAAAATACATGCAGCAGCAACAATTTCTTTACGAAAACTGGGAAGAAAGAATATTAGTTTTTGATACTGCTGAAAGTATTATTTCTTTTTTGCACCAAGATAAATGTTGAAACCGGCTCTAAGAATTGGCAATTTGCTGCCATAATAACCTATGTAAGGAGAATTGGTGTTATTCCCCGCATCAAATGCAATGATTGTATAAAAATTCCCATTACCAATATCTCTGGATCCATAACCAATACCAAGTAGAAGGCTTGGAGCCTCTTGTTTTAATTTTATTTCCTCACCTGTGCCATATAAAGCTATATCTTTTAGATTGGTAGTAATGATGTTGTATTCTGGAATTGCTGTCAAAAAAAATCCATTCACAGGATAAATCCTGGTAAATATGCCTGCACCATAGTTAAAACTTCTTTGTCTTACCCCTCTGTTTGCTTCAGCAGTAAAAGAATAATAATTAACGTTGAAAATAAGCCCTGCATCTAACCATTTTGCAATTGTATAACCAATTTCAGGGTTTCCACCTACACTAAAGGAGCCATTTCCTACACCTAAGCCTATTGAGCCTCCCATAAATATGTTTTCCTGCTTAAAAGAATGGTCTTTTTCGTCATTTCTCTGTGCAAATGAACCAATTGATACAAGTGATATGATTGTAAATAAAAAACAAGACTTCATTGTTATCTTTTTAAATTTAGGATTGAAATGGTTTTGATACTCAAATGTAATAGGCTTTGCTTAAAAACAACGTTAATGTGATTATTAATAAACCGATATTTCACAATTGCAATCCGTTTAATATTTAAAAAGGTAAATTATGTATGTAAAAATGGATTTTTGATAGAAAAAAGCAATATCAAATAACCACAGATATAATAAATTGGTAAAAGGAAAAATTGTTATTTTAGTTAGTACAAGGTTTTAATAATAAAATCGCAGTAATATTTTACATTTGTCCAAATTTATTCCTGTTTTAATTTTTGATATGAAGTATTTTTTGTTATCTCTATTAGTAATTATTGGAATTGTTTCTTGCCAAAAAGAAATTGGTCTTGATGAGGGCATAAACATTGATTCTGTGGCTGCCGTATTTTCGCTTCAGGGTTCACCTGATTCGTGCACTTCAGCTATATCAAGAGGATATTATGCTGCGGCTACAGCATTGACAGATAGTAATACCGTAAGCATAAGCGTAAACGTAACAACTCCGGGTACTTATGTTATTGCCACAGATACCGTAAATGGCTATAGATTTTTTGATTCCGGATTTTTTGTAGTGCCTGGTGTTCAAACAGTTGTACTTAAAGGAAGTGGTACGCCCTTATTGGTTAAAACAGACACCTTTACTCCAAGATCCACTCTTTCAGGTGCTATAGGATGTTCTTTTAAGATTAAGGTTGTATTACCTACACCAGCCGTTTATACTCTAACAGGAGCCCCCGATACCTGTACTATTGCGACCGTAGGAGGAGTATATGGTCTTAATGTACCTCTTGCAGCTTCTAATACAGTTACAGTTCAGGTAAACGTTACTGCCATTGGCTCTTATAATATTGCAACCGACACGGTTGCAGGGGTCAGTTTTTCCAAGTCAGGTATTTTTTCTTCAACAGGGATTATGACGGTAGCGCTTGAAGGTAATGGTACACCAACAAGTGCCGGAACCAAAGCATTTAAAATAGGCTCGGGGGGATGTATATTTACTGTTCCAATTCTTGGTCCTGCTGTTTATACCACTTCGGGTGCACCCGGGGCTTGTACAGTTGCTACGGTAGGCGGCATTTATACTACCTTATCGCCATTGTCAGCTTCAAATATAGTTACAGTGCAGGTTAATGTTACTGCTATTGGTTCTTATACAATATATACCGATACCGTTGGGGGTATGTCGTTTCAAAAAACAGGTATTTTTACAACAACAGGTATTCAAACAGTAGTATTGGATGGAAATGGCCAACCTACTGTTGCCGGATCAAATACTTTTAAGATAAAACCTAATGGTTGTACGTTTAAAGTTATTGCATATGGTCCTGCTGCCTATACGCTTTCAGGCGCCCCGGGTACCTGTACAGTGGCTACAGTTAGTGGTACATATACATCTGGCATTGCATTAACGGCTGCTGACAGTGTTACTGTACAGGTAAATGTTACAACAATTGGTGCTTACACTATTTCAACTGATACTGTTGGGGGTATTTGGTTTTCTGCAATGGGGATTTTTACTACTACAGGACTTAAAACGATAATATTAAAAGGCAACGGTACCCCCACCATTTCTGGCACAAATACATTTACAGTAGGATCGGGAGGTTGCAAATTTAATATTACTGTTGCTGCCCCAATAGGAGTTTATAGTTGCAAGGTTGATGGAGTATTTATATCTTTTATTGATCGTGCCGAGGCAGATACTTCAGATAATTCAAACTCGCCAGCCACACCTTATTTATATTTAGATGGCTATTCAGGTCCCCCGAACGGCGGCAATGTTCCTGAGTTGCAGATTTTTATTACTAAAAACAATGGGTCTGCAATAACCGCCGGTACATATAATGTAGATGGGGTTACGCTTCCGGATGGTTATAGAATTGAGATAGATTATCATGTAGTTAATTCAGATTCTTCAGTTACCATTTGGAATACATCGAGTACCTTATTAACGCCAAACCCACCTTTTACAATTACAGTTACAAGCATAAGCGCAACCAAAGTAACAGGCACTTTTAGTGGAAAGTTGACAAATATTTTCGACGGATCCACCCAAACCAAGACCGTTACCGAAGGTGTTTTTGATTTACCAATAAATTAAGTAATCATACTATAAATAAAAGAGCAGCTGCAATTTAAATTGTAGCTGCTCTTTTATTTATAGAAGTTGTTATTATACCTACTTGAATTTTTGTCAGCCCTAGTTTTAATAAATTTTTTGAATTATAAACAGTCCAATGTGATTTTAGTATAATGCCGATTGGATGGCCCTTTAGGGATAATGCAATTGTACTATTACGGACATCCCAATCGGTATAATAGTAGTATTTTACAATAAATTGGACAAAGTAATAACCGCTTATTCTAATAAAATTGAATGGCTTAGAATATCCTGTCGGAGTTTACCAATGTGATTTTTAAAACTATGCCAATATTTTTAAAATCTTACAGTGGTTTATACCGATGGAATCAAACCCTGAATTAAACTATATTGTTTGTCCAATAGGGATTACATTCAATTTTCCATCCTCCTGATTCACTGTATTTCGAGTGTTTTTCAATTAAAAGAGGCCTCTCTTTTGAGAAGCCTCTTTTACATTCATTTACTTTAAAGCTATTCCTTCACAAACTTACTAACTACTGTTTCGCAACCATTGCTGCAGGTTGCCTTAATCAGATAAGTACCTGCTAACAAACCAGACACATTAATTTTCAGATTGTTGTCGCCACTTTGTAATTGCGCAGTTTGTTGCAATACTATTTTACCAATTATTTCTGTTACAATCATTGTAATTTTTTCGCTGGCAGGTGCGGAGATTGAAATATTCAGTTGATGCTTAGCCGGGTTTGGATATACTGACGAAAGCACTATAGAATTAGTTCTTGTACCTTTTATCAGGATCACATTTGAAAATGTTGATTTGCCATCAAAATCAATTTGTTTCAACCTGTAATAGCAATTGCCATTAAATTGCTTTTCATCCATATAATTGTATCTCAAAGTAGTATTACTGTTGCCATTTACGGCTTTAGAACTAACAAATGCAATGGGGCTAAAATTTTCGTCGTTGGCGGAGCGTTGTAATTCATACCCTTTGTTGTTTTGTTCACTGGCAGTTGTCCATAACAAGAGGTTTTTAGCACCCTGCCTTTCACCTTTGAAACTGCTAAGCGTTACAGGAAGCAATGGGGTTATTTGTACATTATCAACATACACATTGTTATCCGCATTTGATATAGTACTTTCTCCGTAAAAACCAAACATGACCACCCCGGTATAGCTAGACAAATCAATAACGATATGTTCCCCTGTATTAGAAATAGGGGTATTAGCATCCCATGTTCTTAGCGAGTTAGCCAATGCCCATGTAACTCCGCTATCTGTTGAAATTACCACTGCAAATTTATCATCAGGACCCAAGGTAGCAGTTGCAGTGCCGGAGTACGGTGTATAGGCAAGGTCAAATTCCAGTTTCATATTTCCACCCGTACCAAGATTATAACCAGGGGTAATAAGCCAATCATTAGTAGTGGTATTCCAGATATTAAGCCTTGCTGATTTATTCACCGGTGTAGTCACATTTCCAAAATCATCAATTACCCAACTTGAACTAGCTGTTGTAGTAAATGTTGTATTTGGATCAGCTAAAATCCCCTGTGCATTTGACCAGCAATTTGGCATAACAGTGGTAAAAGGCTCAGGTGCTGATGTTGGTGTAATGATAGCATCACACAGCGTTGAGAACGTATCAACAAGTGACCAGTTACTCATTCCCAGTGCACCGCAATTTGTTCTCATCCAGATATTATAAGTAGTGCTTGGCGATAAACCACTGATCTGGGTAGAGGTGCCGGTGACAGCAGAGACCGTTGGTGTTGTAGTTGAAGTAGGTGCTATACCGGTAGTATTGTAATATGCATCATATCCTGTAGGTGTGCCCAGTGTAGGAGGTGCCCAGTCTACCTGAGCTGTGGTTGTTGTAATATTGGACACCACAATTGCAGTTGGGTAGTCACATACGGGTGTTAACTGCACAAATATATCATCTACATATAGGTTAAATTGGTCTGGAATTGAATAAGCATGAAAGCCAAAATAATAAACACCTGTAGTAGTTGGTGTAAAGTCAGTGGAAGATAAAGATGGTGTAGTATTAGTAATAGATGGATAATCTACAATCAAATCTGTCATTGAAGATGCAGAAGCTGACATTCCGTAACTAACATTCAGGCTCTCAGTATAAGTAGCATCATTACAACCATATCTGAAAGCAATCCTATAAGACGTACCAGCTGTAAGATTTATCCCCTGGGTATAAAACCATACGTCTGCAGCATTTGTACTATTATAATTATACTCCAGAGTCTTGCTCGTAAAACCATTTCCAGGATTATTTGATGTTTCCCAATTATTGCCGGTTCCAACATTTTCAATAGAAGTACAGTTAGGCATTGATGGTACTACTGCGGATTCAAAATCCTGTGTGTATGGGATGTTGGTAGGATTACATTGTGTATAGAAGCTGTCGGCACTACTCCAGATACTTTTACCCCCGGTACCACAATTTGATCTGACCCACACAAAATATTGAGTGGCAGAAACCAATGAACTGAAGTTGTAAGTAGTAACAGTAATACCTGTAGCAGTTGGGGTAGTAGCAGCAGTAGGCAGAGTATTGGTAGTTGCATAATATAAATCATAAGATGCAGGTGTGCCGGTAGAAGGTGCAGTCCAGTCAAGCTGTGCCGTAGTAGTAGACAGGTTACTTATAACCAGCGAATTTGGCTCTACACAGGCAGGAATCAGCTCCCAGGCTATGTCATCAACATACACATAACTAAATGTATTTGCATTAATTCTTCTTATACCAATATAAGTATCTGTGCCCGAATATCCGGCAAAACTTACCGCAAATTTTTGGTATGTTGTGGTAACAGTTACAGTTTGCAATGGTGTAAAAGTAGCAGTTGCCGAATTGTCATCCAGCGTACCGATTTCTATATCCTGACCTGATGTTGAATTCTTTGCATAAAAACTCAACTGATAGGTACCTGCTCCAAGGTTACTGACGGTAGGGCTTACCAGCATGATATCATCCGTGCTCGTTGAGGATGAATTGTAAAGGCTTATAGCGTTAGGGTTTGAATATGCATCACCGGTAGTTGATGTAACTGATGCAAATGTAGAAAGGGTGCCTCCACGTAATATTTTGGACCAACAGCTTGGTAAATTTGGGGTAGAAACAGCATCAAATTTTTCATTGAAAGCGCTGGTAGGTAAACATGCCGTTATAAAACTATCTATTCCACTCCAAACGCTAACCCCGCCTGTTCCGCAGTTGGACCTCACCCATACATAATACCATGTTGCAGGTGTAAGTGACGTAAAACCATACATCGGATTGATAATTCCCAATGCAGTAGGAGTTGTAGTTAGGGTAGGGGTGGTACGTGAAGTACTATGATACACCTCATATGAAGCCGGAGAACCTGATGATGGGGCATTCCAATCAAGTTGGGCAGAATTAGACGTAATAGTTGAAACTAAAAGATTATTTGGTTCAATACAGGTAGGGATTATTTCCCATGCTATATCATCAACATAGACATAAGTGTAAGTACTTGCGTTTACCCTCCTTATACCAATATAACTATCAGTACCGGAATAATTGGCAAAACTAACTGCAAATTTCTGATAGTTGTTAGTAACAGTTACAGTTTCTAGTGAAGTAAAGGTAGCTGTAGAAGTATTATCGTCTAATGTTCCTATTTCAATATCTTGTCCTAAAGCCGAGTTTTTGGCGTAAAAACTTAATTGATTAGTACCCGCCGCTAAATTACTAAGAGGTGGACCCACTAACATAATATCATCTGTAGTGGTAGATGATGAATTATACATAGTAACCCCATTTGGGGTTGAATAGGCATTGGTATTTGTTGTAGTAACAGATGCAAAAGTAGAAAGAGTGCTACCCCGCAATATTGTTGTCCAACAAAGTGGCATAGATGGAATTGTTGTGCCATCAAAATTTTGAGCAAATGAATTAATTGGCGCACACAAAGTAGTAAAACTATAAGATCCGCTCCAGACACTTACATTACCTGCACTGCAATCACTTTTAATATAAAAATTGTACACAGTAGACGGGCTTAACGAAGAAAAATTAACATTGGTGGTAGATGCAGTTACATTGCCACTTGCTACCAAACCCGAACTTCCACTACCACCTCCGCCAATAGTCCTTAATTCCCAATTGTATGCAGAAGCAGTTGCCCCGGAAGTAGATGGGATCCATGAAGCTGACGCAGAGATGGCTGTTATATTTGAAATGGTTGTACCAGCTGGCAAATAGCAGCCAGTTGTGGTTGCAGCAGTCCATGTAAACATAATATCAGGCCGGGTGGTTTGTAGCCCGGAGTTAGTAGTTGTACCAGTTCCGCAGAGATTTCCAAGGTCATCAGCCCGGTAGGTATGTGACCCGTTAAAACTTAAGCCCGTGGTCCAGGGTACTGATACATTTTCAGTATAAGTTGTAACTCCCGTACCACCATTGGTAGGATCTCCATTACAGATTTCAACCACTATGTTATCGGTACCATTCCAAAAAAATGGGGTAGAAAAATTAAGCGTATTTGTGCCTGTAACTGGGGCATAATTCAATGGGCCATAGACTGTTGTTGTTCCACTTTCCCAGGTTGTGGAGGTAAGGCTGCTATTAGTTGTTGACCCGATACTTACTGTAAATTGTTCTGCAGTTCCCAAAAATGCATTTAATGCGGTGACTTCATATTTAATGGAACTAATATTGCCAGGCCCCATGCCGGCAGCCGTTAGCTCCGAGGCAAGATATAAGTATTGTGCTCTGCTGCCCTCATAATAGTCTTGCAAAGGACATGGATAACCGGATGATGTATTTCCAACAGTGCCACCACTACCGATTGAAATGTCTGTTTGTGCAACTGTAAAAAAATAAAAAAACAGAGGTAGGGTAAGTAAGAAAATTTTTCTCATAGCTTGAAATATTTGATTACTAAATTACTGATACTATTTGGAACTTGTTAAGGTTTTTTTAATCAATAGGCAACTATTACACTATATAAAATATTATTTATAATATAATGATTAGATTTTTCGGAGAACATAGTTTTAATTCATTCTGACCTTCTTTGACAATAAATAAAAAAGGCCGCCTTTTTAAGACAGCCTTTTTTATTTATCGTAAAATTAAACTTATTCCTTTACAAACTTACCCACAGCTGTTTCGCAACCATTATTGCAAACTGCCTTAATAAGATAAGTTCCTGATAGCAAACCTGATACATTTATTTTCAGGTTGTTATCTCCACTTACTAATTGTGCAGATTGTTGCATTACTACTTTTCCTGCAACATCTGTTATTATCATTGTAACCCTGTCATTGGCAGGAGCCGATAAAACAATATTCAGCTGATTTTTAGCAGGATTAGGATATACCGACGAAAGCACAATTGAATTTACTTTTGTACCTTTTATCAATACCACATTTGACAAAGTAGATCTTCCATCAAAATCAACTTGCTTTAACCTATAATAATTGTTACCACTAAAAGGTTTTTCATCTGCATAGTTGTAGGCCAGAGTTGTATTACTTGTTCCATTAATTGCTTTTGAACTTACAAATGCAATTGTACTAAAGTTTTCACCATTGGCAGAGCGTTGCAGTTCATAGCCTTTGTTGTTTTGTTCGGTTGCTGTTGTCCAGGTTAACAGGTTTTTGTTGCCTTGTCTTTCGCCTTTGAAACTGCTAAGTGTAACCGGTACTGGTCTAAGTACAACTTCCATATTATCAACAAAAACATCATTGTCACCATTGGCTGTAACAGTACTTTCACCATAAAAACCAAACATAACAGTACCTGTATAAGTGGATAGGTCAATTACAACGTGTTCTCCTGTACTGGAAATCGCTGTAGTTGTATCCCATATCCTCAAAGCATTTGCCTGTGACCAGGTTGCACCGTTGTCAGTTGATAGAATTACTGCAAATTTATCGTCAGATCCTAAGACATTTGCAGTTGTATCATTCCATGTAGTGAATCCAAGATCAAATTCAAGTTTGAAGTTACCTCCAGTACCAAGGTCGTATATTGGAGTAATCAGCCACTCTTTTCTTGCAGTACCATAAATGTTGAGTTTGGCAGATTTATTTACAGGAGTGGTTCTGTTGGTGAAATCATCTAAAGTCCAACCTGAAGTAGTTGTGCTTGTAAAGGTGGTAGGGGTTCCTAAAATGCCTTGCGCCCTTGACCAACAGGTAGAGGGTGGTACTTGTGTAGCAAAAGTTTCCGGTGCTGAAGTAGGAGCCGTAATTACACCACAAGCAGTATTGAAGCAAGCTGATGCAGACCATGCACTTACACCACCTGCTCCACAATTGCTTCTTACCCATACACAGTAAGTAGAACTGGCAGAAAGACCGGTAATGGTTGCAGTAGTGCCGGTTATTCCAACAATCATAGGAGTTGTAGTACCGGTTGGAGGAGTTGGGTTGGTGCTATAATAGATTTCATAGCTGGCGGGTGAACCGGATGTTGGTGCAGTCCAATCAATTTGAGCATCTATAGCAGTAATGCTGGATGCGGTCACGCCACTCGGTTCGGCACAGGTAGGAATCAGTTCCCATACAATGTTGTCTAAATAAACATAAGTGAATGTAGTCGTAGCAGCTCTTCTAATACCAATATGAACATCTGTACCTGCATAAGTGGCAAAGCTTACAATGAACTTCTGATAATTGGTTGTAAGGGTTGTAATGGTCTGCAATGGCGTAAAGGTTGCTGTTGCACTATTGTTGTCCAAAGTTCCAACTTCCAGATTTTCACCCAGTGTTCCTGTTCTGGCATAGAAAGTAAACTGGTATGTACCAGCACTCAAATTGCTCAATGCAGGGCTTACCAAAATGATATCGTCTGATATGCCGGAGTTGGAGTTATACATTTGCAAAGAGTTGGGAGTAGAATTAGCCGTACCCACCAATGTTTGCACAGTGGCAAAAGTAGAAAGCGTAGCTCCTCTCAAAATCTTGCTCCAGCAATTTGGCAATGCAGGTGCAGTTACTCCGTCAAAATTTTCATTGAATGCAGCAGTTGCCACACAATTGGTATAGAAACTGTCTGCAAAACTCCATGTACTTACGCCGCCAGCACCACAGTTGCTGCGAACCCACACAAAATATTGGGTAGAAGGTGTAAGACTTGTTAGGTTATAGGTAGTAGAAATAATACCTAAAGCATTTGGATTAGTTGTACTTGTGGGTGCTGTATTAGTGGAACTGTAGTACAATTCATAGGATGCAGGTGTTCCCGCTGTTGGAGCAGTCCAATCTATTTGAGCACTCGTAGCAGTTACACCGGAATGAGTCACAGCAGTAGGTGCGCTACAAGAAGGCGTAAGGTCAACAGAAATATCATCTACAAACAAATTGAATTGATTGGCTATTGAATAAACATGATAACCAATGTAATAAACACCGGTAGTTGCAGGTGTAAAATCAGTTACGGATGTAGCTGGGGTAACATTAATTGCAGTAATGCTTGGGTAATCCACAATCGGATTAGTCATGTCCACCGCAGCAGCAGAAGTACCATAACTCACATTCATACTCTCTATGTATGTAGCACTATTGTTACCATACTTAAAGGTTAGTCTGTAAGAAGTTCCGCCTGTAAGGTTCAGGCCTTGTGTATAGAACCAAGCATTAGCTGCATTCGCAGCATTGTAACCATATTTCAGGGTTTTAGATGTAAAACCATTGCCGGGATTAGCAACTGTTACCCAGTTGTTACCGTTACCAACATTTTCAGTTGATGTGCAGGGTGGCATGTTAGGAATTGTTGCGAGTTCAAAATTTTGTAGGTAAGGAATATTGCTTGCTCCACACTGCGTATAAAAACTGTCTGGTGTTGACCAGGTACTATACCCGTTGGCTCCACAATTGCTACGTACCCACACAAAATATTGTGCAGAACCACTAAGGCCAGTCAAAGTAGCAGTTGTAGAAGTAATACCCGAGGTTGAAGGGGTAGTAGTGCTGGTGGGGGCTACATTGCTTGTACTGTAGTACAAATCATAACTGGCTGGGGAACCCAGAGCAGGTGCAGTCCAATCCATTTGTGCACCGGTAGTTGTAATGCCGGAATGTACCAATGCAGTTGGTGGTGTACAGCTTGGAACAGTTTCCCAGGTTACGTTGTCAATCAAAACACTGAAAGAGGGGGTTCCTGTATGGCGGAAAGCCAAAGTAATATCACTGCCAGCTATTGGTCCAGGAATTACTGTGTAATTCTGATAAGTAAGTGTTCCAATATTCACTGTCTGCAAACTCACAAATGTTGAAGAGTCGGCAGGATTGGTTAAATACCCAACTTCAATATTACCACCGGCTGTAACGTTGCCTCTTGCATCAAAACGTAACCAGTTTGTATTGGTTGAAGCACTTGTAACAGGCCGCATAGCCATTACTGCAAGCGAAGTTGATATAGAGGAATAAATATATACAGTATTTGGGCTTGAAGCCGGACTGGCGGTTTGTGTTCTTACGCCTACACCACCTAGCCCTACTCTAGCCCAACATGTTGGAAGTGCAGGTATTGTAACTGCATCAAAGTTTTCAATGAATGTAGCTACAGCAGCACATCCTGCTGAAAGAGTAGTGAAACTATCCACTATTGACCATGGACTGAAAGAACCGCTTCCGCAATTGCTACGGACCCATACATAATATTTAGTTGCAGCGGTAAGACCAGTTAAGTTAGTAGTTGTTGTGGTTATACCTGTAACACTAGGAATAGTTGAACTAGTTGGAGCTGTACTAATAGTATTATAATATAATTGATAAGATAAAGGCGCAGGTGACGCCGCAGACCAACTCATATCTGCAGATGAAGCAGTAACATTTGCATGGGTTAGCGCCGTTGGTTCATTACAAATCAAATCGGCAGTACGGAAGCTATCGACAACGCTCCACACGCTTACACCATTGATACCACAATTGCTGCGTACCCATGAATAATACCAGGTAGAGGGTGTTAAACCGGTAAGTGAATACGTAGTAGTAACTATGCCGGTTGCAGTTGGTGTTGTTGTACTGGTTGGGGCTGTGTTGGATGTAGTGTAATATAGTTCATAGCTGGCCGGGGTAGGGGTTGGTGCAGTCCAGTTAATATCTGCAGAAGTGGTAGTTACATTGGCATGGGTAACAGCCAATGGTACATTACAAACCACTACAGGAGCAACATCAACTACAATGCTATCCAAATATAAATTAAATTGATCAGCAGGTGAATAAGCATGGAAACCAATATAATAAATGCCGGATGTGGTGGGTGTAAATGTATTGGTAGAAGTCGCCAATGCTGCAGTTCTGATTGTATCGTATTTAACAATTAAATTGGTCATAGAAGATGCATCAGCCATTGTACCATAGTTGGCAGACAGACTTTCATAGTATGTTATATCATTGTTGCCATAATTAAAAACAAGTTTATAAACTGTACCAGCGGTCAGGTTTAATCCTTGTGTGTAAAACCATGCATTTGCAGCATTTAATGTGTTATAACCATAGCGCAATGTTTTAGTAGTGAACCCGTTACCCGGTGCACTTGCAGTAACCCAATTGTTACCAGTACCTGCATTTTGTGTAGATGTACAAGATGGCATATTAGGTACTACTGCAGTTTCAAAATCCTGCACATAAGGTATGTTGGTAGCATTACACTGCGTATTAAAACTATCAGCCACGCTCCATGTGCTTAAACCACCTGTGCCGCAATTGCTGCGAACCCATACAAAATATTGAGTTGCTGCAGTTAATCCGCTTAGAGATTTATTAGTGACGGTGATTCCTGTTGCCGAAGGAGTGGTAGTTGCTGTGGGTGCAGTATTGCTGGTGCTATAATATAAGTCGTAAGAAGCCGGTGCAGGCAAAGGTGCAGTCCAACTCATTTGAGCACTGTTAGTTGTTACTAAAGCATGATTCAACTTTGTTGGTGAAAAACAGGTAGGGGCAGCTTCCCAAATCACATTATCTATCAAAACACTGGTAGCTGGTGTGCCAGTGTGTCTAAATGCGAGTGTGATGCTAGTACCTGATATAGCACCGGTAACAACAGAATAATTTTGGTACGTCAGTGTGGCAATGTTTACAGTATCCAGACTTACAAAAGTGGAGGAATCAGCAGGATTTGTCAAGTACCCAACTTCAATATTTCCCCCGGCTGTAAGGTTGCCTCTTGCATCAAAACGAAGCCAGTTGGTAGAAGTAGAAGCATTGGTAACCGGTGGCATAGCCAAAACTGCCAGTGATGTTGTAGTGGATGAATAGATGTAAACGGTATTTGGCGTAGAAGCCGGATTAGTTGTTTGTGTTCTTACTCCAACTCCACCAAGGCCTACGCGGCTCCAACACGATGGCAAAGCCGGTACCGTAACTGCATCAAAGTTTTCTGAAAAGGTACTTACAGCAGAACATCCGGCAGTCAGTGTTGTGAAACTATCCACTACAGACCAGTTGCTAACGGTACTACTTCCACAATCACTGCGAACCCAAACATAATACTTAGTAGCAGCGGTAAGACCTGTAATATTAGAAGTTGTAGCTGTTACACCTGAAACGCTGGGAGTAGTTGTGCCTGTTGGAGTTGTACTATTTGTATTGTAATATAATTGATAAGCAGCAGGAGCCGGTGTTGGAGCTGTCCAGCTTAATTGAGCACTGTTTATTGTTACACTTGTATGAACCAATGCAGTTGGTACATTACATAATAAAAGTGTAGTAAGGCTATCCTTTACAGACCAATTACTCACTCCACCTGTACCACAATTGGATCTTACCCAAACATAGTATTTGGTCGCAGGAGTAAGCCCGGTAAAGTTGTAAGTAGTAGTTGTGATACCTGACGCAGTAGGTGTTGTTGTACCGGTAGGTGCTACAGACGAAGTGCTGGAATAAACCTGATAAGAAGCCGGGGTACCAACTGTAGGAGCAGTCCAGTCAAGCTTAGCAGTAGTAGCAGTTATATTTGACTTTATTAATGTAGTGGGCTCTCCACAATTGGAAAAAGCTTCCCACGAAACATCATCTATCAATACACTGTAAGCCGGAACTCCTATATGCCTAAAGGCAAATACTACAGAAGCACCTGTAACGCCTGTTGGTATAAAGTTGTAGTTAACATAGGCAAGGCTATTAGCAGTATCATTCCGTAATGGAACAAAGGTAGAAGAATCCGCAGGATTGGTTAAGTAGCCAATTTGTATAATTCCTCCTACTGTAAAGTTAGCCCTCATACTAAATTTAAGCTGATGATTGTTTGCACCGGCATTACTCACAGGAGGCATGGATACTATACCTTGAGTTGTAGCAGAACCACCATATAAATAAAGAGTATTAGGGTTACTGTTTGGAGAGGTTGTTTGTGTATTTGTTAAACCCTGTGTGCCTACCTTTCTCCAACATGGTGGCAGTGCAGGGGGTATAATTGCATCAAAATTTTGAGAAAAATCTGTCAATATATTACATTGTGTAGTAAATGTTGTGCTTATCCAGCTTCCTGTATTTCCCGAACCACAATCCGGACGGAGGTATAAAGTATAAAATGTGGAGGGTGCCAAACCAGTAATATTTGTGGTAGTGGTAGCACTGTTTCCACTGGTAGTAAGGCCGGTAGAACCGCTACCCGCAGCACCACTTGTACGAACTTCATAATTGTAGGTATTAACGGGATTGCCTGATGTAGGAGCTGACCACGAAGCAGTAGCACCTGTTAATGTTATACCCGAAACTGTAAGTGATGAAGCAGGTTGGCATGATGCCGTTGATAAACCATTAATAATGATATTTCCAATAGTACTGCTTCTTGTACCTGTTGGTGGAGCTGCAGGGTCAGGATTGGTAACATCGCTTGAGTATGCTAAAACTCTGTTAGGGGTGGTAGCAGCCAATGGTGTACCCTGAAATCTGGTACCACCATTATTCCCATTTTTGTTTTCATCCACCGCTATCAAAATGTTGCCAGATCCGTTGTATGGAAATGCAGTAGGTAAAGTTATTGTTACCAGTCCTGGCAAAGTGGTATAGCCGGTTACCAAACCACTAAAAACAGGAGTCAGGTTTGCTAAAGGCTCCCAATCGCTCGTTGTGGTAAAAGTAGATTTTGAAGTAATTCCCATATACATGGATATGGAATCAGAAAAATCTATGGCAGTACCTGCATAATAAAATTGAACTGAAGTAATGCTTCCCGTAGAATTTATTTCAGTTGCCAGATAGATAGTCTGCACATAAGAATACCCGTAAAAAGCATTCCACGGAGAATTAGACGAAGTTGAAGTACCAGTTCCAATAATGACGGGTTGAGAAAAAGCCATCAGTTGAAAAAATACAGCAAGCAAGCACAAGTAAATTTTTCTCATTTTATTAAAATATTTTAGAAATTTGGCCTCAAGGTATAAATAAAAAGGCATTTAGCGAAAAAATGGTGTTATAACCACCATCGAATTGGGGTTTATTGATATGCGATTTTTGTAATTATCCTATTAGTAATTATTCTACTTTCCCTTTAGGTAAAAGTGACATAATCAACATTAAAAAGGATAATATGACTACAGCATAAATACCGAATCTTTTTTCAGGGCATTCCCCAAGTTCACAGTTGGTTACTAACAGGTAATTGCGTAACGACCATGAAAAATTAAGTGCGCAAATAAAAACATTTACTCTTTTTGATCCAATACTGCTTAGCAAAAACAACAAAATTGCAAATGCGGAAAGTATTACATGCATTAGTCCCGGCTTTCCAAAATTGGTATGATCTGCTGAAAAGCCTGTTATAGTTGTTTGAATGGGAGCAATGTAAACCCATGGAACAAAACAACATATTATTAATAAAACAGAAGCTGCTGTACCTATATAACTGGAGTAACGCATAAGGATTTTGTAAATGAAAAATGGATTACAAATGTAATCCATTGATTTTAGAAGAGGTCCCGAGCGGATTCGAACCGCTGTACGAGCTTTTGCAGAGCTCTGCCTAGCCACTCGGCCACAGGACCTTTTTTTATTTCCGGCTGCGAAAATAAGGTAAAACCTTTAAACCAACAATACATTCAATACAAGTTAAACCTCAAAAATTTACTGTTGGAATAATCGGGGCTTTAGAAATATTTTCAGGTCAAAAGTGTAAATACTTTGTTGCTTTGTATTCTTTGTTACTTTGTGTTGAAAAACTTCAAATATCTATGCAGAAAATAGCGGAAAGCGAAATGATTCTCAACAATAGAGGGGCAATTTACCATCTTGACCTAAGACCCGAAGAAATTGCGCATACAATAATAACTGTAGGTGACCCTGACAGGGTTAAGGAAGTAAGTAAATATTTTGACAAAATAGAACACACAAGCCAACACCGCGAATTTGTAACACACACCGGCACTTTGGGGTCCAAAAGGCTATCTGTAGTATCTACAGGTATTGGGCCTGATAACATTGATATTGTTCTAAACGAGTTAGACGCTTTGGTAAATATTGATTTTGAATCCCGAACCATAAAACCTACTTTACAACACCTTACCATTATACGAATGGGTACTTCGGGTGCACTACAGGAAGATATTCCGGTTGATAGTATTGTTGCTACTACTCATGGGCTTGGGATAGATAACCTGCTTAATTATTATCGCCATGATAATAATGAGGAAGAAATGCAGATTATTCAACAGTTTGTAGCGCATACACAAATCAGCAGCAACTTTTCGCAACCTTATATTAGCACGGCGGGTGCAGCTATTCTTAAACATTTTGTAGATGGATTTTTTCATGGCATCACCATCACATGCCCGGGATTTTATGGGCCACAAGGTCGTGTACTTAGGCTCGGCCTTACCAACCCCGATCTTATAGACCGACTTACAGAGTTTAAGTTTGGACAACACCGCATTACCAATTTTGAAATGGAAACAAGTGCAATTTATGGCTTAGGAAAACTTTTGGGACATCAATGCCTAAGCCTTAGCGCAATTGTTGCCAATCGCATTAAAAAAGAATTCAGCAAAGATGGTAACGCTGCAGTTGAAAACATGATTAAAAAGTCGCTTGAAATTATTGATGGAATTTAAAATAGTCATGGAGTCATTGGTCAAAGAAAGTCAAAAAGTCAATGGTCAATAAGTCATTTAGTATTTCATTTTCGCATTGAGCAATTTTCACATTGAGCAATTTTCGCATTGAGTAATTTTCAAATTGAGTAATTTTCACATTGAGCCATTTTCAAATTTTCAAATAAATAAATTGATTTTCAAATTTTATAAATATCAGGGTACGGGAAATGACTTTGTGATACTAAACAATAGTCATAATGAATTTGATTTTTTATCTGCTGCTCAAATTAAATTTTTGTGCGACCGTAGGTTTGGTATTGGTGGCGATGGATTAATGCTGCTGAACAATAAACCCGGTTATGATTTTGAAATGAAATACTACAACAGTGATGGGGCAGAAAGTACCATGTGCGGCAATGGAGGCCGTTGCCTTGTTCAGTTTGCAGCAGATAATGGATTAATAAAAGACAATTATCATTTTTGGGCTATTGACGGTGAACATGAAGCTACTATTAGCGACAATGGCTGGGTAAAATTGAAAATGAAAAATGTAGATCAAATAGAAAAAATGGACGGCGATTCAATTCTTGATACGGGATCGCCCCACTATGTAAAACTGGTAACAGATATACAGGAAGTTGAAGTCTATAAAGAAGGGAAAGAAATCCGTTACAGTAAAAGGTTTGCAGAAGATGGAATAAATGTAAATTTTGTTGAAGTACAAGACAGACAAATTTATGTACGCACCTACGAACGGGGAGTAGAAAATGAAACACTTAGTTGTGGTACAGGCGTAACTGCTGCTGCATTGGTATTTGCCCACAATCCACTTGGGTTTAATCATGTAGATGTAGAAACACCCGGAGGAAAACTTGCAGTAGAATTTAAAATTAAAGCAGAGGGAAATTTTTATGATATTTTGCTGTGTGGGCCGGCTACATTTGTTTTTAGCGGGGAGATAGAAATGCCAATTGATAATAAAATTGAGACCCAATAATTACTTCGTTTTACAAGCATCTAGGTAAATTCTCTATTTTTGAACTATGGATTCTGTTAATACAAAAAAATCAATTTTAGAAACACTCCAAATGAACCAGAAAAAACTGGAAGATTTTGGCGTAAATGAAATTGGTCTTTTTGGTTCTTACTTACGTAACGAGGCAACCGAAGAAAGTGACATTGATTTACTGGTAAACATTTCGAGAGAAAAAAAGACTTTCCGAAATTTCATGTCGCTATCGTACTGTCTCGAAGAATTATTTAATCGCAAAGTAGAGTTGGTTACCAAACAATCCCTTAGCCCTTACATTGGGCCCCATATTTTAAATTCAGTAGAATATGTTGCCTTCACAAGTTGAGTTATTAAAACACATACTTCATGAAAGGATACAGTTGCAAAAGATATCCCTTTTGTAAAAGAATGGATTAAACAAATCATAAAATCCAATAACCCGGAATAATGGAAGAACCCCAAGCCAACAAAGAACTTCTCTTGCAACTGGTGAAAATGGAAATGCCTTTTGGCAAATACAAAGGCACCCTGTTGTGCGATATTCCTGTCTTCTATCTTGAATGGTTTCAGCGTAAGGGATTTCCTCAAGGCAAATTGGGTATGCTGCTGCAAACTATGTACGAAATCAGATTGAACGGATTGGAAGGTTTGTTGGAGCCGTTGAAGAAGATTAAGTAGAAACTTATGAATTTTGTTTTGACCAAACCAAAAAATCGTTGATGAAAACAAGTTGAGTTCAAAGGAGGTTGCAAACATCAATGAACGTGTGAAATGGAACCAGTAAAGAAATTGAAATGCCCTCGATCTAGGAGGGCATTTCTTTTTTATAAGGAACCAAAATCTATTTTAAATTACTAATTAAAGTTCTGATTTAATACTTTAATAGTCCGAATTCGCAATTGTGGATTTTTTTAAAAAAGGAATTCTGTCTTTATTAGAATGAATTTGGAATTCAGTTATTTGTTTATCATTTTTTTTGAGTGAATAAAATGCAAACACTCCTACCACGATGTATTTGATAACATCATAGGAAGCATTGTTCATCATATCGTGTAACCATTCATTCACTGCTATACGAGAATTATTTTATTACCTACACCATCAGCCTTTTTTACCGTCACCGTCGTAATCGTTCCACACTGTTCCCCCGCTAAACTACGCATTTTCATTTTTTTAAAAAGTTGTACAACCAAACAGCACTACTACAAAGAATTGTAGCAACAATGTTCAAACCGATATTGTACAACGAATCATTCACAAGACTAAGGTACGAAAATCTTACAAATACAAAAACTTTTTTCAATTCCTTATTTAAAATTGAAAGAAGTTATACATGAACATCCAATATATCCAATTGAGAAGAAAAAGTATAGGTCAATGGGTGGTGAAAAGGAATGGGAAAAAGATGGCTTCCATCCTGATATTATAGACCTAAGAAATGAAACTTGAAGCAATGGAAATAAAACTATCAAGTGCAGAAATCATTGAAAGCATAAAGATAATGTTCAAAAGTCGCAGCGGTTGAGTTGCGCCTTATGAACTAAGGTGTTTTTGCTTGTGTAACATATTTGGTCATTTCAACAAAAGAAGAAGAATTGTCACCATCCTTGTTATTAATATACCCAGAATCACCATAATCATAAATAGCTTTAGCTACAGTCATCATTAATGTATTTCTTGTTGCTACATCTTCTTTATCAATAGATTCAAACAAAAGTTTGAATGAATTTAAAGTGTTTTGTCTATGAGTATTTACAGAAGAAAGGTGTTTTTGAATGCTAAATTGTTTGAAACAAAAAGTAATTAAGAAAATCATAAAAGAAATAATCAGAACTCGAGTTATCATTTGAAAAGCTATTACAGTAGCGTTTGTTTTATCTTCAAGTGGTATATAATCTTTTATGTGTAATGACCCATAAAAGAAAATACCAACCATAACTATAGCAAACGTTAACCAAACTTCTGCTGCACCAAGCTTTATTTTTTTTAAACTTTGTATTGAAAAATTGGAGTGTCTTAAAGATTCATTCTGAAATATAACTGCATAATCTTCTGCAGTTTTAGAAGATGCTTTTTCCCTTAATAAATTCAAGACGGTATCAACGTCTTTTTGTGAATTCTGTAAGTGCAATACTGCTTTATCAATTTCATAATTAAAATCCTTTAGTCTATCATATTTTTTTAATGATATAAAATTATAAGTCAGCAAGAAATTTTCTGCACGGTCGTATTGTTCTTTATTAATTCCAGAATAAATATTTGAGTGCCAATTTTTTACACTGTTAAGAATATTTATTCTGATTTGAAAATTATTGTCGTTGTCTATACTATAAACTTTCATTTGGTCAGCAATACCATTAAAACTTGACACATATCCTAAAATGTTTGAGTATATATTTATAGGATATGCTTCTTGCTCACTAATTTTTATCATTTCAGCAATTTTGGTATATATATCATCTAATAGGGGTTCAACTTCTGCAAAGCTTTTATCACCAAGTTGTTTTACTTTGATAATAGAATCTAAATTAGTGTTTAAGAAGGCTTTTACTTCTGGACTATCATGTATAGGCATACTTTTTTTGCAATATAAATCTAATATTTGAAGTTTTGATGGTGAACATTTAATTCAAAGACATAATAGTCAAAATGTTTTAGGATAACTTCTCAAACAATACTAATAATCTTATCATAGCCTTATGAAGAAATTTATAATAATAATTTTTGCTTTGTTTTCCTTTATTCCTAAACAATCAAAGGCATGGGGCTATAAAGGTCATGCTATTGTTAGCAAAATCGCAATGTAATTTGTAAGACAATGTGTTCAAAAATTGTTGGCGTTTTTCAAACAAAAAGACTTCGAAGTGATTCAAGACCTCTTTTTGTGGAACGTATTGGACTAACCAAAATTAAAATAATCATTATAAATCAACACTTTGTAAATATTTTTTACACCTGCGGTACACTATGCGGTACACTATGTGGTATTTAGTTAGTAAATAGGTAATTATATCAATAACATTGAAGGGGGGTGGGTGTCCATTTCAAGTGTTATTAACGGGGTGGCCGCAAACAGTCTTACATTCGTATATTATCCTAATAAGTAAATAAATTTTTTTAAATGGAAAAACAAACACTACTTCAAAAAAGCAAGCTAACACCTAAAATGTTGGGAATGGCAGCGCAAAAACTGGCGTTGGTAATTGCGAAGAAAAGATTAGAGGCATCAAAAAAAGAAACTATGATTGAGCCAAAAACAAATTTAAACAGATTACCATAAACTTAATACTCAATTACATTATCGTATTGAGGTTTTGAAAAACTTTACAACTGAATAAATATAGACTACATTAAACACCTATATAGGTGTACGTACTATATAGTGATACCAAATTTCATCAATGCCTTTGGTAAAAATGTCCATCTCATTTCATCATGAAAGTATTGTTTCTGCCTTAGTCGTTCAAGTCTTAGCTGTGGTTTAGTCTTTTTGCCTCTGTAGTGTCTTTTGGGGTGTTGCTCCCTAAGTGTTGGTAGTTTTCTTTCCAACCTCCAGTAAATATCATTATGCCGGTCGTTGTGGCTGCTTAACTGTGAAGGGTAATATATTGGGTGACTATATGCCTCCCTACTTTTGAAATAAAGGGAATTGTAACCCATGTACAAGGTCTTACACCTTTTAAAACTGAAAGGGCAAAGAAAATAATACACCTCCCCTTTCCCTAAGTTTGATCGTACACTTACAATCCTAATTTGATAATCAACATTATTCTTTTCCTCCCCTATTGTATGGGTGTATTTTAAAGAGGCTGTTAATTGTCCAAACTCATTTTTTAATGCTATTCCAATTGTTGCTCCGTTAGAATATTCCATCGAACCAGTAAAAGAGTGGTGACCTTGTTTTATTTCCTTCGCAAAAGTTGAAATATTCACTTTCATACATTCGCCTGTTGTTATAGCTCCGGTACTCCATCTACCCATTTCTTCCCAATTTTACCCAACAAATTTAATGATAAATGCAGGTTGCAACATTGTTGCAACAATAAATAATCAATTTAGAACGGTTTGAATTGATTTATTTTATTTGTATCTTTGTCACAAAAATAATACTGATTTAAAATATAGTTAGTATCATTTTTGCCGTTATTATTGCGTAGGCAATAATCTTAGTTTTAAACTAGTTGTATTTTGGGGGATAAAAAAACATCATTATGGAAACTAACGAAGCGAATATAAAAATTACACGTGACGGGGAAAGGATCTCTTCTATCTCTGTTTCTATGCCAATTTGGACCAAAACATCAGAACAAAATAACTTGTTGATTAAATTGCCGTTATTAGGCATTGAAACTATAGCAAAAGATGAGTTAGATGCAGAGAAAGCTATAGAAGAAGCAATAATTTCATTTTGCATTGTTTCCGAAAGATTTGGGCAAGGGGTTGACAAAGAATTAAAGGTATTGGGTTGGGCATCAGTTAATAATGAGGTTGGAGAAGATTTACTAGGTTATAACGTTGAAGATGGCGACAGTTTAATTGAGAGATTAATTCAGACTGGAGATAATTACACAAATGCAAAATTAGAAATTGCCGCATAGTGCCAGACCCGTTTTACCCATCCATTGATATGGATTTCATAAAAGAGAATATTGAAGCTAGTGGCAAACTTGCTAAAGATGGTATTGTAAAAATTGGTGCAACTACTACATTTGTCTTAGAGGGCAATCAGGCAATTTATAAAAGAAGTATCTTAATAAGAGAATTGGCTCCCAACCAAGTTTGTTTAGAACAAGCCACTTCGCTTGCATGGCGATTTTCTTTTTTGTCGAAATTAATAAACTGGCTTGAGGCTAATCGAAATTGGAAGGAGGGCGCATACATTTCAATCGGATAACATTGTCAAAAGTATTATTCATCTGCCTTTTATTCGCGGTTAAAATTTCATTCTGCCAGCATAAAATGAATGGATTGTTTTCGAGTAGTTATTATGCCAGCCAAAACGGTCAAAACAAACTTGTTAAGAAACCAATCCACATCATTTACAATGAAAACTATTGCCTATTTTATGTTGATGGCAAAAGTCAAATGTTTAAAACACATGGCTATAAGGTAGGAACACAAGGGGATTATATTCACACCGGCTTTGCAAGTGATGAAACGGAGGCAACAAAAGAAAACTGGTATCTTGTAATAATAGACGAAGGCAAAGAAGATAACATCTTTCAGGTGTCTTTACCCAATGGGTTTACTTATGTGGTGCAGGATGCAGAAAGATATAGCGAAAATGGAAAAGTTAAAAACGCTCAATTGTTTGCAGATAAAAAGAAGTTTGCAGATATGGTTAAGCAGTTTTAGTTTTTCCACTTACTAAAGTCAACTTCATTGGCTAGAGCGACTATTGCAGCCACTTCTTTAGCTTCTGCCTCATTTTCATATTGCCCCTCAATAAAGGATAGGATAAACCGCAAATACAATGCTCCTACATAAACCCCGGTTTGTTCTTTGTACCAACTTATAGACTGAATCCTCTCTACTTCGGCATCGGCCTGTTCTTTGGTTAGTTTCTTTGTTTCAGGCCAGGCCATAATATCTCATTTTATAAATTTCAGAATTTAATTATCACTATTTGCATTGTCTGATAAGTCGTTAATTGCAGATTCCTTTACATCTTCATCGTAGAATTTGAAATAAATAAATGAATAAATTAGTCGGCTAATCTTCCTCTTTGAAAAGTTGTATTTATTTGATATTGAATCAATCCTTTGGAGTGTTTTTTGCCCGTCTGATAAATCAAACGCTCTATTTTCAGGCATTTGTATTGAATAGTAATCATTAAGTATATTAAATAGTGTGTCGTAATTAACATTTTGCATTACTGATAGCAGTGCGATTTTTTCACTTTGCGAACTTACTTCGTAGCTAGTATCGGTTAATGAAACCGAATTGCTGAAAGCTTTATTACTTTCTTTGATATTTTCGGAGTTTTTACATCCAAATGTCATAACTAGAATGCCAATTATTAAACTAGGTAAGAAATTTATTTTCATGATTGTAAATTGTCCAAAGTCATTGTTTAAGGCTATGCCAATTGTTGCGCCGGTACTCCAACATCCCATTTACTTTTTAATTTGAAAGAAATTATTTACCGCCCCCCAATAGTAAACCCTTTTTCCTTTATCGTTACTGTTATTAGACCAATCAATTGAAGCTTCATAAGTTGAAAACAGTAAATAGTATCCAGTTCTTGAAGCACTTTGATAGGTTGCGTTACGGTTTCTTTCAGAAAGTTCAGGATTTCTTGCTTGAATAAATGCCCTAAATTCCTCTGTTGATGGATTTAAAAAAGTAATTACAACTACTATTACAACAATCCAAATAATAATCTTCTTTGATTTCATTCTTTTAATTTACAATTAAAAATTAACCTAAATATTTAGACCTGTAATGTAGATTTACCATTCAAAATGTCAGATTTTATGTGTTTTTAGATTGTCATTTTTGACAAAATAACTGCCAATTAATCTAACAATAACAGTAAAAGAAACAATATAAAAAAGAGGTTTACTTGTTTCATCCCTAATAAATAGGATTGACCTTTCAAAGTCAAAAAATAACCAAACAAGAAAGGCCATAAGAATAAGAAAATATAAACAGCTTAGAAAAATTAAATACTTAGCAACTCTTTTCATAAGGTTTGTTTAGTTAAGATTGAGTTTTGCAAATTTGAATAGGAATCGGATCAAGGGAATGGGTCTGAAAAAAACTTTACATTGCATAATCTTTAAGGATACATAAAGTGTAAATCTACATTAATAACCTTACCAATGAAAATAGTAATACTCTCTTTATTCATGTTCAATTGTGCGTGGGGCCAAAATCTAAGTGGAATCGGTTTTCTTAAAATAAATAAGACACATGTAGCGGTAATTGATTCGTTGTTTGCTCAAGGGTATCAACTTAAGAAAGGTAATGATTTGATAGATAGTCTCATATTTAGTGGAAGAGAGATAATGCCACTTAGAATTGTTACTCAGGCAAATGACAAAAATTTCTTTGAAGCACCACTAATTCCGCAACATAAAAAATATAAGATTGGAAAATTAGTTATAGCAGATGTGCTGATAAAATGGATAACATTGGACTTTTATAATGACACTCTTTATGCCTTTAATTTTAGTCAGTTAAATGATGAGTTCCATGAAGTTTTGGATTCTAAATTCAGTCCGTTAAGGGTAGAGGTAAAAAGAAGATTTGAAAAATGTAAAAATTCAAAAATTGAGTTAATTGATACTACTAAAACTTATCCAAGTGAAATCTCTATTTCTGCAACGACAATTCGCCAGGACCTCCTAGGATATGATTGTTTTAAAAACAAAATTTCATCCTTTGAAATTTACGATATTCTCAAAAGACAATTGATAGAAAAAAAGGAAGAAAGTGCTTTATTAATTTTAAAGAAAGAAGAGGAAAAAAGACAAATTGAACGTAGAAAGGATTTTTAATTTTCACTTCAAGACTACCCAGTTTTTTGTCTTTTAATGACATAAGGTGCAATTGCAAATAGTACACCCCTACTTTCTATCCTTTTTATTTTGTTCTTTAGGTTGTTCTTTGGGTTGCTGTTGCTGTTGCGGCATTGGTGGGCTGCTGCCTCTCCAACATCTTTTGCGCTGCAATATTTACTCCCTTTCTTTTGATGGGTTATTTCCCGGCCACATGAGAGGCAAAAGGATTGGCGGACATTATTACCCTTTATCTTAATGGTAAATTTGTCCGTTTCCTTCTTATTAATTACATCAATGCCACATGGTAAATTTGTCCGGTTTTTTGTTAGTTCCTTCCATTCATTTTCAATTAATTTCTTTGTCAGTTTTTGCCAATTATTGCCAAATTTTGCCACTAAAGTTTTAAAGGTTTTGATTTTTTCAAAGTAAGTAGAATTACTTTTTTCACTTTTTAATTTCTCCCAAAATTTCGCGTTTTGCCCGTTGTTCATCAGTTCAATTTCTGCCTTTTTTATTGTGTCCGGTTTGCTCCGATTTAGTCCGGTTTCAATATCATAAATCAATACATTATTCCATCCTTCAAGTAATAGAGGCAAAAGAGTATTAACCTTTTCAAAACTAAGTAGGTCGGTTAAATATTTTATGCCTCTTTTGTTCAACACCTGCATTTTTAAATATCTCTTTTCAAACCTCAATAAGTTGTAGGGTAAATTGTTTTGCAATCCTTTGTCGTAAATCTTTACTTCATATTGTGAAAGGGTGCAGTAAATACCCAAACAAAACCCATTTCTATCAGGTTTGTATCTATTAAATGGATTGCCTTTGTAACTAACAATATTTTGCCTTAAAAACGGGGTAACCTCAAAACGGGTAATAATGTTCACCCCTATCTCTAAAGTTGAAATTTGGGCGGTTTTAGCATCAATAGAAAGGGTTTTGCAAATGTGGTTGACTTGTTGTTGTAGCATCTGCCATGTAAAGGGTAAAAAGTTCTTACCGGCATAATAGTTTTTATGTAGGCTGCCTTTTAATGTGAGATAGTAATTTGTAGTATTTGTGTATCTATTTTCAACCTCCCTAACTATTAAATAAAATGTTTCCCACTTTGCTCTATAAGTTGTAATTGTAATAAAATCTCTTTGTTTGGTTTTTATTTCTGCATCGTCTAAAAATACACCTACATCAAATTGAAGATTGGCCGTTTCTTTCCATTCGGCAAAGTTTTCAATTGTGTATTTTATAGTTATTCCATCAAACATTTAGAATAGTATCTTTGTAGTTATCGGGTATATTCTTGTACTTGGTAAAATTGAACAAAAAGGGAGGCGGTAAACCTCCCTTTTACTTTTTAGGCTGCTATAAAATTCAATAGGGGAATGATTGAATGAGCAAACTCCATTCTGTAAAATGTATTTCGTTTATCGAACTGATGGAAATAATAAACTTCTATTTTAGTATTGTTTTCAATAAACCTAAATAGTATAATACTAATTATTTTTTGTGATCGGTAAAACTCATAATCATTACCTAAGTACCAATTTTTAATACTTGTGTCCTGTATTCCGGTAATGAATTTATATTTTCCGTTTTTGCACTCCCTACTCAATAAAACTTTAGTGGCGTTGGGTTTTACATTGCTTGCTCCAGCCGGTGCAATTCGCAATTCTAAAGGGAGGCGGTTTATAGGCGTTTCCTGCCTTTCTATTTCCGATTGAGTAAAATATATACCATCAGGATTTAAAGAGTAAATAACCTTGCTGTACTTTGGTAAAATTGAACTGTTAATCATGCTGCTACCCTCCTTGTTTTAATTTGAAGTAAGGCGGCATCTAATTCACTTTCTTTGTACCTGATACGGGAGGAAATCCGGTAACCCTGCACTAAACCGGTTTTAGTCCATTCGTTCAAGGTCGGTAATGATACCCCTAACCTTTTGGCCGTATCTTTTCGGGTTAAATACTTTGGAGCTGTTATAGGTTGTTGCTCCATTAATGAGGCAAAGAGGCGTTTAATTTCCTGTTGTACTACCTCTCTAAAATCAAGTTTTAATTCATCTCTTGTGATGGGTGAAAGAATAAGTTGTTGCATAATTTTCTATTTATTTATGCCCAAAATTATTTTCACTTTACCCTGTTTGTTTTCGGGTTACTGTCGGTTACTATCGGAAATTTATCTCTTTAAATCGTTCCTATGTGGAAACTTTAAAAACTTCGCTGCATCTTCTTTATTAATAGGTAATTCATCTTTTTTCATTTGCTGAAAACATTTACCTAAACTTTCAGGAGTTGGACTATGTCCATCAATTTCAAAATGGGTTAATATTATTTTAGCATCTTTTTCGCCCTTGCCTGTCAGTCCTTCTATCCATCCTTTCGTTTGTAAAAGGTTTATTACGTAGGCAAGTTGTGCCGGTGTACCTTTCCATTTAATTCGTGAAGTTAATGGGGCATTTTCGAGGCTCTCTGTTTCCTGTAAAATTTCGTTCGGTGATTTAGAGAAAAAATGATTTTTAATATCAAAAAGTGAGGGGAGTTCGTCATTTGTGACGATAAAGTTTAACCATTGTTGCGAATTGAAGGAAAATTCTTTTTTTAGGATGGCATAAAAATCTATTCCTGCAACTTGAACTTTAAATAGCATTTTTTTTATGTGATATGCAAGTTGGGAGATACTTGAATAAATTTTAGCGTCCGGCTCAAAAACGCCATCTTCAATATCTTCTGCTATTTTGTAAAAGTGAGTCGAATAAATCTCTGCACTTGTGATTTCATTTCTCAACTCCTGATATATCTTAACCAAATAAAAAAAGTAATTAAAAATTTCCATTTCATTTTGAAATTTCAACATATTCTTTCTTATTTCATCCTGCAAGTCAGGAAATGAAAACTTTGAACCCAATCCATCTAGTGGAAAAATAATTGTTTTATTAAATTCATTTAAGTCTAATTCCTTTTTTAATATTTCATCCAAACCATTCAACCTTTCTTTAGCTCGGTGAACTAAAATTTTATGGAATGAAATACATAAATCTGCAATTTCAGTAACCATTTAGTAAATGTTTTTGTGTTAAACAGCCATTAATTTTTTTCTATTCTGCCAATGGAGTTTTAAGAGTTTGGCGTGTTCATTCGGTGTAAGTTTTATGTAGCGCAAAAATGCCTTTTCGGTTTTGTGTCCGGTAATGGCCATAATTGTTATTGAAGGAGTGCCGGCTAAATATTCATTAGTCGCAAAACTTCTACGGGCTGTATGGCTACAAAGCACCTCCCATTTTTGATGGTTTTGTGTTACCCTCAAACCTCCTTTGGTATAAGTTTTTGATGTTGTTACATTTAGTGAAGGGAGCAATTTCCCTAACTCTTTCAAAAACTGATTAGTTTTCTGATTACTTATTGATCGGGGTAATTGACCGTTATATTTTGTAAGTATTCTTTCAACTGTAAGGTGTATTGGTATTACTACGGCATCCCCTGTTTTCATTTGTGTTGTTTCAATAAAACCATCATTAATTTGCTCCGGTTTCAATATAGAAAAATCAGAATAGCGCAATCCGGTATAACAACCAACCAAAAATAAATCTCTTACATTCTCTAACCTTTTATTGCCTGATAAGTCCAGGTTTTCAAGTTCTTTTATCTCGTTTTCGGTCAGGTAAATTGCCCCTGTATTTTCACTTGTTACACTAAATTTTCTACTCTTAAATTGCAGGTTTGTATTAAGTCCCCTTTCTGTTGCTTCGCCTAATACGGCCTTTACTATCTTAATGTATTTCCCTATAGTGTTAGAGGCCAATTTCAAATCTTTAATGAGATACTTCATAAAGTCAGAATAAAATTCCAAATTGATAGTTTGGAAATCTATTTTCTGCTTATAGATAGCGGAAAACTCTTTTAACCTTTTTAGGGTAATTGAATAAACAAAGATGGTAGCTTTTGAAAATGGTTTGCCGGTGTTTGGCTGCAACCTTATACCCGCTTTCATTTGGTCAATTAATTGTTCAAAGAAGAAATAAAATGTTTTCTCAATTTCTTTCTTTGGCTCAACTCCTTTTAGACCTTTATCGAGTATTAACCTTAGTGTTTCGGGATTAGGAATAGTGCCGGCATTATCATTAACCCATGTACGGAAAATGTTTTTTACATCACTTTCCCAAAGGTTAAGACGTTGGTTAAATTCGGGGTACTCCTTAAACAACTTTTCAGATTGTTTTGCTCTTTGAGTTTCCTTGCTCCAGTACTTAGGATTAATTTTTTCCGGTGCATAGTATTTGACTTTAAAACCATTATAGCAAATACGGGCAAAAATAGCGGTGTCGGTTTTTGCCTCCGGCCTTGTGAGGTAAAATGAAATTGTCATGAGTGGTAAAATTGAACAACGTAAAGTTATAGAAAGTTTTTTGTTGTGGTACACTTTGCGGTACACTTATTTTTATTCAATCTTTATTTGCCTTAATTTAGGTTAACTATGTGAGTGCAGTATAATCAATGGTTTTAGATAAAAAAAGATAACTGATAGGGTGAAAGTAGAAAAATAACTTGTGGAACGTATTGGACTCGAACCAATGACCCCTACTCTGTCAAAGTAATGCTCTAAACCAACTGAGCTAACGTTCCTGATGGGTGTAAAAATATGGATTTACTTTCAAAAATATTTCCAACACAAAACCCATCTTTCTACTTTCATTAGGATGACTGGTTTGTAAGAAGTCTTTGCTTACCCGGCTTTTTAAGGGAAGCTATACATGATAATCGCTAATATTATTTAACAACAAAACCTTTACACAACTCCTGCCGCCTGAACCATAAAAAAATCGCATCTTTATTGCCTCAATAATTTAGGCAATAAATCGTTGTAGACAAAAGAAATGATACAATATTTCAAAAATATAGACAATCGCACGGTAGAAATTGATAAACCCGAAAATGGCATTTGGGTCAATCTTGTTCCGCCTTTTAAGGAGGAAGAATTTCAGCAACTGGGAGAAGGATTAGACATACCAATTGAGTTTCTCCGCGATTCATTGGATATAGATGAGCGTCCACGTTTTGAGATAGAAGACAATGTAAAATTCATCGTCATTAAAACGCCAACTGAAAACAACTCTTTTAACGACAGCGATGCATTCTACATCACCATTCCAATCTGTATCATTTTAACCCACAACCATATTGTAACGGTCAATAGTTTTGACAATGGTGCCATTAAAAAATTCCTGAACACATTCCAGAAACGCCATCCTGACAAACGCAACCTGATGGTGCTTAAAATATTTGAAAAAGTGGTGACTACTTTCATGGATTACCTGAAAGAAATTAACCAACGCCGCAACCAACTGGAACAAAAACTCTACGATGCCAACCGTAACGAAGAACTTTTGGAACTGGTACGAATTCAAAAAAGCCTGGTGTATTTTGTAACTGCATTGCGCAGCAACGAACTGCTTATGATGAAATTGGAAAGAACTAATTTTTTAAGCTTAACTGAAGAAGAACGCGAAATATTAAATGACCTTGTAGTAGATAACAGTCAGGCATTGGAAATGGCCAACATTTACACCGACATACTCACCAGTACCCTCGATGCATTTGCCAGCATTATTGCCAACAATCAAAACGAAGTACTAAAACGCCTGACTACACTTACACTGATTCTTACAGTGCCTACACTCATAGCCAGTATATACGGCATGAACACACCTATTCCTTATAAAAACTCACCTTACACTTTTTGGATACCTGTTAGCATTGCCTTCATAATTTTACTGGTAACTACGCTTAATTATTTTAAGCGTATCAGGAAAAAGCCAAGGTAATTTTTCCTGCAAATAATTATTTTTTGGAAACCATCAGTTGATCATTTTTCAACATTGTTGCTGCTTGCCCCGACAATTTTGCGGGGTCACTCCCTTCAAAGGCATACCATTATCAACTTTTTCTACCATTTACAAAAAATAAAAACAACCAACTTTGTGAATCATTGAGTCTTGTTGACTATGTGGCTTTTTATTTTCTCCAATTTTTCCTATAAATATTTTTACATTCTCGTGATGTTTATTTGAAGGTCAATACCTCCCACAATAAGAAGTTTTCATTTTCCCACTACATTTTTACTTAAATTTGTTTTACTAAATTTATCAAAATGAAAGTCTTAGTTGATATATCTGACAGTCAGGTTACGTTTGGTATGGAGGTGCTGAAAAGTTTGTCTTTTGTAAAAAAAGCTAAGCCATTTTCTTCTTCTGCAGCAACACTTTACAACGAACTAAAAGATGCCTCAAAAGAGGTTCGGCTACACAAAGAGGGCAAAATAAAATTGAAAACAGCCCAAGAACTTTTGAATGAGTTATAACATTATATCTACACATCGTTTTAGCAAAGAATTAAAGCGGTTAATAAAGAAATTCCCTTCGCTGAAAAATGAATTTTCGGCATTAATAGACAATTTAAACACAAACCCCGAAAGCGGTACATTCATAAGCAACAATTGCTATAAAATTCGTTTATCAATCCATTCCAAAGGCAAAGGAAAGCGAGGGGGTGCAAGGGTTATAACGCATGTTTACATGAAGGCTAAAACAATTTACTTACTAACTATTTATGATAAAAGTGAAAAGTCGGATCTAAAACCCAATGAACTACTTCAGATTATTGAGAGCTTAGACCTATCTTAGAACTTTACAATTATTTATAAATTCTCAAAATGAATTCATCACCCAAATCCTATAAATAACTATTAAAAATTCCTCCACGTGTTCAACATAAGAGTTTACGGCATCATGAAGGATGAAAACAATCGTATCCTTGTATCAGACGAGTTTATTCGCGGCATGTACATCACCAAGTTTCCCGGTGGAGGACTAGAATTGGGCGAAGGAACCCGTGACTGCCTGCGCCGTGAATTTAAAGAAGAAACTAATTTAGATGTAACCATCGGGAACCACATTTACACTACAGATTTTTACCAGATTTCAGCATTTAATAACAAGCATCAAATTATCAGCATTTATTATTTTGTTCATCCCAATGAACCATTTATTCTCGAAACCAAAACCAAATTGTTTGACTTTTCCCCACATCAAACAGCCAATCCACAAGGTGAAGCAGAAGTTTTTCGTTGGGTAAATTGGGGGGATTTCGGAGAAGATTCTGTGACTTTACCTATAGATAAAATTGTGGCGAAAATGATCAAAAACTTATCCCACTAGTAATTAAGAGTCTTTTCAAAAAATCATTTGCCTCAAATTTTTCTCTGCGTCCTTCGTGAAAAACTCCTGATTTTCTCTGTGGTTAACAAAACCAAAATGGACAGTTTCATTAAGTTAAAAGCACATATTAACATTTACATAAAATAAATATCGCATAAAGCCCAGGAATTTCCACCTAAATCAACCTCCCAAAAGTCGCATTTATTGCATTCGGGTACTCAAATCTTACTTCTATCCCTTACCTTCGCGGCGATTTCAAAAAATTCTATTTACGTATGAGTGGTCAGTTAAAAGAAGTTCGTAACCGGATTAAAAGTGTACAAAGTACCCAACAAATTACTAAAGCCATGAAAATGGTGAGTGCGGCCAAACTACGCCGTGCACAGGATGCAATAACTCAAATGAGGCCTTATGCCCAAAAGTTGCAGGAAATGCTTAGTAATATTGTTAGTGGCAGCGAAGGCGAAATGGGCAGTTCTTTGGCTACAGACCGGGGCAATCAAAAAGTATTGCTGATTGTAATTACCAGCGATCGCGGATTGGCAGGGGGTTATAATGCCAACATCATTAAATTGGCTAAAGAAACCATTGCAACACAATACGCCGACCAAAATAAAAAAGGCAATGTTACCATTTGGAACATTGGTAAAAAAGGTTACGAAAGCCTTAGCAAAAGCAATTACAAAACCAACGCAGATTTTAAAGATATTTTTCTAAACCTTCATTTTGAAACGGTACAGGCTGCAGCACAAGCTGCAGTAAAAGCATTTGAAAACAAAGAATTTGATGTGGTAGAACTTATTTACAGCGAGTTTAAAAACGCCGCTTCGCAAATGTTTGTAGTGGAGCGTTTTTTACCAATTCCAAAAGTGGCTAAAAAAGCAGGCACTAAAAAAGCAGACTTCATTTTTGAACCTGCACGTGAACAATTGGTTGCCGAACTAATGCCTAAAATATTGAACACACAATTGTTTAAAGCCGTTTTAGATGCACATGCAAGTGAACATGGTGCCCGTATGACCGCTATGGATAAGGCAAGCGAAAACGCCAACGAACTTTTAAAATCACTCAAAATATCTTATAACCGTGCCCGTCAGGCAGCCATCACTACAGAACTTACAGAAATAGTGAGTGGCGCAGCAGCACTTAATGGCTAGTAACAATTAGCTAATTAGCCATTGTGATAATTTGATAATGATTTAAATTATCAAATTATCACATTATCAAAATTATCACATTAGAAAATGGATCTCTCCCAAATAATACCACACATAGAAGCATTGGTTTTTGCCAGTGATAAGCCGCTTACAGCTTTGGATATTGTTGAGCTTATTAATACTGCTTTTGGTTTTATGGAAGAACGGATTTCATTGGATCAGGTGGAAGCAGCTTTGAGTGGTATACAGGAAAAATACAATGCTGAATTTTATCCTTTTACAGTTAAGGTAAGTGGTGGTGGTTACCAGTTTTTGACCAAAAAAGAATTTCACCAAACCGTATCGCAACTCAATGGCGATAAATTTTTGAAAAGATTGTCCAATGCAGCTTTGGAAACACTTGCAATAATTGCTTACAAACAACCTATTACTAAAGGCGAAGTGGAAGCTATAAGAGGTGTTAACAGCGATTATTCAGTTCAGAAATTACTCGAAAAAGAACTGATAATAATAACCGGAAGAAACGAAGATTTACCCGGCAAACCATTAGTCTATGCTACATCCAAATCCTTTATGGATTATTTTGGCATCAACTCAACTGATGATTTGCCAAAAATAAAAGAAGTACTTGCAGAACAAACTATACAAGGCACACTTATTAATGATGCCATTAATGCACATGGAGAAGAAGAGATGGATAGTGAAAGCATGTTGGTTGTTGCAGACAATGGCGAATTAAAAGTTCAACCAATTGAAGCGACAATAGAAGAAGAACCTGCTGAAATAGAAATGCATGAAGTTGAGGGTGATGAAGATGAAACAATAGTTGCTGAACATATCGAAGAAAATAATACAGAAGAAGGTTCATCAATATCAGAGCCATTAACAGAAGAACCTAACGATACAAACGAATCAAAACCCAACGAAGACTTGCCACATGAGACTAATGAAGAAGAATAAGCTTTTCTTCTTTTCCAGTACCTTATAAAATACTGCATTCATGTCTCACCACAGTTTATCTAAAAAGCAATTGTTGCAAATTGCTGAAGAATTTGGCACCCCACTCTATATTTATCATGCTGAAAAAATTGCAGGTCAGTACAACAAACTTACCGATGCATTTAAAGGATGTGATGCCCGCTTTTTCTATGCCTGCAAAGCATTGACCAATATCAATATTTTAAAGCTCTTGCACCAGCTTGGTGCTTCATTAGATTGTGTTAGCATCAATGAAGTTATGTTGGGATTAAAAGCTGGATTTTCCCCTTCCAATATATTGTTCACTCCCAATTGTGTTGACTTTGAGGAAATAGAGCAAGGCAAAAATCTTGGGGTAAACATAAACATAGACAACATCTCCTTGCTTGAACAGTTTGGCAACAAATATGGCAACTCCTACCCTGTTTGTATCCGTTTGAATCCGCATATAATGGCAGGTGGTAATTACAAAATATCCACGGGACATATTGATAGCAAATTTGGGATTTCAATACACCAGTTAAGACACATTGAGCGAATTGTAAAAACAACCCATCTGCATGTAAACGGGCTGCACATGCACACCGGTAGCGAGATAAAAGATGTAAATGTTTTTCTGGAAGGTCTTGAGGTAATGTTTGATTTGGTTCGCCATTTTGATCAACTTGAGTTTATTGATTTAGGGAGTGGATTCAAAGTTCCCTACCAACCCGGCGAGCCCGAAACAGATGTAAAGCAATTAGGCGAAAAAGTTACCGAAGCATTTAAGGCTTTCGAAAATGAAACTGGCAAGAAATTACAGGTTTGGTTCGAACCCGGAAAATACCTTGTAAGTGAAGCCGGTTACTTTGTTGTGAAAGCAAACGTGGTGAAGCAAACCACCGCAACTGTGTTTGCAGGAGTTAACAGCGGCTTTAACCATCTTATCAGACCAATGTTTTATGAAAGCTATCACCAAATAGAAAACATCAGCAACCCAAAAGGTGCAGAGCGAATTTATACTGTTGTTGGCAACATTTGCGAAACAGACACCTTTGCCTGGGACCGCAAACTGAACGAAGTAAGAGAAGGTGATCTGCTGGTTTTTTACAATGCCGGTGCTTATGGTTTTGAAATGGCAAGCAACTTCAACTCAAGGCTAAAGCCTGCAGAAGTTCTGGTAAAAGATGGCAAAACTTTGTTGATTAGAAAAAGAGATGAATTTGATGATTTGTTGAGGAATCAGGTGGAGGTTTTGTAAATTATTTTCTTGTTTGATATAATAAAATAGCCGCCCCAAATTATTCTTGGAGCGGCTATTTTTATTAGTCATTTAGTCAATGGTCAATAACTTATAGACCATTTCTAATTCATAATTGCTATTTGATTTTTACTGCTTTCACCGTTTTCACTTCATCCCCCTGGCGTACCTCTATCATATATACACCCGGTGCAAATGATTCACCAAATTTGAATGCCTGTTCTGGTAAACCTTTGGTGGTAAACAAACTTCTGCCGTTAATATCAATAACTTTTAATTGAACAGCCTCCTGTGTTGTAGCTTTTACCCGTAGGGTAAAATAACTATTGCTTGGGTTAGGTGTCAACAGAACAGAAAGACCTTGCTGTGCTTCGGCTATAACTTGGTTTGCCGTAACAATTCTTGAAGGAGTGCTGCATGTAGGAGACGTCTGTCCTACTTTAGTTAGTATAGAATATACGCTGCAATTATTGGCATCATTTACATAAATCCTGTAAGTACCTGTTTTAAGGTTGCTGAAGGTGTTGTTGGCACCAAAGCTTCCTATACTACCAAACCGGTAAGTGTAAGGGGCATTAGCTCCACTACAAATTGCTGTAACAGAACCATTTTTTGCATTGGGGCAGGTTTCATCTGTTTTGCTGTAGGAAGCGCTTACCCTGTTTGGTTGTGTTATTGTTGCTACAGCATTACCTTCACAACTGTTAGCATCCTTAATATAAACCCTGTATGCCCCGGCTTTTAAATTGCTAAACACATTTGAAGTGCCATATATTCCTGTGATTCCTAACTTGTACATATATGGTGCCATGCCTGTTGAAGGTGTAACTGCAATAGATCCATTTGTTGATCCATAGCAAGTTGCATTGGTAACAGAAGTAGTACCTGTAATAGCTATAGGCTGGGTAATAGTTAACTGGTTGGTTACGCCAGCACAGCCATTGGCATCCAATATTGTTACCCTGTATTTTCCTGCCTTTAGGTTATTGAAATTTTTTGATGGTACAAAGCTACCCATTGTACCTATCCGATAAGTATATGGACTAACGCCATTAGTTGGGTTTACTTCAATAGAACCTGTAGCTGTTCCATAACAAGTTACATTTGTTTGAGAGACGGTAGAGGTTACAGACCAAATTGTCAGGTGCAGTGTCCTTGTACTGTCGCAGCCCATAGCATTGGTTGTATGCCATATATAATCGCCTGAAGCTTTGTATGTGCTGTCATGCCATGTAAAGCTGTTGCATAGGGAAGCAGTAGTATCAGATGAGGTAAGTTGGTTAACAGATAGGTTCAGAGTTACTATACTATCGCAACCACCGGCATTTACAAGTGTATCGTTGTAATAACCTACTGCTGTAAGGGCTACTCCATTAAAAGTATAACTGCTGCCATTGCAGATGCTGGCTTTAATGGTGTCAGTAGTGGTGGTACAGATTTGTTCCTGGATAAATGCAAGTTGATAACCCCCGTTTTCATTTTCATACTTTAACAAAATTTGATTATTATAGATTGAAGGACCATTGATATAGCCACGCCCACCATCTACATTATCATAAACATTTAATGTACTGCCATTGAATTTGGCTAAATGATATTTAGAAGATTCATCTAAATATGCTACATACAAAGCATTATTAAAGGCTAATGGTAGGCCTGCATAACCTATATCTTGGGGGTCGGGGTTTGGAAGGTAGGTTAACGAATTCCCAGTACTGTTATATTTGGCTAATACAGCGTTTGAACTGCTGACATATCTTATATACAACTCATTATTGAACACAATGGGATAACTCCAATAGCCCAAATCTAAGGTATTGGCATTGGAAATATATGATAGCGTATTTCCCGAGCCACTATATTTGGCTAAATAATATTTATTATTTACATCAATGTACTGGATAAACAATTCGTTGTTAAATACAATAGGGCTACCTCCATAACCACGATCTGTAGCATTTGCATTATCAATTAATGTAAGCGAATTACCTGTACCAGAGTATTTTGCTAATTGGTTTTTAGCATTACTGTTTACATAATACATGTAAATTTCATTATTGAAAATTATGGGATCAAGAACAATCCCAAAATCTGAAGTATTAGCATTATTAATCAAAGTTAGCGTTGAGCCTATTCCGTTATATTTTGCTAATTGTTTTTTATTGAAGGTTTGGTAACTAACATACAGCTCATTATTAAATACAATGGGATAGCCAAAATAACCTTCAGAGGCAGTTGGGTTGTTAATCAAAGTAAGAGATGTGCCTGTACCCGAATATTTAGCCAAATAATACTTAGACCCCGCTTGATATCTTATATACAATTCACTATTAAATATTATAGGGTTTCCTGTATAACCAAAATCAGTAGTACTTATATTGTTAATTAAATTAAGAGAATTGCCTGCACTGTTATATTTAGCTAATTGAGATTTATAATTAGAGTTGATGTAGCTTATATACAATTCATTATTAAACACTACAGGCATGCCCCCATACCCTTGGTCAGAAGTACTTGCATTGCTAATTATAGTAAAAGCAGCGCCATTAAACTTAGCTAAAAAACTTTTATAAGCTGCATCAAATAACCCTAGGTACAAATTGCCATTAAACACAAAAGGTTGAATTTTTTGAAATGTATATCCTGCGGGAAGGGATACCTGGCTCATGGTGCTTCCATTCCATTCAGTTAAGATCCATGCAATAGAATTTGAATTATAATACGTAAAATACATCTTACCATTATAGTTTACAGGGGTAAGAGGCTCCTCACCTCCATATGAATCTCCATATTCCAGTTCTGTGGGGTTTGGTATGGCTGTAAGCGCTTGTGCATGCACAGCCGCTATGCTAAATAGCACTAATAATAGAAAGAGAAATAACTTTTTACACATAATTTTAAGGGTTTAGATTTTTTATTTTTTCTAAACGTGAAAGTGGTAAAGAAAAGTCTAACCCCCAATTGGGGTTTCCCCTAAAAATGGAGCTTTTAGACTTAGAAAGAATAGTTTTTACCCAATGTCATTAACTTAAGGCTCAAATCGGCTTATAGCACATATAATATTTCCTTTTTTTCTGATGGTTTCGTTTAAATTTTCTTCCGGGTCTGATGGGTTCTGTTATGGATGCGAGCCTTCTGACGACCCTTTTT
>JANMMU010000084.1:0-16469 GCA_031373555.1 Segetibacter sp. | reverse complement strand
CTTACAATCCGCTGGTAGGGTTTTTGTACGGGTGGAGCTTTTTTGCTGTAATACAAACAGGAACAATAGCTGCCGTTGGGGTTGCGTTTTCAAAATTTGCAGCATACCTTATTCCTTCCCTAAGCGAAAAAAACGTATTGTGGCAGTTAACTACCGGAACCAACAACTGCGGCAATCCATCTTATTTTACCATAAGTTCGGCGCAATTGGTGGCTATTTGTATAATCATTTTTCTTACCTACATTAATACCAACGGAGTAAAAAGCGGCAAATACATTCAAACTATTTTTACGGCCACAAAACTGCTTTCGTTATTTGGGCTTATTGTATTTGGATTTATACTTTCAGCCAAAGCTTCTATATGGAATGCGAATTGGGCAGACATGTGGCATGCTGCAAAAACCCATTTGATAGACGACTGCAACCCTGCTTCAGGGTTTAGTATTACACCTATTGCGGGTGGAGCTTTATTGGGCGGTATTGCTGCAGCAATGGTAGGTTCTATTTTTAGCAGCGATGCATGGAACAATATAACTTTTATAGCAGGCGAAGTAAAAAATCCCAAACGTAATATTGGATTGAGCCTTTTCCTGGGTACTTTGATAGTGACGATAATTTATGTAACAGTCAATCTGATGTACTTAGCTGTGCTACCTCTTAATGATATTGCCCATGCAGAAAATGACAGGGTAGCAGTGGCTGCATCCAATGTTATTTTTGGTCATGTTGGTACAGTTATCATTGCACTTATGATTATGGTTTCTACATTCGGGTGTAACAATGGATTGATATTAGCCGGTGCAAGGGTGTACTATACCATGGCAAAGGATGGCCTCTTTTTTAAAAAAACAGGAACCCTTAATAAAAATGCTGTTCCTGAATATGCACTTTGGGTGCAGTGTATAGTTGCCTGTATATTGTGCCTTAGTGGCAAATACGGAGACTTGCTCGATATGATTTCATTTGTTGTAGTATTATTTTATATTCTTACCATTGCAGGTATATTTATTTTACGCAAAAAAATGCCACAGGCAGAGCGGCCATACAAAGCATTTGGATACCCGGTATTACCTGCTATATATATTATAATGGCAACCTTATTTTGTATTGCACTCATTATTTATAAACCTTTGTACACCTGGCCGGGATTTATCATAGTATTAATTGGTATTCCTATTTATTTTTTATCCCGAAAATCAACAAATAAAGAAACCGTATAAGTATGGATTTCGATCAGCTTTTTTCCGCATTTAATAATTTAAGAGTTGCCGTAGTAGGCGACATAATGTTAGATACCTATTGGTGGGGTCATGTAGAAAGAATATCACCCGAGGCACCTGTGCCTGTTGTTGCGCTCAACAAAAAAGAATTACGCATAGGTGGTGCCGGCAATGTTGCACTTAATACAGTTGCCTTAGGCGCCAAAACCGTTTTGTTTTCTGTAATTGGCAATGATGACGATGGTAAAAAGCTTTCGGCGTTGCTAAATGAGAATAATGTGGATGCCTCTTATCTGATTTTTAGTCCGGATAGAATTACAACCAATAAGACCCGTATTATTAGCCGCAATCAGCAAATGATGCGTTTAGATGAAGAAATGACGAGTGATATAAATGATGGCGAACAGCATGCTTTAATAAATGCATTTAAGGGGTTTCTTGATAAAGAGCAACCTGCTGTAGTCGTTTTTGAGGATTATAATAAAGGGGTGCTTACTGAAAAAGTTATAGAAAAAATGGTTGGCCTTTGTAACGCAATGAATATAATAACCACCGTAGATCCTAAAAGAAAAAACTTTTTTGCATTTAAAGGAGTAACTATTTTTAAACCTAATCTAAAAGAAGTAAAAGACGCACTGAATGTATTATTGGATGATGTAAACGAAAGTTTTTTAAAGAATATACATCAAAAACTTCATGGACATCTTCAGCATTCCATATCGCTAATAACTTTATCCGAAAAGGGGATTTTTTATGAAGATGCAAATCAAGCAGATATAATTCCAACCTACGTTAGAAAAATAGCGGATGTAAGTGGGGCAGGGGATACTGTAATAGCAGTTGCATCGCTGGTGTTTGCTGTTACAAAAGATATAGAATTATCAGCTAAAATAGCCAATATGGCGGGTGGGCTTGTATGCGAAGAAGTGGGCACGGTTGCCATTAACAAGCAAAAGTTGTTAAAGGAATGTCAGGCTGTTTTTGCTTAATCATTTTGATGAAATTTGGATGTGTGAGGGCTTGAGCGGAATGTCTTCCGGAGCAATGAGGAATAACATCTTCCCAAACGACTTGATTTGCCACATTCTACAAAGTGATTGGGAATAAAGTAATGCCAATGAATCCTTGGCTTAAAACATAAATCACTAATTTGAAAGACATTAATTCTGATTTTTAAATTTATATGCACATAGTGTGCAGAAATTAATTTTTATTACCTTTATAACAATACTTACTTTCAACTCCAATTATTTACTAAACATTGCCTGATGAAAACAATCCCTAACAAAATTGCTGCAATCATTGCATGCATGTTTCTATGCATTAATTCCTATGCACAAAGTTCTACCATTAGTGGTATGATAAAAAATAGTGCAAGTAACGAGACTATTTCCTCCGTATCAGTTCTTGTAAAAGGAACAAGAGTTGGAACTTTTACAGACGACCGGGGAAATTTTAAAATAACCGGAAATTTTAGTTTTCCTGCTACACTTGTGGTATCCTCTGTGGGATATGCAACTAAGGAAATAACAGTATCTGCCGCCGGTGAAAGTGTGAAAATCAGTCTTGAGCCAGTATCTGCTTTAGCACAAGAAGTAGTTGTGTCAGCATCTCGCTTACCCGAAAGAATTATGGAATCCCCTGTTTCAATAGACCGGGTGAGTGCCGCAAATATCCGTAATAGCTCCGCCTCCAATTATTATGATATGATAGGAAACCTCAAAGGAGTAGATATGATTGCTTCGAGCCTTAATTTCAAAACACCAAGCTCCAGGGGTTTTAACGGTAGTGGTAACCTACGGCTAAACCAGTTGGTAGATGGTATGGACAATCAGGCACCGGGTTTGAATTTTGCTGTTGGCAGCATGATTGGCCCCAGCGAACTTGATGTTGACAATATGGAATTGCTTAACGGAGCATCATCTGCATTATATGGTCCGGGTGGAATGAATGGTACTTTGCTTATCAATAGCAAAAACCCATTTAAATATCAGGGTTTAAGTGTGCAGGTAAGAGAGGGTATAATGCATCTGTCAGACGATGAAAGAAAATCTTCAGTTTACAATGATTTTTCTCTTAGATATGGCAGGGCTTTGAATGATAAATTTGCATTTAAAATAGCTGCACAATATATAAATGCAAAAGATTGGGTTGCAAAAGACTATAGAAACTTTAACCGTGGAACCAACCCTGCAAAAGGAGATATAATAGGAGGGGACAGGACTACTGATCCGAATTACAATGGAGTAAATGTGTATGGTGATGAAACTACCGCCAATATACTTGCCAATCTGAAAGGCCTTGTGGCCACTACTCCTTATCTGGGGCAGATACCGCTGCCATCTGGCCCTGCATTAATTCCTTCGGCTGCTGTTCTCGGTTCATTTACAAGTAATTCCGCTATAAATATTTCAAGAACCGGTTATAAAGAATCTGAAATAATTGATCCTACTACAAAAAATTTAAGGCTAACGGGTGGATTATACTATAAATTAACTCCTGGTATTGAAGCTTCTCTTTTTGCTAACTGGGGTTCGGGTACTACAGTTTATACAGGTAGCGACAGATATAACCTTAGAGATTTTAGCATGGGTCAATACAAGTTAGAAGTAAAACATAAAAATTGGTTTGTAAGGGCTTACACAACTCAGGAAGATGCAGGCAATTCATTTAATGCTACCGCTGCCACTCAGTTACTTAATGAGGCCTGGAAACCAAGCCCAGGCGCAACCGGATGGTATGCACAGTACATAAAAGCATTGGTTACCAATTCTGCCGGGGTATATGGTCAGGCATATGTACAGGCCTATACAAAGGCCCTGACAATGGGTATGTCAGATGCTGATGCCCGTACTTTTGCAGCGGCTGCTGCCCCGGGTGCTATAGGTCCCAATCAAATGGCACTCTTTAATGCTGCACGTGATTCTGCTGATAAAGGCAGACCGGCAGTGGGTTCTGCACAGTTTAAGCGTTTATTTGATTCAATTGCTGCCAGGTCTATTTCAAATGGCGGCGGACTTTTTGTTGACAAATCAAGTCTTTACATGTTTGAGGGTCAATACAATCTAACTGATATTGTAAAAGTAGCTGAGGTGATAGTAGGGGCAAATTACAAGCAATATGTATTAAATTCAGAAGGAACCATTTTTGCCGATACTGCCGGCAGAATAAAAATAAATGAATTTGGTGCTTATGCATTAGTTGCCAAAAAACTATTTAAAGATGTTTTAAAATTAACAGCTTCAGGACGCTTTGACAAAAACACAAATTTTAAAGGGCGGATTACCCCAAGATTTTCAGCAGTATTTACTGTTGCAAAAGATAATAATATCAGGCTTTCTTATCAGACCGCATATCGTTTTCCCTCTACACAGAATCAATGGATTAATTTAGTCATTGGGGGCGGAGTAAGGTTAATAGGTGGCCTTCCTCAATTGAGAGATTTTTATAAATTTGGTTCAAATGCAGTATACACACCTGAAAGTGTGTTGGCCTTTAGTCAAAGCGTAGCAGGGGGCAATCCTAACCCCACACTATTGGTCACGCAATCTTTTGGAGAGTATAAGCCTGAATCAGCTACATCATATGAAATCGGTTACAAAACTTTAATCAATAAAAAGTTATTAATAGATGTTTACGGGTATTATACCAAGTATCAAAATTTCATAGGGCGTACTACTGTGCTACAATCCGCTGATGGTACCCTTGCCGGCTTAGCCAATTACAAAATATTTTCAGTATCAGTAAATACTACTGAAAAAGTAAACACGCAGGGTTGGGGGTTATCAGGCGAGTATTTATTGCCAAGGAATTTTTCTATAAATGGAAATGTGTATATGGATGAAATAAAAAATGTACCGACTGGTTTTATTACTTACTATAACACGCCTAAGTTTCGTACTAATATTGGTTTCAGCAATTCCGGGTTTTTGTATAAAAACAGGGTTGGGTTTTCTGTTCAATACAGGTACCAGGATGGCTACAGATACGAAAGTGACTTTGGAAGTTCTTATGTAAATTCATTTGGTACTATAGATGCACAGGTTAATTTTAAGTTTCCTTCTATCAGATCAATGATAAAAATTGGTGGCACTAACTTAACCAACAATTATTATGTAAATGGTTATGGTATGCCATCAGTTGGTGGGCTGTATTATGCTTCGTTTGGGTATAATGTTTTTTAAATTCTAATTTAACCCGTTAGTTATAAGTAATGCTTCAAAAAGGGGGTAAGTCTTAACTTACCCTCTTTTTATTTTGTGTTACTTTAATATCAATACTATTAGTTTGAAAGTTATTTTCATTTTGGGATGGTAATTCATAATCTTATATTTTTGCGTTGCTTGCTACCTAACACCTTTTTTTAATATTAACCAGAAAAATATGCGACAAATTGCTTTTAGAGAAGCCCTTAGAGAAGCCATGAGTGAGGAAATGAGAAGAGATGAAAAGATTTTCTTAATGGGGGAGGAAGTGGCAGAATACAATGGTGCTTATAAGGTAAGCCAGGGGATGTTGGCAGAATTTGGCGCAAAGCGGGTTATAGATACTCCTATTGCCGAATTGGGTTTTACAGCCATTGCAGTTGGTGCTGCGCAAAATGGCCTTCGTCCTATAGTAGAATATATGACCTGGAACTTTGCTGTATTAGCATTAGACCAGATTTTAAATACTGCAAGTAAAATGCTTGCAATGAGCGGTGGACAGGTAGGTTGCCCCATTGTATTTCGTGGTGCAAATGGAAGTGCAGGTCAGCTAGGGGCACAGCACTCTACAGCTTTTGAAAGCCTGTATGCAAATATTCCCGGGCTTAAGGTAATTAGCGTTTCTAATCCATACGATGCAAAAGGGCTGTTGAAGAGTGCTATTCGCGACAACGATCCCGTTGTATTTATGGAAAGCGAGGTTATGTATGGTGAAAAAGGTGAAGTGCCTGAAGAGGAATATTTAATTCCGATTGGCAAAGCTGATATTAAACGACCGGGTAAAGATGTAACCATTGTTTCTTTCAATAAAATGATGAAAGTAGCACTTGGTGCAGCAACTGAATTGGCAAAAGAAGGAATAGAAGCAGAAGTGATAGATCTAAGGACCATCAGGCCCCTGGATTGGTTTACTATATTGGAAAGTGTAAAGAAAACAAACCGTTTAGTAATTGTAGAAGAGCAATGGCCGTTTGCTTCTGTAAGTTCAGAAATTGCATACAGGATTCAAAAAGAAGGCTTCGATTATCTTGATGCACCCATACGCCGTATTACCAGTGCAGATGCGCCAATGCACTATGCCCCCAATCTGGTAGAAGCTTATCTGCCCGATGTACCACGTACTGTAAGGTTGGTGAAAGAAGTAATGTATATGAAAAAATAATGGCTTAAAATATATTCTTTTAAAAAACCGGATTTTATTCCGGTTTTTTTTATGAATTATTTATGGGTACGATAGTGTTTATAGTTTTCATTGGATGCAAAATGAAGGTCTTTCTATAGAATGCATATGCAGCAGTTAAATTTCAGGAATTTATTCAGGTAGAATATTAGCAGCTTTAAGGATATTATTGTTAAAAGAAGAATTGCAATTGCTCCTTTCAAATTTTTAGGGGAGGTGAAAGTATTATAAACTATTAAAGATGCAGGCAATAAAATGCTACCGAAATCGTTATCAAAGCAAACCCTGTAAATATTTAACGATATGGCTATAACTGCACAAACTCCGATTTATCTGATTCCTAAAAGTGACCCGTCTGTTAAACAGTGGGAGCAGGCATTTACTTATTTTGAAGCCCCTGAAATTGATACTTTTACAATAGATGTCTATGAAGAGTTAGTAGCTTTTAAACATGTGGCAATGGTGCAGGAAATGATTACTGCTTTGCAGCATTATCCTCACCTTATAGAGAAAATGATGTTTAGCATTGATTTTAAGTTTACTGAAATTGAGGACAGCAATCTGTACCTACCGGAAGATTGCTGGAAATCTGAGCCCAAATATTACCAATGGTTTGCTGAACTCAGTAAGTTACCAATCATGGTTTTCTTTATTAATGATGAAGATGCACGTTACTATACCCTATTAGGCGATATGCTTGCAAGTGGAGATTTGCCTGTGACTCCGCTGGAAAATAATGAGCGTTCGCAAATAAGTCTTGAAGGAGTTGAGTGGAGGAAATTCATTGAAAGGTTATTTAATAGTTGTTCTATGATGATGCTCTTTTGTCATAATACCGGTTTCAATCCAGAGCCATACATACAAAGTCTGCTTGCAGACATGGATGTATCTGCTTTATGGGATGATATTTATAAAAAATATCAGGAAGATGTGATGAAAAATGTGCGGTTTAAGGCTGTTAAGGTAGCAGCATAGGCTAATGGTACATACTTCGATTGATTAAATGTTTTCATATACTCCCATGAAAGAACTATTCATTTATTTTTTTTCGTTGAAAATTAAATGAATACTTTCTTGTTTATCCAATCAGTCTCATTTTTTATTTCGTTCTTACTATTTATACAAGATTGTACCCATCTTTAAACAGTTTTTTCAATAGAAAAGCTGTGGCATTTAAAATATATTTCTTTCCTCTAAACTTACATGCTGGCATTCGAAAGCCAAATTACAAGGGTTACAGTATCATAATATTTGAAAGGGAAAGGCTAAAAGTATTCTAAACCGATAAGTAATAAAAATATAGCCGTAAATTGTGTTGCAATTGCGCACACTTATTGCAGAATGTACAAAAGCGGTAAAAGGATTTTGATTTGTTTGAAATGAATCCGTTTATCAATTTCAAATAAAACTTGTTGTAGGGTGTTACATATTTTCAATATAAAAAAATGCCTCTTCTTTTTTGCTTGTTTGTTTCATGTAGTTTTGTTTTCACAGAATAAAAATTCTCTAAACTCCTTCCGTTTTAAAAATAGTACATCCAAAAATTGCGGGTTTGATGAAATGCGTCAATTTCTAAAAAGTGATACCAATTATTTATTGGCAGAAACTAATTTAAATCTTGGCATCAAAGAGTATTATCAACACCGTACAGATACACTTACCGGAGTAATTACACTTCCGGTTGTATTTCATATTGTAGGAAATAACCCTGCCCGCATTACAGATTTACAGGTAGCAGCAGGTTTGCAAAACTTAAATGATGCTTTTGGCAAGGCCGGCGTTTATAGCAGCAGTACAGGGGTTGATACACGTATAAAATTTTGCTTTGCAAAAACAGATCCGGATGGTGGTATTACAAATGGGATTACCCGTACAAACTACTTTTTTGGTAATCAGTTAAATCCTGTTATTGAAGATGATAAAATAAAGAGCCTTGTTATTTGGGATCCAAACCACTACATCAATATCTGGCTTATAGATTCAATGGAACTTGAAGCATTTCCACAGTTTATTTGTAATAATTGGGTAAGGCTAAACACCCAGGGGTACTCTACCATGCCACCCGGTCCGGCAAACCTTGACGGAATTGTTGTAAATGCACTTGATGTTATACTAATAGAACAAATGGGTCATTATTTGGGCCTTTATCACACTTTTGAAGGATTGAATTGCAAGAATAATGACTGCACAACAGATGGCGACAAAGTCTGTGATACCCCACCGGATATTAGTATTGGCAATTCAGCCACCTGTACAAGCCCAACCAACTCCTGCCATTCAGATACGCTTTCTGGGTTCATTACGGATGTACCTGACCTCATTACAAATTTTATGGACAATGGAAATTTTAATTGCCACAATCAGTTTACCGCCGGGCAGGCGCAACGTATGCGGGCAATTATTGATACACTAAGGCATGGATTGCTTACGAATAAATGCAATCCCCCGTGTAATCAAAATATAACTGCTTCATTTTCTCAAAGTATAAACTATCCGATTATTGGGAGTACCGTTAGTTTTACAAATAACTCATCAGGTGCAGCTTCTTATCAATGGCTTGTAGATGGTATAGTAACTTCAACTTCTAATAATTTCATTTATACTTTTTCTGCAGCGGACAATTATAAAATAACCCTCAAAGCCTTTAACGGAACATGTTTTGCCAGTGCTTCACAAAATGTTATTGTTAATTGTGGTGTTACTGCCAGGTTTTATACTGATAAAAGACAAATAGCAAGTAAGGCTCCGACATATATAGATAGCATTCATTTTACGAATAACAGTTATAATGGCATTTCTTACAAATGGTTAATGCAGAATGATTCCGGTATGGTTGAACAGGTAATAAGTACATCAGTAAATCTGACTTATGGGTTTAACAAACCGGCGAATTATAAAGTGAGGCTTGTAGCTATAAATGGTTCATGCAGAGACACAACGGAATATTTTACAATACCTGTAGCAGACCCTGACCCTAATGGTTTTATAGCTTTTACCAAGGCCCAATGTTATCAGGAAACTAAAGTGAAAGTGTCATTTTATGTATGTAACAATGGATATAAAATTATTCCTGCCAACATACCTATAACTTTCTACGACACAAACCCAATGTTGCTTTCAGCGAATAAAATAGGGTCAACATTTTACACAACAGATTCCATTTTAGGAAAATGCTGTTCATTTCTTTATACAACTATTGTAGATGTTGGCTATAAGCGGCTAAATAGCATGTATATGGTTTTTAACGACAATGGAACAACACATCCTTTATCGTTACCCAATACTACTTTTTTTGAATTGAGTTATGCAAACAACATATCCTCTCTAAATAATTTTTCTTTCAGGGTTACTGCTACACCACCATTGTCTGTTGTAGAATGGGGGGACACTGTTTTTTTAAAATCTACAGCCCGGCCAGACACAGTATTGTCTTATACCTGGAGTACCCCAACTAACTTATCATGTACCAACTGTCAGTCACCTCTTCTTATAGCCGATACAACTACCCGCAAAACGGTGAAAGCGGTTAGTAAACCTGGATGTAGCGATACAACTTCTGTTTTAATATCTGTGCCTCCTTACAATGATTTTACTATCAATATAAATGATGTGCAATGTGCAAAGGCAGACAGTTTATACCTCAACTTCACTATAAGTAATAGTTTTAAAAGAGCCAAACTTCCCAAAACATTGAGCGTATCATTTTATAGTGGTGACCCCACCACAGCCAACGCAGTATTGCTTCCACCCATATTTTCATTGCCTGCTACACTAAATGTAAAGCAAGGTACTTTTGCTACTATAATAAAGTCTCCGCTTATTACCGGTAAAATTTATGCCGTGGTAAATGATAGCGGAAAAACCCTACCCGTGGTTTTTCTCAATACCATGCTATCCGAAAAATTATATACAAACAATATTGATGATACTACATATTTTACAGATTCGCTTCGTATGCAACCATCTGATACCACTGTATTGCGAAAACAGGCATTTCCGCTACAAATTTTGACACCAATTTATAATCCTGCTACTACTTTATGGTTGCCGGGGAGTACTTACACCCTTAGTTGCAACAACTGTCCAGGTCCTGTAGTTAGTGTTTTTGATAATTCGGTGGTGCCTGTGCAAACAGCCAACCGTTATGGATGCATCTTAAATGGGAAAGTCAAGATTCATATTTTTCCACCTGATATGCAAGTGCAACTGAAAGATGTAAAGTGTGTTTCTAATAATACAATTGCAGCTACATTTACCATTTGTCTCAACAACAGCTACGACTCGGTGTTTGCGGGCATTCCTGTGGCTTTCTATGATGCTAATCCTGACAGCGGCCTAGCCCACTTATTGGCACCGGTTTTCTATACCCCGAAAACTGAAGCAGGCAACTGTCATACTTATACCACCAATATAACCAGCACCACAACAGGCAAACTCTTTGCGGTTGTAAATGACAATGGTAGCAATATAAATGCGGTACCGAATAGTGTGTATGCAGAAACCAATTTTAATAACAATATTGATGATACCAGTTATACCCCATTTAGTGTAAGTGTGATTCCTTCAGATACTACAATACCCAGGCTTAGTACTATCCGGTTAAATCCTGTTGTTACCGGGGGCATTATAACAAATTATGTATGGAGCCCCTCACAGTTTCTTTCCTGCACTACCTGTCCAAACCCGTATGTAACGCCAGGGTTTACAATGCAATATGTGCTTACTGCCCGTAACGAAACAAACTGTACAGATACCGCTTTGGTGATTGTGAGAACCCATGCCAATGGAGTTTCCATTCCAGATGCCTTTACCCCAAACAACGATGGGCTGAATGATTATTTTTATGTTTTAGGTGGAAAAGATGTTACTGTTATCAAAAGTTTTTTGATTTACAACCGTTGGGGACAAAAGGTATTTGAAGCTAAAAATACCCAGCCCAATGTCCCGTCAGCAGGATGGAATGGTAAAACTGATGGTGGTGAGGCAGTACCGGGAACTTATGTTTATTCCATTAATATTGCATTTTCACATGGAACAGAGAAGTTGTATAAAGGAACTTTAGTTTTAATTAAGTGATAATTGAAAATCATTTCGCAGGCATATATTTACCCTTTCAAAATTTTTTAGGTGTTTGGAATCAGGTCTATCACATTCAATAACTTCAGGTTTTGAAATGTCAATTATTCTTATTTTAAAAACATGGAATGACTTTTTAATAATAAAATTGAATACATGTAAATAAACCGGTTTTCATGGCTTTTAAGGTGTAACTTTTTGTCACCATTGACGTTCAACTATAAAAATAAATAAATGAGTCGCTTTTTATTGATAGTCCTTTTGCTTACAGGAAGCCTTTATTGTAAAGCGCAAAACGTTGTGTACGACGAAAATGCAGAAGTAAGAGATCTTCCCACTTTTTCAGGTATTGAGGTGTCGGGAACTATTTCACTTTATTTATCACAAGGTGCATCACAGGGCGTTGCGATAAGTGCAGGCGATGTTAAGTACAATGGCAAAATTAAAACTGAAGTCAAAAACGGTATTCTCCATATTTCTGTAGAAGGAGGGATGTGGAATGGCTTTAACTGGGCTAATAAAAAGCTAAAAGCATATGTTACTGTTCATGATATTAATAGGATAGAAGCATCCGGGGCAACCTATGTAACCACTACAGGTGCAATAAAAAGCACCGAATTGAAACTGGAAATTTCAGGAGCCAGCGAAATAAAAGGAGAAATTACTGTAGATAAATTAGCAATAGATGTTAGTGGTGCATCCGTGGCCAGGCTTTCGGGCAGGGCAAGAAATGCAAAGATTGATGCTTCAGGTGCAGCTACGGTTGGTGGCTACAATTTTGAAATTGATACCTGCAAAGTATCTACATCTGGAGCATCCGGAATACGTGTTTTTGTGAAGGATCAGTTAATTGCGGATGCAAGCGGGGGGTCTTTTATTTATTATAAAGGCACGCCATTGTCAACCAATCTCAATAGCAGTGCGGGTTCTACTGTCAAAAATAAGAGCGGGTCAGATTAGAATATTAATAAAAGTTTACAAAACTTTTGGCCGGTAACCTTCCTGCCATTACTTTTACACCCAGATCGCGAAGTAGAGCAGCGGTAGCTCGTCGGGCTCATAACCCGAAGGTCGGAGGTTCGAACCCTCCCTTCGCAACACAAAATTAAAACAGCCCTGAATTTCAGGGTTTTTTTATGTTCTTTTTTTTCGCAAAATACTTTTCGGCTCATTTACCTTGCATAGCGAAATGCTGTTTCCAACCCACTTTTGCAACGTTTAGTAAAAATAGCCACTTACTCTCCCATTTGAATTGAAAGCTGAAATGGATAAATTGCATAACGATGTAGCCATTTTATTAACACAACCCCGAAGCATAGAAGAAGTGTTTTATTATGCAGCCTATAAACATTTTGGATTTGTAAAAATACACCCCTTGAACGATGGCAATGGGCGTAGTGAAAGGCTACTGGAAAAATGGTTTATAGGACAAAAGCTGGGTGAGAAAGCCTGGTTTTTGCAAAGCGAGAAAAACTATTATTTGCACCACCAAACCTATTACCAAGATCTACGCAAATTGGGTATAGAATATCAAGAATTGGATTACAGCAAAGCCTTACCTTTTTTATTAATGTTGCCTGAATCACTTAATTTATAATTGGCATTGGATAATTGCCTAAAGGTTAGGCACTAAAACACTTTTAGGATGTTCGTGATTTGATTGGAGGAAGTTTGCCTTCGAGGAACGAATTTTATTTGAACCAAAAGAGGGGATGCAAAAGTTAATTCAGGTTCGGCTTACCTCACAGAAAAAATATCCATTACCTGTACCAATCCTTTAATAATATCGCACAGAGAAATTGCAAATGACTTAGGTTCTGCAAGGGAAGCGATTACAAGGATGCTGAAAAAAATAGAAAATAGAATAAAGTAACATTTGATCATTATAGTATAAAGGTGCTCATTTAGTTGAGCTTTGTATAACAACTACACGTAGAGGTTTGTCTATTTTAGTCATAGCTTTTCAAAACATACCCTAGCTATAACTTCTTTACCCTGTTTTAATAATAATGTCATTAATTTTTCATCCTTATTGTGGCACAATCTTTTTGTTTAGATAATAGGCTAACCAAAAAAGCTGATGTTATAAATTTCATCATTCTTGTAAAAATAAATTTCTTTTAAAATATACACATGGCAAATAGTAAAAAGAAAACACCTGGTGGTGAAACACATCAGGTAACTAACATGGACAATCCAACGCTTACCACCAATCATGGTATGCCTGTTTCCGACAATCAAAACAGCCTAAAGGCCGGTAATCGTGGTCCTGTACTGTTAGAAGATTTTGTATTGCGAGAAAAAATATTTCATTTTGATCATGAGCGCATACCTGAACGTATTGTCCATGCAAGAGGTTCAGCAGCGCATGGTTTCTTTGAACTTTTTGAATCATTATCAGATATAACCAAAGCTGATATTTTTCAAAGGGCAGGGGAGAAGACTCCCTTGTTTGCAAGGTTTTCTACTGTAGCAGGTGGTGCAGGCTCGGTAGATACCCCCAGAGATGTAAGGGGGTTTGCCGTAAAGTTTTATACACAGCAAGGAAATTGGGATTTGGTTGGAAATAATATCCCTGTATTTTTTATACAGGATGCCATCAAATTTCCTGATCTGGTACATGCTGTAAAAATGGAAGCCAATACCGGTTACCCACAGGCAGGAAGTGCCCATGATACTTTTTGGGATTTTATTTCTCTTATGCCCGAAGCATCACATATGATTATGTGGGCCATGAGTGACAGAACGCTTCCTCGTTCGTTGCGTATGATGGAAGGTTTTGGAGTACACACTTTCAGATTGGTAAACGAAAAAGGCAAATCCACTTTTGTAAAATTTCATTGGAAGCCAAAGCTTGGTTTACAATCTACCGTATGGGATGAAACCCTGAAATTGCAGGCAGCAGATAACGATTATCACCGCCGCGACCTGCACGAAGCTATTGAGAAAGGAGACTTTCCTGAATGGGAATTGGGTATGCAATTGTTTGATCAAAAGAAGGCTGATTCGCTGGCTTTTGATGTGTTGGATGCTACCAAACTAATACCTGAAGAATTGATTCCTGTAAGAATTGTAGGCCGCATGGTTCTTAACAGAAATCCTGATAATTTCTTTGCGGAAACAGAACAGGTTGCTTTTATGCCTTCCAATGTGGTGCCGGGTATTGACTTTACCAACGACCCATTGTTGCAGGGCAGGTTGTTTAGTTATCTTGATACTCAAAAATCGAGATTGGGTACTACCAACTTTCACCAAATACCTGTAAACGCCCCAAAATGCCCTTACATGAATATGCAACGTGACGGCATGATGCAGACACAGGTTCCTACCGGCAGGGCCAATTACGAACCTAACAGTTTATTTACAGCAGGCGAGGAGGGAGGACCAAGAGAAAATCCGGCGATAGGTTTCACCAGTTTTAGGGGAAGGTCAGATAATGATGAGCAGGGCGATAAATTACGCATCCGCCCCGAATCGTTTGCCGATCATTACAGCCAGGCCAGGTTGTTTTATAATTCACAAACAGCAAATGAGCAGGCACATATTGCTTCGGCATTTGTGTTTGAATTGTCTAAGGTGAATCTTGAGCACGTACCGCCAAGGGTAATAGGTAATATAAGAAATGTTTCTGAAGACCTTGCAGTCAGAGTAGCAAAAGGTTTAGGAATAACATTGCCGCCTAAATCACCTGCAGCCAAACAGGCACAGGATCTTCCTGTTTCAGATGCTCTTTCCATTCAAAAAAACAGGAAGGAAATTTTGCAAGGACGATGTGTAGGTATTTTAATTGCAGATGGCAGCGATGCCACTACAATAAACAAAGCAATACAAGACATAACAAAAGCCGGCGGCAGCTATAAACTTATAGCCAACAAAATAAATGGCGTTCAACTAAGTGATGGAACAAAAGTAAAAGCCGACGGTCAGTTGGCAGGTAGTCCCTCACAATTATTTGATGCAGTAGCTGTGATACTCTCTACAGCAGGTACACAAATATTACTAAAAGAAAGTGCTGCTATACAATGGATAATGGATGCCTATGGACATCTGAAAGCCATTGGTTACAATAAAGAAGCCCAACCACTGCTTGACAAAGCCCATGTAGTGATGGATGAAGGCGTTGTAGAAATGAACAGACAATTTACCAAGGCCGCCTGCAAACGCTTTTACGAACGGGAGTCCATGGTACGTAATCTGGCTTAGATATATATAGAGTAAGAATTAAAGAAAGCCGGCATCATCGCCGGCTTTCTCATTATTATAACCGTACTAAAACAACTTGGCGCACCTGTGGTCTTGTCCTTTTGGGATCTGCTGCAAGTAACTCCGACGACCTTCTGCAAATAATAAAAGCTGTTGGTAAATGTTAAACCCTGTGTTCATGAAAAATAAGCAACGATTAAAATAATAATAATTAGAGAAAATGTTTATTATGATAAAAAATTGTAGTTTAGCAAAGGCAATAATATTATAAACAATGAAATGTTGTATTGACATCACTGCAATGTAGAAAGGGTAGGATTAATTTACTGAAAATCGATTGAAGTATTTTAATTAATAAGCGAATAATGATGTCAATCAGCGTGTTGTGCGTCATGCAGCGGGCACTCTAAAATTAAACCAACTAACAAATAATATGAAAAAGTGTAACTATTCAGTACCCAATTTAGCAATAAGCAGTAGTTGGTTCAAAATATTTTGACCTGCTTTTCTTGCAGTATCGATCACAGATCTTAGTATGGCAAAGCCATCGGCACCTTCATCAGATTTGAACTGGCCCGAGTTTTT
>JANMMU010000082.1:0-32062 GCA_031373555.1 Segetibacter sp. | reverse complement strand
TTAAACCTCTTAAACCTCTTAAACCTCTTGAACCTTTTGAACCATTAAACCTCCTGAACTCTTAAACCTCCTAAACCTTCTTAATCCCCGTTTTGGTGAGTTCTATTTTTTTCTGCTTAAATAGATTCCCAACGGCCATTTTAAATGCTTTTTTGCTCATCCCGAAGAATTCATAGATTTCTTCAGGGGAAGATTTGTCATAGTAGGGAAGATAATTGTCGTTTTCGCTTAACAGACGGAGAATCTTTTCAGCTTCGCCTTCTATTCTGCCATAGCCCATTTTGCCTATGGAAACATCTATTTTGTTTTCGGGGCGAATGGTTTTTATAAAGCCTTTCATCTTGTCGCCTACACCTATGGTTTGGTATATTTCATTGTGGTGAAGTACACCTGTGTGAATGTTATTGATAATGACCAAATAACCAATGTCTGTGCGGCGATAAACGATAAGATCAACTTCATCTTTTTCTTTAACAGTGAGGTTGTCGTTGCTTAAGAAAGGTTCAATCTTTTCTGTGGCTGCTACACGGCCTGTCTGTTCGTCAAGGTAAATTTTTACAAGATAATAAGCACCCTGTAGCATGCCGCTTAGCTGCTTGGTTTTGGGTACAAAAATATCTTTCATCAATCCCCAATCTAAAAATGCACCGTGTTCGGTAACGGTTACTGCCTGCATATTTGCAATATCGCCCAAAGCACCTTTTGGATGTTGGGTGGTAGCAATCAAACGCCCTTCACCATCGTGGTAAACAAACACTTTTAATTCATCGCCAATCTTCAAACCCGGGGTCATAAAACGTTTGGGCAACAAAATGCCTTCTCCCCCATCGTCTAAATAAACGCCAAAATCTACAGTACGAAGGACTGTGAGCGTGTTGTAAGTGCCGGCTTGAATCATGGGGCAAAGGTAGGGAGACAAAATATTCTTTCATAGATTAAGTAGTTGGCAATCGTTAACCCAAAAAATTTTGGAAATAAATATTTCCAAAATAATAGATTTACATTGTTGTTTCTATGAATATTTACAGAGGAATATTTTATATTTGACAAAGATCTCATAAACCATTATAAAATTCACTACAGACAATAACAAACTTAATCAACTAAACCAACGCACTGCGTATACCGATAAGAAAATAATTGCCCTTGTGTATGAGTTGTATGGGTTGACGGAGGAAGAGGTGAGGGTTGTGGATGGGGGAAGCGAGTAATTAAATTTGAAAATATTAGAGACCACTAAAATCATGAAAGAAATAACTAAAATAACAAGGCTGAAAGCAAAGGATGTATGGCAATACGAAGACAGGGACTTAACGCCATGGCTTTGTGATAATATAGATGTAATTGGAGACATTATCGGCATTCAACTTACCAATGCATTTAGAGAACAAAGTACAGGTAGCTTTAACGTAGACATTAAAGCTGAAGACATGGAAGGCAATATTGTAATTGTCGAAAATCAGTTTGGAAATTCAGACCATGATCATTTGGGAAAATTGATAACATACCTATCTTCTTTTGAAGCCAAAACAGCCATTTGGATTGTTGAGTATCCACGAACAGAGCATGTAAATGCCATCAATTGGTTAAATGAGGGTTCAAATGGTTGTAAATTTTTTCTTTTGAAATTGGAAGCTATACAAATAGGCGAATCTGCCCCCGCTCCTTTGTTGACAAAAATTATGGGTCCAAGCAAAGAATCATTAGACCTTGGCCAGGTAAAAAAAGAGGATGCACAGCGATTTAACTTGCGTTATAGTTTTTGGGAGCAATTATTAAGCCGGGCAAAAAAGAACGGCCTTACCTCATTCAGTGCTATATCTCCTTCAAAAGATTCATGGATTGGAGCCACATCAGGAGTTAGAGGCATGCAATATGTGGCTTGGGCTAATCAATTCAGTACAAGAATTGAGTTACGTATCGATCGGGGGAAAGGTTCTGAAGAGGAAAATCTTAAAATATTAAATGAACTAAGAGAACATTCAGAAGAAATAGAAAAAGCGTTTGGAGATACCTTGCAATGGGCAGATCTTGAGGGTTATCGTGTTTGCAGTGTCAGAAAGGACTACGAAGATGGAGGATATAAAAGCGAACCTGAACAAGTAAATCTCATTACAGAAAAGGTAGTTAATGCTATGTTTATTTTAGAAAAGGCAACAAAGCCTTTCATAGCAAAATACAAGTAATTTTCATCTTTTTGCCCTATCGGCACTATTAATAGAATTATGCAAAACACAATCAACAAAATAGAAACTTTACGAGCTACACTACAAGCTTTGTTGCCTATGAAGCCGGAGTGGCAAAAGATGCTGGACCAAAAGTTTTTATTAGAGTTCAATTACAACTCCAACCATATTGAAGGAAGTACGCTGACTTATGGAGAAACTAAACTATTGCTGTTATTTGGCAAAACAACGGGCGACCATACCAAAAGAGAGTGGGATGAAATGCAGGCGCACAATGTAGCCTTGCTGCTTATTCAGGAATGGGCTGCAAATAAAGAACATATTCTTACTGAATCAAACATCAGAGACCTAAACGAAATAATACTGGTTGAACCATTTTGGAAAGGAGCAATTACAGAGGATAAACAACCAACAAAAAGATTGATAACGCCGGGGTTTTACAAACAATACCCTAATTCTGTCGAGCTAAGCAATGGACAAATATTTGAGTATGCTTCTGTCATAGACACGCCCATATTAATGGGGGAACTAATTAACTGGTACAGAGAAGAAGTAGAAAAAAACGAATTGCACCAGGTAGCATTAGCTGCATTGCTTCATTATAAGTTTGTAAGAATACACCCCTTTGATGATGGTAACGGACGGTTAGCCCGTTTGCTGATGAACTACGTGTTGCTCCAAAACAATTTGCCTCCTGTAGTTATAAAATCGACTGATAAAACCAATTATTTATTTGCACTTAACAAGGCAGACAGCGGCGACCTAAACGCCTTTGTAACTTACATAGCCAAACAGTTGGAATGGAGCCTGGAGCTAAGCATCAAAGCTGCCAATGGAGAAAGCATAGAAGAAGCCGATGACATACAAAAAGAAATATCACTTTGGAAAAAAAAGCTGGGCAGCAAGGCTGATGCTAAAGCCAAAACAGATGAACTGATTGTGTCGTTGTTCAATGATTGTTTAAAGGATTTTTTTGAAGAGTACAGACAAGCCATAAGGGAAAACTTTGAAGAAATGTTTTTAAAATGGGAAGAGGTAGGATTAGTAAATGGAAAAAGTGAAAATAGTGAAGGGTTTGAGCTAATTAAAATGCGTATAGAACGTTTGAATGCTGATGTAGAAAAAAAGAAGAAATCTTCAATAATTAGGGCGACTTATTTACGTGAAGACATAGAGATATTTTCAGCCCGACTGATGATACACATGAATGGATTTAAAAAAGACAGTCTTAATACATTTAATATTGCCACCAGCCTTACTGTACAATTTGAAGAATTTAAATACTGGGTTAAAGTAAATGACAAACTTCAACTTGAAAAACTATACGGAGATATAATAAACGCTGATGAAAAGGCTAATGTTATCGGCAATGTTTTAAAAAACATTTTTGCGGAGCTTAAAACCAAAACAAATGGATAATCTAACTCGTTTTCGGCTTTGCAGGTGATCTTCACCTGCAAACACAGCATATGGTGGATGCTGTTGGAGAAGACACCAAAAGCGGCATAAATTTAAAAACAATTAGCAACTTCTTTGAACAATGTATATTGCATTTCGAATAAAATACATAATCATGAAATACATTTTTCTTTTTGGGGTTTTTCTTATTGGTTTCGAAAATGCAAAAAGTCAGGAAACAAAACCTAACATATCTGCTAAGGATTCAACCATACAAAAACCTACTGCTCTTATTGAGGAAGATGCTTATGAAAAGATTTTTACTAGGGTTGAAAAGGAAGCAAAATTTCCCGGTGGTGCAGGTGCATGGGCAAAATATCTGGAACGAAATATAGATATTAAAGCTCTCAAAAATGACAATGTAAAGCCAGGTGCTTATAGTGTAAAAGTTCGCTTTATAGTTGATAAAAAAGGTAATGTAAGTGATGTAATGGCGGTAGAAAAACCAAAGGACTGCCCACTCTGTGTAATTGAAGCAGTAAAGTTAATAAAGAATGGACCCAAATGGGAGCCTGCTGTACAAAATGGATATTATGTGGTGTTTATGCAAAATCAAACAATTACATTTTCAGTTGATGAATAAGTGAACCCAATTTTCATTACTATGTAATTTTTGTAATCTTTCACCGATGGAACATCTTCAAGGTTTCAACGTTTTAAACCTTGCAGATGCATGCAATAAGTACTTTAACCGCCTAGTCCCCCCGCCAAATTTTAGTCTTACTATTCTAAAACTGTTAATACAACAATACAAAAGCAGTAGCGGAATAATTTTATCTTTATGCAAATAAGCAAACGCTTTGCTACAAACATTTACGCCTACATCTGCCGTGCTTCAGCAATTTGTTGATACTATTTATACTTTCAGTGCTCAACCATGTGACCGTACCCGTTACCTTGCATTTCCACATACCAATGTAGGGTTGTCTTTTTTCAAGGGTGTAGATATAACCCGCGGCGATTTTCATGTAAACATTCAAGGCTCAACACAACCTGTCAATGAATATTCTATTGAGATATTGGGTAAATATACAAGACCCGTGTCGATAGATTACGAAGGAAAGGTGGATGAAATTTCCATTATTTTTAAACCTGTTGGTATCAATAGATTTCTTCAAACTGATTTTATAAAGGTTGCTCCCGGTTTTTCGCAACCGTTTACACACCCTCTTTGGGTAAAGCAGGCTCCTACTTTATTTGCTACCGATCATGTACAGGATGTGTTGGAGGAATTTCTTTTATCCATTCTGTCAGAAAAAGAAAGCTATGCCATAATAGACAAAGCAGTGGCCATGTTGACCGATGCAGACAGGGATTATTCAGTTTCAGAAGTGGCAGAACAATTAGGTTTACATCAAAAGACTTTTCAAAGATTGTTTACTAAAACAATGGCTTGCTCACCATCGGATTATAAGCGTATTGCCAGGTTTAGAAATGTGCTGAAATCAAAGCTAAAAGCCAGTGAAAAGAAATCGCTAACCGGCATTACTTACGAAAACAATTACACCGACCAATCTTACCTGATCAAAGAATTTCAAAAGTTGACCCACCAAAATCCCCGTCACTTTTTCAAAGAAGTAAGCATGGTAGATGGCGATAAAATTGTTTGGGAAATATTGTAATGTCCTGAAAGTACAATTTCCATAAAAATTACTGATTCATTTTTGTAAAAAATTACAAAATGAAAACATCCTTCAACAAGTTTCTTTACCTGGGTTTTTTATTGTTGGGCACCTATCAGGCAATTGTTACAAAAGACTATATGCAGTCGGCTGCATCATTTGGTATCGGTTTGGCCTTTGACCCGTTTAATGTGGAGCAAAAATGGCCCGATAGACCATCATGGCAAAAAGCGGTATTATACGCCAATTTGCTGCCGATGGGTGCTATGTTTTGCATTGGTTTTGCAGTAGGTCATGACTGATATTGCCTGTTTTTTGGTGGGGTTGGCACACAGCAAAATGAATGATTACTCCCCTGTGCGCCTTTTGGCAAGAGCCTAAGTATTTTAAACCTTGCAGGTGTATATAAAAAGAAGCACGTTAATAACTTCATGAAATCCACAAAACCAAATTAATTCGTCAGGTTATCTCCATCTGATGGAAACAAATCATCACGTTTTGTTTTCTCCTGGTTCAAACCCGGAGTTTGCTTTGCACTGTTTTCTACACTATCGGTAACAGCATTTTTTACAGGCATATCTTTTTTCAATTCGTCTCCTATCTGCGGATTATTGATTGTTGGCTTATATTTTTTCATAGAAATAACTTTCAAAAAAATTATGCCATTGAAACCAATAAGATAAATTTAAGCGATTGGTGAAGTGTGAGGAGGGTGTCCTTTTTTTAAAAAAAAGAAAACAGAGTTATACCCTGTAGAAAATCAGGGGCAAATAATAAGAGAGTAACTACAGATTTTTGATAACATAAGGGGCATTACCTAATATTGCTGCATAGCGGCAATACTGACTGTTATGCATTCCCGCTGCTTTTACCTGAAAGACTTCCTCGCAACGTGAGAGCAAATAAAAATCAAGGATCGTTTTTTGCAAAACAGCTTCATACTTCACAATATCAATATGCCCGATAACACCGGTAGGAATAAATAGTTTATCAACCAAATCAGTGCCGCTTAAGTGTGTTTTCAGGCAATCAAGAAAGTAGGCAGAATCAGCCACAACAATGAATTTTTCGCTATTGTTTTCTTTCATTATTTCAGTCACTCCGGCAAGACATTTTTTTACAAGATTAGCTTTTGCATTTTCATCCAATTCATGATTTACCACCTCATCAAAATCACCTAACAATGACACAAACCGAAGGTGGATACCACACACTTTTGTGGTGTTAATTTGCTTTTGCCAATAAGTATGGAAATAGTTGTCAAACTTAAACAGCTTAGAGAAAGTATCCCGCCATTTAGCCAATTTCTGTTCTTCTGTTAAATGAGGGAAAAACCTGTTGGTAACATCCATATTGATATATAGATGAAACTGCTTTTTGCTTCTAAAGCGTGTAAGAATATTTTCTTTACTAATCCGCAATAAATTGTATAATAATACGGGCCTGGAAAAAAAATAATTAAATGAGACTTCATCTTTACTTGCAACAACTTTTTGTTCAACCGCATTTAAAAACTGGAAAAGGTTAAAAGTATTTTCATCCACCAAAACTTTAAAGTCAATTTTCAATTCTTCTGCTATCATTGCCCCGCTTATGATACCTTTTAGTCTATCTACAAGGCCGCCATGCATAATTTTATTATTCAGCATAACAATAATTGATGCAGGGGCTTTTTTACCGGGTCCGAACAAATTATACCCTTTAAGATATATTTGAAAGGACCGAATGAAAAGCTTTACTTCCTGTTTAGACATAGGTTGCACTAATTGATAAAATCGCTTCAAATATAATTGGAATTAGAAAGATAATTTTTAAAAAAATCACATTTAAAAGGAGGCAACCACTTTAAAGATGTAACTCACGATTACAAGCAAAAGCGAAAAGCCACTGTTACACGTTTCAATCTTACTCTCATTATTTATGGTAAGGAGAGGGTTCCCAGGTTTGTTGCAAGTTTGAAAAAAAATAGGGAAAAAATATTTTGATTGTATCTCAGTTCGAAATCCTTAAATGGCTTATTACTAAAATTTGGAAACGACCATTTTCAACCGTTTTTATTTGTATTCATACCTGATATCATAAACGTTTAATTGTTCATTCTGATTGTAATATTCAACTCTTATGAGTTCTCCATTGTTATAAAATTTCTTTTCACCTTTTTCAATAAGGGGCATACCATTTTCATGATTAATATAATTTATGGTTTCTTCATAGAATGTTTCATGCTTTTCGCCAAATTTGAATATTTGTTCTTCTCCTTTAATTTTTAATCCTCCCTCCAATAAACCAAAGCTGATAATTTTCGTCTCCTTCGGAAGATAATTGTATTCTGTTATACTGTTTTTATTAGTGGTTATCGTTAATAATCTTCCTTCATTATCATAGAGGTAAATGCTTCTTGATTTATCAGTTTTTGACGAATCAATTTCTTCCAGTAATTTATGATCAGAATCGAATTTTTTTAAGTTATAGTAATATCGGTCATTTTTTAAATCTTGTTTTATTGAAGTGAAAATTGTGCTGTCTTTAGAATAATATGAAACTTGCTTGGTATAATAGGTTGTATTGAATTCTCCCTTATACCACAGATATGTTATAATACTATCTCCGCTTTTAATTTCTTTATCCTCATAAATCAATTTTTTATTTCTGTATCCTTTTGTAGAAATATTATAATTGTTAATGGGGTCATAGTTATAGTAGTAAGTTTCGGTAGTCTTAAGATCTCCATAGCTAATTACCTTTTTCACTAAAAGCGTGTTTTTATAAATATTTAGTTCTTCTGAATTGACTTTATTTTCAAAATAATCCGTCACCTTTATTTCCCTCCCTTTATCCATTTCCACCTTTCTGTATAATACCCTTTTGCTTTTTAGGTGTTTTTTCATGTAAGATGAGAATGGATGCCAATAAATGTAGTAGCGTTTTACATTTTTGGAAGGAGTAATTTTAAACTCAAGATCGCCTAATAAACTGCCAATACGGATTTGGGCAATTAAACTGTGCGATATAAATAATATGATAACGGTTATAGCTACTTTCAGTATTATTAATTTCATATTACTTTTTCATGATGAGTAAAATTATAACATTTGAAAGTTAGTTTTACATTTTAGGGAGTAATGAATTGGTTTTACAACTTCTCTACAAAAAATAATTAGAATTTTTTTATTTATCCTGACAAAATGCAACCGACTAACAGCAATACAACTTTCCCTACTTTTGCCCCAATTAGCAAAGCCACTTCTGAAACACCATTGATGCAACAGCACAAGGCCATCAAGCAGAAATATCCTGATGCCATTTTGCTGTTCAGGGTGATATAGGGATATGTTTCATCATAAACAAATAACTTTGAAATAAAAAGAATGGAAGCAATCACACTTTTAACCGATAAATCAAACAACCATAGGTTAATGCAAATTGATTTGGATATTGTTGCAAATAATGAAGAATTGTTGGAAGATATTTGCGACTTGCTTACTATAGAAGTAAGAAAAAATGAACAAACGTTGCCTTGGGGAAAAGCAAAAGAATTGCTTAAAAAAAATGGGATTAAATAGGCTATGTATATCATTGAAATAAAGAAATCAGCCTATAAAGAGCTATCTAAAGTCCCGACTCAAGAAGCTTCCAAAATAATTGAAGAGATCGATGCTTTGGCAGAAAACCCACGTCCGCAAGGTGTTAAAAAATTGAAAGGAGAAGAAGGATACAGGATCCGTGTTGGTGATTACAGAGTTATATATACTATTGAAGATGTAGTCAAAATTGTAGAAATACAGCGAATAAGACATCGAAAAGATGCCTATAAAGCCTAAGTTCATTACGGTAATGATGAAACAACATTACTCCCACAAACAATAAATCCCTTTCCCTACTTTTGCCCCAATGAGCAAAGCCACCACCGAAACTCCATTGATGCAACAGCACAAGGCCATCAAGCAGAAATATCCTGATGCCATTTTGTTGTTTAGGGTGGGTGATTTTTATGAAACTTTTGGAGAAGATGCAATTATCACAAGCCGGGTTTTGGGTATTACACTGACCAAAAGAAACAATGGCATTGCTGATAATGAACTGGCGGGTTTCCCCTATCATGCTTTGGATACTTACCTGCACAAACTGGTAAAAGCAGGCTACCGTGTTGCCATCTGCGACCAACTGGAAGATCCCAAAATGGCAAAAGGGATTGTGAAGCGTGGCGTAACAGAATTGGTAACACCGGGCATAGCTACAGGAGACAAATTATTAGAACATAACAGCAACAATTTTTTGGCTGCCATACATTTCACAGACCAACAAAATGCTGGCATCGCATTTCTGGATATTTCTACCGGCGAAATGTTTGTAAGCGAAGGCAATACAGAATACATAGATAAATTGCTGCAAAGCCTAAAACCTGCTGAAATCATTTTTCAGCGGCAGTATCAGAAACATTTCAAAGAAACATTTGGCAGCAAGTTTTACACTTACACACTCGATAGCTGGATTTTTGATACAGTCTATGCAACTGAAAGTTTGCTCAAACATTTTCAAACACATTCACTCAAAGGTTTTGGGGTTGAGGATTTGCCACTTGCTATTGTGGCAGCGGGTGCAGTGTTTCATTACCTGAAAGATACTGAACATCCTAACCTGCAGCACATCACTTCTATACAGCGGTTAGACAGAGACGATTTTCTGTGGATGGACCGGTTCACTATACGTAATCTTGAGTTATTAGGCAGTGGTGCAGAAAATGGGAATACACTCCTGAAGGTGTTGGATAATACCGTAAGCCCAATGGGTGCAAGGTTGCTGAAACGTTGGCTTATTATGCCTTTGAAAGATATTGGTAAAATAAATGAACGGCTTGATTTGGTTGAGTTTCTGATAAAAGATGTAGAGCTTAGAATAAAACTGACCCAACACATAAAACAGGCTGGAGACATAGAAAGGTTGGTGAGCAAAATCCCACTTAAGAAGATTAATCCAAGGGAAGTTTTGCAAATAGCCAAAGGCCTGCAACAAGTGGAAGCCATTCGTAACGATGGCATAGTTGCCAGCAACGATTACCTGAAAAGATTATCAGATGCACTCAACCCATGTCATTATATTTTAGATAAAATACTAAAAGAAATTGTTGAGAATCCACCGGTATTAGTGAGTAAAGGAAGTGTGATAAAAGCGGGTGTACATGCAGAATTAGATGAACTTAGGGGCATTGCCGGTACCGGCAAAGAATACCTGGTACAATTGCAACAAAAAGAGGCAGAAGCCACGGGCATATCTTCGCTGAAAGTAGCGTTCAACAATGTCTTTGGTTATTATCTTGAAGTAACCAACATTCATAAAAACAAAGTGCCGCAGACATGGATAAGAAAGCAAACCCTGGCCAATTGCGAACGCTACATTACCCCGGAACTAAAAACTTACGAAGAAAAAATAACCGGGGCCGAAGATAAAATAGCAGCCATAGAACAGGAACTGTACGACAAGTTGCTAATGGAATTGCAAGACTTCATTGCTCCTATGCAGGTAAACGGCAGTGTGCTTGCCATCATGGATTGTTTAGGCTGTTTTGCACAAAATGCTTTGCAATACAATTACAAAAAACCTGTGTTGCACAACGGGCTTGAGTTTGACATTAAAGACAGCCGACACCCTGTTATAGAAAGGAATTTGCCGCCTGGCGAAAGCTATGTGACCAATGACATTATGCTAGACCCGGCAGGTCAGCAGGTAATTATTTTGACCGGCCCAAATATGAGTGGTAAAAGTGCTTTGCTTCGACAGACGGCCTTGATAACTTTGATGGCTCATACCGGCAGTTTTGTACCGGCAGGTGCGGCTAATATCCCATTAACCGACAAAATTTTTACCCGTGTAGGTGCAAGTGATAACCTAAGCGGCGGTGAAAGCACATTCATGGTAGAGATGAATGAAACTGCAAGCATTATCAACAACCTGACACCACGAAGCCTGATTTTGCTTGATGAAATTGGCCGGGGCACAAGTACATATGATGGTATCAGCATAGCGTGGAGTATAGTGGAGTATCTTCACTCATCACCTCATGCACCCAAGACTTTGTTTGCCACCCACTACCACGAACTAAACGAGTTAGAAAACAAACTGCCCCGAGTAAAAAACTACCACGTGACCAACAAAGAGATTAATAACAAAATTATTTTTCTACGAAAATTAGCACCCGGTGGCAGCACACACAGCTTTGGTATTCACGTAGCTAAAATGGCGGGTATGCCACCATCGCTCATTGACAGGGCAAATGAAGTATTGCAGCAACTGGAAAGTAAACATGTTGATGAAAGTGAAAACAACATTTCGCCGAAGGCAAACAATATGGCCGCAAATGTTAAGCAACTTTCCATCCCAAAAATGCAGTTAAGCATTTTTGATGCACACAGCGAAACTTTTGATGAGATAAGGAGAATGCTCAATGAAATTGATATCAACAGATTAACACCTGTAGAGGCTTTGATGAAGCTAAATGAGATAAAGGGAAAGCTAAAGTAAAAGCCGTTATTTCAAAGGCTTTACATCAGTAGGAACTTTATCTATAAAAGTATCAAAATATAAATCCTGGTTATTTTTTATATTGCTGTTAATAGAAGAAATGGTGAGGTTTAAACTATCTAATGACGCTGCTGTGTTTCTTTTAATAAACCCTTTATTATCCTTTATAAGATCGTAAATATCTAACTGTAGTCCGCTAAAGTAATTATACTTATTAAGATTATTTTTTGCATTTTCTTTGGTATTAAATACACTGGGTAATATGCCAAAAAGTGTGGTACAAAAAAAGATAATAAGAAATGATGATTTTAGGTAAAAGCTATCTGTTGCATCCCAGCCTTTCTTTATTAGCAGGAAGCCCAAAATACCTGATAGTATAGAAGAGAAAGAAAAGAAAATTGTAAAAGCATACCCATAAGAATTGAATCGCTGCGCCATGAACAAATAGGATTTCTTTATTTCAGCAATAGCAAAATATTGTTCTCTCAATTTTTGAACAGGGGCTGATTTACTGGTGTCTGCAAGAATTGATTTCTGAATAATACTATCCCTGTTATAAAATGTCTTTTTAACTATTTCTGCAGTTTCTGTGTATTTGTTTTTTGAAATCCAAAATGCTAACCCTATGAAACAAACGGTTAGCACAACATACAACACCCTTATGATATTGATGTCATAATTGAATGCTTTTTTAAAAATACTTAGTTTCATTTTATTTGAATTTAGTATTTAATATTGTTTTTGATTTATTCCGCAATTGAATGAATTAGCAATGCTATTAATGCACCAATAGCAAGTAATAAAAAATATTCAACAGGCCTAATAACTATTTTATCCTTAAATATATGAGAAGTAATAAGCCAGCCAGAACAATTGGCTTATTTGGACTTCTATCCATAAGTAGTAATAGGGTAATAAGATTTTACAATACTATTTTTTTGAAAGAAATAGCATGTGGTTATAACCTGTACTTACAGCAAGTTAAGATTTTGTTTCAACATACTAACTTAAAGTAAGTTGGAGATAAACTCACAACAATCCTGTTGGGACATGCAACCTGAAATTTTATAAAATAAAAAATCCCTGCTTGAAAACAGGGATTTTTTTATATAATCCTTTGACAATTATATTCAGGACTGCTTAAGAGCTTAGTGCTGATTTTGCGGTTGTTGATTTGGATCCTGCTGTGGGTTACCGCCCTGATCCTGCGGATTGCCACCCTGACCATTTCTCATACCCATTGGCATTTTAGGTTGTGCAGGAGCATCTTCAATTTTAAGCACTTCTACTTCAAATTTCAACGCTGCATAACGGGGAATGGAAGGCGGCATACATTGTGGTTCATAACCCATCATTGCAGGAATTTATAATTTGGTTTTGCCGCCAATACCTAATTTTAAGCTTTCTTATTTTAAAATAATATTTCTGAAGAAAATAAAAAAAATTTAACTAATTTTCTATTCTCCTATTTTCTTCTAAAATCAACGATTTCTTATTTAAGCTGTAGAAGGCAATTTATTTATTTCAACCCAAAAAACAAATTGTATGAAACTTACAATCTCCTTAGCATTTATGTTTTTATCAGCAAGCATAAGTTTTTTAAATGCACAGTCTATCAGCCTGATTAATAATCCTAATCCTTATGATTTTGGATTCAGCAATTTATTACAGGATTCTTTTAAAGTAATCAATGGTAAACTATACGGTAGCTACACCGTGGATAATTCAAATCACCAATTGGCAGAATTTAATGGAACCTCAACCACATTGATTCCCAACCCAAACTCTGCTGATCCTGGCATTTTCTCCGGCTTTCTGGGGTATGGAAATAATTTATACTTTACTTATACAAACAGTAGTTATAAGTATCAATTGGCAAAGTACAATGGAACCAACATTTCGCTTATCCCTAATATCAATAGCACCGACGAAGGTTTTTCTACCAATGAAATGATTGTGTTTCAAGGTGAATTATTTTCAAGATATAGAAATTCTGCTGGCAAATATCAACTCGCAAGGTATGATGGAACTAATCTTGCGTTTATACCCAACCCTAATACAAGCGATGTTGGCATTGGTGGAAGTTTTTTGGAATATAACAATAAGCTATATTTTATTTACACCGATGCTGGTTTTAAAAATCATTTGGCTATGTATGATGGCACCTCTGTAACAGTATTTTCAAACCTGAATAATAATGATGTAGGGGTCTCTAATTTATTCATTTCTAATGCAACATTATACTTCTTATATCAAAAAACAAACAATTTAACTTCGCCACCTGCTACTACAGGTTATTTGGGCAAATTTACAGGCACAGCTATTTCCGTTATTAATAATCCAGATAATTCAACTTCCGGTGTATCCTCAAGTTTGAAAGGTGCAAATGCATGGTATAATGGAGCTTTATATTTTCCATATCAAAGTACTATAACAAATGAAAATAAATTAGCTAAATACGATGGAACAAGTATTACCCTCATTCCCAATCCCCCATCAAGTTATGGGCCTGTGGGGGGATTCATTGTTTTTAATAATTTTTTATACTGTCAGTTTATTAATTCCACCTCTCAGTATCTATTGGCAAAATATGATGGCACTACCATTTCTTTAATCCCCAACCCTAATTCTACTTCTAATTATTATGGTCAGCCTATTGTTTATAACAATGTATTGTATGGCACTTTCGGAATTAATAATACCAGCCAGGAAACTGCATTAGGATATCTAAACGGTAATAGTATTTCATTTGTGACAAACACTAATTCACCATATATTGGCTACAACAGAAATCCTATAATTTATAATAATAAACTTTATTTCAAGTATTTGTTCGGGACTCCACCTAGTGATGAAAGAAATAATGGAACACATAAGACTTCAGTCAATCCAAATCCATGGCCTGATAATAATAGTCAGATAGGGCTATTGGTATTGCCACCTTGTACACCTACCACTTCAGACTCTACAGCCGCAGTTTGTAACAAATTTACCTGGCACGACAGCACTTACAAAGCATCAACAGATGCCGTTTGGCACACCACCAACGCAGCCGGTTGCGACAGTGCCAGAACATTACATTTAACCATTTTATCGGTTACATCAACTACAACCCAAACAGATGCAAACTGCTATGGTACAAAAACTGGTTCAATAACCGTAACCCCTACTTATGGCGTTAGTCCATTTACATACCGCATAGGTACGGTAGCCGGTTATGTTTCTACAAATACCTTCAATAATTTAAGAGCAGGTAAATACACGGTTTCCATTTTGGATGCCAATGGCTGCGCAGGCATTACCAGCCAGGTAACTATTACCCAGCCTGTTGCTGTTACAGCTAGTGCATCTTCTACACCTGCAACTTGTTTTGGAGGTGCTACAGGTTCTATTACAGTTACACCATCTACAGGCACCTCACCGTATATGTACAGGTTAGGCATCACAGGTACTTTTGGCAGTTCAAATGTCTTTAGCAGCGTGAAAGGTGGTAATTACATCGTTTACCTTAAGGATGCAAATTCATGTGCAGGTTATACGACTGTTAATGTATTGCAACCAACCAAACTTAGTGCTACCTCCACCAAAACAAATGAATCCTGCCCCAATTCAAAAAATGGTTCAGTAACGATAACACCTTCAGGTGCCACTCCGCCTTATACTTACAGATTTGGCAGTACAGGAAGCTTTGTTACCAACAATACTTTTAGCAACCTGGCAGCCGGCAGTTACAGAATTTATGTAAACGATGCCAACAATTGTAGTGGCTATTCTATACTAACTACAGTTGGGCAAACATCGCCTACATGTGGGGTTTCAACATTTGCAAGAGGCGTTGCCAACAACAATATGTCAGAAGGCTTAAACCTTTCCCCCAACCCAAGCAACACCCAGTTTAAACTCATACTGCCAACAACAGACAAGGCAGCAACAGTAAGAATATTTGACATGAATGGTAGGGTATTATACACCACTAAAACTGGCAATCAGTCCATCACCTTTGGTGAAAACTTTGCCCCCGGTGTTTATATGGTGGAGGTGAGACAAGGGGAAAGTGTTAGAACGTTGAAAGCAGTGAAGAATTAATTTAGAGTTATGAGTTGTGAGTTTGAAATGGTTATGACGATCTGACCAATGACTCAATGACTTTTATAAAAAGTGCCGCTCCGACTAATTGTTGGAGTGGCTTTTTTAGTTACATAAAGTTTGAAACTAATTATTACTTCTTGCAGATGAAAGTAATACGGACTTCCATCCCATAATTCACCCGATTCATCCCATTTATTTTTTAGGATTCATTTACTGTTCTAAGTTTGAGAACGTTTGTTAAATCCATGAGAATGTTTGTGATAATCAATTGGCAGTGAAACGGAAAAGAATGGATGAGTTGGGAGGATAATGTCAATCATTTTAGTTGAGTTATTTAATTTACTTATGTTTAATTTACTCAACAAAATATTTTTTTATTGAAAGAATCAACTTAGATTTAACAAATAGATTCATTTTTTTAACAGTTGTCATCTATCAGAATTAGCAACTTCTATACCTGGCAACTCTTTTTTGGCCCACTCGTCTTAGGTCAGTTTTTGGAATCTTATCATACAGCATTTTTTGACCCCTGCTTTTAAAAAGCAGACTGCGATTTTTTTTTATAGCCATTTTTTGCTGCTGCTTTCCTATAAAAAACCACCACTTTTCTTAATCCAAATTTTCTGTGCAATACTATAGGGTTTGTTTAATGCCCCGCCGCGGCGGGCAAATGCCTTTACCCATCTATTGCGCATGGTTTTCCATGGTGCGGGTGAAAGCAGGCAAGGTGGCATTGCATAACCTTCGAAAAAACTAAAGTCATTGAACCATTATAAAAAATAGACCAAAATGAAAACATACACTACCCTAAGGCTTAATTCAGCATTGAGAGCAATGCTATACAGCAACTATCAACTGTTTGCCAAAAAACTGAACAGGAAATTATTTATGTCAATTGCACTTGCCATTTTCCTGTGTTCATTTAACAGGGCAAATGCACAAGGCCCCCCTAATTTACCACCAACAGACATTGCTTTGTCCCCAACCTCCGTAAACGAAAATGTTCCTGCTAATACACTAGTCGGTACCCTTAGCACCGAAGACCCCGATGCGGGCAATACTTTTACCTATTCGTTGGTATCCGGTACAGGCAGCACCGACAATTCCTCATTTATTATTGCAGGCAATGGTATAAAAATCAACATAAGCCCCGACTACGAAACCGAAAGCGTTTATGCTATTCGTGTAAAAACAACCGATCAGGGCGGGTTTTCATTTGAAAAAGAATTCACCATTACCATCAACGATTTGTGTGACATTCCTACACCAACTATTTCAGCAGGTGGAGCTACAACCTTCTGTACAGGTGGTTCAGTTGTTTTGTCATCCAGTTCCACCACCGGCAATCAGTGGTATGTTGATGGAAACATCATGAATGGTGAAACCAATCAGGATTATACAGCAACAGCAAGCGGAACTTATACGGTGGTAGTTGCTGCCAACGGCTGTTCTTCATCACCTTCACTTGGTAGTGTTGTTACAGTAAATGTCATTCCATCCACACCAACTATTTCAGCGGGTGGAGCTACAACCTTCTGTACAGGCGATTCGGTTACTTTATCTGCATCCGGTGCCAGTATCCTCAATCAGCGATATGCATCAACTGTTATTAATTTTAGTTCAGAATATACTCCAACAGATTGGAGTGCCAACCAGGTACTTGGCGCACCTGATGTATATCCTTCTTATGGAGATTTAGTTAATGCATGGGCGAGCTTAAACGCTGATGATTCCCGTGAGTACCTTGAATTAGGTTACTCCAATCCGGCTCCCATCAACTTCATTGATATCTATGAAACCTATTCACCGGGTGCGGTTGACACAGTGTATGTTAAAAATCCGAATACCGGTTTGTTTGAAATCGTTTATATAGCTACTGCGGTAGCAGCACCTGCGGTTGCACGCATATTGCACATTACATTTCCTGAAACAAGCTTTAATGTTTCGGAAATACGAATTGCGATAAATTCAGGGGCAGTGCCCGACTTTAATGAAATTGATGCAGTGGCAATAGGAAAGGAGGGCAATTATTTATGGTCAACAGGAGCAATTACACAAAGTATTACCGTTAAAACAGCAGGCAGCTATACGGTGCAGGTCACCAACAGCAATGGTTGTAGTGCAACATCTGCGGCCACCACAGTAACAGTAAATTCCATTTTTCCTACAATTACCGTATCTACCCTGCCTGCAACTTCCACTGTGGTTGATTTTGATAATACTGCCAGTGCTATTACCGGTTCGTTTAGTTTTTGGCCTAGCGGTACTTTTTCACAACCTTTTACACCCCAAATCACAGGTCAACTTAATCAAATAGGCATATCTGTTAATTTTAATGCTGGATTCGTCATGTATGATATTAGTTTATCAATAACGGATGGAGTAACTACTCTTCATCAACAAAAATTTTCTTTTTCCGGTACAGGTCCTCGAGGTATAACGTTATCTAATCCTGTAAATGTAATTTCCGGTAGCCAATATTATATTATAATATCATGGTCTTGGATTGGTGATCCCAGTACTATGTTGGGGTGGGCAGTTGATTTAAATAACGCTGACTTAATTTACAAAACGTATATTCTTCCAACGCCTACAGTATGTGCAGGCTCACCTGCAACACTCACTGCCTCGGGAGCAACATCCTATAGCTGGAGTGGAGGGGTTACCAACGGGGTTCCTTTTAATCCTTCAACTTCTGCAACATATACTGTAACAGGTACAACGAATGGATGCAGCAGTACGGCAACACAGATAATAAATGTTACCCCCAACAATACCGCCGGAGTGCCTTCCTCCAATCCTACGGCTTGTATCAATACTGCGTTGACCGATATCATACAAAGTACAACAGGAGCAACCGGTATTGCAGATGATGGAGTAAGCGGAGCAAACGGATTACCGGCAGGTGTTTCTGCAACCTGGGCAAGTGACCAGATTACAATAAGTGGAACACCAACTGCAAGTGGCACATTCAACTACAGCATACCATTGACAGGCGGTTGTGGAAATGTGAATGCAACAGGAGCAATTACAGTAGGGCAACCCACCACTTCAGATACTACAGCCGCCGTTTGTAATAAGTTTACCTGGCACGATAGTACTTACAAAGTATCAACAGATGCCATTTGGCACACCACCACCGCAGCCGGTTGCGATAGTGCAAGGACACTGCACCTCACTATATTATCGGTTACTTCAACAACTTCCAAAACAGATGCTGCATGCTATAGTTCATCAACAGGTGCTATAACTGTAAACCCTACTTATGGTGTTAGTCCGTTTACCTATCGCATAGGTACGGTGAGTAGTTATGTCTCCACAAACACTTTCAATAATCTTAGGGCAGGAAAATACAGGGTGTCTATCTTGGATGCCAACGGCTGTGCAGGCATAACAAGTCAGGTAACTATTACCCAGTATTTAGCTGTTACAGGCACTGCTTCCGTTACCAATGCAACTTGCTATGGATCTACTAATGGTTCTATTGCCGTTACCCCATCAACAGGCACTGCACCGCATATGTACAAGTTAGGAACCACAGGCACTTTTGGCAGTTCAAACCTGTTCAGCAATTTAAAAGCCGGAGCATACAGGGTGTATATTCAGGATATAAATAGTTGTGTGGGTAATATTGTGGTAACATTAACCCAACCAACCAAACTTAGCGCTACCTCCACCAAAACAGATGAAACCTGCCCGAATGCAAAAAATGGTTCATTAACGGTAACCGGTGCAGGTGGAACAGCCCCTTACACATACCGTTTTGGCAGTACAGGAAGCTTTGGTACAGCCAATACTTTTAATAACCTCAAAGCAGCGCAGTATAGGGTATTTATTAATGACGCCAATAACTGTACAGGTTATTCTATTGGGATACCAATTTTGCAAACACAACCTATCTGCCCCATTGTTACAAGAAATATAGCGGCCAAAACAGACATAGCCACTACAAAGCAAAGTCTTGCTGTTCAGTTATCTCCCAACCCAAGCAACAGCTATTTTACGTTGCGTGTAAAAGCTACAAATCAAGAGGCTGTTCAAGTGCGGGTTATTGATGTAAACGGCAAAAGCTTATTTACTGCCAAAGGAATGACTGAACAGGCTTTCAGATTTGGTGAGTCATTTGCACCGGGTGTGTATATGATAGAAGTAAGGCAGGGTGATGAAGTGAAAACGGTAAAAGCTGTAAAGCTTAAATAGTTCATCCCCATAATTGAAAAGCCGCTACAATTAAATATTGCAGCGGCTTTTATTAGTTTAATTCCGGGTCATTTAAATAAATTTTTGTAAGTAAATCTGAACGAAAAGGAAAGAATTTACTAACATAAAAAAGCAGTTCAATCATCATAATTGAACTGCTTTTTTATGTTAGTATTACTTATAGATAAGTCTATAACTTATCCGGAAGAAATATTAGTGTTGTGGTTGCTGATTTGGATCCTGCTGTGGATTTCCGCCCTGATCTTGTGGGTTTACACCCTGACCATTTCTCATACCCATTGGCATTTTAGGTTGTGCAGGTGCATCTTCTACTTTAAGTACTTCTACTTCAAATTTCAATGCTGCATAACGTGGAATGGAAGGCGGCATACCCTGTGGACCGTAACCCATCATAGCAGGTATGTAAAAATTAGCCTTGCCACCTAATCCTAATTTCAATATACCCTCTTCCCAACCTCTGATAGTTTGACCTGTTCCCACAACAAATGGAAAGGGTTGTGTATGATGAAATGATGTATCGGTGTTACTGTCAAACTTTTTACCGTTTTCTATTAATGAGCCCGTGTAATTAACGGTAACCTGTTTGCCATTTTGTACTTTTTCAGCAGCACCCGGGTTTATTACTTCAACAAAAACACCATTTTCTGTTTTTTCAGCTTTTATACCTTTTTTGTTCAAATCCTTTTCCAGATCAGCAGTTTCTCTTGCCTTTTCTTTGTCCATTTCCTGTTGTTGGTCTTTCATAACATCTTCGCGGTTAGAAAATGCTTTAACTATTCGCAAACCTGTTACTAACTGATCACCTCTTTTAAAAATTCCTTTATAATCCGTTGTACCTCTTTTAACCATTGTATCTACCTGTGCTATAGTTATTAAACTATCTCCCACTGAACAATTTCTAAGCACTTCATTAAAGTCATGAGAAAGCTTGCTACTTGTATCTACCGGAATATATTCAGGCATATTAGTAGTTGAAAACAAAATAGTGTCTTTTGGAGCAATCTTAATTGTCCCATTAATTTTCACAATGTCACCTGCTTTAAGCTTGGCCCCACCCTTTCCTTTGATAATTTTGTAAGCTAACCCTGATTTGGTTTTTTCGTAATCAGCACTGCATGAAGCCAACAATATTGCTACACCTGCGGCTGCAAAAATTCTTTTCATTTTTATTGTTTTTTAGTTTTGAGGTTTATCTTCAACTGTTTTTTCAACCGTTGGTTTTTGCCTCTTATATTACTGTAATTGTTTCTGATATTGTTTTATCACCTGTTTAAATTTCCAAACCGTCTGATCAAGTGAATCGCTGCTACGACCACCTGCAGCATTAAAATGCCCACCACCTTCAAAATGAGTTCGGGCAAATGTGTTCACATCAAAATCACCCTTACTTCTAAAACTCCATTTGCGCTCTTCGTCTCTGTCTATGACCAATGCACCCATTCTTATACCTTGTATTGTCAGCAGATAGTTTACCAATCCTTCTGAATCACCTGTTTTAATGTGAAAACGCAACAGATCATTTTTAGGAATGAACATCAATGCAGTATTATATTCATAAAACAATTCCATTCTGTTGAGTAAAGCATGGCCTATAAACCTTAGCCTGTTCTCCAGTGAATTATCATAAATATTCTCATGCACCAACGTATGGCTAAACCCCGTTTCTTTTAGCTGCGCTACCATAAGGTGTACACTGCCTGTTGTACCCGGAAACCTGAAAGATCCCGTATCGGTCATGACACCTGTATAAAGGCTTTGGGCTATTTCAGTATTGATTTTATCCTCATGACCGCTATCTACAATAAAATCAAAGACCATTTCACTTGTGCTGCTTTTGGCTGTGCTGCTAATACCGTAAGTAAAATAATCAACCTGTGGTTGTTCGTGGTGGTCTATTAATACTTTAATGCAGCTTAGCCCCTCTAGTACAGGCTCCATATTTTTAGTACGGTGAAGTACATTAAAATCAAGACAAAACAGTACATCTGCTTCTTGTAGAAATTTAGTGGCAACTTCTTTAGAAAGTTCAAAATCAACCACCATATTTGCCCCCGGCATCCATTTTAAAAATGAAGCCCAATTGGTAGGGGAAATGACCGTAACCGTATGACCAAGTTGTATTAAAAAATGATAGAGTCCTAAAGATGAACCCATAGCATCGCCATCGGGTTTTTGGTGAGTGGTTATGACCACTTTTTTAGGCGTATCAAGATGTGGGTAAAATTGCTGTATTGCTTGCATAGAAAGGCGGCAAAATTGTACTATTTGCCTTACAACATCAAAACATTTTTGTTATACTTTTTAAAATGAGGCTTAATTTTTAGGCTTTTACGTGATTTACCTGCACTTTTGCGGCCAAATAATGTAAAAATGACAAACAGAACTTTTACCATGATTAAGCCCGATGCTACTGGAAAAGGGTACACCGGAGCTATATTAGACCAAATTATTAAAGCCGGATTTTCCATAAAAGCAATGAAATGGACAAGGCTTAGCAAAGAAAAAGCAGGTGAATTTTATGCAGTTCACAAGGAAAGACCTTTCTATGGCGAATTAGTTGACTTTATGAGTAGTGGAAATATTGTTGCTGCTATTCTTGAGAAAGAGAACGCAGTTGCGGAATTTCGTACGCTAATTGGTGCAACAAACCCTGCACAGGCCGAAGAAGGAACCATCCGTAAAAACTTTGCTGCTTCAATTGGTGAAAACGCCGTACATGGTAGCGATAGCGATGAAAATGCTGAAATTGAAGGAAACTTCTTCTTTAGTGCTTTGGAGAGGTTTTAGTAAATATTATTGGATATTCTTAAAAAAATACTGAAAATTTTAATATGTAACAGTTTCAGCTAATTACAAAGTAATACAAATAAAAAATGCCCTATACAAGGGCATTTTTTATTGAATCAAACACTGCTATGAGAAAAATTTACCTCTCTTATAACGATGAAATATTTTCAATATTGTGAGAATATACTATACTCAATGAAATTTACAACAAATAAAATAAGTATTTAATATTGAAAAGGATATAACATAATTAATTGAAAAAAACTTCGTTATAGGATTTAAGATTACAAGAATTATTAGAACCCATATATTTTCATTAAATCCAACTTCCACTATGAACCTATCGAACCTATCGATTTTCGATGTTACAAGCCTGTTAGCAGGAGTATTTTTAGCCGTATTATTCTTTATACTCAATAAAAGAAAAGGGGTCCAAATTGATTAGAATCAGGATTAGCTGAATTAGTATCCTTCTTAAAATAAATTCTCTTTGAAATATTTTCTGATTCCCCTAAACCCTTAATCAACAGGTTGAACCTTGTTGATTAAGGATTTCAAACTACCCTTACTAAATTCTTTTAACCCGGGTTCTACTGAATTTACAACTTCAATTGGTTGTTGCCGATTGTTATACCATAAGGCAGCCGCATCTTCTTCATTGCTTATAAGCATCTTTTGAGCATTATTAATATTTTCAGCACCTCTTATATTATCAATGTTGTTATTGATTTTTATTTCTTTAAGCCTGCATTTAATAAGGTCAAGCTCATAAACATAATTTGGATAATCCCTTTGAAGCTCTGCAATTCTTGCTTGCATAAATTTTTCTTTGCTGACAAAAATTGGTCCTTCATCTTCTGCAATGCTTTTGAATTTTTCTACAAATTGAATAATAGGATCACCTTCATATGTAGCAATAAAATGATCCTCCGTTTGTTCATTGTTATTTATGGTGATGAAAGAATACTGATATGGGATATGCCTGTACGGCCAATGACCGTCATGTTCTGGAACCGCCACTCTATAAGTACCTATATACAGAAAATGAACAGGTGGGTCTAAAATAATAATTTTATCACTGTCATCTGCATCACCCAAAACACTTGAACTATTGTTTTGAAACATGGGATCTTCTTTATGACAAAGCCCGTAATAATCGCAGGTATATGGAATGTTGCATTGCGTACCAATTTCAATATTTGGTAGGTGCTTTTGAATGGTAACCAACTTAAGTTCAGCAGCTTTTGTAGCTATAAATGGCTGCATTATAACAACCTGTTCTTTAACTGAATGTTTGATAAACAATTGCTTTAACTGCAAATCACCCGAACGTACATAACCTGTATTTATATGTACAAGAAAGATATCCTCCAACTCCAAACCTGCATTGGTTATTACATAGTACTGCAGTGCCGCATCCTGTATAAACTGATCTTTTAAACCAGTACTACTCTTTACCTCATAAGCGTACCATTTACCCCGGTGCTTTATTAAAATATCTACTGCACACAAAACCCCTTCGTATTGAAAGGCTGCTTCAAAAATTATTGTATTCCCTTCGGCAATGAGCCTCGCTGTATCCCTAACAGATTCGCGGTAGTGAAATACATCTGTCGGGCTTGCATCTGCTCCGCGACCAAAGAGTTGGCGTGCAAGTAAGCCAACATCAGTTCCCTGCATGAGTATGCGCTGCTGTTGTGCGGTTGGTTCATCTCTAAGTTTATAATGATTTTTATAAAGCCACAAAGATTTTACACACTGACACCCTCTAACAAAGGTTGACTTGGAAAGAATATGGCGCGGAGGCAGTGCTGACAAAATAATAGGTTTAGAATTCTTTTGTTAGTTGGCTTTGTACAACCAAAAATCAGCAGGCATTCACACGACAATCAAAAGACCCGATATTATTTTCTGATTTTTAAAGTCACAGTTCCCGCATTAGAAATCATTGAAGCAATATATAATCCGCTTTGAAAATCTGCCAGACTTATATTCACATCATTGGAACCGGCAGACAATACTTTTTCTGTAGCGAAAACTTTTTTGCCTTCAATTGTATGAATAAGTACTTGCAATTTGTCATTTACCGGATTAATATTTTTTACGGCCAAAACTGAATTGCTGACATTATAAAATGCTGACAATTGTTTGCCGTTCAATTTTATTTCTATTATGTTACTATACGTAAAACTTCCATCTATATCAATCATTTTCAGGCGATAGAAACCAGCGGGCAAGGGCTCTTTATCAGTAAACGAATACTTATTTTGCGAAGCAGCATTATTAGCGCTTACACTACCAATAGCTTTAAAATTTACAGCATCACCAGCTCTTTCTATTTCAAATTTTCTCACATTTATTTCCTGGGCTGTTGACCATTGTAACTCCACCTGCTTACGTGCAACAGTACCACTAAATGATACCAGCTTAAGCGGCAATATGGTTCCTGTTTTATTGATTACCCAATTGTTAGGATCTACCACTATACTGTTGGGATTCAAATGACTGTAGGGTACTTTAAAGATTTGCGGGTTGGTAGTCTGATTAAGGATAATAGTGGTATCGCCGGTTGGTGATGTAATCTTATACTCCATCAGCCCTTTAAACACAGGCGTTACAGAAGGCATAGACACTGTTTGATTTACAGTGAGTATCAACGAATCTAAACCCCATTTAAAATAGTTAACATTGTGAGTTGGATAACCTTCGCCATATACCCATTGATTAAAAAAGTCTGTAAGGTTTCTACCGCTGACCTGTTCACAAACTGTTTTAAAATCGTTGGTAACAGCAAAGTTGTCTTTGAATTGATTTTGATAAGTCTTGAGTATATTAAAGAATATAGTATCACTCTGCATTTCAAACCTAAGGTTGTGCAATACTGCTGCACCTTTATCATAAGACAATCTGCTGCTGAAAATTCGGCCTTCATCGTATGCGCTTGACAGGGGTAGATAGCAACTGCCACTTGCTTGTGACATTATGTTCTGGTGCTTACTATTCATATTTGTAGCTGCAGGAGTAGTATAAAAAGATGGAAACATTTCTCTCATAAGGTATGCACTGTAGGTAGCAAATCCTTCATTGAGCCATATATCCTGCCATGTGCCACAGGTTATATTGTCTCCAAACCATTGGTGCCCCAATTCATGTGCTACAATTTCTAAACCAAAGCTACTCATGGTTGACATAGTTTGGTGTTCCATACCACCACCAATTATACCATGCAGATGTCCATATTTTTCTTTGCTAAAAGGATACAAACCAAAGAGTTCGCTAAATTTTTCTATGAAAATGGGCGTCTTGTCCAGATTTGCCTGAACGGAATTTAAATATCCGGAACTGTTGGAAATATAATGCTGAACCAAAATTGAATCCCCGTTCATGGCGGCAGGCTTGGCGTAATTGCGATAATCAGTATAGTTACCGGCTGCAATACACGGCATGTAGTAACTCATAGGATATCTTGTTGACCATTGATATTGGGTTTTATTTCCTGCAACAGGAACAACAGCTTTTAACAAACCGTTACTACCTGCAACATAAGGATTTGGTGTTGTTAACCAAATATCCGTTGAGTCAATTTTATCATTTAATAGCTGCTTTGCAGGAAACCACTCCCGTGCCTGAAAAGATTCTGATACAGTTGCTGCAAATGTGAGTCCTGATGCATTGTCTATACCATATGCAAGACCGTTTACAATAGTTCCTTTGTAAACAAACCTTGCAGTAAATTGGGCATTATCTTGTATTGGGTTTGCAAGGGAAACATAAATATGATCGTTACTTCTGGTGTAAGGAGTAATTACATTATTAATATAAAGTGAATCCAAAGTCATATTGCTTTTGAATTCAATAGCGAATGTATCAATAGACTGATTTGCAGTCATTTTATAATAGCAAGAGCCGGAAAGAAAACGTAAATTAGGTGTCACATTCAAATCCAACTTCAGAAAATGAATATCATACTTATCCATAAGGTTGCTCTGGAAAAAATTTGCACCATTAGTACCTTGACCCGAAAATCTTGCATCCACTGTTTCATTCGGATTTTGAGCAATTACTTGTGTACCAAATAATAAAGAAACGAGAACGAAGCGTATAAAATTTTTCATATTAACAAATGTGGTCGCAAAATAACCATTTTAATAAATAAGAATTGCATTGAATTTTTAAAACAAACAACTTTGGGATTTTGTTTAATGAAACCCTTAAGAAATAAATTCAATATTAATAGATTTAAGCAAATAACTATTCATCAGATTGGATATAACTGCTCATTAGGTCAAACAATTCCCAGTTTTCCTGAATTCGTGCATAATCAAGGGGAGATTTACCTCTTAAATCCGGTAAAGTTAAATCTGCATTATTTTCTAATAGTAGCAAAGCAATATCGGTATGGTTAGAGGTAACGGCAAACGTTAAAGCACAAGCTCCCTGCAAATTTCTTTGATTTATTGGGGCACCCGATTTCAATAATTGTTCTACAATATCTCTGTATCCTTTAAAACAAACTCCCATTAAAGCTGTATTTCCTGCAGCATCCACCAGGCTTTGATCTGCATTATGCTGTAATAAATACTCAACAATCGAAGGATGATTGTGATAACCCGATAATATTAACGGAGTAAATCCCTTTTCGTCCTGCATATTTATGCAACCAGGATTGGTTGCAATTAGTTCTTGTAAACCTTGCAGATCACCATTTCGGCAGATTTCAAATATTTTATTTTGAGGCAAAGGCATGATGTATTTAACCCTACAAATATAATTGAACTAATAAAATTAATGCGCCATTAAATTGTGTTGAAAAAGGAGTAAAGCGGTAAAGCATAATTTGTCATTTATTTGCATTTCATCTTATCTTGTATTTGGTTGTGCTGAAAAAAATAAACATACTGCTGTTTTCGAATATCAGAATTGGAAAAAATATTATCATTCCGGTTCCTGTACTGATATGGTTTTTGTTGCCCCTGATAGCTGTTTTTGCAGAACTGTTTCATGATAAAATCAACAATTATTTAATATACAGGTCAGTTTTTGACCACACGCTTCAACAGAAAAATTTATACCTTTTCTATCCCGATGAGTTTGAGGACTGCAATCATTATGGTCCATTCTTTAGCCTGATTATTGCCCCTTTTGCTTTCCTACCCAATAGCATTGGAGTAGTATTATGGGTATTTGCCAATACCTGGTTTTTGTATTATGCTTTAAAGCAATTGCCTTTTTCACCAAAAGCTTTTCATATTATTTTGGTAATATGTGCTATTGAGTTAATGACTTCAATACACAATGTGCAGTTTAACCCTATGATGACGGCATGGTTGATTCTCTCTTTTACAATGGTAAAAAAAGGAAAAGACTTTTGGGCTACGCTATTTATTGTAGCTGGGTTTATGACAAAAATCTATGGAATTGTTGGCTTGCTTTTTTTCCTTTTTTCTGACAATAAACTAAAATTCATAGCATCATTCATATTCTGGTCAGTAGTATTATTTTGTTTACCAATGCTAATCTCCTCTCCTGCCTTCATTGTGCAATCATACATAGACTGGAAAGATTCACTGGTATTAAAAGATTCACAGAATAGTATACTGGGAAATATGCAGGATATCTCTATTCAAGGTATGATAAGGAGAATCTTTAACTATCGTGAATTTCCAAACCTGGGTGTTATGATTCCCGGCGCTATATTACTTGGCTTGCCACTACTTCATTTTAAAATGTACCGGAATGTAATTTTTCAATTGTACTATCTGGCCTTGCTGTTGATTACCGTTGTTATATTCAGTTCATCGGCAGAGTCGCCTACATATATTATTGCACTTTGTGGAGTAGCTATTTGGTATGTATTGAATATGCACCTGAACCGTGTTTCTGATAAACTTTTGCTGGCATTTGTTATACTGCTCACTTGCCTTTCGCCTACAGATCTTTTTCCAAGATACATCAGGCAACATTATGTTGTAACTTATGCGCTCAAAGCACTGCCCTGCTTTATTGTTTGGCTGGTACTGATTGGAAAAGTTTCTTTTGCTGAAAATGAAAAATTAAAATTGCCGGAGGTAATATGAGCCAAAAAGTATCTGTTATAATTCCGATTTTTAATGAGCAGGATAATATATCAGCGCTTATTGCAGCTATAAATAAAGTATTTGAACCTCTATCTTATCAGCATGAAATCATCTTTATAGACGATGGAAGCAAAGATGCTACACTTAGCGTTATTAAAGCAATAATGCAATATGACAAGGCCGTACAATACTTATCTTTCTCAAGAAATTTTGGTCATCAGTCTGCACTAAAAGCAGGAATAGATAAAGCACAGGGCGACTGCATCATAAGCATGGATGGAGATATGCAACATCCGCCGGAACTTATTCCTGCATTATTAAAAAAATGGGAGGAAGGATTTGACATAGTTTATACCATACGTAAGGATGACAACAATATTTCTTACAGCAAACGCAAAACATCTAATTTGTTTTATAGCATTTTAAGCTATTTATCAGATATTGAAATAGAAAAGGGCACCGCAGATTTCAGGCTTATAAACAAGCAGGTTGCAGAAATTATCAGGGAACTGGACAAGAGCGAACAATTTCTGCGTGGCATAATAAAGTGGGTCGGCTTTAATCAGGCATCTATAGAGTATGAACCCGCAGAAAGGTTTAGAGGCAAATCAAAATACACTCCAAAGAAAATGATACGGTTGGCATTGGAGGGTATTACTTCATTTAGCATAAAACCCCTTTATTTTGCAACCTATATTGGCATAGGCTTTTCGGTACTTTCACTTCTTTATCTGCCATATGCATTGTATAGTTATTATTTTGGGCATGCAATATCAGGCTGGACTTCAGTAATTGTTACCATTGCATTTTTTGGAGGTTTACAATTAATGATATTGGGTATTCTGGGCCTTTATCTTGGTAAGCTGTTTATGGTGAGTAAACGAAGACCATCTTATATTGTCAAAGAAACTTCCTTACAAAAAGAAATAAATAATCAAAACTAAAATTATCCCGGTTTTAGTCTTAAAAAATATTCTAACAAGGCAATCAAAACCTTCGGTAAATGAAAGAGCGATTTATACTTTTAGGATTTGACCTTGAGGAATTTGATATGCCGCTGGAATATAATTCACCAATATCTTTTGAAGATCAATTGAGATATACTGATGAGGGTATGAATGCTACTATGCCCGTGCTTAATTTGCATAATACTATAGTTACATTTTTTACCACTGCTCAATATGCCATACAGAGAAAGCCATTAATTAAAGACCTTGCCAGAACCCACGAAATAGCATCCCACACTTATTATCATACAGCATTTGAAGAAAGCCATTTGCTACAATCAAAGTTGGTGCTTGAAGAAATATCTGAATCAAAAGTTGAAGGATTAAGAATGCCCCGAATGCGAAAGGTATCGTTGGAAGCGGTAAAACAAGCGGGTTACTTTTATGATTCATCAGTACATCCTACCCTATTACCAGGCAGGTATAACAATTTAGACAAACCAAGAACTTTGTATAGAGAAGATGGATTATTACGCTTACCTGCTTCTGTATCACCCACTTTTAGAATACCATTATTTTGGTTGGCACTTAAAAATTTTCCGTTTGCTATATATAAAAGAATTGCCCAACAAACCTTAGCCAAAGATGGATATCTATGCCTCTATTATCATCCCTGGGAGTTTACAAATCTTATTCATGCGGGCATACCAAAATATACACGAACTATAGACGGTGCAGCATTTATAGAAAGACTTGAACAACTTATAGTCTTTCTAAAACGAGAAGGAGAATTTATTAAGACTGTAGATTATATTAGAGAGCATTCTACAAAAATATAAGAAGTTAATAGTTGGGGAAATCACAAGTAAAATCCAAAAAAAATCCCGATTGCAATTTAACAACCGGGATCTTGTAATAACTAAAATAACTAAGCTGCTTTCTTAGCTGCAGGTTGATTTTTCTTAAAACGTTTATCTGGTGTACCATCTTTTTTCAAAGGGCCTTCAGCAGGTGTTGCAGCTTTAAAGCGCTTATCGGGCGTACCGTCTTTTTTCAATTTTGGTGCTGATGCCGGTGTTTCAGCAGTTGCCGCTTTTGGCATTTGCTTTACCACTGCCTTAGTTGCAGGTTTAACTACCTGCATTGTAGGTGCTTTCTCTTCTTTTTTACTTTGCGCTTTTGGTTGTGCAAAAGAGGCCGTTGCCAAGACTACAAAACCCAAAACAAAAGATGCGATTTTTTTCATTTTTTACGATTTAGAACGGAAAATTAAAGCAACTATATTTAAAGAAATGTTATAGAAATTTGGAAACCATCCTAAAAAAATCAAAAGCTTGATTTGTTGAATATTCGAAAAATATTTTGTGTTGTATCCGCAACTTTGAACCTATCATCAATTCTCTGATTTACTATCCAAACTATTTTTTTGTTGGATTCAATTACCCAGGTGTTATCCTTTTGGGTTAAAGACAACTTTTGATCTATTAAAAAACGGCTCACCTTTTTCTTTTTTTGCATTCCCAAAGGATAAAAATAATCACCCTTTTGCCACTTACGAAGCAACAGCGGAAATATCAAAAGCGAAGCATCAATGGCGGCTTCATTTCTATCCTTCGGTATTGAAAACTTCTCTTTGTTAATATTGGCTTGAAGCATCAATTCTCCACCGGCAAAGGAGATATTTTTATCTGATTGATTAATAACAATTATCTGATTATTTGAAACGTGTTCAAGTTTAGAAATGATTAACCATTTTCTATTCTTAATGATGCGATGAGTAGACGAATCAATGTAACTACTGTTAACTGCATTCATCAATTTTATTACTTCATCCGTCTGTGCAGCAGTGAAAGTTTTTTCCTTTAATATTTCCCAAAGTATAGTTTTAAACGAAAGCTGCTTTTGTAGCTTTAAGACAGGAATGTGTTCTTCATTTCCTTTTTTTTCTATCAACCTTTCTTTTATTTTTACTACAGTATCATCATACAGCGCAGTAATTTCATTTAACCGATTAATATTGTGTAAAATATTTTCTTCCGCCTGCGGAAATACTTTCTGAATAGAAGGCAACAATTCATTTCTGAAATAATTGCGGGTGTAATAAATATTGGCATTAGATGAATCTTCTACAAAAGTCAATTTATTGTCACTTACAT
>JANMMU010000143.1:0-1882 GCA_031373555.1 Segetibacter sp. | reverse complement strand
AAGACAGGTGATGGTTATCAACCAACAGTCAGGTCTTGTGGTATATCCCAACCCCACAACAGATGTAGTTCATTATGTGATTCCCAACTTTATATCAGCCGGTCATTATGAGTTACGGTTGACGGGTATTGACGGTCGTTTAATACACAATTATTCCATCACCAACAGACAGGGCAGCTTGTCTATGAAAGACTTACCGACAGGAGTGTATGTGCTTGGAATAACCAATAACAAAGGAATGAGTGATAACAAGAAGATTGTGTTGCAGAAGTAAGAGAAAGGCAATGATTATACAATAAGACCCGCTCCTGGTATATAGGAGCGGGTCTTATTGTTTTTAAGAATGTCTTGTTGGGGTCTTCTTTCCTAACCTTGTGTGCTAGCCAAGAGACCCCGGCTAAGCTAAAGATCTTAACTTAGTGATTTATTGTATTTTTTGAAAACAGCGCAGGGTCCCTTACAGGAGACCCCACGCGGACAAAAATTGGCAATAAAAATTACAGTGTTTGGAAATAAAAATGATATTTGGCCTGAGCAAATACCATAGCAAATCTTGATAAATTGCTATTTGCAGGTGTACCAACTAAATTTAATACTGGTATAGAATTAAAAGAATATTGATAGGCAGTTGCACCTGCATTAAATGAACCCTGGTAAAGAACTGTATTACTTCCTAATTTCATAAAATAAATTCGGTAAGCAGTTCCATCATGCAACATATTCCATCTGGAATAATCCGCATCAGCAGGGAATCCGGTTACTGGTATTTGTGGAATAGAATTATATCCAAATTTATAAGTTGTTGTTCCAGGAACAAACGCTGCTTGATAAAGTAATTTTGGATTACCTAACTGTCTGACATAAAAACGATATGCACTACCATCATGTAACATCCCAAAACTATTCATATCTGCATCTGCAGGAATATTAGTTAGGGTTAACACAGGTATTGAATTGTGCCCATAAGCATAAGAAGATCCGTTCCAAGCAAATTGATACAAAGTGTTATTAGTACTTCCTTTAAAAAAATACATACGATAAGTACTGCCATCATACAACATTGCAAAACGTCTGAAGTTTGTGTCAGATGGTGCACCGGTGATTGGAATGTTTGGCAGCCAGGGTGGTGTTGGCCAAACATAATTTGTTGTGCCTGGGGCATAAATGAATTGATTAACTGAAGGCATAGTAATTGATTTAGGTTTAATACCTACTCTTATGGCTTTTCGGTTTCCGCCCCTATAATAAAATCTTTACAGGTAGATTTAATTTATTAGAAACTTTTATTTCACTTGGTTTATTTTAATAATAAAACACTAGTTAAATACAAGGTTTTGTACCAATTGAAGTGGTATTGCAATTCATAATATAAAGTATAAAAAAAATAGTACAAATTATATACTTAAATCTTTTATTATGCTGTGTATTTAAAGTAAATATAATTTGTAAAAACCACATTAAAGTGCGTATAAATACGTGATTTTATGAAAACGCTAAGTTTTTTTTATATTATCCTCCTTATATTTTTTAAATCCCCAGCTAGCGTAAGTGTTACTGTTGCTTGTTGAAGTTTAAGCGAAGCGTAACTTCAATACAACATGAAAAGCAGGTCTGCGACCGGTAAACTACGGAGAGATTGTATTACAGTTAAGTTCTTTAAATTAGCTTCAAAAATACAATGGCAACACGCTATCGGTTTGGAGACAGCCAATACCCCCATTTTATAACTTTTGCAGTGGTCAACTGGATAGATGCATTAAGCAGACCTGTTTATAAAGATATTGTGGTGGATAGTTTAAAGTATTGCCAGCAAGAGAAAGGATTGATAATAAATGGTTGGGTTATTATGAGCAACCACGTACACCTGATAGCCCGCAGCGAG